>JANRIQ010000025.1:0-183764 GCA_033764775.1 Hyphomicrobiales bacterium | reverse complement strand
GGAGATGATCTTCTCCAGTCCGGAGAACGCGCCGCCGCAGATGAACAGGATGTTCGTCGTGTCGACCTGCAGAAACTCCTGCTGCGGATGCTTGCGCCCGCCCTGCGGCGGCACGGAGGCGACGGTGCCCTCCATGATCTTCAGCAGCGCCTGCTGCACGCCCTCGCCCGACACGTCGCGCGTGATCGAGGGGTTGTCCGACTTGCGGCTGATCTTGTCCACTTCGTCGATGTACACGATGCCGCGCTGCGCCCGCTCGACATTGTAGTCGGCGGCCTGCAGAAGCTTGAGGATGATGTTCTCCACGTCCTCGCCCACATAGCCCGCTTCGGTCAGCGTGGTCGCGTCAGCCATGGTGAACGGCACGTCGAGAATGCGCGCGAGGGTCTGGGCGAGCAGCGTTTTGCCGCAGCCCGTCGGGCCGATCAGCAGGATGTTGGACTTCGCAAGCTCCACGTCGTTGTTCTTGTTGGCGTGGCTGATGCGCTTGTAATGGTTGTGCACAGCGACCGAGAGCACGCGTTTGGCGTGATATTGATCGATCACGTAATCGTCCAGAACCGCACAGATTTCGGCGGGCGTCGGCACGCCGTCGCGAGACTTCACATACGAGTTTTTGTTCTCCTCGCGGATGATGTCCATGCACAGTTCGACGCATTCGTCGCAAATGAATACGGTCGGCCCGGCGATGAGCTTGCGCACTTCGTGCTGGCTCTTTCCGCAGAACGAACAGTACAACGTGTTTTTCGTTTCGTTACCTGTGCCTTTATTCACCATTCCATGTCCTGACCGAACTGACTCCTAGGCCGTCCTTCGTATGAGGTCGCTTATCTATCATTGTTCAAGGTTGACCGGCCTGAGTCAACCGCCCTTGTCCGCGCCGCCTTACGCCGCTGGCGCCTCGCGCTTCGTGATCACCTTGTCGATCAAACCGAAGGATTTCGCCGCGTCGGCGGTGAGAAAGGTGTCGCGCTCCAGCGCGTCGATGACCGCCTGCATGGTTTGACCGGTGTGTTTGACATAGATTTTGTTCAGTCGTTCACGGATGGCGAGAATTTCGCGGGCGTGGCGCTCGATGTCGCTCGCTTGCCCCTGGAAGCCGCCGGACGGCTGATGCACCATGATGCGCGCGTTGGGAAGCGCATAGCGCATGCCTGGCTCCCCCGCCGCGAGCAGCAGCGAACCCATCGACGCCGCCTGCCCGATGCACAAGGTGGAGACCGGCGGCCGGATGAACTGCATGGTGTCGTAGATCGCCATGCCCGAGGTGACGACGCCGCCCGGCGAATTTATGTACATCGAGATTTCCTTTGTCGGGCTTTCCGACTCCAGAAACAGAAGCTGCGCGGTGATCAGCGAGGCCATGTGATCCTCGACCGGGCCAGTGACGAAGATCAGCCGCTCCTTCAGCAGGCGCGAATAGATATCGTAAGCGCGTTCGCCGCGGTTCGTCTGTTCGACGACCATGGGCACCAGCGTGGACATGGCGAAGTCAACCGGATCGCGCATTTTTAGAAGCTCCTTACCGCCGTTTCGGCCCAGCGCCGATGACGCTATGTGATTCCCGTTAACCAAAAGTTCCAGCCGCGCCGCAAACAGCCAGCGCTTTTGCGGCTGGCCCATGAGTATGGCATGCCGTTTGCGCCTCGATCCATGACAAAAATGTCATTTGCGGCCCGGTTGGCGGATGCGACGCTCCGGCTCACCCGTGGTGATGATGGTCATGGTCGCAGTCGGGGCCGCATTCATGGTCGTGCTCCCCGGCGCGCAGAAGCTCTTCCGGCGAAACGGATTTCTCCGTCACCTTCACGAGCTCCAGCGCGAAACTGACGACTTTCTCCTCATAAACCGGCGCCCGCAGTTCGGCCACGGCGTTGGGGTTCTTCTTGTAGAATTCGACGACCTGGCTTTCCTGGCCCGGATACTGCCGCGCCCGCTCGATGATGGCGCGCTTAATGTCCTCATCGCCGATCTTGATGTCGTTGCGCTGCCCGATCTCTGAGAGCAGCAACCCCAACCGCACCCGGCGCTCGGCGATCGACTGATAATCGGCGCGGGCCTTGTCCTCGGTCGTGCCCTCGTCTTCGAAGGTTTTGCCGCTTCTGGCCATCTGTTGCCCAATATCCGTCCAGATGGCGTTGAATTCGCCGGATACAAGCGACGGCGGCAGCTCGAATTTGTGCTTCTCGTCCAGCGCGTCGAGCAACGCTTTTTTCAGCTTGGTGCGCGAGACGGTGTCGTACTCGCGGACGATGCGGTCGCGAATGGCGCCCCGCAGCTTCTCGATAGACTCCAGGCCGAGAGACTTGGCGAACTCGTCCGTCGCCTCGGGCGTGACCGGGCGCGCCACCTCCTTCACCGTCACCTCGAACTCCGCCGGTTTGCCAGCCAGATGCGCCGCGCCATAATCCTCGGGGAACGTCACCGAGATGGTTTTTGCGTCGCCCGCCTTGGCGCCCATGAGCCCGTCCTCGAAGCCGGGGATGAAGCGCCCCCGGCCGAGAATGACAGGGGCGTCCTCCGCCGCGCCGCCCTCGAAGGGCTCGCCGTCGATGCTGCCCTTGAAGTCGATCGTCACCCGGTCGCCGGTTTCCGCCGGCCCGTCCTTAGCTTCATAACCAGTGTTCGCGTCCCGGAGCTGATCGAGGCTTTTGGCGATGTCCTCATCGGACGGCTCGGCCACGAGCTTCTCCAGCGCGATGGACTTGAGGTCGGCCAGGTCGATCTTGGGCAGCACCTCGAACGACATGACATATTCGAGGTCGGCCGATCCCGCCATGACGCGCTCGACCACGGCCTGATCCTCGGGCAGCTTGAACACGGGCTGGAAGGCGGGCTTTACATCGCGGCCCATCAGCGCTTCCTCCGTCGTCTCGTTCACGGCCTGCTGCACCACCTCGGCCATCACAGAGCGGCCATAGGCCTTGCGGATGTGCGACAGGGGCGCCTTGCCCGGGCGGAAGCCTTTCAGGTGCGCCTTGCCCTGGATCTCGCCGAGCTTGGCCTCCATGCGCGATGCGAGCTCGCCAGCGCCGATCACCACTTTAAGTTCGCGCTTCAGCCCGTCGGAGTTCGTCTCGATGATTTGCATTTGCCTTCGCTTTTCATGCCGGTGGGCCACGCCGGGCCGTTTGTTGTTTTGTGATCGCGCTGGTGCGGGCGGAGGGACTTGAACCCCCACGACTTGCGTCGCTGGAACCTAACTCCAGTGCGTCTACCAATTCCGCCACGCCCGCGAAAGTCGCGTTATTTAAGCGCTTCCCGCGCGCCCGTCTATAGCGGCGCGGGCAAATAAAAAGGCGGCCGCACCCGCCCTAAGATCCGAGCACCGCCTGCGCGGCGGCGTAGTAGAGCGGGACGCCCGCCACGATGTTGAACGGGAACGTCACACCGAGCGAGAGCGGCACATAGATCGCCGCGCGGGCCTGCGGCAGCGCCAAGCGCATGGCGGCGGGGACGGCGATGTAGGAGGCGCTTGCCGCGAGCACCACGAACAAAAGGCCGGTGCCGGGGTCGAGGCCGATCGCGTAGGCGACGGCGAGCGCGGCGCTTGCGCTCAAGAGGGGCCAAACCACGCCAAACGCCAGAAGGCCCGCCGTCAACGCTCCCATGTTGCCCCGCTGGCGCGCGACCAGCAGCCCCAGATCGAGCAGGAACAGCGACAGCACCCCCTGGAACGGCGTGACGAGAAAGCCGCCGAGCTTCTCCGCGCCGGACTCGCCCGTGAGAAGTCCGATGACGAACGACCCCATCAGAAGCATGATCGCGCCGTTGGTGAAGATCTCGCGGTTGAGACGGCCGGCCGTGCGGTCGCCCACCGCGATCGTCTCAGGCGCGGCGCGGTGCGCGATGTAAAGACCGGTGAGGATCGCGGGCGCCTCCATCAGCGCCAAAACGGCGGGCATATAGCCCTGATAGGGCACGCCGTTCGCCTCAAGGAAGCTCACGGCGGTGACGAAGGTGACCAGACTGACCGAGCCGTAATGCGCGGCGACGGCGGCGGCGGTCGGCGCATCGAGGCGGCTCAACGCTCGCAGCGCCAGGAACGCCGGAAACGGCGCCAGCGCGCTGAAGGCGAGCGCCGCCGCCATGACATACGCCATGGTCCAGTCGAGCGCGTCGACGCTCGCCAGCGCCGTGCCGCCTTTAAAGCCGATCGCCATCATCAGATAGATCGATAGATACCGGCTGATGCTCTCGGGCACGTCCAGATCGGATTTGACGAGGCCGGCGCCCAGGCCAAGCGCGAAGAAGAGTATTGGCGGCGACAAGAGATTTGCAGCCGCCAAGCCGAGAATGTCCATGCGCCGCCACCTCCGCCAATGCTTCTTGTTTTTAGTCGAAGAAGGCGGAATTTTCGCCGGTTTTTCGCCCGGCGAACGCGAATTTCGCAAATGTGGAGGCGCTGCGATCACACGCCAGGCGCCTCCATCGGCTTAGAGGCAGCCGCGAATGGCCATGCAACGGCGGAAGCGCCATCCATAGCCCCAGCGGTAGCGGCATTCGCGAAACCATGAGGCGCAGTAGCCGACAGGCTGAACGAGGCTGCGCGCGCGGGGCTGAGCCGGCGCAGGCGCGACGACGGTGACCGTGTGGGTTGAAAATGCGGGCTTGTAAGACTCGGTCGCGCTTGCGACATTGGTGAGCGGCGAAGCGGCGGCCAGCACGAAGGCCGCGGCGGCGAATTTGAGAGTTTTCATAACATCTCCCTTTGGTTGCCAGATGTTTTCAAGCATATCCAAGGGCCGATGAATGTTCGCTGAAACCTTGTAAGTATTCCTCAACAAAACGTAACAGCTTGTAACGAGAGCAGCCTGTGCAAACCGAGACATCAGTCCTTGACCTCATCGGCGGCACCCCGCTTATCAGGCTGCGGCGGGCGAGCGCGGAGACCGGCTGCGAAATCCTCGGCAAAGCTGAGTTCTTAAACCCGGGCCAGTCGGTCAAAGACCGTGCGGCTCTCGCCATTGTCCGCGACGCGGAGGCGAGCGGCGCGTTGAAGCCCGGCGGCGTCATCGTGGAGGGCACGGCTGGCAACACGGGCATTGGGCTGTCGCTTGTGGCCCGCGCGCTCGGCTATCGCACGGTGATCGTCATCCCCGAGACGCAATCCGCGGAGAAGAAGGACGCGCTGCGGGCGATGGGCGCGCGCCTGGTCGAGGTTCCCGCCGCGCCATACAAGGATCCGAACAACTATATCAAATACTCGCAGCGCTTGGCTGTGGCGCTCAACGCCAGCGAGCCCCACGGCGCCGTCTGGGCGAACCAATTCGACAATGTCGCCAACCGCCGCGCGCATATCGAGACGACGGCGGAGGAAATCTGGGCGCAGACCGACGGCCGCGTTGACGCCTTCATCTGCGCGGCGGGAACAGGCGGCACGGTCGCCGGGGTCTCCATGGGCCTCAAAGCCAAAAACCCCAATGTCGTCATCGGCCTCGCCGACCCGATGGGCGCCGCGCTCTACAGCTATTACACCACGGGCGAATTGAAGTCCGAAGGCTCATCCATCACCGAAGGCATCGGCCAAGGCCGCATCACCGCGAACCTGGAGGGCGCGCAGATCGACCGCGCCTATCAGATCGGCGACGCGGAGGCGCTCGACATCGTATTCAGGCTGATCGAGGAGGAGGGGCTATGCCTCGGCGGGTCGAGCGGGGTGAACATCGCGGGCGCGTTGCGGCTGGCGCGCGATCTCGGCCCCGGCAAAACCATCGTGACGATACTGTGCGATTACGCCACCCGCTATCAGAGCAAGCTGTTCAACCCGGCCTATCTGCGCGAGCGCGGCCTGCCGACGCCGTCCTGGCTCGCCGACGCCGCGCCCCTGCCTAATGTTCTTGCATAACGGAAAGACGCCTGACTTTAATATCACGGGCCGCTAACTTAAAGAAAACTTAATCTGAAGGATCCGCCTATGAACGACAATTCAAGCGTCTGGCTGTGTGAAACCGGTTGGCTCGCCGAGCGGCTGAACGCGCCGGGCCTCGTCGTTCTCGACGCCACCCTGTTCACCCCCGCCGAGGGCCGCGATGCGCGTGCGGAATACATGCAGCGCCGCATCCCCGGGGCAGTCTTCTTCGACATCGCCGGGCTGTCCGATCCGAACAACCCGAACCCCAACATGCTGCCCTCGCCCGAGCGTTTCGCGCTGGAGATGCGCAAGCTCGGGGTCGGCGACGGCATGCGCATCGTGATCTACGACACCCGCGGCGTCTACAGCGCCCCGCGCGCGTGGTGGATGTTCCGCGTCATGGGCCACAACGACGTGGCTGTGCTGAACGGCGGGATGAAGAAATGGCTGGCGGAGGGGCGCCCGACGGAAGAGGGCGAGCCGCGTCCGCGCGGGCAACGGCATTTCACCGCGCGTAAGAACGCGGCGCTGGTGCGCGATCTGTCCGATATGAAAGCGGCGGTCGCTCGCGGCGACAAGCAGATCGTGGACGCACGCTCGAAGGCGCGTTTCTCGGGCGCCGAGCCGGAGCCGTGGGCGGTGCCCCGCCTCGGGCACATGCCGGGCGCGTGCAGCCTGCCGTTCGGCGAGTTGGTTACGCCCGAGGGGGTGATGAAGCCCGCAGCCGAGATTTACGAGATTTTCTCCCGCGCGGGCGTGGACCCGAACAAGCCGGTCATCGCCACCTGCGGCTCAGGCGTCACGGCCTGCACGCTCGCCCTCGGCCTCGCCGTGATCGGCAACGAACACACGCCGGTCTACGACGGCTCATGGTACGAGTGGAGCAACGCCGCCGACGCGCCTGTCGAGGGACCAAAAACGGATTAGCTCTTCGGCGCGCGCGACAGCCAGCGGTAAAGCGCCGGCTGGATGAGCGCGGCGGAAAAGCATGCCGAGGCGGCTATCGCGAACCAAAGCTCCGGATCGCTGAGCGCGGCCGGCGCACTCACATGCGCTTCGGCAAGCTGCACGCCGGCCCAAACCGTCGCCGCCGCGAATGCTCCCGCTCCGAGGCCCGCCGTCGCGGCATGACGAAATCCGATGCGCTCGCACAGCATCAGCGGGTGCGTGAGAAGCGCCGTGGACAGCGCGATCGCCACAAGCGCAGCCAACGCGTCGGACGCTCCCACGGCTTGCGCGCCGCCGAAGCAAGCAAGGGCCGATGCGGCGCTGATTGCGGCGCCGAGGGTGGCGGAAATGAGCGCGCTTGAGGCTTTGCGCGGGCGCGGTGCGAACAGGGCGGCCTCGCTCGTCGGCGGCTCCGCGGCCGCCCCGAAAGACGCGAAGACCGGATCTGACGCCGGCTCGATCGAAGGCGCTGCGAACGGGCCGGTCGCGGAGGCGGGTGGCTGCTGCTCATCGTCGCGCTCGGGTCGGGCCGGTGGATGCGCGCCGTTCAAGGAGCGGCGGTAGCTCGCCTCCTCATCAGCCTGTTGACGCACCAAATCAGGGTCCATTCGTCACCGCGTAAAGTTTACATCGCCCGCGTTGTCATGATTTCTCCATAAAAGTTTTTCGCGTTCAAGCGCGCTTTTGGGCGATGATCGGCTTTTATCGGCCGTGCGTGGATTCGGCCTCGGACAATTGGGAGCGTGAGCCATGGCCGCCAGTGACGCTTTTGAACGCCGTTTCGGGCGCAAACCTGGCCCAGCCACACGGCTAAGCGCGCTGGGCCGCGAACCGCGCGCGCAGCACGGCTTCGTCAACACGCCCATCTATCGCGGCAGCACGGTGCTGTTTCCAACGCTCGACGCGCTCACGGCCTACTCGGCCGAGTACACCTATGGCCGGCGCGGCACTCCCACAACGCGCGCCTTGGAGGAGGCGATCGCGGCGCTGGAGAACGGCGCGAAAACCTTTCTCGCGCCCTCTGGCCTCGCTGCTGTCGCCGCCGCGCTGACCGCCTTCGCATCGCCGGGGGATCACATTCTGGTGGCGGACGCTGTCTATCACCCCACGCGCCGGTTTTGCGACACGACCCTCAAACGGCTAGGCGTTGAGACCGAGTATTACGACCCGCGCCACAGCGCCGACGCGGCGGCGCGCGTGCGAGCGAACACGCGCCTGATTTTCGCGGAGTCGCCAGGGTCGAACACCTTCGAGGTGCAGGATTTGCCGGCGCTGGCCGCCATTGCGCGTAGCGCCGGCCTGTGGCTGATGGCGGACAACACTTGGGCGTCGCCGCTTTACTGCCGCCCGCTCGATCTGGGCGCGGACGTCTCCATCCAGTCGGCGACGAAATACATCACCGGCCATTCCGACGTGATGCTCGGCGCCGTCACCGTCAACGATCGAGCCGCGCCTGTGATGCGCGTCTATCACGAAACCGCGGGATTGTGCGCAAGCCCCGAGGACTGCTTCCTGGCGGCGCGAGGGCTGCGAACCTTGAGCGCGCGGCTGGAGCGCCATTGGCGTTCGGGTCTTGCGGTGGCGGAATGGCTCCGGACACGCCCGGAGATCTTGCGCGTACTCCACCCTGCCCTGCCCGACGACCCAGGCCATGCCCTGTGGCGGCGCGATTTCACCGGCGCCTCAGGCCTCTTCGGCGTGGTGCTGAGGCCCGCGCCGCATGAGGCACTGGCCGCAATGCTCGACGGCCTCACCCTGTTCGGCATGGGCTACTCGTGGGGCGGGTTTGAGAGCCTCGCGGTGCCGTTCGATCCAAGGTCTTGCCGCACCGCGACGCCCTGGATGGAGGACGGATGGGTGCTGCGCCTGCATATCGGCCTGGAGGAACCTGAGGACCTGATCGCCGATCTGGAGGCGGGGCTCGACAGGTTCAGCGAACGGCGGTGAGCGCTTGCCGGGCGTCGGTGGGCGCCGGCTCGATCACGTCTTTCGCCTCTTCGGTGACCACCTTGAAGGATTTCAGCACATGCGGCCCGAATGAGCTGATCATCGCCGTGTCGGCGGCGTCGCGGCCTCGCGCAATGACGACGCGGCCGATGCGAGGCGTGTTATGGCGCGCGTCGAAGGTATGCCAGCGATCGCCGAGGTAGACCTCGATCCAGGCGTTAAAGTCCATAGGCGCGGGATTATAGGGCACGCCGATGTCGCCGAGATAGCCGTTCACGTAGCGCGCCGGAATGTTCATGCACCGGCACAAGGTGAGCGCCAGATGCGCGAAATCGCGGCACACGCCGACCCGCTCGTGAAAGGTTTCGAAAGCGGTTCGCGTCGCCCGCGCGTGCTCGTAGCCGAAGGTCACATGGCCGTGGACGAAATCCATGATCGCCTGCACGCGGCCCCAGCCAGGCGAAATGTGGCCGAATAGGCCCCACGCCTGTTGGCTGAGCCGGTCGGTTTCGCAATAGCGGCTGCCGAGCAAAAACGGTAGGGCGAAAGGCGGCAGATCGGCGACAGGCGTTTCGACTGCAATAAAGTTTTGCCGGTCCGGTAGGCCTTCGTCGTATATGAGGCCGCTACACGCCAGCGTGACGTCTCCGGCCGGCGCCACGAGGCGGCGCGCCTTGTTGCCAAACATGTCGATAAACACCGACTGTGGGCGATAGGGCGTGACGGAGACCGTTTCCGACTGGATGTCGGCGGCGCGGTCGGGGTGGATGTCCATCAGACAGACGAGCGGCGTTTCCTGCGGACAGGTCAGAACGATCTCATATCCATATCGAATGAACATCGGAGCCTCTTCATTTTCGGTTCTCCGACAACAATTGGCGGGGATTTTCGTTCCAGCCTTGCAGCAATCGCCGCTCAGAAAATCTAGCGGGCCACCGCTCGCTGGGAAGACGCGCCGAGCCTGTACAAGACCTTCGGCAATCGTGAGGACGGCTGCATCAAGGTGGTATTGAAGCCGCACGGCTAATCGCAGCGCGGCAACGCCGTGTATTGCACGAGGCCCCAGCCGTAGATGGGATCATGGCCGGGCGCGCCCAAATCGCGCGCGGCCTTCGACAGGATGTCGGTGACCTCGCGGGCTTCCGGGTGCACTTTGGCGCCAGCGGCGTAGGCGGCGGTGATGAACGGCGCGGCGAAGGACGTCCCGTCCACCTGGCGCAAGCCTCCGCCCTCCGCGGCGACCACGACGCCGACGCCCGGCGCTGAAAATGCGATATGATCTCCGCGCGCGGCGAGACGCGAGGGCAGCAGCCGGCTGTTGACGGCTGAGACCGCGATGACCGCCTCATACCGCCCCGGGTAGCCCGCGGCGTCGCCCTTGGTCGGTTCGCCGGCGGCGGCGATGATCGTCGCGCCGCCCTCGATCATCCGTCGCACGGCAGTTTCTAGCACCGCGTTGTCAGGCCCGCTCAAGCTCACATTGATGATCCGCACGCCCTCGCTTCGCAGCCAGTCCATGGCGGCCACGATGTCGTAAGCGTCGGCCGCGTCCGCCCCGCCCTCCGAATGGAAAGCGTCGGCCAGATAAATGCGCGCATCGCGGGCGAGTCCGGCGACCCCGGATGCGGCGTCGCTCGCCAGCAGGCTCACCACGGCGGTGCCGTGCTGCAGGCCGGAGGGCGGTTTGTCGTCGCGGCGAACGGTGCGGACGATGAGAGAGGCGCCGGCAAGGCTCGGATGGCTCAGATCCGCGCCGGTGTCGATCACGCCGATGGCGACGCCCTTTGCGCACCGGCCGACCTCCGCGCGCCAGCCGGTTAGCGTGAACGCCTCGCAGTCTGGGCCGCACGGTACGCCGGCGGTGCGGAACGTCTCACGCGAGGTTTTGCGGTAGAGATCGTTCTTCGCGAAGTCGGCGTCGGGCGCCGCGCCGGACGCGAGCGCGAGGGCGGATTTGAGACTGCGTCCCGACGGCGCGCGCATGCGAGCGATGAGGCCGTTCGCCAGCGCGGAGTCTCGGGAGGCGAGCACCTCGAACCCACGCCGTTGCAGCAGGGCGATGTCGTCTGGCCGTAGCCCGGCGGCGACGATCTCCTCGCGCCGTTGCGGGGCGGGCGTTCTTGCTCGGGCGGCGCGCCGTCTGCCGCCGCATGCAACCCCCGCGAAACCGCTCACAACGCCAAGCGGCGTGCTGCACGGATTGATGAAGCTCGGCACGCCCGGCAGCTTGAAACCTTTGCCGCCGCGTGAGAAGCCGCGCCGCCTACCCCCGCCGTCATCGTCGTCATCCGCGCGGGCGGAGAACGCAGCCTCGCCGCCAAGAGGGGACGGCGCGACGCCGGCAAGCGATGCAAAAACAAAGAAAAAGCAATAGACAACCGCGTTTTTAAACATGATGGCGCACAGCCTTGAACGAAATTCTGATTGTGGTAACGCTGCATAACGGCTGCGCCGCGATCTTATTCCTTAAAAATTGCTTAGGCCAGTCCCGGCCGATTTTGTTTCATCAGCCGTTTGCAAGCCGCCGGGAATAATACGGCGCCGTCGCCGTTATGCGATCAAGAGGGGCGTTCTCCGGCATGTCGAACGATCTTCGCCAAGAGATTGTGGCGCTGCTTCCGCGTCTCAGGCGGTTTGCGTACTCGCTCGCCGGAAATCAAGATGAAGCGGATGATCTGGTTCAGGCCGCGTGCGAGCGCGCGTTGGCGAGGCTCGATCAATTCGCGCCCGGGTCGCGGCTGGACAGTTGGATGTTTCGCATCGTGCAGACGGTATGGATAGACAGGTTGCGGTATGGGCGGCGCTGGCGAAAGGTCAGCGACCCGGTGGTGATGGAGAGCATTCCCCATGACGCCCGCATTCACGAGCGGACCGAGGCCGCGCACGCCCTCGCCCTGGTGCGAAGCGCCATCGCCGCGCTGCCTGAGGAGCAGCGGCTCGTGGTCGCGCTCGTCGCCGTCGAAGGCATGTCCTACCAGGAGGCGGCTGACACGCTTGGCGTGCCCGTCGGCACGGTCATGAGCCGGCTCGCCCGCGCCCGCATGAAGATTGGCGCCGCTGTGGCCGACAAGCCGAAGGTGGCGAAGACGAAAGGCGCCCCAACATGAAGATGACGAGGGAAGAAATGTTGATGGCTTATGCGGACGACGCGCTGCCCCCGGAGGATCGCGCTGCCGTCGAGGCGAGCTTGCGCAGCGACGCGGAGGCGCGCGAACTCGTGGAGATGTTCCGCGCGACAAAATCGCTCTCCGCCCTCGCTTTCGCGGCGCCCATGTCCGAGGAGCCGCCGCAGAGACTCATCAACGCGGCGCTCGGCGCGAAGGTCGTCGCTTTCGAGCCCAAACCGCGCCGTCGCGCGAGCCTGCCTTATTTGGCGCTTGCGGCGGGAATCGCATGCGCGGCGGTTGTCGCGGCGGGCGCGCTGCTGATGGACGGTGGCGATGGCGGCGAGTTGGCCGACCTGGCGCCGGGGTCGATCAGCGGCGACCACCCCATCGCGAGCCTCCTTGAGACGCGCCCCAGCGGCTCACGGCTCACGGTCGGCGCGCGCGCCGCGGCGGTCACCGGCACGTTCCGCGACGCGTCCCGCCGCATTTGCCGCGAGGTCGAGGTGTTCCCCGCGCCCGATGCGACGCAACCCGAAGCCGCGGCCGTGGCATGTCGCGGGCGGGACGGCTGGAGCGTGGAGGCGACGGCGCGCATCGCGGCGCGGCCCGCCGCTGGCGACGCCTATGTCCCCTCGGGCGCGGACGGCGCCCATCCGCTTGAGGGCGCGCTGACGGCGCTCGGCGCAGGCCCGGCCTTCACCGCGGCCGAGGAGGCGTCGGCGCTGAACAGCGGCTGGAAAAACTAACGTCGGGCTCAGATTTTATGGAATAGAGCCGGGCGCGCGGCGTTGTCCTTGGGCCGCTGATGTTTAAAAAGCGGCCAGGAAACAAGGAGATAGCCATGAAAAAGTCATTCACTTTCTCGACTTTGACCGCAGCCGCTGCTCTCGCGGCCGGGGTCGCCCAAGCGGCCCCCGCCGTTGGGACCGAGACGCTCGCCCCGCAAGTGATCGCCATCGACGGCGCCAAAGCTGCAGGCGATGTCGCGCAGCCGATGCGCGTGGCCGGCAATTCGAGCTCGAACAGCTCGTCTAACTCGTCGTCCAACAGCTCGTCGAACTCGTCATCGAACAGCTCCTCCAACAGCTCTTCGAACAGCTCGTCCAACTCTTCGTCCAACTCGTCCTCGAACAGCTCGTCGAACTCATCCTCGAACAGCTCTTCGAATTCGAGCGGCGGGAAATGGAAGCGTCAGGCGAAACGTTACGGCCGCTAAATCGGGACTCTGCCCGGATGATCGCCGACGCGGTCATCCGGAGTTTTCGCATGAGCTGGGCTGTCGAGCGGGGGGTTCGCACGAGCGTTTCCGGTTCGGCGGTGTTTGCGAAAAAGGGGCCGCGCGGCCCCTTTTTTCATGCCCGTTTCGTCGAAACTTTCGCGCAAAACCCTGCATCACCGCTTGGCCCGGGCCACAGTGCGGTACCATCCCTCGACGGCCTGCGTGTTGCGGCGGATGCGCTCGCGGGTTTCTGCCTCCGCCGTCGTTTCGGGGCGAATGTCGGACTCAAGATGCGTCGTTTCGCGCTGAAACGGGATCACCTGGACGATGGGCGTCCCCCGCTCCAAAGTGTAGACGCCGTCCGGCGCCGTCGCGAAGAACGGAAAATGGATGAGAGATTGATAGGTGTCCGTGTCGACGATCCCGGCGACGATCTCCACGACCGGGTTCGGCCGGTTGAGCGGGGCCGTGAACAGGCAGCTCCAGCCCGGAGGCGTCTTGATCGTCCAGTAATTGTGAATTTTGCATGGCGGGCGCGGATCGCGCGGGTTGCCCGTCACCTGATGCGGGTTGTGGTTCGAGATCATCGTCTTGTCGATCTCCCACCCCGCGTTCACCGTTCGGCCGCCGTCGCTGATCTCCAGCCGCACCGTCGCGGCGATGGGCAGCAGCCAGCCCGTGGTCAACGCGTCCAGAAACGGCATGCAGCGCTTGATGGTGAGGCCGTTGTCCGTCGAGGTCACGTGCTCCTTCGACACGGGCGGCAAACGGCGGAACCAGTCCGGCAGAACGGCTTTGGCCGCCACAGGCTCGGCGATGACGCCGTAATCGCCCGGCTCGCATACAAACTCGATGCGCCGCTGAAATCGACTGAACAGAGCCATGACATCCCCTCCTGGCGCGTGCCGTACCCCGGCGAACGTCTGAGGCCCGACTTCATTCCGTCATTCTGCGCGAAATTGCGCGGCGACGGAATAAAGCGGCGTCCGCGTCGTTCTGAGGCTGAGCGCTGAGGGCTTACCATCGAATTCGCCCGCGCGAAAAGAGGATGTCGCAAGATGTTAGCTCTCAGGCGGACTATCAAATGCGCATGCGGCGCGGCCCTGTTTTCTGCGATCGTCGCCGTTCCCTACCCGGCTCTGGCGGGCGATGACCGGCCGCCGCCGCGCGGCGCGTTCACGGCCGATCTTGCGCTCGACGGCTGGGACGGCGCGCGCACGGTGATCGTCGAGGTGGACGACGAGGCCGGCGATGGCGAGCCTGCGCACGCGCTCACCGCCAGGTTCGTCAAGCTGTTCGCCCAGAAAGCGCGGCTCGACGCCGAGCGCACCGGCGCCCGCGATGTGATCTTCCCCGTCGGCTTCGAGACCGCTAGCCTTTTCGCTCAAACCGTCGCCGAGAGCGAGCGCCGCGTCTTCGCCGCCAAGCTCGCCGCCGACGCCAACCAGCGCGCCCAGCACGAGCGCCGCGCCGCACAGCTGCAGAAAGAGATCGACAGCCTTCGCGCCCAGCAGGCGGCCAAGCGCGTGGAGCTGCGCCTCATTCGCCGGGAGCTTCTGCTCGTGGAAGATCTGTTCCGCAAAAAGCTCGCCAATGAAGTGCGCCTGATCGGCATGCAGCGCGAGGTGGCGCGCTTCGAGGGAGAGGACGCCTCGCTCTCGGCGCAGATCGCCCGGGTGGAGGCGCAAGTCGACGAGGTGCGGCTGCAAGCGGAATCGGTGCGCAACTCGACCGTTCTGGACGCCGAGAAAGATTTGCGCGGCGTCGAGTCGGAGTTGCGCGAGATGATCGACATGCGCGCGCGGGCCGAGTCGGCGTCGGCGGCGTCGCCGGATTTCGGCGGCCGCGTCATGCGCATCTCGACACGCGGCGCGGAGGCCTGGGCGCGGCCGGTCTCGCCTCGTACGCCTGCGGCGGCTCCCGCGGCCTACAAACCATGTCTCGAGGAGTGCGCCGCTCCAGCCAAACCCGCCGCACGCCCGCGCCGGGGCGCGGAGCGCAAACGCTGGCGGTCGCCCTCACGCCGTTACGCCAGCCCGGCCCATCACTTCACCCGGGTGGCGAGGCGGCTGATCCGCTTCCGGTTTTGAGTGGATGGCGATCCCGGCAGGGCTCGAACCTGCGACCTAATGCTTAGAAGGCACTCGCTCTATCCAGCTGAGCTACGGGATCAAACTCAGTGCGTCCAACTGCCCACGCGGCCGAACTTGAAATTGTCCGCATAGGCTTTTTTCAAGCGCCCGCGGCGGCGCGGCTCATAAATGCGGTATGGGACGCCGTTGCGTTCGGCGTAGGCCACCGCCTCCTCCTTGGTGGGAAACGACAGACGGATCTGCTGTTTCATGTCGGCTGAACTTGTCCAGCCCATCAGGGGGTCGGCGTCGCGCGGGCTTTCGGGCTCGTATTCGAGCACCCAGTCGGACGATTTCGCGCCCGATTGCATCGCGGTTTTCGCGGGTTGGTAGATACGCGCCGTCATCGCATGTCCTGTTCTTGGGTGCGATTTCCATAGCATATCGCCGCGTCCGCCGCGACAGCCGAAATGGCGCGAAAAAGCCGCCGCGAGGGGCGCGGCGGCTCAACTCATCTCAGGCGTTTAGCGGCAGTTGCGCACGACGCGGCAAACCGTGCGGCCGTTGCGGCGCGTGCAGGAGCGCTTCACGCGGCAGTCCGGACGGCAGTTGCGCACGACCCGGCACACCGTGCGGCCATAACGGCGCGTGCAGGTGCGGCGAACGGAGCAGACCCGGGCTTCGATGACGTTGCTCTCGGCGGCGGCGATAGGCGCCGGCGCGATCGGAGCGGCGGAGGCGCCGCCTGCGAAACCGAGCGTCATCAGGGCGAGCGCAGCGCCCGCGAGTTTGAGCTTCAGCATAAAAAAACTCCCTTTTTTTACCGTGTTGGGTGATATGCGCCTCTGATGGCGAGGCTCTTTGAACGATCGCATAATCGCGGCGGAGCGATGTTGGTTCCAAGTCACGGATGCGTTATGACGCCGGCGACCGACGCGCAGACGAGAAGCGTTCCGCACTGGGCCGCGAAGATGAGCGCGCCAAGGCCGTCGCCGATCAATCCGCCCACGCGCCGCCTCATTTGCCGCACGAACATCGCGCAGAGGAGCGCGGCCAAGGGCGCGGCCAGCAGGACGGCCGGCGAGAGACTCCAGGCGGCGGCGATGGCGAAGGGCGCGGCCAAGGCGAGCGACGCGATAACGGCGTGGGCCGACGCCGTCCCGCCAACCAAGGCCGCAAGGCTAGCTCCCTTGACGGGCGCCGCCGCAGCGAGCGCCGCCGAGGCCGACAGCCGCGACAGCGCGCCAGCGAACGCGCTCGCCGCCAAGCCTTGCGCGCCGGGCAAAGCCGCAAGGCACGCCGCTCGCAGCAGCAGGCCGAGCGTCAGACCCACGGCGCCGAAACCGCCGATGCGGCTGTCCTTCAAAATCGCGAGCGTTTGCTCGGGCGTGCGCGCGGCGCCCATGGCGTCGCAGTAATCGGCGAACCCGTCCTCATGCAGCGCGCCGGTGATGAGCGCCTCGACGGCGAGCGCAAGGGCGGCGGCGGCGAGCGGCGGCACGGCGAGCGCCGCCAGGGCGTAAACCGCGCCGGAGCAAAAACCGACCGCTCCGCCCACCGCCGGAAAATAGCGCAGCGACCGCTTCACATCCTCCGCCCAGGTCTCGGCGTTGAGGACGATTGGCGCCCGCGTCAAAAACTGCGCCGCCGCCAGAAACGCGCGCCATTCCTCACGCAAGCTCATGATTTTAAGCTTTCAGCTCGGCAAGATCCGCCATGTCGGTCATCATGGCGCAGGCCGCGGCCAGCATGGGCAGGAGTAGCAGCGCGGCGGCCCCTTCGCCGAGCCGCAACCCCCAATCCAGATAGGGCGACAGGCCGAGAGCCGAGAGAGCATGCGCGTGGGACGGCTCGGGCGACAGCGAGGCGGCGATCATCGCGCGGCGCGCGCCAGGTCGCAGCCGCTCCGCCACAAGCGCCGCAGCGCCCGACACCGCCCCATCCAGAACGACGCAGACGCCCGCGTCCGCCGCCTCAGCGTAAAACCCTGCAGCGGCCGCGACCTCAAGCCCGCTGACGCTCGCCATGGCGGCCGGCATGCCGTGGTCGTCCGCGATCAGCCGGGCGCGCCTCACCGCGAGCGCGACGACCTCCCGCTTGCGCGCGCGCGTCGCAGCGTTCGCCCCAGCCCCTTCCCCCACGGCGTCCGCCGCGTCGAGGCCGCACAAAAACGCCGTCAGGGCCGCGCTCGCGGTCGTGTTGCCGATGCCGACATCCCCCGCGATAAGGATTTTCGCGCCTTTTTTCAGCGCACGCTGCGCGGCGGCGCGGCCGGCGGAAAGGGCGGCCTCAAACTCATCCACGTTAAGCGCGGCCTCACGAGCCATATCGCGCGCGCCGGGCCGCACCCGCGCATTGACGACGCCCGCATCGTCGAGCGGTTCGTTGAGGCCCACATCGACCACCTCGACGGCCGCTCCCGCCCGCCGCGCAAACACGGCGCAGCCCGAACGCCCCGCCGCCGTCGCCCGCGCCACCGCCGCGCTGACCGTCTGCGGCCACAGCGTCACGCCCGCGCGCGCCACGCCATGGTCGGCGGCGAACAGGACAAGATGCGCCGGCGCTGCGATGGGACGCGCGGTCCGCTGGATGGCGCACAGTGTCGCGGCCAGGTCTTCCAGCCGGCCCAAACTGCCGGGAGGCTTGGCCTTTTCATCGAGGCGCCGGCGCGCCGCAGCCTCCCAGTCCGTCAAGACGCCGTGCATTTTCCCTCAAGCTTTACGGGGCGAAACTGATATGCTTGTGCATACAGCACTTTAAAGCGCGGCCCTGAGCGCGCGCAACGCTTAAGGCGACCTGCGACGAGAGAGGACGAGATGGACAGCGCCGCGCTCACGCCCAACAGCCTAGACGCCTATTGGATGCCGTTCACGGGCAACCGCGATTTCAAAGCCAAGCCGCGCCTCGTCGTGAAATCGGAGGGCGTTTATCTGTGGGATCACAAGGGCGGAAAAATCTTGGATGGCTCCTCCGCCCTGTTCAACGTCGCGCTCGGCCACGGCCGCCGCGAGATCGCGGACGCTGTGCACGCCCAGCTTCTCGCCAACGACTACACGCCGCCCTTCCAACTCGGACATCCCGGGGCGTTCGAACTCGCGAGCCTCGTTCGCCGCATCCTGCCGGAGTGGCTCGACCAGATTTTCTTCGTCTCCTCTGGCTCCGAGGCGATCGACACGGCGCTCAAGATCGTCATGGCCTATCATCAGGCGCGGGGCGAGGCGGGCCGTGTGCGCTTCGTCTCGCGCGAGCGGGCGTATCACGGGGTCAACATCGGCGGCACATCGCTCTCAGGCATGGTGCGCAACCGTGACGCATTCCCCGTCACCATGCCGAACGTGGCGTTCATGCGGCATACTTGGTTGCCCGAGAACCGCTTCACGCCAGGCGAAGGCGAGCATGGCGCGGAACTCGCCGACGACCTGCAGCGCATCATCGACATGTACGGGCCGCGGACGATCGCCGCCTGTTTCGTGGAGCCGGTCGCGGGCTCAACCGGCTGCCTTGTCCCGCCGAAGGGCTATCTGCGCCGGCTGCGCGAGATTTGCGACCGGAACGGCGTGCTCCTTGTGTTCGACGAGGTGATCACCGGCTTTGGGCGGCTCGGCGCGCCGTTCGGGGCGCAGGCTTTCGGCGTGACGCCGGACATCATGACCATGGCGAAGGCGATCACCAACGGCGCGCAGCCCATGGGCGCGGTCGCCGTGCGCGGCGACATTTACGAGACGATCACCAACGCCGCTCCAGACAACGTCATCGAGTTCTTCCACGGCTATACATATTCCGCTCACCCGGCGGCGTGCGCGGCCGGCGTTGCGGCGCAGAAGATTTTCGAGCGCGAGCGGGTGTTCGAGCGCGCGGCGGAGATGGCGCCGTACTTTCTAGAGAAAGTGTTCAGCCTGCGCGGTCTCGACCTCGTCACCGACATCCGCGGTTACGGCATGATGGCGGCGATCGACGTGAAGCCGCTCGGCGCGCCAGGCGTGCGCGGGACGGCGCTGCAGAAACAGCTGTTCTGGAACGGGCTGCATGTGAAGTTCACCGGGGACGCCGGGATTATCGCCCCGCCTCTCGTGTGCGAGCGCGCTTATGTGGACGACATCGTTGCGATTTTGCGCGCCACGCTGGCGAACGCGGCATAGCCGACGAGGCCCGTGCTTGCGGCTATGAGGCAATGGTGGGCGCGACAGGGATCGAACCTGTGGCCACTACCATGTCAAGGTAGTGCTCTACCGCTGAGCTACGCGCCCCCATGCGGCGGTTCTGCTGTTGTAACCGTGCGCCTCGGTCGCCGTCAACACGCTTCCGAGGCGCGCCACGCGCCCCTTCGCGCCCGGGCGCCTCACGCCGCGAGCAGCTTGTCGACCTCGCGCACCAAATCCTTCAGATGGATCGGCTTGGACAGGATGCGCGCCTCCTGCGGAGCCTGGGCGTCCGGGTGGAGAGCGACGGCGGCGAAACCGGTGATGAACATGATACGCAGGTTCGGGTCGATCTCAGCGGCCCGACGGGCCAGCTCGATCCCGTCCATTTCCGGCATAACGATGTCGGTCAGCAGCATGGTGAAGGACTCGGTCTGCAGGCATTCATAAGCCGAGGCGCCGTCGCCGAACGCCTCAACGCGGTAGCCGGCCCGCTCCAACGCCTTGACCAGAAACCGGCGCATCGAGTCGTCGTCTTCCGCAAGAAGAATTCGCTGCATGGTCCTCACTCTACGCTTTGAACGCCAAGGCTGATAAGCCCAGCAATATGTTGAAGCCGCGTTAATGCAACGCTCATAACCATTTAGAGTAAGCAGGCTTGCGGCGAAATCAGGGCCGACTGCGCCTTTCGCGTTACTGTCAACAAGCATATGGCCGGGATAAGAAATTGCATACACGCTATGGCCCAACTGTCTCAGACTGCGGGTCGCAGCAGCCGATGAAATGCAGCGAAACCTTACGCCGGTGCGGCGCGGCGCGGTGCTCCACCACGTAAACCCCCTGCCAGACGCCGAGCGCCGCGCGGCCCCCAACAACGGGAATGGACAGGCTGACCGAGGTCAGCATGGCTTTGATGTGCGCGGGCATGTCGTCCGGGCCTTCGTCCGCGTGGCTGTAGCCGCCGTGTTCCGGCGCGAAGCCGTCGAGCGCGCGCATCAGGTCGGCGTGGGCCGCCGGGTCGGCGTTCTCCTGGATGACGAGCGAAGCGGAGGTGTGGGCGATGAACACGGTCAGCAGCCCATCACGCGCGCGTATGCGGCGCAGCCACAGGCCGAGGTCCTCGGTGATTGGGATGAATCCGGGCCCTGTCGTCTCCACCCCAAGCGAATGGGTCGCCTGGAGCACCGGGCCGATGGGCGGCGGCGTATCGTCGGGATCCTCGCTCACAAGCTCCAGCATAGCCAAAAAGCCTTTGGGAAGGCAACGCCGCAGCCCGCGCCAAAGCAGAATCCGCCCCATATTGCGAATGATTTAGCGGCTGCGAGTTCACTGGAAATTTTACCCGATGTTTACCCTGTTCCGCCATTCTCCTCGCGCGGCTCCAGTCCATTCGGGAAACCCCCTACTATCAGACCCCCAGTTGGGGCCGTAAGCAACTTCACTGTGCAGCGCTGCGACTGGGTTTTTGTAATGCGTGCGCGCGCCGAGAGGTACGGCCATGACGTCGAGATCGCATCGCACCCCTGAACGGGAAACGCCTGGCGCGGACGACGCGCGCGACGACGCCGGCTCCTCCTACGCCAGCATCGAGGCCCTGCTGCGCCAATATGTCGACCGTGTGCGCGACGCCAACCAGACGCCGCCCGTCGCCGAGATGCAGGGGCGCGTGTCGAGCTTGGCGCAGACGCTGGCCGAGACGTCGCAGCCTCTCAGCGCGCCCTCGTTCCGCCGGAAATACGCGCCGGCCGATGAAACGCCGATGACGCCCGACCCAGCGCCGCGCCAATCCGCGCCCCGCCACGCCGCGCCGCGCCTATCCGAGACGGAACGCCAGGACGCCGCGCGCGCCTGGCTTGACCAGCGCTTCTCCGAACTGCGCCTCCTCATCGAGACCACGGCCGGCGCCGATGCGCGCAAGCGCGACGAGGCGATTGAGCGGCGCATCGAGGACATCATGGAGCGCCTCAACGCCATGCAACGCGAGATGGAGGCCGGCTCTCCCGCCGACCGCGCGTTGAAGGCGCAACTCCGCCAGATCGCCGAACAGGTGGCCGAGCATCGCGGCGAGCAGGGCGCGGCGCTCCAGCAGATCGGCGTCCGGCTAGACCGCATCGGCGACGCTGCGGATAAAGCGGTCGTAGCCGCCGGCGCCGCCGGCGCGCGGGCCGAGGCGGCTGTGGCGGACGCTGCGACGCGCAGCTCGCGCCAGACATTCGAGCTGACCGCCCGCCACTTGAGCGAAGCGCTGAAGCAGACGGCCCCCGCCGCCCGCTTCGCCGCCATAGAGAGCGAGGTGCGCGCGCTCAACCATCAGTCGCGCGAAACCGGGCAGCGCACCGCCCGCGCGCTCGAAGACGTGCACGGCACGCTGCGGCAGTTTCTGGAGCATGTGTCGCCCGCGCCGCTCGCTCCCGCCGCTCCGCCCTCCGCCAACCGCCGTCCCGGGCTTGCGACGCCCGTGCGTGAGCCGCGCTTTGCGCCGGGCGAGCCGCCTCCGCTTGCGCCCACGGCCGCCGAAGCGCCAATCTCCCACACGGCGTTCGCCGAGCCGAAAGACGATGAATTCGAGCAAGAGAGCAGCCGCCGCGTCCGCACCGGGCTCGTCATTGGCGTCATGATCATGTTGGCGGCGTGCCTTGTGCTCCTCGGCGTGCATCTTTTCAACGGCAAGGCGGCGGCCGCCCACACCGGCAAAAGCGGCAAAGAGACGCGTTTGCAAGCGACCGCCGCTGGCGTCTCCGGCTGGACGGCGAGCCTTGAGCCGTCGCGGATTTTCACCGTCAGCCTTGCGCAAACGCCGGCTCCCAAATCGGCTAGCGCGGAAGAGGCCTACCGGCGCGGCGCGGCGCTGGAGCGAGCCTCGCGTCCGGACTACGACGCGGCGGCCGTCCATTATCGCAGCGCGGCGGAGCGCGGCCACGCCCGGGCGATGCACCATCTGGGCGTCATCAGCATGCGGAGCGGCGCTGGGCGCGGAGCGGGCGAGGCCCTGCGATGGTTCGGCGCGGCGGCTCGCCTCGGCGTCGCGGACAGCCAGTTCAACCTTGCTGTGCTGCTCGAGCGCGGCGTCGGCGGCGCGGCGGACATGGCGGGCGCCTATTACTGGTACTCGGTCGCGGCGGCGAACGGCGATGCGCAAGCCGCGCTGAAGGCGGATGCGCTGCGCGCCAAGCTGACGCGGCGCGAGGCGGCCGAGATCGACAAGCGCGTCCGCGCCTTCGAGCCCGCACGGCCGGCGCTCGGCGATCCCGTCTGACGGAACCCGTGCGCAGGCGCCGCGCCCTTATCGAAATTGCTCGTGGCTCCATTATGCTTTATGTCGCGTTCATTGTTGCGCCGTTCGTCGGCGCAAACCGATGCGGGGGCGGCGCCCATGCAGATCTATTTTCCGATTGCTGAAATTTCGGTGGACGCCCTTGTCATCCTCGGCATGGGCGGCGCAGTCGGCTTCCTGTCAGGGTTGTTCGGGGTCGGCGGCGGATTTCTCATCACGCCGCTGCTCATTTTCTCGGGCGTGCCGGCGGCGGTCGCGGTGGCGACAGGCGCGAACCAGCTCATCGCCACGTCAATATCGGGCGCGCTCGCCCAGTGGCGGCGGGGCAATGTGGACGTGAAGCTCGGGCTTGTGCTCGTGGCGGGCGGCTTGGCCGGATCGGCGCTCGGCGTCATCATCGTGCGGATTCTGCGCGAAAGCGGCCAGATCGAGTTCATCATCAGCCTGCTGTATGTGGTGCTGCTCGGCGGCGTCGGCGGCCTGATGATCGTGGAAAGCGTGCGGGCCATCAGCAAAGCCAGCAACGGCCGGCCCACATCGGTGCGGCGCCCGGGCCAGCATGGATGGGTGCATGGGCTGCCGTTCAAGATGCGCTTCAAGCGCTCCAAGCTGTTCATCAGCGCGGCGCCGGTCTTCGCCATCGGCTTCGTGGGCGGTTTGCTGGCGGCAACCATGGGCGTTGGCGGCGGCTTCATCATGGTGCCCGCCATGATCTATCTGCTGCGGGTGCCGACGAATGTCGTGGTGGGCACGTCGCTGTTTCAGATCATTTTCGTCACCAGCGCCGCGACTGTGCTGCACGCTTTCGCGAACCAGACCGTGGATGTGCTTCTGGCGGTGATCCTCATGCTTGGGGGCGTGGTCGGCGCGCAGCTCGGCGCCGATGCCGGGCAAAAGCTCCGGGCCGAGCATCTGCGGGCGCTTTTGGCGCTTCTCGTTCTCGGCGTCGGCGCGCGGCTGCTTGTCGATCTCATCGCCACGCCCTCGCAACCCTTCTCCATCGACAGGAGCGAGTTGGCGTGATGCGGCGGGTCATCGTCATCCTTGCGACTGCGCTCAGCCTGATCGCCGCCACAGCGGCCAACGCCCAGCGAACGCCGCCCGAAGGCCTGCAGACCGACCTGTCGTCGCATGAGGTGCTGATCGAAACCAATTTCAGCGGCGTGCGGGTCATCATTTTCGGCGCGGTCGACAACAGCCGCCAGCCGAGCGCCGACTCGGGCCTCTACGACGTGGTCGTCACGCTGCGCGGCCCCGACGAGACGATCGTCGCTCGCCGCAAGGAGCGTGTCGCCGGGCTATGGGTGAACAACCGCGCTATGGCGTTTCGCGACGCGCCGAGCTTTTACGCAGTGCTCTCCACCCGCCCGCTCGCCGACATCGCCCCGCCGCCGGTGTTGCGCAAATACGGCCTTGGGTTCGAGAGCCTGGCGCTCATCCCGGCGCATAGCGAGAATGGCTATGACGGCGAGGATTTCGCCCTGTTCCGCGATGCGGTCATCCAGTTGAAGCGGGAGCAAAAGCTTTATGTGGAGGCGCCGAGCGGCGTCGATTTTGTAGGCCGCAGCCTGTTCCGCGGCGCCTTCGACCTGCCGGCGAATGTGCCGACGGGGGAATTCACCGCCGACATCTTCCTGTTTTCCGGCGGCCGGCTCCTCAGCGTGGACGAAACGCGGGTGACGATCGGAAAGGCGGGCTTCGGCCAGTTCGTGCACGCCACGGCCGTTGGGTCGCCACTGCTGTATGGCGTGGGCGCGGTCGTCATCGCGGTGATTTCGGGGCTGATCGCCTCCGCGATGTTCCGGAAATATTGAGGCGCGGCGGACGATGAAGCCCGCCGCAGACTGGGTCCGTCAGCCGCCGGAGCGCCCCGAGCGTTCGAAATAGTCGGCTGCGGCTTTCATGTCGCCCTTCATGCAGGCGTCATAGCCTTGCAGCGCAAAACGCGTGCGGTTGACCATGATCGCATCCGAGAGCGAGCTGCTGCGGCTGGCCTCGGCCATCATCGCGTCCACGCGGGTGCGGAACTCTTTTTGGCAGTCCATGGCGGCCGCGGGGGCGGCGTGCAGCGCGGCGACCGCCGCAAAAACGAGAAGCTTGCGCATTGTTGTCTCTTGGCTCTGTTGAATATCAAGCGTCCAGAGGAATACTCCTCCGGGACGCCGAGCCGCCAAGATTTGGTTTCTATGGGGCGATAGCGGCGGGCTATCGCGAAGCGGTCAGGCGCGGCTGAATGCGCCGTCGCCGTAGACCGCGAGGTCGTCCAACTCCTCCTCGATGCGCAGCAACTGGTTGTATTTCGCTGTGCGGTCGGCGCGGGCGAGGCTCCCCGTTTTGATCTGGCCGCAGTTGAGCGCGACCGCGAGGTCGGCGATGGTCGCGTCCTCCGTCTCGCCGGAGCGGTGCGACATCACTGTTTTGTAGCCCGAACGATGCGCAATTTCGACCGCCTCGATGGTCTCCAACAGCGTGCCGATCTGGTTCACCTTGACGAGCAGCGCGTTGCCAAGGCCCTTCTGTATGCCCTCGCGCAGACGTTTAGGGTTTGTGACGAAAAGGTCGTCGCCGACAAGCTGGCATTTTTTGCCGAGTTCGTCGGTCAGCAGCTTCCAGCCGTTCCAGTCGTCCTCGGCCATGCCGTCCTCGATGGAGACGATGGGATAGCGGCTGGCGAGATCGGCGAGATAGGCGACCATGCCGGCGGCGTCGAAGCTCTTTTTCTCACCGTGCAATTCGTAGCGTCCGTCCTTATAGAACTCGGTGGATGCGGCGTCGAGCGCGAGAAACACATCCTGCCCAGGCTTGTATCCCGCTTTCTCGATGGCGCGCATAATGAAGGCAAGCGCCTCGTCCGCGCTGGCGAGGTTCGGCGCGAAACCGCCTTCGTCGCCCACGTTGGTGTTGTGCCCGCCCTCTTTCAGCAGCTTTTTGAGCGTGTGGAAAATCTCCGCACCCGCGCGCAGGGCCTCATCGAACGATGGCAGGCCAGACGGCACGATCATGAATTCCTGAATGTCGATGGGGTTGTCCGCATGCGCGCCGCCATTGATGATGTTCATCAGCGGCACGGGCAGCACCTTCGCCGAAACGCCGCCGACATAGCGATAAAGCGGCAGGTTCGAGGCGTCCGCCGCCGCTTTCGCCACCGCCAGCGACACGCCGAGAATGGCGTTGGCGCCGAGACGCTTCTTGTTCGGCGTGCCGTCGAGCATGATGAGTGTGTGGTCGATACGCGACTGATCCTCCGCCTCCATGCCCTGCAGGCTGTCGAAAATCTCGCCGTTCACCGCGTCCACGGCGGCGAGCACGCCTTTGCCCATGTAACGCTGGGCGCCGTCGCGCAGCTCGTGCGCTTCGTGCGCGCCTGTCGAGGCGCCGGACGGGACGGCGGCGCGGCCCATCGAGCCGTCCTCCAGCACCACATCCACCTCCACGGTCGGATTGCCGCGGCTGTCCAGAATCTCGCGGCCGATGATGTCGGTGATGGCGGTCATGTTCGCTCCCTTGTGGCCGATGTTTTGCATGATATGTATCCGGTTCCAGCAATGGGCGAAAGACGTTTTGCTTTAATGACGAGTTTCGAAAAGGTGAAGGGCGCGGATAGCGCGGCGCTGGTGCTGTTCTCGGGCGGGCAGGATTCGGCCACCTGCCTCGCCTGGGCGCTCGCCCGATATGCCCGCGTCGAGACGGTGGGCTTTTCGTATGGCCAGCGCCACGCCGTGGAGTTGGATGCGCGCGCGGACGTGCTGCGGCGACTGCGGGCGGAGTTCCCCGCGTGGGGCGCGGGGCTCGGCGAAGACCACCTCATCGACATTGCGGCGCTGGGCGCTATCAGCGACACCGCGCTGACGAGCGATGCGGAGATCGCGTTCGGCGCCAACGGCTTGCCGACGACCTTCGTGCCGGGCCGCAACGTGGTGTTTTTCACGCTCGCGGCGGCGCTCGGGTACCGGCGCGGGCTTCTGCGGCTCGTCGGCGGCATGTGCGAGACGGACTATTCCGGCTATCCCGACTGCCGGAATGAAACCCTGCGCTCGCTGGAGGAGACGCTTCGGCTGGCCACGGAGGCGCGCTTCTCGCTGGAGCTGCCGCTCATGTGGCGCTCGAAGGCGGACACTTGGGCGCTGGCGCACGCGCTCGGCGGCGACGCGCTGGTGGAGTTGATCGTCGAGGCGACGCACACGTGCTACAAAGGCGACCGCTCGCAGCGCCACGACTGGGGTTATGGCTGCGGCCAATGCCCCGCCTGCCAGCTCCGCGCCGCCGGGTGGGCGGCCTCGTGCGCGACTAAGCGGGGCACAACTTAAGCCGAGGCCGCGTCTCCCCGGCAAGCCGCACGAACACGCCGCGCACATCGTCAGGCGTCGCGGAGGCGACCGCGCCGGCGCGCACCTCGTCCGCCGTCCACATCCACGATTTCGCCGGATCGTCGCGCATCGCCCACTCGGGAAACAGCCGCGCGCCGACATCGCAGGCGATGAGCGGCGTCACCTCGGTGTGGCGCTCGTCGCGGTTGATTTTGGCGAACGCCGCCGTCACCTTGTCGCGCGGGCCTTCCAGCAGTTGCAGATAGAGGTCTTCCCGGCATATGAGTGCGCCGGTGACCCCGTCGCGCGCATTGTTGGCGCGGGCGATGTGCAGGATGTTGGAGAGTTCGAGGTCGCCGTAGCCGAAGGGACGCGAGGCGTAAACCAGTTGCATCACGGTCATGCGGCGCGCCTTTGCGGTTGACAAAAAAGCCTGTCAACCAACTCTGACACAAAACGCGGACGCCTCCAAAGCCTTTCGCGCGGAACCGGAGCATGTACACCGTCAAGGAAATCTACGTCACGCTGCAAGGCGAGGGCGCGCAAACCGGCCGCGCGGCGGTGTTTCTGCGCTTCTCCGGCTGCAATTTGTGGAGCGGCCGCGAGTCGGACCGCGAGCGCGCCGTTTGCCGGTTCTGCGACACGGATTTTGTGGGGACGGACGGCCCCGGCGGCGGTAAGTTCGCGGACGCTGAGGCGCTTGCTGAGGCGGTCGCGGTGTGCTGGCCTGGAGGCGGTAAGCCGTATGTCGTCTGCACTGGGGGCGAGCCGCTCCTCCAACTCGACGCGGCGCTGATCGCGTCGCTACACGCTCAGCGGTTCGAGGTGGCGGTGGAGACCAACGGCACGCTGCATGCGCCGCACGGCCTTGATTGGATATGCGTTAGCCCGAAAGCTGGAACGGAGATTGTGCAGCGCTCGGGCAGCGAGCTAAAGCTCGTCTATCCGCAGCCCGGCGCCGAGCCGGAGCGCTTCGCCGGCCTCGATTTTGCGCATTTCTTCCTGCAACCGATGGACGGGCCGAACCAAAAGGCCAATATAGAGGCGGCCGCCGCCTATTGCCTCGCGCATCCGCAATGGCGGCTGTCGCTGCAAACCCACAAGCTGATCGGACTGCCTTAACGTGCGCATTTACAAGGACTTCACCTTCGAGGCCGCCCACTTTCTGCCGACCGCGCCGAAAGGGCACCCGAACGCGCGCATCCACGGGCATTCCTTCACCTGCCGGGTGACAGTCGAGGGCGAGCCGCACGCGGAGACGGGCCTCATCTTTCACTTTGACGATCTTGAGGCGGCCATCGGCGAGTGCCGCGCCGCGCTCGACCATCAGTTCCTCAATGAAATCGACGGCCTCGCGCTGCCCACGCTCGAACGCCTGGCCGCGTGGATCTGGGCGCGCCTCGCCCCCGCCGTGCCGGGCCTCGCCGAGGTGCGCGTCTCGCGCCCCAGCTGCGGCGAAGGGTGCATCTACGCCGGGCCGCGCTAATTCAGCAACCGGGCAAAGTTTTCATGGATCGCCGCGAAGAGTTTTATTAAAGCTGGCGTATGTCCTCCAACACCGATGTCAGCCAGCTCACCCAGCTCGGCCGCGCGACCGCCCTTCCCGCCTCGCCCGATGAGGCCGTGCTTGAGCGCGTGCCAAACCCTCACCCGGATGCGCCCTATCTTGTGCGCTTCACCGCGCCGGAGTTCACCTCGCTCTGCCCGCTCACCGGCCAGCCGGATTTCGCGCACCTCGTCATTGACTATGTCCCTGGCGCGTGGCTGGTGGAGTCGAAGTCGCTGAAGCTGTTCCTGTCGAGCTTTCGCAACCACGGCGCGTTTCATGAGGATTGCACGGTCGGGGTCGCGAAACGCATCATCGCCGCCATCGAGCCGGTCTGGCTGCGCATCGGCGGCTATTGGTATCCGCGCGGCGGGATGCCCATCGACGTGTTTTTCCAGCACGGCGAGTTGCCGACGGGCGTCTGGGCGCCGGATCAGGGCGTCGCGCCCTATCGCGGGCGCGGCTGATGGCGCGCCTCATCATCACCAACGGGGAGTCGGCGGAGGCGCGGATGCGCGAGGCGGGCGTCGCGGGCGACATCCTGTGCTGGCGCGATATTCTGCACGAAGGCCCGGCGCCGCACACCGACACCCTTGAGGCGCTATCGGCTGTGCGGGCGGCGTTTCTGGCCGAACGCGGCTGGAGCGATCCGCAGACGCTCTCCGACGCCTTCGCCGCCCGCGACACGGCCATCCGCGGGCATGAGCGTTATGACAGCGTGGTGATCTGGCTGGAGCACGACCTGTACGACCAACTCCAGTTGATTCAGATTCTCGATTTTTTTGCAGAGGAGCCGCCGCGCGACGGCCTCGCGCTCATCCAGTCCGGCCGGGCTCTGGGCGAGGAGACGGCGGCCGCCCTGCGGCGTCATTTGCGCCTCATCGAGCCGGTGACGGCCCGGCATCTGCGCACGGCCCGCCTCGCGTGGCGGAGCTTCCGCGCGCCGACGCCCGCCTCCTTCGCCGCGCTGCTGCGCTTCGACACGGGCGCCCTGCCCTTTCTGCGCGCCGCGGTTCTGCGGCAGCTCGACGAGCTTCCCGCCCCGCAGACCGGCCTGACCGCAACGGAGGAGGCCATTCTCGAACTGGTGCGGGACGGCGTCGCCTCCCCCCAGCGCATCTACAGCGAGTACAGCGGACGCGAGGGCGCCCGATTCATGGGCGACTGGAGCTTTTGGCACATCCTCGACCAACTCGGCATGGGCTATTCCCCGCTCATCACGGGATTTGACGGCTACAGCTTCTCCCCGCTGATGAGCGAGGCGGAGATGGAGCCGTATTTCAACGCGCAGCTGCGACTGACCAGCCTTGGCCACAACGCCCTGCGCGGCGCGACGGACGCGACCAAACACCGGCGCATCGACCGCTGGATCGGCGGCGTGCATCTGACCAACGCGTCCTTGTGGCGCTGGCATGCGCCCTCCCGCAGGCTTTTCGGCCCCTGATGAGGCGAAGCGCCGTATTTTGGACGAAACCCGCAGGCATGGAGTATCGTCCCCTTTGTTTTGCGGTTGAAGCGGTCGGCAGCGCGCTGGCCCGCCTCTGTTTTGTGGAGTTGCGCGATGAACATTTGGCCCGCAGTCGCCCTCGCAGTCATCCTCGCCGCGCCCATCCACGCTCGGGCGGAAGCCATCAACACCGCGGGCGAAACGGGTGCGTATCACAGGGATTTTTGCCCCGGCCTTGAGCGCGATCTCAAAGCGGCGAAATTCGATTACGCCTGCGCCACCTCGGCCGGATCCATCGACAACATCAAACGCACGCTCGCCAACCCGAAGCAAATCGGCTTCGCCCAATTCGACATTTTCGCGCGCGAGACGGCGAAGCTTCCCGGCGCGCCGCTCGCCGTCATCCGCCAGGATTTCGGGCGGGAGTGCCTGTTCATGGTCACCCGCAACAAAACCATCAAAAGCTATGGCGAAGTGGCCGCGCTCGCCGAGCACCTGCGCTTCGTGCTGCCGCGCCAGGGCAGCGGATCGGCAGCGACGTTCGAGTTCTTGCAGCGGATTGACCCGGAGGGCCTCGGCCGCGCCAAATCGGTGACCTACGCCGCCGATGCGGACGCCGCCCTGGCGGAAACGCTGGACGGCGCGGAGGACATGGTGACGCTCTTCGTGCAGTTCCCTGATCCGGAAAACCCGCGCTTCAAGCTCATCGACGACAAGGCGGGCCAGTTCATTCCCGTCATCGATCGGGCGGTGCTGCGTCAGGAAATCAACGGTCAGAAAGTCTATTACGCGCAGGAAACCGAGATCACGAGCCCCAAATTCCTCAAAAAGGGCGAAAGCGTCATCACGTCCTGCACGCCCGTGACGCTGTTCACCGGATCGCCCGAGCGGGTGCCCGCCGGCGTGGAGCGCGCCAACCACATCGACATGATCCGCACCATCGCCGCGCTCGACCGCGCCGCGCTGCTCCCGCCCGAGGGGTTCTTTACGACGCTTCTCAAGCGCACCAAGGAGCTTTCGGCCGACGGCCTGGAACAGGCTGTCCAAATGTCCGAGCAAGCCCGCAAGGATGCGGCACCGCTCATCAACCGGCTGAAGGAGGAGACGGCGCGTCTGCGGCGGGAGGCCGAAGAGTTGAAGCGCCGCGCCGAGGAAGAGGCCGACAAGCTTCTCGGCGAGAGAAAAACCCGGTGACGGGCGGCGATTCCAAGACGCGGTTCGCAGGCCGCGTGGCGCTGGTGACGGGCGCTTCCCGGGGCTATGGCCGGGCGGCGGCGCTGGCGCTGGCCGCCGAAGGCGCTCATGTCGTGGCTCTCGCCAGCACCCGCGGCGGCCTCACCGAACTGGACGACGCTGTCGCGGCGGCGGGCGGACGGATCTCGCTCATCCAACTCGACCTGGCCGACGCCGCCAAGCTCGACGCGCTCGGCCCGGCGCTTTACGAGCGGTTCGGCCGCATCGACGCGCTTATCGCCGCGGCGGGCATTCTGGGCACGCTGGCGCCCCTGACGCACACGCAGACGAAAGACTGGCTCGGCGTGTTCGAAGTGAACGCGCACGCCAACTGGCGGCTCATCCGCACCCTCGACCCGCTGCTAAAGCTTTCGGACGCCGGCCGCGCCGTATTCCTCACCTGCGCGGCGGCGCGCGAACCGCTGGCGTACTGGGGGCCTTACGCCGCGTCGAAGGCCGCGCTGGAGGCGCTTGTCCGCGCCTACGCCGCCGAATGCGCGAACACGCCCATCCGCGTGAACCTCATCGACCCAGGCCCCGCCGCGACGGGCTTGCGCGCCCGCGCCTTCCCCGGGGAGGATCAGTCGCGCCTGCCAGTCCCCGGCCATGCTGCGCCCGCCCTGCTCGATCTCGTCAGCCCCGCCGAGACGCGCAACGGCGAGCTTATCCGTCTAGCTCAATGATCATGCCGTCATAGGCGGGTTCGACGCCAGGGGGCAGCGACGCCCGCAGCGCCTCATAATCGAGGTCGATATGCATGTGGGTGAAGATGGTGCGCCTCGGAGCCATGCGCGCAACCCATTCAAGCGCCTGTTCGACGTTCAGATGCGACGGATGCGGCTGGATGCGCAGCGCGTCGAGCACCCAGACGTCGAGGCCGGCGAGCGCTGGCAGGCTGGCATCGGGGAAATCGACCACGTCGCTGGAGTAGGCGAAGCCGCCGATGCGGAACCCGAGGCTGTCGATCTCGCCGTGCCGCTGAATGAAGGGCAGCGCCTCCACCGGGCCGCCTGGCCCGTCGATCACCACAGCCGCGCCAGGCGCGATCAAATGCCCTTTCAGAATGGGCGGATACGTGCTGCCCGGCTGGGTGGCGAAGCAGTAGTCGAAGCGCTTGTTCAGCACGGCGCCAGTCACTGCGTCATAATACACGTCGATGCGTTTTTTCATGCGGTAGGCGAGGATGCGCAGATCGTCGATGCCGTGGGTGTGGTCGGCGTGGTCGTGGGTGTAGAGGACGCCGTCGATGCGCTGCACCCGGGCGTCCTGCAGCTGGGCGTGAATGTCCGGCCCGGTGTCGATGAGCACGGTGGTGACGCCGCGCGGGCCAGTTTTCTCGATGAGGAGAGCGCAGCGGCGGCGGCGGTTTTTCGGGTTCGCCGGGTCGCACGCGCCCCAGTCGCCGTCGACGCGCGGCACGCCCGTTGAGGTGCCGCAGCCCAGGATCGTGAACTTCAAACTCATGCCGCCGATATCTGCGCAGGCCTGCCGGCCTTGTCAAACAGCCGGAAAAAATTGGCGGTGGTGACGCGCGCGATCTCGGCTTCGCTCACGCCCTTAACCTGCGCGAGCGTCGCGGCGGTGTGGGCCACATAGGCCGGCTCGTTGCGCTTGCCGCGATGAGGCTGGGGCGCGAGGAACGGCGCGTCCGTTTCGACCAGCAGCCGGTCGAGCGGCAGGGCGGCGGCCACTTCGCGCAGCGCGTCTGACTTCGGAAAGGTCAGGATGCCGGAGAACGACACGTAAAGCCCTAACTCGACGCCTGTCAGCGCCAGCTCCAGCCCGCCCGTGTAGCAGTGCAGCACGGCCTTGAACGCGCCGCGCGCCGCCTCCTCGCGAAGGATCGCGGCGGTGTCGGCGTCCGCCTCGCGCGCATGGATGACGAGCGGCAGGCCGGTGTCGCGCGCGGCGGCGATGTGCTTGCGAAAGCCTTCGGCCTGATGCGAGCGCTCGGACTTGTCATAGAAATAGTCGAGCCCCGCCTCGCCGATGGCGACGACCTTGGGATGCCGCGCCAACTCGATGATTTCATCGAGCGTCACCGCGCGCTCGGCGGGCAGGCTCGCGTTGTGCGGATGCGTGCCGACGGAGCATGTCACGCGCGGGTAGCGCTCCGCCACCGCCAGCACCTGCGCGAATTTGCGAACATGCGTGCAGATCGTGAGCATGTGGCCGACGCCCGCGGCATGCGCCCGCGCGACGACCGCGTCCACCTCGGGCGCGAAATCGGGGAAGTCGAGATGGCAGTGGCTGTCAACCAGGCTCACGCGGCGGTTTCCTCGGCGGCCTCCACATAACGCGGGAAGGCAGGCTCCGGTTTGGCGAGAGGCGCGCCCGCCTTGAGGCGGTGCTCGGCGCCCAGATGCGCGAAGTCGCGCTCGCTCACGCCCAACTGATCGAGCAGTTTGCCCGCCCCCTCGGGCGTGTAGGGCTGCGCAAGGATCGCCGCCTGCCGCACCACCTCGGCCGTGACATAAAGAATCGTGCCCATGCGCTCGGGGTCGGACTTTTTCAGGCTCCACGGCTCCTGCGCGGCGAAATAGCGGTTCGCCTCGCCCACGACCGCCCATACCGCCTCGATCGCCTTGTGAATGGCGAGCCGCTCCATCGCCTCGCGGGCGAGCGCGGCGGCGCCGTCGGCCATCGCCAGCATCGCCTCGTCCGCCTCGGTGAACGCGCCCGGCTGCGGCAGGCGTCCGTCGCAGTTCTTCGCGATCATCGAGAACGAGCGCTGGGCGAGGTTGCCGAGGTCGTTCGCCAGGTCGGCGTTCGTGCGGTTGACGAGCGCCTCATGGGTGAAGTTGCCGTCTTGCCCGAACGGCACCTCGCGCAGGAAGAAATAGCGCACGCGGTCGGCGCCGTACGCCTCGCACAGGCTGAACGGGTCGGTGACGTTGCCGAGCGACTTCGACATCTTCTCGCCGCGCGCGAGCAGGAACCCGTGGCCGAACACCTGTTTCGGCAGCGGCAGCTTGGCGGACATCAGGAACGCGGGCCAATAGACCGCGTGAAAGCGGGTAATGTCCTTGCCGACGATATGCGCGTCCGCCGGCCAATAGGTTTTGTACGCTTTGGAGCGAACGCTCGGGAAGCCGGCGCCGGTGAGGTAATTCGTCAGCGCGTCCACCCACACATAGATGATGTGGCCGGGCGCGTCCGGCGCGGGGATGCCCCAATCGAACGTCGTGCGCGAGATGGACAAATCCTGCAGGCCGCCTTTTACGAAGCTCACGATCTCGTTGCGGCGCTCCGTGGGCGAGATGAAGTCCGGGTTCTCCTCGTAGAGCTTCAGCAGCTTTTTCTCGTACTTCGAGAGGCGGAAGAAATAGGTCTCCTCCTCCGTCCATGTCACGGGCGTGCCCTGCGGGCCGACGCGAACCCCGTCCGCGTTCAGAATCGTTTCGTCTTCCGCGTAAAAAGCTTCGTCGCGCACCGAATACCAGCCCTTGTAGCCGCCGGTGTAGATGTCGCCCTCCTTCTCCATGCGCTTCCACATCTCGGCGACGGCGGCGTAGTGGCGCGGCTCGGTGGTGCGGATGAAGTCGTCGTTCGAGACGTTGAGCGCGGCGAGCATCGCCTCGAAGCGCGGGGTGTTGCGGTCGGCGAGTTCGCGCGGCGTGAGCCCCGCCTTCTCCGCCGTCTGCTTCATCTTGATGCCGTGCTCGTCAACGCCGGTCAGGAACAGCACGTCGAAGCCGTCCAGCCGCTTATAGCGCGCGATCGCGTCCGTCGCCACCGCTTCATAGGCGTGGCCGATATGCGGCTCCCCATTAGGGTAGGAGATGGCGGTTGTGATGTAAAACTTCGGCCTGGATGAAGGCTTGTCGGGCATCGCCCCTCGCAACCGTTGAGATGGCTCATCGTGCGGCGTCAGCGGCCGCCTGGAACTCAGTTAGAACGCCGACCAAAAGCGTCGCGCGATCCAAATTGAGCCGTTCCGCATCGGCGCGCTTGCCGCGCACTGTTTCCCACAACCCCGCCCAAAGCGCAAGATTGGCGCGCGAAAACAGGGGCCGCGCTCCCGCCCTTTCCGCCTGGTCGGCGATCGCGGCGCCGCGCACGCGCATCTCAAGGTCGGCTTCGAGCGCATCGAGCAACCGCTCGATCGCCGCCGCCTGATCGCCCCCGGCGTCGAGCGCGGCGAACACGGCGCTCAGATCGAGACGCGGCAGTGCGCCGATGAGCTGGCCGGACAGCGCCCGCGCGCCGTCGTCCTCGGCCAGACGCCTGGCGGCGCGGCCCGGGCTGCCGGCGGCGTTCGCCAGCGCCGCGGTCAAAGCGCGTTCGTCCGGCGGCGCCGACAAAGCCGCCGCCAGCGCCAGCCGCACATCGGCGTCGTCGAGCGGGCGCAGGTCGAGCCGCCGGCACCGCGAGCGGATGGTTTGTGGAAGCCGCCCAGGCACCGAAGAGACGAGAAGAAACACGCACAACGGCGGCGGCTCCTCCAGCAGCTTGAGGAGCGCGTTGGCCGCGTTGGGGTTCAGGTCGTCGGCACGGTCGATCACCGCGACGCGCCAGCCGCCGTCCGCCGTCGTCTCGAAGAAATGCTTGAGTCGCCGGATCTCCTCCACTGGAATAGCGGCTGAGAACTTGCCCGTCGGCGGCTGCCACGGGCGGCGCACCGCAATGAGCCGCGGATGGGACAGCGCGGCGACCTGGCGGAACAGAGGCGAGTCCGGATCGTCCGCCGCGCCGGCGTCGCCTCCAGCCAGAACGCGGCGAGCGAGCGCATAGGCCAGCGTCGCCTTGCCGACGCCCGCCTCGCCGGCGATGAGCCACGCGTGATGAAGCCGCCCCGCGTCGAGCGCGGCGCGAAAGGCCGCACGCGCGGCGTCGTGGCCGAACACGCGGGGCGTGAACCGGGCAGGCGTTGCGCCCGGCGTCAAATCGGGGTCGAGCGGCGGCCCGTCGCCCTCATGCTTGGCTTTTGGGGTGCGCGCCATGGTCAGGCGAGGCCCGGCAGGCGCTGCTTGACGGCCGTCCACACGGCTGCGGCCACCTCATCGACCGGCCGCGCGGCGTCGACGACAACGCAGCGGCGCGGTTCGGCGGCGGCGATGTCGAGGAACTCCTGACGCAGATTGGCGTGGAACAGCAGGTTCATCGTCTCGAAACGGTCACGGGCGCCGGCCTCGGCCGCGGCGCGCAGGCCCGCTCGGCGCAGCCCCTCCTCGGCGGGCAGATCGAGCATGACGGTCAAATCCGGGCGGGTGTGAGCGACGACGGCGCGCTCAAGCCCATCCAGCACGGCGAGCGAGACGCCGCCCGCCGCGCCCTGATAGGCGCGCGTTGAATCGAAAAAGCGGTCGCACACTACCCAGGAGCCGCGAGCGAGCGCCGGCCGGATGGTCAGTTCGAGATGCGAATCCCGCGCCACATAGAACAGCACGGTCTCGGCGAGCGGCCCGAGGGGCTTGACGCGACCGGACAGCAGCGCCTCGCGAATGCCCTCGGCGCGCGGCGTTCCGCCCGGCTCGCGGGTGAGCACGACGCGCAAACCGGCCTTCATCAGGCGATCGCGCAGCAGCGCGGCCTGGGTGCTTTTGCCAGCGCCCTCGCCCCCCTCAAACGTGATGAACTTGCCCGTCGCCATGCGTGGACGCCTGCGTCACAAAAGCCAGCCGAACGCCAAGATGAGCAGCGAGTCCAGCCCTTGAGCGACGACGCCGCCCTTTTCCACGTCCTCGGCCGCGTAAAGCGGGATGGCGTTGCGGACGCCCCCCTCGGCCGTCACCACCAGTTCGGCCACCTGGTCGCCAGCCTTGATGGGGGGTTTGAGCGGCCCCTGATAGACAATGCGCATCTCCGGTTTGTCCTTCGCGGTGATGGGCAGCAGGGCCTTCACCGCGCCCTCCCCCCCGCGCAGTTGCACGAACCGCTTGTCGCCGCCCCAGACTCGCGCGTCGCCGACGATCTCGCCCGCCTCGAACAGCGGTTGGGGCTTGAAGCTGCTGAAGCCCCATTGGATCATCTTGATCGCTTCCTCTTTGCGCTCGTTGGCGTTCGGCAGACCGTTCAACACCACGATGACGCGTCGCCCGTCCTTCTCGGCGGAGGCGACGAGACCGTAGCCGCTTTCCTCGGTGTGGCCGGTTTTAAGGCCGTCGGCGCCGATAGTGAGGTAAATCAGTGGGTTGCGGTTGAAGAAATTGTGTTTGCGATATTTGAACTCCCTCATCTTGAACAAATAATAGTACTCGGGAAACTCCTTGATGATGTGCACCGCAAGCAAAGCCAGCTCCCGCGCCGTGACCCGATGCTGGGGATGGGGCAAACCCGTTGAGTTGGCGAAGTTGGATCGCGTCAGGCCGATTTTGCGGGCGTAGTCGTTCATCACCTGGGCGAAAGCGTCCTCGGTGCCCGCAACGCCTTCCGCCGCGATGATGCAGGCGTCGTTGCCGGACTGCACGATGATGCCGGGCAGCAGCTCTTCCAGCTTCACGGGCGAGTTGAGCGGCACGAACATGGCCGCGCCCCCCGACGGCGCGCCGCCCGTGCGCCAGGCGTATTCGCTCGCGATGAACTCCTGGTCGAGCCGCAGCTTGCCGTCCTTGAGATGGCGGAACAGCACGGCGAGCGTCATGAGCTTGCTCATGCTGGCCGGCGCCATCAGGGCGTCCGCGTCCTTCTCGAACAAAACCGCTTTGGTCTCCACGTCCATGACCAGCGCGTACTTCGCCTTGGTGGCGAACTGGGCGGACGCCGGGGCGGCCCAGGCGATGAAGCAGGCGGCGAGAGCGAGAATGCGGCGCAGCATGTCGGCCTCCAAACCATTGCGTTCGCCGGACTATCCGGCGGCGAAGGCGGAAAAGCAACCGGCAACGCTGGCCGCGCGGGAGTACTTGACGGGTTTTTTACCGGCGCCGCAGGTCGGCCCCGGCGCGCTCGGAGAGGCTCGCCGTCACCGCGCCGCGATAGGGCGAGGAGGGTTCGACGGCGTCCGCTTCGACGATATGCGCGGCCCAGGGCTGACGCGCGAGAACGCTGCGCTCAAAGCGGTCGTCGCCGCTCAATGGGGCCGGGCCGGCGTATTGCACGCGCACATTCGCGGTGCCTTTATGCTTGAAGCCGAGAAGCTCGGCGGCGCGCTGGGAGAGGTCGATCAGCCGCCCTTTCTTATAGGGCCCGCGGTCGTTCACGCGCACGATGAGCGAGCGGCCGTTTTCGAGGTTGGTCACCCGCGCGTAAGACGGCATCGGCATGGTGGGATGAGCGGCGGAGAGCGCGTTCATGTCGTACACTTCGCCGTTCGAGGTGCGCCGGCCGTGGAACATGACGCCGTACCATGACGCCGCCCCGATGCGGTCATAAGCCGGCTCGTAGCGCGGCGTGTAAGTCTGCCCCGCGATCGTGTAGGGCGAGCCGATCTTGACGACCCCCCCGCCTTTGGGCACCGGTTCGCCCAACTCGACGACGCGCGGACTGAAGCTCATGGACTCGTCGCGAAGCGTGGGCGCCTGCGCGCACGCGGAGACGAACAACGCCGCCGCAACCGGCGACGACCGCAAAACCGTGACACACCACTTCAACTCTCGCCTCCCCGCGCGGGCCGACGCATCACAACCGCAACGCCCACTTATGGTTGAAAGAAATAAGGGATAACCACCAAAGATTGGTGAACGCGATTGGTCGAAAACGCCGGCGATCTGCTCTCGCGATTCGGCCGCAATTGCGGCGTTGTGCTAATGCGCCGGGCTTGCGCGAAACGCGCCGTCCGGCGGTTGGCGGCTCCGGCGTCTTGCGACACGTGTGCGCAAGCCGTACTGGGTTGTGGCCAAGTGCGGCGAATGACACTAACCCTTGAACCATGGCGACGATGACTGGGGGATTGGCGGGTTCGAGGCTGGAGCGGCGCTTGCGCGCGGAAACCCAGGCCGAGGTGCATTTCGACCCGCTGTCCCGCGCGCGCTACTCGACCGACGCCTCCGTTTACAAAATCCTTCCGCTCGGCGTGGTCATCCCCCGCGTCGAGGCAGACATCGCGGCTATCGCCGCCATCGCAGCGGAGGAAGGCGTTCCTGTGCTGGCGCGCGGCGGCGGCACCTCCACGGCCGGGCAAACGGTGAGCGAGGGGCTCATCATCGACTTCTCGAAGCATCTGCGCAATCTGACCTTCTACGACATGCGCTCCATGACGTGCGTGGTGCAGCCGGGCATGACGCTGAACGCCATGAACGCTGAGCTGGCCAAACTCGGCGTCTGGTTTCCGGTTGATCTCTGGTCGGGCAGTCAGGCGACGATCGGAGGCATGTGCGGCAACAACGCCGTCGGCCCGCGCTCCCGCCGCTACGGCGCCATGCGCGACAACGTCACCGCCATCGACGCGGTGCTCCCCGACGGAACGGAATACTGCTTCGGCGAGATCCGCGACAATGCGATGAGCGTGCCCGCGCCGCGCTCAGGCCGCGACGTGGCCTTCGACCTCTTGCAGCTGGGCGAACGCTACGAGGCGCTCATCCGCAAGGCGGCGAAGGCTGCCCCGGCCCACGCCGGGGGCTACAACCTGCCCGCGCTGCTCCCGGAGTCCGGCGCGAACAATCTCGCCGCGTTGCTGGTCGGCTCGGAAGGCACGCTCGCCCTCTTCCGCCGCATCGAGTTGAAGGTCCAGAAGCTGCCGCGCAACTGGGCGCTCGGCGTGTGCCAGTTTCCGAGCCTGCGCAAGGCGCTCGGCGCCGTCGCCGACGTGGCCTCACTCGCCCCCTCCGCCATCGACCTCATCGAGGCGGGCACGCTGTTGATGAGCGGCGAGCGCCACCGCAAGACCGTCGAGCGCTATCTGCGGGGCGGGGCGGCGGCGCTGCTCATCGTCGAGTTCGCCGAGGACAACCAGGTGGAGAATGTGCGCCGGCTCAAGGCGCTTGGCGAGGTCGTCTCGGCAAGGGGCCTTGGCGGGCGCGTCATTGAGGCGGTCGGCACAGACATGCAGCGCGCCGTGTGGGACGCCCGCGACGCCGCCCACGAGGCGCATTTGCGCGGCCACGCGTCCAAGGCGCTGCCGTTTTTGGAGGATTGCCTCGTACCCTTCGCCGAGATGAACGGCTTTGTCGACCGCATCGGCGAATTGCTCACCCGGGCCGGCGTGCCGCATGCGTGGAGCGGCTTCGCGCTCGCCGAAGCCTTCGTGCTGCGGCCGATCTACGCCGTGGAGACGAACCTGTCGCGCCAGCGCCTGCGCGCGCTCGCCGAAGAGACCTCCCAGCATATCCGCACGCTGAAAGGCGCCATGTCGGCCGGCCAGGGCAGCGGGCTGGCGCGCTCGGAGTTCTCGGAGGCGGTGTTCGGGCGCAGCACCATCTCGATCTTCGAGGAGGTCAAAGCGCTGTTCGACCCGGACATGCGCTTTAACCCAGGCAAGATCGTCTACGCGCCGCGCGTGGACGATCCCATGCTCACGCGGGCCGCGCCGCGCGGCCGGCAGCCGCCTCCTGCGCTCGACTGGCCTGCGGGCGAAGCAGGGCCGCTCGCCGCCGCGGACGCATGCACGGGCGTCGGCGTCTGCCGCAAACTCGAGGGCGGCGATATGTGTCCGGCGTTCCGCGTCAGCCTCGACGAGGCGCGCTCGCCTCGGGGCATGGCGAACGCGCTGCGCGCTGCGCTGGCGCCCGAGAGCGGGGAACCGAGCCTGACCGCGCCGGGCCTCGTTGAAAGCCTCAGCCATTGCGTGGGCTGCAAGGCGTGCCGGGTCGAATGTCCCATGGGGGTCGACATCTCGCGCCTCAAGATTGAGGTGGATGCGGCGCGCGCGGCGGCCGGCCTGGGCTTGCGCGAAAAAGCCTTCGCCTATCTGCCCCGCTACGCCGCGACGGCGCGGCGCTGGCGCTGGCTGCTCTACGCGCGCGATATCTTCCCGCCTATCGCGCGCGGCGCGGAGCGTGTCTTCGGCTTCTCTGCCGACCGGGCCTCGCCGCGATGGGAAGGCCGGCGCTTCCGCCCCAATGGCGCCTACGGCGACGCGAGCGCGCCGGAGATCGCACTGTTCGCGGACACCTTCAACCTGCACTTCAACCCGGACAACCTGCGCGCCGCAATCGACGTGCTGAGCGCCGCGGGGTACCGCGTGCATGTGCTTGGGCCTCCGGCGAAGGAGCGGCCGCTCTGTTGCGGTCGCACATTCCTGAGCGCCGGGCTTGTGGATGAGGCGCGTCTCGAACTGCAGCGGCTCATCGCCGCAGCAACGCCTTACATCGCGGCGGGAGCGCCGATCGTGGGGCTGGAGCCGGCGTGTCTGCTCACCTTGCGCGACGAAGCGTTGAGCCTCGGCCTGGGCGATGAGGCGCGGCGGCTCGCGGGCGCGGCGCGGCTTTTCGAGGAGTTTGTGGCGGACGAGCGCGACATGGGGCGTTTCGCGCCTAGTCTACGGCCCATTGAGTCTTCGGCGCTGCTGCACGGACACTGCCACCAGAAAGCTTTCGGGGCGATGGACGCGGCTCGCCGCGCGCTGTCGATCGTCCCCGGCCTCGCCCTTGAGGAGGCGCCGTCGAGCTGCTGCGGCATGGCCGGCGGCTTCGGCTACCGCCCGGAAAACCTCGAAACGTCGCTCGCCATGGGGGAGCTTGCGCTGTTCCCGGCCATTAGACGGACTTCGCGCGACACGCTGGTTATCGCGGATGGATTTTCCTGCCGGCAACAAATTCGCGACGGCGCAGGACGCGTCGCGGTGCATGCGTCAGTCATTTTTAAGCTGGCGCTGAATACAAAATAAAGTAAAGACTTTTCCCTGAACTCAGCATCGTGAAAAATTGCTTCAACACACTATGCATTTTTGGATTCTCAATGAGTGACTTTGCGCCGCTTTCGCGCCGTTCGCTCCACAATGAACTTCTTGACCGTCTTCGAGAAATGATTGTCGGCGCTCAGCTTTTGCCCGGCGCCAAGGTGCCGGAAAAGCTTCTGTGCGAGCAATTCAAGGTCTCCCGCACGCCTTTGCGCGAAGCCTTGCGCGTGCTTGCGGCGGAGGGCCTCATCATTCAGGAGCCGCACAAAGGGTCCATCGTTGCGCCCATCGTGCTTGAGGATCTGGAGGAAGCGATCCCCGTCATGGCGGCGTTGGAGCGTCTCTCCGGCCGGCTCGCCTGCCGCTCCATGACGGACGAAAAAATCGCCGGGGTTCGCGCATTGCACGAGCGAATGCGGCAATGCTATGTGAACGGGCGGCAGCCGGAGTATTTCGCCCTGAACCGCCAAATTCACGAAGCCATTCTTGAGGGCGCCGCGAACCAGCTTCTGAGCCTGCATCACGGTCAGGTCAGCAAGCGCATTCGGCGCGCCCGCTCGCTCGCCGCGTTGTCGGCGGATTTATGGGAAAAATCCATGCAGGATCACGAAGAAATTATCGTGCGTCTCGAAGCCCGTGACGAGGCCGCCCTGCCCGATCTGCTCGAGGCGCATATGATGAGCATGCTCGCCCATTACCGCAAATTGCCGCGAGCCAAGCGATAGGTCTTACACGGAGCTGCGATGATCACACTCTACGGACGGATGAACGCCTGGCACGTCCGCAAGGTGATCTGGCTCCTGCATGAGATCGGGCTGGACTTCAAACGCCTCGATTACGGCCGCGGGCACGCTCCGCTCAACACGCCCGAGTTCCTGGCGCTCAACCCGAACGGACTGGTGCCGGTGCTGGACGACGGCGGTTTTATCCTCTGGGAATCGAACAGCATTCTGCGCTATCTGGCCGCCAAGTATGGCGCGGAGGAGTTGTATCCAGCTGATGTCCGCCGCCGGGCGATCGTCGATCAATGGCTGGATTGGCAACTGTCAGTCGCGGTGCCTCCCATCCGCATCCTGTTCTACGCATTGTGCTATCCGCTGGAGCCGCAGCCGCCCGAAGCGGTCGAGGCGGCGCTCGCGTCGGCCGGGCGAGCCATGGGCGTGCTCGACGCCCGGCTGGCCAACGCCCCTTACGTCGCGGGGCCGACCTTTTCGATTGCGGACTGCGCGCTCGGCGTCACGGCCCACCGCTGGATGAAGCTTGATGCGGACAAACCGGATTTGCCGGCGCTGAGCGATTACTATGCGCGCATCTCGGAACGCCCCGCGTTCAAGACGCGGGTGGCCGTCGCGCCATGACCGTCAAGACCCCATGCGAGCCCGGCCCGTCTCGCCGTCGCTGCGCCGCCAAGTGATTGAGCCCTCGCTGCCCCGCATCTCGTAGCAATAGGTCTGTTTCTTCAACCAGTTCTGCCAGCGCTGGCAGAGCTTGTCGCCGGCGATCCACCATTGGCCGGTGTCGGACGCGACGGACTCGCCGGCCATGGAGGCCAGATGCGGCGGGCAGGACGCGGACATGGTGCCGTTTGCGGAGTACTTCACCGGAAGTTCGCCAAGCGGGGTGCGGATGAAGATCGTCCGCCCGCTCAGGGTTTTGCGCAGCACATCGCCTTTGATGATGTCAGCCTCGGATTCGGCCGACGCGCCGGACACGCAAAAAAGCCAGAGGGCGGCGCAGGCGAGTTTTCTTTTCATTCGTTGGTCGGTCCCCATTTATTGCGCCGCAACAAATGGGCGGCGAACATGACGAGAATGAGGCGGTTTGAGAGAGCGCTCCACACCTATGCCGCAGAAAAGGCGCGGGCGTAAATGATTTGCCGAGGAGGGGCGCGGCTTGTATGTTTTTGTCGCAAGCATGGAGGGGTGGCCGAGTGGTTTAAGGCAGCGGTCTTGAAAACCGCCGTGGGGGCGACCTCACCGTGGGTTCGAATCCCACCCCCTCCGCCGCGCTGAGCGAGGTTCGGTATGGCCGAGCGGGTCGCGTGGCGTTTCGAGCTCCGCGACAGAAGCTCTAGAGCGGGCGGCCGATCCGCTTCGAAATGACGCCCACGACGCCCTCCCGGAAAAGAAGCACGCAGAGCACGAAGACGCCGCCCTGCACGACCGTCACCCAGGCGCCTAACGCGGCCAAATAGTTCTGCATCGACACGACGACCAGCGCCCCGATGATCGGGCCGAAAATCGTGCCCATGCCGCCGACGAGCGTCATGAGGACCACCTCTCCGGACATCGTCCAATGCACATCCGTCAGCGAGGCGAGGTTGAACACGATAGCTTTCGTCGCGCCGGCGAGCCCCGCCAGTGTCGCGGATAGCACGAACACAATCAGCTTATAGCGGTCGGCGTTGTAGCCCAGCGATATGGCGCGCGGTTCGTTGTCGCGGATCGCTTTCAGCACTTGCCCGAACGGCGAGTGAACGATGCGGTAGATAAGCAGCAGCCCGGCGATGAACACCAGCGCGACGAAGTAATAGAGCGTGAAGTCGTCGCTAAGGCTGATCGCTCCGAAGAGACTTCCGCGCGGGACGGCTTGGATTCCATCCTCGCCGCCCGTGAACGGCGCCTGCAGCGAAAAGAAATACACCATTTGAGCAAGAGCCAGAGTGATCATGGCGAAATAGATGCCCTGGCGGCGAATGGCCAGGGCGCCGAACACATAGCCAAGCGCGCCGGCGACCGCGGCTCCCAGCAGGATCGCCAGTTCCGGGGTGAGAGGGGGCACGCCGAGGGCGATGTCGAAACGGCCGAAACCTGGGAGCCAAAACGGCAAGGCCGCGATCCCATTTTTCGCGGCGTGAGCGCACACATAGCTTGCGATGCCGAAAAACGCCGCGTGTCCGAACGACAGAAGCCCGCCATAGCCGAGCAGCAGGTTGAATGCGCAGGCGAAGAGCGCAAAGCACATCACCTTCATGACGAACACAGGATAAACGAACCACGGCGCGGCCAGAATAACCACGGCGAGCACGATGAAAATTTTTCGGTGCAGCGCTTTGGCGGTCTCGCCGCCGCCGGCGAGCGCGGCGACGCCCGCCGTGTCCTTCGCTGTTTCCGCTGCTACGGCCATTTTACGGCGCCCTTCCAAACAGCCCTTGCGGCTTGATGAGCAGAACGATGATCATGATGATGAAAATCACGGTGGCGGCGGCTTCCGGGTAGAAGACCTTGGCCAACCCTTCGACGAGCCCCAACCCGAAACCGGTGACAATCGCCCCGAGGATCGACCCCATGCCGCCGATGACCACCACCGCGAACACGACGATGATGAGGTCGGCGCCCATGTTGGGGTTGACCGAATAGATCGGTGCGGCGAGCACGCCGGCGAAGGCGGCCAGTCCCACCCCAAAGCCATAGGTCAGCGTGATGAGACGGGGCACATTGACCCCGAACGCGCCCACAAGCGTGGCGTTCTCGGTCGCGGCCCGCAGATAGGCGCCGAGCCGCGTTTTCTCGATCACGAGCCAGGTCACGACGCACACGGCGAGAGACGCCACGACGACCCATGCGCGGTAATTCGGCAGGAACATGAAGCCGAGATTGTGTCCGCCCTGCAATTCGCTCGGGATTCCGTAAGGCAAGCCGGATGAGCCGTACTGGTTGCGAAAAATCCCCTGGATGATCAGCGCCAGACCGAAGGTCAGCAACAGCCCGTAAAGATGGTCGAGTTTGTAAAGTCGTGAGATGAGAAACCGCTCGATCAGAACGCCGGTGACCCCGACGGCGAGCGGGGCGATGATCAGAGCGGGCCAATACCCGACGCCCGCGTAGTTCAGCAGCATCCAGGCGACGAACGCCCCCATCATATATTGGGCGCCGTGGCTGAAGTTGATGATGTTGAGCAAGCCGAATATGACAGCGAGCCCAAGGCTCAAGATCGCGTAGAAGGAGCCGTTGATCAGCCCCAGCAGAAGCTGCCCGAACAAAGCCTGTGGGGGAACGCCAATAAGCTCAAACATGCGAAAAGCCCTTTATGCCGGCGTTCCAGCCGCGCCGCATCGGCAAGCGCGGCGTCCGGCTTCCACCCGTGACCAGAGCGCCGGACGACGAACGGGAACTGGCGCAAGGCTCGAAAACCTTGCGCCGACCCCAATTTCCTATGACTTTTTCACCAGCGGGCACGCGCTCTGCTCAAGCGGACGCCAGGCTTGGGCGGCCGGAATCGTCGCCCGAAGCTTGTAGTAGTCCCACGGCCCCTTGCTCTCTTCGGGCTTCTTCACCTCGAACAGGTACATGTCGTGGATTTTGCGGCCATCCGCGCGCACGGAGCCCTTGCCGAACACTTTGTCGTCCGTCGGCAATTCCTTCATTTTGGCGACGGTGGCGGCGCCGTCGTCGGCGCTTTTGAGGGCGTCGACCGCCTTCAGATAGTGAATGACGGAGGAATAGACGCCGGCGTGCACCATGGTCGGATGCTTGCCGCCGTTGGCCGCCGCGAACTCCTTCGCAAAGGCGCGGTTCGCGTCATTCAGATCCCAGTACCAAGCTTCCGTGAAGATGAGGCCCTGGGCCGTTTTTAGGCCGAGCGCGTGGATGTCGGAGATGAACACCAGCAGCCCGGCAAGGTTTTGCCCGCCCTGGACGATGCCGAACTCCGACGCCTGCTTGATGGCGTTCGTCGTGTCCGCGCCTGCATTCGCGAGACCGATGATCTTGGCGCCGGACGTTTGCGCCTGCAGCAGGAAGGACGAGAAATCCTGCGCTGGGAACGGGTGCTTGACCGAGCCGAGCACCTTACCGCCGTTGGCCGTTATGACGGCCGTGGTGTCGCGCTCGAGCGCCTGGCCGAAGGCGTAGTCGGCGGTGAGGAAAAACCAGGTGTCGCCGCCTGTCTTAACAACCGCGGTTCCTGTGCCGTTCGCCAGGGCGTAGGTGTCGTATGTCCAGTGAAGCGTGTTCGCGTTGCATTTGGCGCCTGTGATGTCCGACGAGGCCGCGCCCGACACGATCGCGACCTTGTTCTTTTCCCGCGCGACTTCATTGACGGCCAGCGCCGTGGATGATGTCACCAAATCGACGATGACGTTAACATTCTCGGTGTCGTACCATTTGCGAGCAGCTGTGGAGGCGATATCGCCCTTGTTCTGGTGATCGGCGAAAACGACCTCCGCCTTCACGCCTTTCGATATCGCGTTGAAATCTTCGACGGCTTTTTTCGCCGCCCACACGGAACCGGGCCCCGCAAGGTCGGAATAGGTGCCGGACATGTCGGTCAGCACGCCAATTTTGACGTTTGTCTGAGCCGCTGCGGATGTGGCGGCGCTCGCCACAATGGCGGCCGCCGCAAGTTGTCTCCAAATCATGAAGTTCCTCCCTTAAAGATTATTGTGAAGGCCGTGGGCGCGTCGTCAAACGCCAAGATATCGTTGCAGTTTCTCCATATTCTGGTTCAGTTCCGCGCCTGGCACCATGTCGACCACCCGTCCCTGCTCCACCACATAGTGCCTGTCGGCGACAGTCGCGGCGAAGTGGAAGTTTTGCTCCACCAGCAGGATTGTAAAGCCTTCCTGTTTCAAGCTCGCGATGGTGCGGCCGATTTGTTGCACGATGACCGGGGCCAGGCCTTCGGTCGGCTCGTCAAGCAGAAGCATCGTTGCGCCAGTGCGAAGAATTCTGGCGATGGCGAGCATCTGCTGCTCGCCCCCGGACAACTTGGTGCCCTGGCTGGAGAGCCTCTCCCTGATGTTGGGGAAGAGCTCAAAAATGCGCTCCAGCGGCAGACCGCCCGGCTTCACCACCGGCGGCAGCATCAGATTTTCCTGCACGGTGAGGCTTGAGAAGATGCCGCGCTCCTCTGGGCACCAGGCGACGCCGGCTTTTGCGATGGCGCGCGCGGGCAGCGAGATCGTTTCGCGGCCCTCGAACATCACCGAGCCGCGCCGCTTCGCCATCACGCCCATGATGGATTTGATCGTCGTGGTTTTGCCGGCCCCGTTGCGGCCCAGCAGCGTGACGACCTCGCCGGCGTTGATATGGAAATTCATGCCGTGGAGCACGTGGCTTTCGCCGTACCACGCCTCCAAATTCCGCACCGCAAGCACGGCGTTGGGCGGCGCCTCGGCTCCAGGCGCATATGTGTGCGGCGTATCAAGCATGACCGACACCGATGTAAGCTTCAATGACCCGCGGATCTTTGGAGACGGTCTCGTAATCGCCTTCTGCGAGCACTTTCCCCCGCGTCAGCACCGTGATTCTGTGGCACAGGTTTGCGACAACGGAAAGATTGTGCTCGACCATCAAAATCGTGCGGTTGGCGGACACCCGACGAATGAGCGCGGTGATCCGGTCGATGTCCTCCTGCGTCATTCCGGCCATGGGTTCGTCCAGCAGCATCATTTCCGGATCGAGCGCCAAGGTAGTGGCGATTTCCAGCGCGCGTTTGCGCCCGTATGACAATTCGCCGGACGGAATCTGCGCGAACTCCTCGAGCCCCACCGCGCGAATGAGTTGCAACGCTTCGGCGTTCATGCCCTCAAGCGCGCGTTCCGAGCGCCAGAAGTCGAAGCTCGCCCCCCGCTTGCGCTGCAGGGCGATGCGGACATTCTCCAACGCCGTCATGTTGGGAAACACAGCGGAAATCTGAAACGAGCGAACCAAGCCCAATCTTGCGATTTTTGCGGGCGACAGGGCGGTGATGTCCTGACCCTTGTAGATGATCGAGCCTTGCGTCGGAGTCAGAAACTTGGTGAGCAAATTAAAGCAGGTGGTTTTGCCCGCGCCGTTCGGCCCGATCAGAGCATGAATAGAGCCGCGCCGCACATTCAGGTTCACGCCTTGAACGGCGGCGAAGCCTTTGAACTCTTTGGTCAGGTTGGCCGTCGAAAGGATGATGTCGCCGGTCATCCGCATTCCCCTGCTTCAGCCATTGGCTCAAGCGCCGCGCCGCCTGAGCCTGCGCCTCGCATTCTAAGCATCGTTCACGCTTTTTGAGACCGGCGCCAACCGGAAAATTCAGCCATTTGGAGCGTTGGGCGCGGGTCGGCGCGTTGCGACGAGGCATAAGGGCGTCGCACTGGCTGTCTGGGCTTTGAGGCTGAAAAGTCTATTCGCCGATGACGACGGTTTTTTCTGCAGCGCGGCGGCTTAACTGGCGGAGCGGGGCGGTGCCGAGAGCTAGAAACTGCGTTTATGGATGGCGCCGCGAAATCAGCCAGCCGGCGCCCAAGATATAGCCACTCTCCTTCATCCCATTTGGCGTTTTTATACTGCGAACTCGGCATAAAGCCCGCGCGCGTTTCCGGCATGGCGATTGCACCTACACAATCGTGCAGCGCGTCTAGGGTTCCGGCCGTTAAATCGGCGCTGGTCCGAGAGACGCAAGCCGGGCTTCAAGTCCGGGGACACGGCGGGCCAAAATCCCGGGAGATGCACACGGTTTGCGGGCGCGAACCCTCCCGGTTTTGCGCTTTACTCACCGTTTTCGTAGGGAGCCGCCTTTGCGGCGAAACGGAACAGGAGAAGCCCATGCTTCGCATATTTGCCCGCAGTCTTTTTATACTTTTGGCTGCATTTACGTTCAGCGCGCACGCTGCGCCGAAAAAAGAATTCAAAGTCTGCTGGTCGATCTACGCCGGCTGGATGCCCTGGGGATATCTCCAGGACTCGGGCATCATGAAAAAGTGGGCCGACAAGTACGGCGTCAAGGTGGAGATCGTCCAGATCAACGACTATGTGGAATCGATCAACCAATACACGGCAGGCGCTTATGACGGCTGCTCGATGACGAACATGGACGCGCTGTCCATTCCAGCCGCTGGCGGCGTCGACTCTACAGCCCTCATCATCGGAGACTATTCCAACGGCAACGACGGGATCGTTCTTAAAGGCAAGGAGAAACTGGCCGACATCAAAGGGCAGAAGGTCAATCTTGTTGAGTTGTCCGTATCCCATTACCTGCTTGCGCGCGCGCTCGAGACCGTCGGTCTCAGTGAAAAAGAGATTACCGTCGTTAACACGTCGGACGCCGACATGGCCGCAGCGTACGCGACCGCAGATGTAACCGCCGCCGTGACGTGGAACCCCATCCTGTCGGCGATTGCGGAAACGCCTGGCTCGAAGCTGGTTTTCGACTCGGCGAAAATTCCCGGCGAAATTATCGACTTGATGGTGGTCAACACCGAGACGCTCAAAGATAATCCTGCGCTGGGCAAAGCGCTGGTCGGCGCGTGGTTCGAAGTTCTCAGCATCATGTCGAAGGACGACGCCGCAGGCAAAGCTGCGCGCGAAGCCATGGCGAAAGCGTCCGGCACCGATCTGGCGGGCTTTGACGCGCAATTGAAGACGACGGCGATGTTCTACAAACCTGCGGAAGCCGTGGCCTTCAACAAATCCCCTAAGCTCATGGAAACCAGCAAATTCGTCTCAACCTTTCTCTTTGAAAAAGGCATTTTGGGCGAAGGGGCCAAAAGCCCGGAATTCACTGGAGTCGAGTTTCCAGGAGGTAAAGTTTACGGCGATCCGAAACGGGTGAAGCTGCGCTTCGACCCAACCTACATGGAAATGGCTGCGGCCGGTAAATTGTGACGAAATCGAGCGGCATTGCGTGCAGCGAGATAATCCACCGCCCTGCTTCGCGCATGGATTGTTTCGTTGCTGGAGCTTCTCGCAAGCACGCAGATCACCAAGGCCATTGAAATGCGGCTGATCAACCAAAAGCCGGGATATGGGGAAAGAATCGTCCTTGGCGCGCTCCCCTTTATCGCAATTTTGATCGCCTACCAGATCGGTAGCAGCATCCGTTTGGCGGAAAATCCGTCGGATAAGCTGCTGCCGTCGTTTTCGTCCATGGGCGCGGCGTTCTGGCAAATGGCGTTCACGCCGGAACAACGCAGCGGCAATTATCTGCTTTGGCTGGACACCGGCGCAAGTCTTTACCGGCTCGGGGTGGGCATGTCGATTTCGGCGCTGATGGCCTTGAGCATAGGCGTCCTCATCGGTTTCATTCCCAGGGCGCGGGCGACTTTCGCCCCTTTCATATCCGCCATTTCGCTGATACCGCCCATCACAGTCCTCCCCATCCTGTTCATCATCTTCGGCCTGGATGAAGCGTCCAAAATCATGCTCATCATCGTCGGCACAGCGCCCGTGATGATCCGCAGCCTGTCGCAATCCGTGACGGAGATCCCATCAGAGCAGATCATAAAAGCCGAAACGTTGGGCGCATCCACCTGGCAAATGATCGTGCGCGTCGTGCTGCCGCAAACGCTGCCGAAGCTCATTACGGCGGTGCGGTTGGGGCTGGTGCCGGCTTGGATATTTCTCATCTCGGCGGAGGCCATCGCCTCCACGAGCGGCCTTGGCTACCGCATCTTCCTCGTCCGCAGATATCTCGCGATGGACGTGATTTTGCCCTACGTCATCTGGATCACGCTGATTGCGTTCACGCTCGACAGGCTTTTGCACCTATACTCGAAACGCCAGTTCGGCTGGGCGCATCTGGGAAGCGGCGCTTTATGAGTTTCGTAGAGGTTAAAAATGTCGCCGTGAGCTATGGCGATGTGCGCATCCTGGAGCGCGTGTCCATCGCGGTGGACAAGGGCGCATTCGTGACGATTGTCGGCGCATCCGGTTGCGGAAAATCCACGTTTTTGCGGCTGCTGCTCGGGCAGGAACAGCCACGCAAAGGACGAATATTCATTGACGGCCAAGCTATCGCGCCTGAACCGACGCCTGAGCGCGGCATCGTTTTCCAACGCTACTCCGTTTTCCCGCACATGACGGTCGCCGAAAACCTCATCCTCGCGGCGGAGTTTGAAAAGTCAATGTGCACGGGACGCCTGTACTTTGGCGCGCGCAAGAAAGCGTTCGCCGCGATTGAGGAAACGCTACAAAAAATCGGCCTCGGCCATGCCCGCGATCTCTATCCGAGCCAGCTCTCTGGCGGCATGCAGCAGCGGCTGGCCATCGCGCAGGCGCTTATGAAAAAGCCCAAGGTGCTGCTTATGGACGAACCGTTCGGCGCCCTCGATCCCGGCATTCGCGCCGATATGCACGACTTGCTGTTGAACATCTGGCGCGAAACGGGCATGACGATTTTCATGGTGACGCACGACATTACGGAGGCCTTTAAGCTGGGCACCCGGCTGATCGTGTTCGATAAAATCCGCCACGATCCGCACGAGCCCAGCGCTTACGGCGCAACCATCACCTACGACATCGCCCTCAAAAATGGCAAGCACGCCGGCTTGCTAACGCCTGTGCTCAGCGGTGCGCCCGAGACCATGAACGGAGTTCTAGCCCATGTTTGACGCCCCCCGCCGAAGCGCTCGCCGCGCTGGCTTGCCGCTCGCTTGCGCCCGCAGCCGCCGCCATCACCCCGATTTCAACGCCAAGGAAACCCAAGGCTGGAAAGCGCTCGATGCGGAAGGCAAGCTTTCGGAGGACGGCTGGCGCCGCGAGCAGAAATGGGCGCTCGACATGGGGCTTCCCGGCGCAGAGTGCCTGACCGACAAGTCCATCCCCACTTTTGCGCGTGGCGAGCTTCCGCACTTCGCGGGCATCAACACGTTCCTCAAGGCGCCCTATGTGGAGAATGTGCGCGACGTGGCGAAATATGATGCCGCCGTGATCGGCATACCATTCGACAGCGGCACCACCTACCGCCCCGGCACGCGCTTCGGGCCGCAAGGCATACGACGCATCTCCGCGCTCTATACGCCCTACAACTACGAGATGGGTGTCGACCTGCGGGAGCAGATGACGCTGTGCGACGCGGGCGATGTGTTCACCATTCCCGCCAACCTGGAGAAAAGCTTCGACCAGATCACCCGCGGAGTGGCGCATGTGGCGTCATCCGGCGCGCTGCCGGTGATGCTTGGCGGCGACCACTCCATCGGCTTCCCCTGCGTGCGCGGCATCGCGCAATGCACCTCGAAGAAGATCGGCATCATCCATTTCGACCGCCACATCGACATTCAGGAGAAAGACCTGGACGAGCGGATGCACACCACGCCGTGGTTCTGGGCGACGAACCTGCCGAACGTGCCCGCCACCAACCTCGTGCAACTGGGCATCGGCGGCTGGCAGGTGCCGCGCTATGGGGTGTCCGAGGCCCGCAAGCGCAACACCAATGTGCTGACCATTGACGACATCGAGAAGCTTGGGCTGGAGAAAACGGCTGAAATCGCGCTGGAGCTGGCCTGGAAAGACGCCGACGCGGTATATATTTCCTTTGACGTGGACAGCATCGACTGCGGCTTCGTGCCCGGCACGGGCTGGCCGGAGCCGGGCGGTTTCCTGCCGCGCGAGGCGCTGAAAATTCTGGGGTTAGTCGCAGCGGAAGGGCTGTGCGGGCTTGAGGTCGTGGAGGTCTCGCCGCCTTATGACACATCCGACATCACGGCGCTGTTCGGCGTGCGCGTCGTCGTCGAGGCGCTCGGCTCGATGGTCGCGGCGGGCAAGCTCGGCAGCCATAAGGGCATCATCGACAAGCCGGTCGCGTACTGATGCATCGCGACCACGGCCATTCACACGGTGACTCGCACGATCACGATCACGATGATCATGCTCACGCCGGGCCGGGGCACAACGCCCCCCGCCGGGCAGTGCAATGGCAGACGCCTCACGATCCGCATGCGCAGACGCCCGAGCCGCGACAGCCGGAGTCGGATTTCGACCTCGTCGAGGCGGCGTTTGTCGACGGCTTCACCCGCGCGCCCGATCCGACCAGCTTCCTGCGCCTCGCCCGCGTGCCGTTTGCGGGAAAATCCGCGGATGGCGCGACGCTGAACCTTTTGCGCGTTGAGATTGAGGAGGCGGTGGACGTGGGCTCCCTCACTCCGCACCTTGGCGGCGGTTCGTTCAGCTACAAGCCGCTGCCCGCGAAAATGGCCTCGCGGCGGCGGCGGCTCGCGTTCATTTATTTCGACGGGCAGGGTGCGCGCCGCCTCACGTTCGCCGAGGCGCTCGCGCTCACCGTCTAAGCGGCAAGTCCGCCCGCGCGCTCGATGAAAGCGGCGATCTCGTCGAGGCCCTCGCCGCGCCGCAGGCTCGCGAACACGAATGGCTTGGCGCCGCGCATACGCCGCGCGTCGCCCTCCATCACCTCTAGCCGCACGCCGACATGGGGCGCCAGATCGGTCTTGTTGATCACCAGCAGGTCGGATTTGGTGATGCCCGGCCCGCCCTTGCGGGGGATTTCCTCACCCTGGGCCACGTCGATCATGTAGATCGTCAAATCCGCCAGCTCGGGCGAGAACGTCGCCGCCAGATTGTCCCCGCCGGACTCGATGAGGATGATGTCGAGCGCGGGAAAGCGCGTCCGCATCGTCGCGATGGCCTGCAGGTTGATCGAGCAATCCTCACGGATGGCGGTGTGCGGGCACCCGCCCGTCTCCACACCCATGATGCGCTCCAGCGGCAACGCCTGCGCGCACATCAGGATTTCAGCATCCTCGCGCGTGTAAATGTCGTTTGTGATCACGGCCATGTCGTAGCGATCACGGAAGCGCTTGCATAACGCCTCCGTCAGCGCGGTCTTGCCGGAGCCGACCGGGCCGCCAATGCCAATGCGCAAAGGGCCGTTTGGCGATTTCACTCAAGAATCTCGCGAAGCTGAATGCGGGCATGCCTTCGAGCCTGCTGGGCCTGCCACCATGCAGCGGTATCCGCATTACCCGGTTTCAAACCCGGCGTTGGGCGGCCATCTGCGCCGTCTCGCATTTTCCGCCACAGTCCTTTGAAGCCATCCACTTCGAGTTCGACCAGGTGACCTTGAGACATGTCTATAAGCCGACCAACAAGCTCGCTAGAGCCTTCAATATGCTGCGGCCACAGCACGTTATCGCGTATTTCGACGGTTATCATTTTTAGCTCCTAAAAAGCCGAGAATACTGCGATTCGTGCAGGATGGAGGCGAGGTCGGCGGCGAACGTACACGCGCCGATCTGATCAAGATCGCACGGGGCGGCGGCGACCGCGTGGATGTCCGGCAGCAGGGCGGCGATGATGCGCTGACCGTCGGTTTGCCCGATGACGCCGAGGCGGATGGCGGCGGATGTCTGGCTCGACACGAATGCGAGGGTGTAGGCTTCCAGCGTCAGCGTCAGGTCGATTTTGTGGGCCGCCGCCGCGATGCCGACCGCCGCAGGGTAGGTCAGCGCGTCGATAGCCGCGACCGCGGCAAGCTCGGGCATGGGCCACGAGGCCAAAACCGCGTCCATGAAGGCTCGCCCGAGGGTCGTCGCCTCAAAATAGCGTTCGGCGGATGGTTGCAGGGCGGCGCTGAACTCGGCGACGTCGGCGACCGTCTGCGCCCTCTCTCCGCGCATAGCCTGCCACGCGGCTGCGATGACCGCTGCATCGGCCTGCGCCGAGCCATGGACCAGCAGGCTCGCGATCCAGCCTTGCAGCGTCTCCCGATCATGAACCGCGCCCGCCTCGACCGCGAATTCCAGCCCGTGGCTGTAGGCGAAGCCGCCGACGGGGAAAGCGGGGGAAAACCATATCTGGAGCAGGGAGCGCTGGATCGCGTCATGCGCCATTGGTGGCGCGAGCATATCAGCGGATGGCAACGGGGCGTTCATTCGCCGCCGGAGTGGTTGTGGCCCACACCGTGATGGTGATGGCCGTCGCCGTGATTATGGGCGCGCTGCCCGCCATAGGCGCCGCCTTCTGGATCAAACGGGCGCATCACATCCTGCGTCTTTGCGCCGAGGCCGCGCACCATCTCGCGCAGAACGTGGTCGGGCTGGACGTAAATGGCGGCGGCGGTGATTTCAGCGGCGGTGTGGCGGTTGCCGAGGTGCCACGCGATGCGAGCGAGCGCTAGCGGATCGGCGCACGCGATTTCGAGCAGCGGCTCCGGCGCCGCGCGCACCTCGATGAAGCCGCCGTCAACTTCCAGCCGGTCGCCGTGAGCAAGATGCGCCGCCTCGGGCAGGTCGATCATCACATCGCAACCGCCGTCCGATGTGACGCGAAAGCGGCGTTTGGAGCGCGCTTCGTGGTCGAGCGTCACCGTGTCGAGCGGGGCGGCGGCGTCATGCGAATGGAAAACGCGGGTGGCTCTCAGCATCGCGGCCTCAATAGAGGAAATAGCGCTGCGCCATGGGCAGCACGCTAGCCGGTTCGCAGGTGAGGAGTTCGCCGTCGGCCTTCACGTCGTAAGTTTCGGCATCGACCTCGATGTTCGGCGTCGCGCCGTTGTGGATCATGCTCGCCTTGGACAGCCCGCCGCGCGTGTTTTCGACGGCGGCGACCATTTTCTGCAAGCCGTAGCGCTCCTTGACGCCGCCTGCGAGGGCGGCCTTCGACACGAAAGTGATGGACGTGGCCGCGAGCGCCGAAGCATACGCCCCAAACATGGGCCGATAATGCACCGGCTGCGGCGTGGGGATGGAGGCGTTCGGGTCGCCCATCGCGGCGGCGGCGATCATGCCGCCTTTCAGGATCATGTCGGGCTTGACGCCGAAAAAGGCGGGTGACCACACGACCAGATCAGCCAGCTTGCCGACTTCGACCGAGCCGACATGCGCCGCAATGCCATGGGTGATGGCCGGGTTGATCGTGTACTTCGCGATATAGCGCTTCACCCGGAAATTGTCCGCGCCCGTGCCGACATCCTCCGCCAGATCCCCGCGCTGTACTTTCATTTTGTGCGCCGTCTGCCAGGTGCGGATGATCATCTCGCCGACGCGGCCCATCGCCTGACTGTCCGACGCCATCATCGAAAGCGCGCCGATATCGTGCAGAATGTCTTCCGCCGCGATGGTTTCCTTGCGGATGCGGCTTTCGGCAAAAGCGAGATCTTCCGGGATCGAGCCGTCGAGATGATGGCACACCATCAGCATGTCGAGATGCTCATCGAGCGTGTTGACGGTGAAGGGCCGGGTCGGGTTGGTGGAGGAGGGCAGCACATTCGGCAGCCCGGCCACCTTGATGATGTCCGGCGCATGGCCGCCGCCGGCCCCTTCGGTATGGAAGGCGTGGATGGTGCGGCCCTTGAAAGCGGCGATGGTGTCTTCGACGAAGCCGCTTTCGTTCAGCGTATCGGAATGCAGCATCACCTGAATATCGTGAGCATCGGCCACGCTGAGGCAGCAATCGATGGCGGCGGGCGTGGTGCCCCAGTCTTCATGCAGTTTCAGCGCGCAGGCTCCGGCGAGGATCTGTTCCTCCAGCGCGGCGGGCAGGGCGGCGTTGCCCTTGCCAGCGAAAGCGAGGTTCATCGGAAAAGCGTCTGCGGCGCGCAGCATCATCTCGATATGCCACGGCCCGGGTGTGCAGGTGGTGGCGTTGGTGCCGGTGGCCGGGCCAGTGCCGCCGCCCAGCATGGTGGTGACGCCGGACATCAGCGCCTCCTCGATCTGCTGCGGGCAAATGTAATGGATATGGCTGTCGAAGCCGCCGGCGGTGACGATTTTGCCTTCGCCTGCGATGATTTCGGTGCCGGGGCCGATGATGATGGTGACGCCTGGCTGGATGTCGGGGTTCCCCGCCTTGCCAATGGCGGCGATGCGCCCGCCTTTCAGCCCGATATCGGCCTTCACGATGCCGGTGATCGCGTCCACGATCAGCGCGTTGGTGATGACGGTGTCGACCGCGCCGTCCGCCCGCGTGCGCTGGCCTTGCCCCATGCCGTCGCGGATCACCTTGCCGCCGCCGAACTTCACCTCCTCGCCATAGGTGGTGAAATCGCGCTCGACGCGGATGATCAGCTCGGTGTCGGCCAGCCGCACCCGGTCGCCGGTGGTCGGCCCGAACATGTCAGCGTATGCGCTGCGGGAGATTTTAGCGGGCACTTATACTCCTAACATGTCGCAGAATTCACCCGAGAATTGTTGATCAGTAATGCCGTTCGTTTCTGAGTTTGCTACGAAAAGCGGACAATGCAGATGAAATATCTGCTTCAGTATATTTTTCTTTGATACAGTCTAAATGTACGTTATCAAACCACATGTTTAAATGGGTTGCAGCCCGACCTATAGGTGCGGTCATTTTCGTCATACTTGAGTTAGTACGTTCAAAAAGCAGTCGACGCTGTACACCATCCTCAGCACTTAGATCGATTATTGGAGCGTGATTACCAGTTAAGTCAGAAAAAACTGGTTCGATGCGGTTAAAATGCATTTCAGAAATTGGTTTATGCTGCTGCCAGGCAGCATAAGACATAGTTATCAGCTTTTTAAACGCAGTTTTAGTGAAACGAGCCGCCTCGCTAGTTACCTCATCGCTCAAGTGACTATAATACTTTTTGAGGAGATCATATGCAATGATGCAAATAAATGTGGCTACCCAGCTCCCGTTACTAATTCTTATGTCTTTAATCTGAAAGTATTGGTTGTGATCATTAACGTTGATTGGCACCCGGCCTGTCGTAAAATAGTAAGCGTGAGCTCCTAAAAACTCTTGGGCACCGGCCGTGATTTGTTTCTCTAGAGCTGTCGGCATCTCGTGACGGGCAGCGCCCAAGCCATCAAACTCTAATCGCAGCGTATGAGATCCCATAAATAGCCCGCGGTCCTCAAGCTTATACCAATTCAGATCTATTTAGATATTTCTATGTAATGTAAAGTGTTAGCTAATTTTAGTCACAGTCCTCCCATCACCTGTTGGCGGAAGCCGTAGATCGTGCGGTCGCCGGCGATTTCGACTAGCGTCACGGTGCGGGTCTGGCCCGGCTCGAAGCGCACCGCCGTCCCCGCCGCGATGTCGAGGCGGAAGCCCCGCGACTTGCCGCGTTCGAAGCTGAGCGCCGCGTTCGTCTCGAAGAAATGATAATGGCTGCCGACCTGGATCGGCCGGTCGCCGGTGTTGGCGACGGTGAGCGTGACCGTCGCGCGGCCCGCGTTCACCTCGATCTCGCCGTCAGCGGGGATGATTTCACCGGGGATCATCCGGCGAGACCCGCAACGATGGCGACTCCCCCCAGCATCGCGGCCAAGCCCAGACCGCGCAGGGCGTATTGACCGATACCCCTCTCCGCCAACAGGCCAAAGCCGAGGCCAGCAAGGTGAAGCGCCGCGGTCGCCAGGGCGAAACCCGCCGCATACAGGGCGAGGCCCTCGCCGCCCGCTTCCGTTCCATGCGCATGGCCATGAAAAACCGCGAACGACGCTACGATTGCGGCGCCAATCCAAACCGGCGCGCGCACGGCCAATGTCACGAGCAAGCCCAACACAATAACCGAGGCGAGGATCGCAGGCTCTACAAACGGCATGTCAATCCCTAGGGCCGCAACGGAGAACCCACCAATCATTGCAAGCAAGAACGCGGCTGGCCACAACCATAACGCCCTCCCGCCCGCAAGAGCGCCCCATAGCCCCACAGTGATCATCGCGATGAGGTGATCGAGACCGCCAATGGGATGAGCGACCCCGGCCAGGAATGAACCCGTGTGGCCCGCGCCGACATGAGCGAGCGCAGGCGTGGCGGCAAGCGTGAGAATGACGGCGGCGAGATAAAACGGCATAAATGCCCCCTAACGAATGGGATTATGGACAGTGACGAGCTTGGTGCCGTCCGGGAAGGTCGCCTCGATTTGGACGTCGTGGATCATCTCGGCGACGCCTTCCATGACTTGATCTCGCGTGAGAACATTCGCGCCCGCTTGCATCAGCGCCGACACCGACGTGCCGTCGCGAGCCCCTTCCATAACGAAATCGCTGATGAGCGCGACAGCCTCGGGGTGATTGAGTTTGACGCCCCGCTCCAGCCTCCGGCGCGCAACCATGGCAGCCATGGAGATCAGTAATTTATCTTTTTCCCGCGGCGTCAAATTCATGCGCCCCCCTTATAACTGCCAAACACGCGGCATCGCCACGCCGCGCAAGGCTACAACGGCCAGCGCCAGCGAGCGCCGCAAGGCAGCCAAATCGTCGCCCATCGCGCGCACGCATAACAGCCCGTTCCACGCGCTGACGCCGATGGCGCAGCTTGCATCGGCAATCGCCTCGCGGACTGCATTTAAACGGATTTCGGCGTCCGTCGCCACGAAAAGCATTGTGGCGATATTGTCCGCGCCCGCGCCAATAGCTTTACGAGCGAGAAGATTGCAGATATCGCCGTGCATGCCGATGTTTTCGGCGAAGATAAGCCTTCCGGCGCGTCGCACCCGCCATCGCTCCGTCCACTCGCCGTGCGTCAAAACCTCGCCCATGGCTTTTCGCCCAAACACCGTCACTTCAGCGACGAGAAGCGAGGCGTCCGTAGCCACATCCACGTCAAAAGCGCGGTCAAGACGGGCGTGGGAATAGAGAATGGTTTCCTGAGGAAGCCAAGCGAGGGCGGCTTTCGCCGCAACCGCGAGGGTGATGCGGATTTGCGCGGGAAATCCATCAGAGCGGTATACGCGCTCGGCCGCCGTCGTCGTTATCGTGACGTCCGCGCGTTCTGACGCCGCAATTCTGTGGTGGACGCGATCGCCCGCAACAACGCCGCCGCCCGTGTTGAGGATGACGCCTTCGCAACCTTGTCCGCCTCGCACAAAGCGCATTCTGTAGCCATCGCGCTCTTCGAGTTTGCACACTGCGGTGCGATCCGGATAGCGACCGATCAAGGCGTCAACGCCGCCCACGACGCGGACGGAACGCCGTTGATGGTCGATAAGCGAAGAGAGCATGAGCGGCCTTTGTTATAAGCAGGGCAATGCGCAGCAACGTTCATGCCATCACCATGATTTTATAGCGAAAGGATCGCGCGCCTTCGCCCTATGGCGTCCGAAGCCCCGCCCACGCAACCCAGTGGCATGCGCTTTGCTGAGTTGGCTAGGCAACCATGTGAACTGAGGGCTCTATATGTCTAATGCATTAAAACTAAAGGCATGGCTAAGCCTGTGCGCCGCAATCCTGCTGTTCGTCACACCGCATGCGAAGGCCCAGGAGACGATCAAAGTCGGCATCCTGCATTCTCTGTCGGGCACGATGGCGATCAGCGAGACGACGTTGAAGGACGTCATGTTGATGCTCATAGACGAGCAGAACAAAAAGGGCGGCTTGCTGGGCAAAAAGCTCGAAGCCGTGGTGGTCGATCCTGCTTCCAATTGGCCATTGTTCGCTGAAAAAGCGCGTGAGTTGATCAGTCAGCAGAAAGTCTCCGCTGTCTTCGGCTGCTGGACAAGCGTGTCGCGCAAATCTGTGCTGCCCGTGTTCAAGGAGTTGAACAGCATCCTTTTCTATCCGGTGCAGTATGAGGGCGAGGAGAGCGAAAAGAACGTCTTTTACACGGGCGCGGCGCCTAATCAGCAGGCAATCCCCGCGGTCGACTACCTCATGTCCAAGGACGGCGGCGACGTGAAGCGCTGGGTTCTGGCGGGCACCGATTACGTTTATCCACGCACCACGAACAAAATTTTGGAGGCTTACCTACTATCCAAGGGCGTCGCCAAAGAAGACATCATGATCAACTACACGCCGTTCGGTCATTCCGACTGGCAGACCATTGTGGCCGATATCGTGAAGTTCGGAACAGCGGGCAAGAAGACAGCGGTCGTATCCACGATCAACGGCGACGCCAACGTTCCGTTTTACAAAGAACTCGCGAACAAGGGCGTGAAGGCGACGGACATTCCCGTGGTCGCGTTTTCGGTTGGCGAGGAAGAGCTGGCTGGAATCGACACGTCAAACCTGGTCGGGCATCTTGCTGCGTGGAATTACTTTCAGTCGATCAAGACGCCTATCAACGACGAATTCATCAAGAAGTGGCAGGCGTTCACCAAAAACCCGAAGCGCGTGACGAACGATCCGATGGAGGCTCACGTCATCGGCTTCAATATGTGGGTGAAGGCCGTCGAGAAAGTGAAGACGACCGATCCGGAACAAGTCATAGCGGCGCTGCCTGGCATCGAAGCGCCGAACCTCACCGGCGGCACGTCGGTGATGCTCGCCAACCACCACATCACGAAGCCCGTGTTCATCGGTGAAATCCGGAGCGACGGCCAGTTCGACGTGGTCTGGCAGACGAAGGATCTCGTTCCCGGCGCGGCATGGTCGCCGTATCTTGAGGGCTCGAAAGACCTCGTCGCCGACTGGGTCGAGAAGAAATGCGGGAACTTCAACACCAAAACGCAAAAGTGCGGCGGCTAGCCTATACGGCCTGACTTTCGTTTCGCGCGAGCGCGAGCGGGGCAATCAAGGACAACTTCAGCGATTGCTCCATCGCTCGCCTTCTCAATTCGGGCGGCTCGTGAAACAGCCGGTCGCCTCCTAGATCATGGTCGGTGTTAATGATCCGTTTGCTCACTGTCCTTGCCGCGATATTTCTGTGGTCAACGGCTCAGGCCCAAACATTGGACACGGCGCTCGACAGACTGGCGGCGGACTCATTTGCCGAAACCGAGTCGGCGATCAATGAAATTGCCGCCTCCGGCGCGCCCAACGCGCAGGCGATCCTCGAAGCGATGGTCGCCCGCCGCCTGTCTTTCTCAGCCGACAAACGCATCGTTTACACCGATGCAGCAGGCCAGACATTCGACGCGCGCACAGGAGCGGCCGCTGAACCACTATCAGGCGGCGCGGTCGTGCGCCTCAACAATCGCTTGCGGGGCGCAATCGGCGCGGCCCTCGGCCTGCTGACGCTGACGTCTCCGGACAGGCAGAAACGGCTCGACTCAGCTGAGTCGATTTTCAAATCGAAGGACGCCGCATCGCTTCCCGCTTTGGAGATCGCCATCGCCAAGGAGACCGACGCAAAGGTCGCGCTCGCGCTGAAATCGGCGCGCGGCGCGATCCTCCTCGCCAAGCCGGACTCCAGCGCCGCCGAACGTCTTGCCGCCATCGAGGCGCTCAGCCAGCGGGGCGACCCGGACGCCATGGGTCAGATCCGCAACGCGCTTCCAAGCCTGAAAGGCGAGGTGCGCGCCGCGGCGGACGCCGCCATCGCCTCGATAGAGCGGCGGCAGATGTTCATCGGCGGGGCCCAGAATATCTGGTACGGACTCTCGCTCGGCTCGGTGCTCTTGCTCGCCGCGATCGGCCTCGCCATCACCTTCGGTGTGATGGGCGTGATCAACATGGCGCATGGCGAGATGGTCATGCTTGGCGCCTACACGACGTTCATGGTGCAAGAAGTGTTTCGCGCCTATGCGCCCGATTATTTCGGCCTGTCGCTGCCTATCGCCATACCTCTCGCGTTCCTTGTGGCGGGGCTGGTCGGCGTCGCCATCGAGCGCGGCATCATCCGCTTTCTGTACGGCCGCCCGCTCGAAACGCTGCTCGCCACCTGGGGCGTCAGCCTGTTTCTGCAGCAGACCGTGCGCACGATCTTCGGCCCCACCAACCGCGATGTGGCGTCGCCGAGCTATATGTCCGGGTCGTTCGATTTGCTTGGACTGCAAATCACATATGGGCGGCTGTGGATCATCGTCTTTACGCTGGTTGTATTCGCGCTGCTGTTGCTGATCTTGCGCCGCACCCCGCTCGGGCTGCAAATGCGCGCGGTCACGCAAAACCGCAAAATGGCAAGCAGCATGGGCATTCGCACGCCGTGGGTGGACGCCATGACGTTCGGCCTGGGATCAGGTGTGGCGGGCATCGCGGGAGTCGCACTATCGCAGATCGACAACGTGTCGCCGAACCTCGGGCAGAGCTACATCATCGACAGTTTCATGGTGGTCGTCTTCGGCGGCGTCGGCAATTTGTGGGGCACGCTGATCTCGGCGTTCTCGCTCGGCATCGCTAACAAGCTGCTGGAGCCGCTGGCCGGGGCCGTACTCGCCAAAATTTTCATTCTCGTGCTTTTGATCCTGTTCATCCAGAAGCGCCCGCGCGGCCTGTTCGCCCTCAAGGGACGGGCGGTGGAGGCATGATCACCGCGAGGTTCTTCGCCAATCTCGATCGAACTGGGATGATCTTCCTCGCCGTGCTTGCAGCGGCGCTGGTGCTCGTGCCAGCACTCAATCTACTCGTGCCGGAAGACTCCCCGTTTCACGTGCCGACATACGTCGTCGCGCTCATGGGCAAATATCTGTGCCTCGCCATCCTTGCGCTCAGTCTCGATCTGGTCTGGGGTTATTGCGGCATTCTCTCGCTCGGACACGGCGCATTTTTTGCGCTCGGGGGCTACGCGATGGGCATGTATCTGATGCGCCAAATCGGCCCGCGCGGCGTTTACGGCAACCCGGTGCTGCCCGATTTCATGGTGTTCCTCAACTATAAGGAGCTGCCGTGGTTCTGGTACGGCTTCGATATGTTCTGGTTCGCCGCGATCATGATCTTGGCTGTGCCGGGACTGCTCGCATTCGTGTTCGGCTGGCTCGCGTTTCGCAGCCGCGTCACCGGCGTTTACCTGTCTATCATCACGCAGGCGCTCACTTATGCCCTGCTGCTCGCCTTCTTCCGCAACGACATGGGCCTTGGCGGCAATAATGGCCTGACCGATTTCAAGGATATTCTCGGCTTCCCCGTTCAGGCACAGACCACACGCATCGCGCTCTACATTCTGACGGTGTTGAGCCTTATCGGATGCTTCCTGCTGGCCCGCGCGGTTGTCACGTCGGCGTTCGGCAAGGTGCTTGTCGCCATTCGCGACGCCGAGAGTCGCACCCGGTTCATGGGCTACCGCGTGGAGCACTACAAACTCGTCGTCTTCGTGCTCTCGGCCATGATGGCGGGGCTCGCTGGCGCGCTCTATGTGCCGCAGGTCGGCATCATCAACCCTTCCGAGTTTTCACCCGCCAACTCCATCGAGGCGGTGATCTGGGTGGCGGTCGGCGGGCGCGGCACGCTGGTCGGCCCGGTGGTCGGCGCGGTGGCGGTCAACTTCATGAAATCGGTTTTCACCACCGGCGCCCTCGCCCCTTACTGGCTGTTCGCGCTCGGCGCCGTTTTTGTGTTCGTCACGCTCGCATTGCCGAAGGGGATCGTTGGAACAATCCAGAACCTGTCCAGTCGCAGAAAAACATCGTCGCCGGCGCCCTCCGTTCCGCAGGTGGCGGAATGAGGGGCGCGCCATGAACACTGTCGTCGGTTCCGGCGATAAGCCGAAGGTCACAGACGCGCTGTTATATCTTGATGGGGTCAGCGTCGCTTTCGAGGGCTTCAGAGCCATCAACAATCTGGCGCTCGTTATAGCGCCGGGAGAAATGCGCGCCATTATCGGCCCCAATGGCGCGGGCAAAACCACCATGATGGACATCATCACTGGCAAGACCCGCCCCGACAAGGGCGACGTGCTGTTTGATGGCGGCTCCGTCGACCTCACAAAGCTCGATGAAGCCGACATCGCCGAGCTGGGCATTGGCCGCAAATTCCAGAAGCCCACCGTGTTCGAGCAGCACACGATCGCCGATAATATGCTGCTGGCGCTGAAGGGGCCCCGCGGCCCGTTCGCCTCTTTGTTCGGCGCGCGCAATCGCATTGACGCGGCGACGATCAACCGGCTGCTCGACACCGTGCGCCTCACCCACCTGCGCGATAAAATCGCAGGCGACCTTTCCCATGGGCAGAAGCAATGGCTCGAAATCGGCATGCTGCTGGCGCAAGACCCGAAGCTTTTGCTGGTGGACGAACCTGTTGCAGGGATGACAGACGCCGAAACCGAGGAAACTGCGACGCTGCTGAAGGACATCAACCAGTCGCATTCGGTCATCGTTGTTGAGCACGATATGGCGTTCGTGCGCGCGCTGGGCGTGAAGGTGACGTGCCTTCACGAAGGTTCCGTGCTGGCTGAAGGCTCCATCGACGCCGTGTCCGCCAACCCCCGCGTGATCGAGGTCTATCTTGGGCGCTAGGCAACCAACATCGGGGAAGGCGATCCCATGCTGAACGTCTACGGCATCGACCTGTATTACGGCGCGGCGCAGGCGCTTCGCGATGTGTCCATCGAGGCGCATATTGGCGAAGTCACTTGCGTTTTAGGACGAAACGGCGTTGGCAAGACCAGCCTGCTGCGCGCCATTGCAGGTCGCGAACCGGTGCGAAAGGGAAGCATAAGCTGGAACGGTCAAGATCTTAAGGGACTTGCGTCTTATGAGCGTGCGCGGCGCGGCATCGCGCTTGTGCCGCAGGGGCGCGAGATATTCCCGTTGCTGACCGTGCGCGAAAATCTAGAGACCGGATATGCGCCGCTGCCGCGCGGCGGACGCACCATTCCGCCGGAGACTTACGAGCTGTTTCCTGTGTTGAAATCCATGCTGCACCGTCGCGGCGGCGACCTGTCTGGCGGTCAGCAGCAGCAGCTGGCCATTGCGCGGGCGCTCGTGACACGGCCAACGCTTCTCGTGCTGGACGAACCGACCGAGGGCATCCAGCCGTCGATCATCAAGGATATCGGGCGGGCCATAAGCTATCTGCGCGACCAGGGCGGCATGGCGATATTGCTGGTGGAGCAGTATTTCGAGTTCGCGCGCGACCTGTGCGACCGGTACGCGGTGATGGATCGCGGCCAGATCGTGCTGTCGGGCAAGCGCGCCGACATGGACGAGGCGCAAGTGCGGCGCAAGTTGGCCGTTTAGACGTTACCTTCTGACAAAGTGTAGTGCGGTCAAAATCTTAAATGAGCGGTTTCGTGGCGGAGGGGGCAGTCCCGTGCAAACTTGTCTCCAGTCGTCGATCCCTGCTAGAACCAGAACTGCAGGGAAAATCGGTGATTTGGCATCTTTCGGAGGCAGTTCTTCGTTCGATAAGCTGCGCAATTACAATAGCTTGCATTGCAAATTCCCTAACATTTTAACACGGAGTTTTTTTGACTAAGAAACATGGAATTTATTCTTCCGATCAGAGGTATCGGGCGGGTGAACAGGGAATTCGTGGTGCGATAAAGGTCACTGTATTCGCAAGGCCAGATAGCGCCAGGCGGCAATCGAAAAACCGAACAATGCTCGCTGTCGATAACCGAGTAAGCCGATTTTTCCGCGACTTCGGCCGCCTGGCTTCGGCTTTCCCTGACCGATGATGCTCACCTTGCGCTGCGGCGGACTAAACTGCCGGTTTCTTAAAGCGGGCCCGGGCACCCTGCTTGGCATGATGCAGCCGGACCCTTACCCGCATGCGCTGCTGAACAGTTTGATCATTTCCCGGTTGAATGCCGGCAGATCGTCGGGACTGCGGCTGGTGACCAAACCCTTATCTACGACCGCTTCCTGGTCCACCCAGTCCGCGCCGGCGTTCTTGAGGTCGGTTTTGACCGAGGGCCATGAGGTCATTCGTCGGCCGCGCGCGGCGCCGGTCTCGATCACGGTCCAGGGACCATGGCAGATCGATGCGACCGGTTTCCCGGCATCGAAGAACGCCTTCGCAAAGGCGACTGCCTTTGGGTCAATGCGAAGCGAGTCCGGGTTGATGACGCCGCCCGGCAGCAGCAGCGCGTCGAAATCTTCCGGCTTGGCCTGATCCAGCTTCACATCGACGGGCAAGTCTATGCTCCAGTCCGTGAAGTTCCAGGCCCGCACGCTTTGATGTTTGGGCGATACGATTTTGGTCGTGGCGCCAGCTTCGTCCAGGGCTTTACGTGGCTCGGTAAGTTCGACCTCCTCGAAGCCGTCGGTGACCAGAATGGCCACATTGAATCCTCTAAGGCTATCGTCCGCCATGATCTGAATTCCTTTCTATCGTTGGGTTGAGTAAGCGAGCTTAGCATCGTGGCGCCGCTCTCGCGGCTCACCGCCAGCGCTGGTCGACGCACGCCTTCGGCTGTTCGCCGCGATCCTGCGCCAGAGACGGATAGTCTGTGTATCCCTTCTCGCCGCCGCCGTAATACGTCGTCGGATCGTCTGCATTGAGGGGCGCGCCGGTGCGCAGCCGCTCGGGCAGATCGGGATTGGCGATGAACTTGCGGCCGAAAGCGATCAGGTCTGCCTTGCCTTCGCGAAGCCACTGCGCCGCAGTGTCAGCTTCGAAGCCGCCCGCCACCATCAGGGTTCCTTTGAATTTCTTTCGGATCGTCTCGACCATGCCGAGCGTCTGCGGATCCGGCTCTTTTCCGTTTTGCATCTGCTCCATCGCTGGGTTGACGATATGGAGATAGGCGAAGCCGTAGTCGCTGAGGCGCTCGGCGATATAGCCAAAGGTTGCTTCCGGTTGGTCGTCGTAAATGTCGTTCATCTTGCCCATCGGCGACAGCCGCACGCCGATGCGATCGGGCCCCCAGACGCGCATCACGGCCTCGGCGACCTCGAACAACAATCGCGTTCGGTTCTCGACCGGGCCGCCATAAGCGTCGGTGCGGCGGTTGGCGCCGCTTTCGATGAACTGATCGAGCAGATAGCCGTTGGCGGCGTGGATCTCGACGCCATCGAAATCGGCGGCCTGGGCGTTTCTGGCCGCGCGTTCATATTGCGCCACGACATAGGGCATCTCTTCGATGTCGAGCGCGCGCGGCCGCACAAACGGAACCAGTTCGCCTTCGCCGCGCTCGTTCTCGATGAAGGCCTTGCCCTGCGGCACAATGGCGGACGGGGCGACGGGAAGCATTTTGTCGGGCTGCAAAGCAGGATGTGAAATGCGCCCGACATGCCAAAGCTGATTGAAAATCAATCCGTTCGCCTCATGCACCGCTTGGGTCACCCGGCGCCACGCCTCGACCTGCTCCCGGCTGTGGATGCCCGGCGTCCAGGCATAACCCTGCCCCTGCATCGAAACCTGCGTCGCCTCACTCACGATCAATGCCGCGGACGCGCGCTGTGCATAGTAACAGGCGGCAAGAGAGCTTGGCGCATTGCCCGGCTGGCGCGCCCGGGAGCGAGTCAGCGGCGCCATGACGATGCGATGTCGCAGGTTGAAGGGACCAAGGCGGTATGGCTGGAATAGCACGTCCGTGTCCGGCGCATGAGCAGCGCCGAGAGATCGTATCATGGTAGCTGCATGGTCCATCGCCCGTCTCTACAGAGTGGAATTCCCGGTCTCCAGGACCGTCACCGAGGCATGTTAGGAGCGTAGCGATCCGCCTCAACTGACGCCTGTCAGTTCGGCGTGGGATTGAATGCCGAGACGGGCAGCGATCGTTCATGCCAAGCTTGAAGACTCGCCGAATATCTAGGCGCGCCCGATCGCTGACGCCCGTCAATGCCTTGCCGGCGGTTGCCTACTACAAGTCCGCTTAGATCGTGGCTCAATAGGCTGCTAGCCGGTTGCAACCGCACCATGCCCCTATGGGTTCCAGCTCAGCCCGCCTGCGAAGCCGTTTCAAGGAAACGCCGATGTCCGAACCGACCACCGATAACCGGCCGGAAGCATCCGCCGAGATCTTTTTGGTTACCTGTCCGGTCGATGCATCGGTGAACCGCGTGCCCCGCGCAAAACTTGACCGCAACCCGAAATGCGGGAGATGTCACAATCCCCTCTTCGCGGGCAAAGTTGTCGAGCTAACCAGCGCGAACTTCGATGCGCACGCGCTGAGGAGCAACCTGCCGGTCGTGATCGACTTTTGGGCGGAATGGTGCGGTCCGTGCCGAATGATGACTCCCAATTTCGAGAAGGCGGCGCCGCTGCTGGAGCCGCGGGTGCGGCTGGGTAAGCTCGACACGGAGGCGGAAGCCGTCATTGCCGGGCGCTATGGCATTCGCAGCATTCCGAGCCTGATCATGATGAGCAAAGGGCAAGAGATTGCTCGCACCTCAGGCGCGATGCCGACTTCGGCGATCGTCGATTGGGTCGAGCAGGCGCTAAAGAGCGTCTGAAGGCTCCATTTACATTCCTTCCGTGGTAGGCAAAGGGCCGCTTTCGCCCGCATTCGTCGGAGACACTGCCAAGCGGGCATGCGCGCAGCGGCAGCATCGATCGCTGCCGACGGATGGCCCCGAGGGGCGAAGACTACCCTCTACCGGCTCCTGCCGATTTGCTGAACACTCATGCGGCCGCGCCGAAAAAAGTTCATTGGCGCGGTTGTCGGTCGATTGGCGACAGCCGCCATGACGGTCGTCAACGCCTGGTCGGACAAGTCGCGTACATTTTGCTGTCCAGCAGGTGAGGTGCGCAATGGCGACCATTCATAGACTAGAGAAGTTCTTTCGCGAGGCGGGTGATCTCGATCTCGACAAGAGCGATCTGGGCCGGCTTGAGGATTTTATCCATCGGAAGGTCGTGGACCTTGTCATTCGCGGCGAGGCGAACGCCAAGGCCAACAACCGCGACGTGGTTGAGCCTTGGGATCTTCCGATTACCAAGGGGCTCCAGGAGTCGATCCATCGGTTCCGGCTGATCAACGCGGAGTTGCAACTCACGGATTACCTGGCTGGGCTGACGGGGTTGCCGCCAAGCGATCTGGCGATCGGCGTCGAAACGGAGGGAGAGCTGCCCGAGATTGCCGGAGGACTATGCCTCGCCCTTGCGGAGACCTTCAGGATCACCGACCCAAATCTCAAGAATCCGATGACCAAGGATTGGGAACGGGCGTATCGCCTGTTCGATCTGCTGCTTTAGCGGCTGTTGCGCCTGCTTTAACGCAGGATTGCCCCGAGCGCTTATCGGCCTGGATAGGCCATCACGAGGAGCCGTTTTCGAGGCGGATGTCACACCATTCAACGCAACAGGGCAAAGCCGGGGGAGGAGTGAATTCGTGTTTCGCTCAGATGCTCTAGCGTGCAGTGGCCGCTTTGAGAGGTGACGTCCTCACACGTTTACCAAGTTGCGGAAGTACCTCTCGACCGATCTCTTCCAGCACCTCGCCCGCAGCGCGCCGGCCATATTTGAGGTTGAGGGCGACATGATTGACGCCAACGCCGCCAAGTTCGTTCAAAAAGTCGATCATGAAGTTGCGGCCGGCCCGGAACCCGAGATGAATGGACCGGGGCGGCTCGGCCGGATTGTCGGCGAGATCGACGTAGAGCGACTGCACGAATGGCTTGAACACGCCAGGCGACATGACCTCTACCGCTGCACGCCATTTGCTGACCAGCTCCGCCTGCCGCCCGAGGTCGCGTGGATAGGTGATCCAGCCGTCCGCATGTGCGGCGATCCACTCAAAACTCTGGCGGCTCGAACCGGTGATCAGGATCGGCAGGCGAGCGAAGGGCTTGGGTACCAGGTCCGCCGTTCCCATCATGGCGCCGTAGCTCGACTGGACACTTGGAAATTCCTCCGCGAGAACCTTGCGGATGACCGTCAGGTTTTCGCGAAATAGGACGTCGCGCTGGCCCCAGTCGACACCGAATGCCGGGAATTCAACGGGGCGATCGCCGGAAGCGACGCCGAGAACGAATCGCCCGCCGGTCAACTGGTCGATCGATGCGGACGCCTTTGCAGTATGGAGCGGGTGGCGCAGTGGCAGGATGATGGAACCGGTCGCAAGCGCGATGGTGGAGGTTTGCGCCGCGATCCAGCCTAGCCACACCCACGGATCACAGACCTGACCAAGATCTCCGAAATTCGGGTCTCGCAACGGCACGTCTCGCGTCCAGAGACCGGCACAGCCGAGTTCCTCGGCCTGCCGGGCGAGATGCTGCTGGTCGCGCATAGCGGGCTCGTCCCTCTCGAACGCCTCGATCGGGAAGAACACGCCGAGCGATAGCCGGTCAGGCGCAAACATGCGCTGGAAGCCCGCAGAGTCGCTTATCGATGCAGTTTTGTTGACCTTCAGCATGGGGCCTCATTCTGTGCGAGGCGCGCATCGGCGCCATGACAACGGTCATTTCTTCGAGGAGCGAAAGAGGGAAGCTGTGCCAGACAAGAGGGACCACGCCCTGTTCTATAATTCGGCGTTTACCGTAGTTCACCTGACCAGCCGATCGCGGCTCGTGCCAGTGGATCACGCTCAATTTTTGCACATCGGGCGGAGGATTATTTTGAAAAGATAGGCGAGTATAAATGCGGCTTTTTGCGTTGAATATGGTATAAATACAATTCTTCCGACATCGGCCGCCTCGGCAATGGAACTAATTTTCTGCGCTAATTACCCAAATTCGACGTGGCGAGGCCATATGTTGATTAAAGCGCATAGTAAATATGGAAAAAACGATTAACGAATCGTGGCTTTTGGGCGGCGGTGCCTTGGGCGACGCAGTGCGCGAGAAGGACTGGTCCAAAACGCCGCTCGGGCCCCTGCACTCCTGGTCACAAAGCCTTCGGACTGCCATCAACACGTGCCTAAATTGCTCATTTCCGATCGTCACCTGGTGGGGGCCGGACCTCATCCTCATCTATAACGATGCGTACATTCCCATGCTTGGCGCAAAGCATCCGCATTCACTTGGGCAGAAGGGCCGCGAGTGCTGGTCGGAAGTTTGGCATGTAATCGGCCCAATGCTCGATCAGGTATTGGCTGTCGGGCAGGCGAGCACGGCTGACGATTTGCAGCTGTTGATTGAGCGCGGAGGCTATCTGGAGGAAGGCTATTTCAGCTTCTCCTACAGCCCCATTTATTGCGAAAACGGCGGCATTTGCGGCATTTTCTGCCCGGTTCTCGAGACCACCGAAAAGGTTGTTGGCGCAAGGCGGCGGGAGACCTTGCGCGAACTTGCGGCATTATCTTCGGCGGGAACCCTTAACGGAGCTTTGCAAGAAGCGGCGGATGTGCTCGCTCGCAACGGATACGATGCGCCCTTCGCGCTTCTCTACCGGATGTCGGAGGACGGCCGAACAGCTCACCTCGCATCGACCGCCGGCATTGCGGCCGGACAGGCCGCCAGTCCGATGGAGATTCCAATAAACGTTGGGGGCGCATGGCCCTTGCACCTTGCTCGGCAGCGTGCTTGCTTTGTCGAAGGCTTGGCTAGACAGGGGCTTCCCGTGGGGCGCTGGTTGCAAGCGCCGGATCAGGTCTACCTGGCGCCGCTCATTCTACCGGGCGCTAAGAGCGCGTCGGGCATCCTGGTCGTCGGTCTTAACCCACATAAAAGAATTGACCAGAGCTACCAGTCCTTCCTCGACCTCGTGGCATCGCATATCAGCGCCAAAGTCGCGGATACGGTCGCATATGAAGCCGAGCGCAAGCGTGCAGAAGCCTTGGCCGAGATCGACCGGGCAAAGACCACGTTCTTTTCCAATGTCAGCCACGAGCTTCGCACGCCTTTAACACTGGTGCTAGGGCCTTTGGAGAAGACGCTGGCGAGAGTTGACGGCGAAAGTCACGAGGAACTCACCCTGGCTCACCGCAGTAGTCTGCGGCTTCTAAGGCTCGTCAACACTCTTCTGGACTTTACCAGCGTTGAGGCCGGCCGCATACAAGCAAACTATGAACCCATCGATATCTCCGCCTTCACGGCGGACCTCGCCAGCAATTTCCGCTCCGCCTGCGACCTCGCTGGTTTGAAGTTGGTGTTGAATTGTCCGCCGCTTCCGGAGGCTCTCTACATCGATCGCGAGATGTGGGAGAAGATCGTGCTCAATCTTCTGTCGAATGCGTTTAAGTTCACCTTTGCGGGCGAGATTGAGGTCAGCTGCCGGGCGGATGGCGCCTTTGCGGAGATCGCTGTCAGAGACACTGGAACAGGCATCTCTGAGCAAGAATTGCCTCGTATCTTCGAGCGCTTCCATCGCATTGAGAACGCCAAAAGCCGCACTCATGAGGGAACCGGGATCGGTCTGGCGCTGGTGAAGGAACTCGTAAAGCTCCATTGCGGGACGATCGAGGCGTCGAGCGTTGAGGGCGAGGGTAGTGTGTTTACGATCCGGCTTCCCTTTGGAGCATCCCATCTCCCTAAAGACAGGATCGGCGCGGCGCCCGCGAAAATCTCAACGGCGACCCGCGCGGAAGCCTTTGTTCAGGAAGCGCTTCGCTGGCTGCCGGAGGAGCGGATCGCGCCTCTGCGAGAGCCAGGTGAACTGGCTGCCGCTCCTGGCGATGGCGGCAAAGATCGACCGCGTTTGCTCGTCGCTGACGATAACGCGGATATGCGCGCCTATTTGCGATCGATCCTTGACGCACTCTATGAGGTTGAAACCGTTACGGATGGCTTGGCCGCGCTTGAGGCCATACGGAGCCGCCGCCCCGCACTCGCGATATTTGACGTCATGATGCCGCGCATGGATGGGTTCGCTGCGTTAAGCGCGCTTCGCAAGGATGCGTCGCTTAAACACTTGCCGATAATCCTTTTGTCCGCCCGTGCCGGCGAGGAGGCGGAAACCGAAGGCTTGGCTGCCGGGGCAGACGACTACATCGTGAAACCTTTCAACGCCCGCGAGTTGCTGGCTCGCGTGCGGGCAAAACTCGCGATGGCGAACCTGCGTAACGAAGCCGCCGACGCGGTTCGGGCAAGCGAGAAGCAATTGCAGGCAGCCGTAGACCTCGTCAGGCTGGGGCTCTATTCTTGGAACCCACAAACGAACGAGCTGCGATGGGACGACACGCTGAGAGCAATGTGGGGCGTATCGGCAGGCGCGCCGATTGACTACGACACGTGGCTTGCCTGTATTCATCCTGACGACATCCCGCGCGTTGAGGAAGCGAAGCAGCACTGTCTCGATCCCGAACGCGATGGCGTCTACAATATCGAGTACCGCGTGATCGGGAAAAACGACGGCGTGGAACGGTGGATTGCAACCCGCGGCCGCACGAACTTCGAGAATGGTGTACCGGCGTCCTTTTATGGAGCCGCCCGGGATGTTACCGATCGCAAACGTATCGAGAACACTCTCGAGGCCCGCGTTCAAGCCAGGACGCGCGAGCTTGAGAAAGCTAACCGCGAATTGCAGGCTCAGATCGAGCATCGCAAGATAGCCGAAGCCGAAGTCCATCAACTGCAACGCCTCGTCGCGATCGGGCAGCTTACCTCAGGTCTCGCGCACGATTTCAATAACCTGCTTAGCGTTATTCTGATCAATGCGCGTCTGTTGGCCGCCGATGTTCGCGATCCTTTTGACCAAGAAGGCGTCGAACTGATCCGCGCCGCTGCTGATCGCGGCGCCAGTCTCACGGCCCAACTCCTCGCCTTCTCCCGCAAGCAAAAGCTTGAGCCCCAGGCCGTCAATCTCAACCGCATGATTGCCGGCATGAAAGATCTGCTGAGCGCGTCGCTAAGCGCTTCCGTGCAACTTCAGACCGCGTTGGCGGACGATCTTTGCTCAGCACTGGCCGACCCAATCCAGCTTGAGTTGATGATCCTCAATCTTGTTCTCAATGCTCGAGACGCGATGCCGTCAGGGGGTGTATTGACGCTCGAAACCTTCAACATCGTTATAGACACGGAGCCTTCGTATCCTGAGGAGTTGGCGCCGGGCCAGTATGTGGGTTTGGCCGTTCGCGATACGGGCACAGGCATAGCGGATGATGTGCTTCCGCATGTGTTCGAGCCTTTCTTTTCCACCAAGGAAGCCGGAAAAGGTTCTGGCCTGGGACTTGCGCAAGTGCTTGGCTTCACCAAGCAGTCGAATGGAGGGGTCTCAATTGAGAGCCGTCTGGGCCAAGGTACAACCGTAAAGATCGCTTTGCCGCGCGCTGAGGCCGTTCCGCATAAATACGAAGGAGCCTCAAGTGAGGCTAACCGCGGTTCGGTGGCCAACGACAAGAAAAAAATTCTTGTGGTTGACGACGACGAGGCAGTCCTCACAAGCACGCTCCGCCTGCTCGGCAGCTTAGGATACTCGGCAATACCGGCGAAAAGCGGAAGCGAAGCGCTTCAACGGATCGTCAAGGAGCCCGAAATCGATCTCGTTCTTGCCGATATCGCAATGCCCGGGATGACCGGCGTTGAACTTGCTACAACAATTAAATCCAAGCATCCCCACTTGCCAGTTATCCTCGTCACCGGTTATGGCGATCATGATGTTTTCCATGATAATCCAAGAGCGCGAATACTTAAAAAGCCTATAGAAGCAAAGGAACTCATCGATAAGATCGCGGAGGCGTAAGCTCGCCAGTATGGCGTCAGAAACATGTTAATCAAAAAAGTAAAGAAGTAGCCGATGGATCGCTACGCTTTCGCGCCCAACCGCGCTATTACTGAGAGGCGAACAGCCGAGGTCAAACGCTTAACTCCTAGCCGTTCGAGTATATTCGCGCGATGCGCCTCGACAGTACGGACGCTGATGCCCAACGAGTGGGCGATTTGCTTTGTCGTCAGCCCTGCCTCAAACGCCTGGAGAACCTCGAACTCCCGTTTAGACAGGGTCGCGACCTTGTGAATGGCGACTTCAGTTTCTCCGCCTTTGAGATCAGAGTCTAGCGTTTGAAAAGCCTGCGAAATCATGGACAGAAGCCGGTTACAATCCATGGGCTTTTGAATGAAATCGAAAGCGCCAGCTTTCATGGCGGCGACAGCAGTCTCTATGTCGCCATTGCCCGTTATGACAATAACGGGAAGGTTGGAACGGATCTTGGCAACCGCCCGCAGCACATCTACGCCGGAAGGGGCGGCAATCCAATAATCGAGGAGAACGCATCCCGGAGCAATGTGCGGAGCGGCTTCGAGAAACTCTCTTGACCTACCATAAGTGGTTGCCTTCATGGCGGCACGGCTCAACATACGTCCCAAACTGCGCCGTAACCCCGGATCATCGTCTACGATGTAGACGGCGGGACGCACTGCCATCATTTGCTCCAGCGGTTGCACAAGACCCGTGTCAGCGTAAGCGGTAAACAGGACTGAGAGTCTATTGTTCCCAAGCAAAATATAAATAAGTATTACAGGCTGCAGCAGGCTTCAGAAAGCGGCCGCCGCAGATTTAAAGCGATGTCTTACATTTCTATCGCACATGAGCGTTTACGAATGAATACGTATTTTCACGAATAACATCGTATCCGCCGATCTGAGAATATGCTTGTAGTTCAAAGCATTGCACGCGTGAAGTCACATGCTCAGATCCGATGGCACGAAAAGCGAGAAGACCGGATTTTGTCCATCCACCGACCAAGCTCTCGAAATTCTAGAGCAAATAGCCTCCAATAAAAGCTACTGTCGAGAGCAAGAAATCTCCGGGTGCGACGAACAGGATAAGTATCTGTACCGTGTGCGGCGCGGGGTTGTGCGAAAGTTCGCCCTGCAACAAGATGGACGCCGCCATATCTTAGATTTCCTTCTCGAAGGAGATTTCTTCGGTTTCGGATGGCGCCACGGGTACTTCGTCGAGGCGGCGACGGATGGAACTGTGGTATCACACTATTCTAGGGTGCGGTTAGAGGCGCTCGCGCGATCGGACAACGATTTGGCTCAAGCTCTTACCACAATCTCGTATGGGGCAATGGCCCGGCTAGAACGTCATATGCTGATACTTGGAAAGACAACAGCTTTGGAGAAGGTGTCTTGCTTTCTTCTTGATTTTTCGTCTCGAGTAAAGCACCAAAACTCAAACGGTTTCGCTCTGCCGATTTCTCGATACGACATCGGAGACTACCTGGCGATCTCCCCCGAAACGGTTTGCCGGTCCATAACCGAACTTCAACAGCGCGGCATAATTGTGCTGCGGGGACCCCGCGAGGTTAGGTTTCTAAACCGCGACGCGTTTGACCTCATCTGAGGCCGACGCCAAAACCGCCCCCAGCGAGGTTTGCTGACTGCTGTGACCCGCATCTGGGCGAGGCGTCATGCTAGTGCTCTTTTTTTGCAGCAAATGTCCGACATGCAGTCGGCGAATGGATCGATGTGAAAGTCATCGTGGACGGGAAACTTGTAACAAGCGCGGCGTGACGACATTCCCGCCTTCAACCGGACGATGATCAAGCTTTTCAGGAAAGAGTCCGCTGCGGCGGCGCAGGCTGGCGCATAGAAAGGCTGTGGAGAATTCTCCGGCTACCGCACTGCGTCGCCGGGTCTGACCCTTCATCTGCAAATGCTCTCGGCTGTCGTTCCTCGACAAAGTTATTGCCAAAACCGCTTCAAACCAAGCGCCGGGACTGGGTGATAAAAACACCCAAAGCAAAAATCCAAACGCTTTTTCAACCTTGCTTCATGACGCACGTCAGCGTGCCCAATGCTGGCTCGCACTAGAATCTGCCCGATGAGCTATTCAGGGAGCCTCCATTATGGCCAAAGCAATCGGTATCGATCTCGGCACAACAAATTCCTGCGTCTCGATCATGGAAGGCAAGCAGGCGAAGGTTATCGAAAATGCTGAAGGGGCGCGCACGACGCCGTCCGTGGTAGCATTTCTCAAAACCGGCGAAATTGTCGTTGGTCAGGCCGCCAAACGGCAAGCAATTACAAACCCGGAGAACACGATCTACGCGATCAAGCGATTGATCGGCAGGCGCTACGACGATCCGGCTGTCCAGAAAGAAAGACAGCTCGTTCCATACAAGATTGTCGCCGGCCCGAATGGCGATGCGTGGGTGGAGGTCATGGGCAAGACGTACAGCCCAAGCCAAATCAGCGCTTACGTTTTGCAAAAGATGAAGGAGACAGCCGAGTCCTATCTCGGCTCAACAGTCACGGATTCCGTCATTACCGTTCCGGCCTATTTCAACGACAGCCAACGGCAAGCGACCAAAGACGCGGGCAAGATTGCCGGGCTTGAGGTTCTTCGGATCATCAACGAGCCGACCGCCGCGGCGCTCGCCTACGGCCTCGACAAGAGGGGCGAGGGCAAGATTGCTGTTTACGACCTTGGCGGCGGCACGTTCGATATTTCAATTTTGGAAATCGGCGATGGCGTGTTTGAGGTGAAAGCGACGAATGGCGACACCTTCCTCGGCGGCGAAGACTTTGACCGTCGTATCGTCGACTATCTCGCCGATGAGTTCAAAAAGGAACAGGGCATCGACCTGCGCAATGACCGTCTTGCCTTGCAACGGCTAAAGGAGGCGGCCGAAAAGGCAAAAATCGAGCTATCTTCGGTGATAGAGACGGAGGTCAATCTCCCATTTATCACGGCCGACCAGAACGGGCCCAAGCATCTCCTCGTAAAGCTCACGCGTTCGAAGCTGGAAGCAATCGTCGCCGATCTCATCGAGCGGACGACAGGCCCATGCCAAGCCGCCTTGAAAGATGCTGGCTTCAAGGCCGCGGAAATCGACGAAGTTATCCTGGTTGGCGGCCAGACGCGCATGCCCAAAGTGCAGGAGACCGTCAAGAATCTTTTCGGTAAGGAGCCGCACAAAGGCGTCAATCCGGATGAGGTGGTGGCCATTGGCGCGGCGATCCAGGCGGGTGTCCTCCAGGGCGATGTGAAAGACGTCCTTCTGCTCGACGTTACCCCATTGTCTCTCGGGATCGAGACGCTTGGCGGCGTCATGACCCGCCTCATCGACCGTAACACAACGATCCCCGCCGCAAAGTCCCAGACGTTCTCCACGGCCGAAGACAATCAGCCCGCTGTCACAATCCGCGTGTTCCAGGGTGAGCGCGAGATGGCGGCGGACAACAAGCCGCTCGGTCAGTTCGACCTTGTTGGCATCAAATCAGCTCCACGCGGCGTCCCGCAGATCGACGTGAAGTTCGATATCGACGCAAACGGCATCGTAAACGTCTCCGCCAAGGACAAGGACACAGGAAAGGAACAGCAAATTCGCATTCAGGCCTCGGGCGGACTGTCGGACGCAGAGATCCAGCGCATGGTCAGGGAGGCTGAACAAAATGCACAAGCCGACAAACAGCGCCGCGAAGCTGTCGAGGCCCGAAATGAAGCCGATGCCGCAGTCTATGCCGCGGAAAAGCAACTCAATGACCGAGGAAGCAGCGTTAGCGAAGGCGCGCGAGGGCCAGTTGAGCAGGCTATCTCCGCAGCAAAAGAAGCAATGAACGGACAGGATGCGAACCGGATCCGTCAGGCGTCATCTCAGCTCGCGCAAGCCATGTCGCAGTTCAATTCGGCGACGCAAAACGCTTCACCGGGCGGTCAGACCTCCGAAGGCGCATCGAGCGCCAATGGTAAAACGGGCAGCTCTGACGATGACGTCGTCGATGCGGAATTCGAGGAGGTGGACGGTGGCCGGCAACAGCACAGATAAAACCCATGGCCAGCCCGAACCGAATGATTTGTCACATGCAGGGGAACCGGTTGAGGATGCCTCTTGTGCACGCGACAAAAAAACATTGACGCCGGAGCCCATTGAACACGCTTCGCACCAAACCAAACACGAAAGCAATGACGGATCTTCGTCCTCAATCGAGCATAACACGCGCGCTTCCAAGGTGGCTGAGGAGAAGATCGCTCAACTAGAGGGCGCCAAAGCGGATCTTGAAGATCGGCTAAAGCGTGCAATTGCGGATCAGGAAAACAGCCGTAAACGCACGGAGCGGGAGGCCCAGACCGCAGTAAAATTTGCTGCATCCGCTTTTGCCGCGGACCTTCTCCCGACGCTCGATAATCTCCACCTCGCTCTCAGTTCAGTGGCGAACGACGAGGGTGCGAGCGAACCGCTTAAGCGGCTTTTTCAAGGTGTGAAGGCGACCGAACGTGTTCTTCTCTCCGCGTTGCAAAAGCATGGTATCAGACGCCTTGATCCCCTTGGCGAACCCTTTAATCCCAACCACCACGAGGTGGTTTCGGAAGTGGAGCGCAACGATTTGCCGTCGGGAGCCGTGGCTCAGGTGCTTCAGCCGGGCTATCTTTACCACGACCGTCTCTTACGCCCGGCAATGGTGAGCGTCGCCAAGAGCGGCTCCGGAGTGGGTTCAGCAGCATCAGACAACTCCCGCGCGTCTCGGCGCAGCGATTCGGACCGGCGTCCTTAAGGGTGACGTCGAGTATAAGTGTCAAGGCCGATGATGCTTCTAGCGTTCCCACCTCCGGCGGCGGGGAAACGGCAGGCGCTACTTCCGATGAGGATGTCGTCGACGCCGATTTCGAGTAAGTCCACGACAGCGGCGGTCAACGCCATGCCTGATGCGAGTGACGGACAGCCTGATCCGAAACCGATTGAACCGGAAACCGTCTCCAAGCCGCCGGTCGGTGACACTGTGGCCCGCCCGCAAAGTAGATGCGGAATGTTAAGGAGAGCTCTTCATGCGCCCACACTTGGTAATGTTCAACGCGGCAGGCGCGGTTCCTTCAGGTCGGCCTCGGCCTTTGCCCGTTTGTCACGGGTGCGGCCCCTATCCCCCTTGACCCTCTCGCTCCAGCGCGTCGATCAGAGATCCAAGTGCGAAGCGCAGGCGATAGAGTTGATCGATTAAATCCAGCACCACATCAATGCCTTCGTCGTTGATGCCCATTTCGTTTCTCAGGTCGACTATCAGGGCGGCGCGAGCAAGGTCGACATCCCCGAATACCGGCCGTCCGTCCAGGATCAGAGGTGATATCCAGCCCCGAGCGATGAACACGTGTAACCGGTTCATATCAATACAAAGCTCTCGGGCAAACTGTCGATCGTCCATGGCTATACTCCCATGCCCTGCCGCGGGTTATAACTTTTGCCGGCTGACCAGCCAGCGACGAACCCCTTCAGTTCAGGATCTGGCTTTTCCGGAAGCATAATCATGAGCCGGGCGTAGACGTCGCCGCGGGTACCATTTTTATGCGCCACGCCTTTTCCCTTAATGCGCAGCGTCCTGCCGCTCGACGAATTCTGCGGCACGGAAAGCATCACCGGGCCGGCAGGCGTCGGCGCCCTTACCTTGCTGCCGAGCACGGCCTCGGCGAGCGAAATGGGGAGGTCCATGCGGATGTCGTCCCCCTCGCGCCGGTAGAAAGGATGAGGAAGCACACGCAGCTCGATCAGGATGTCACCTTTCTCCGCGCCACCCTGGCCGGCGCCCCCTTTCCCGCGCAGCCTGAGAGTTTGTCCGTCGTGTGCGCCAGGCGGAATGCGGATTTCCACCGTCTGGCCGTCAGATAGCGTCACCTGGCGCGGGCCGCCATTCACCGCTTCAAGAAAGCTGATTTCCATGGAGTAGCGAACATCGGCGCCACGCTTGCGATAGTCGCGACGCGAAAAGAACTCGGCAAAGATGTCGTCACCGCCGAAATCCGCAAAACCAGCGCCGCTCTCATAAGCTCCGCCGCTGGAGCCTGCGTCAGCGAAGTCGCGGTAATACCGGCGGTCGGCGCGCTCGGCGCCTTTGGCATCAATCTCCCCGCGATCAAAACGTCCGCGTTTTTCCTCATCGCGCAGAATCTCGTAGGCCGCAGACAAATCTTTAAAGTCCTGTTCGGCTTGCTTGTTGCCGGGATTGAGATCGGGATGAAGCTTTTTTGCGCGACGGCGATAGGCCGCCTGGATGTCGCCCTGCGAGGCGTCGCGCTTGACGCCAAGAACTTCGTAGGGATCGCCGCTGCTTGCCGGCATGTTTGCGGACCTATCCTTCGCGTACGTTCCCTCGGCGAGAGGAAGGCTGCTGGTGGCTTGCGTCGGGATCTCGAAAACAATTAGCCGAATTTCCCCCGATCGAAACTGACGGTCGTCAATGTCGCCCGCGAGTAACGGATGCACTCTGGGTCGAAATCGATGCTTGATCCGAAGTCAAAAGGGAGAACGGCATGTTGCACAGAGTTGAGAACACGGGGCGTTGGTTCGATCCGATGCGACAGATGCGCTTTGCACAAAGGGATATGGGCCGGCTGTTCGACAATTTGCGGCTCGCAGCGCTCCCCGAATTCCCTTTGATGAATATTTGGACCGGGCCCGACGGAGCTGTGGTCACGGCAGAGATCCCTGGCGTCGCGCCAGAGGACCTCGATATCGCCGTCCACCAGAACACGGTTACGCTGCGCGGTAGCCGCCCCGCTGAGCCGCTTGCGGAAGACTCAGTCATCCACCGCCAGGAACGCGTAACCGGCGCCTTCGTCCGCAACCTCATCCTGCCGTTCCGCGTCGACGGCGACCATGCCACGGCGAAGTTCCGGAACGGCGTGCTCCGGCTCGATCTGCCAAGGCCGGAGGCCGATAAGCCGCACAAGATCACCGTCAGCCGCTCCTGAGGAGAATGCCGCCATGACCGAAATCCAAACCGACGAAACCGTGCCCACCGAAGCCACGCGGACCGAGCCCGTCTTCACTCCGCCTTGCGACATTATCGAGACTACGGCCGGCGTCCAGATGGTGCTCGACATGCCGGGCGCTGATCCCGACAGTCTCGAGGTGACTCTGGACAATCGTGTCCTGCGCATCTCGGCGCGATCGGCGTCCTCCGAGCCTCAAGGCTACGCGTTGGTTCACGCGGAGTACCGCGACGGCAACTATGAACGCAGGTTTACGGTCTCGGAGCCGATCGACACGGCCAAGATCGAGGCCGTGTTCAAAGACGGCGTGCTGCGGCTCATTTTGCCGAAAGCGGCGCCGTCGCCAGCCGCCAAGATCAGCGTTAAAGCCGCGTGAGGGAGGAATCTCGGTGAAAATCACAGATCTCGCTCTATGGCGCGGCTCCGGGCGCGACGTTATCGACCGAACCGCGCCTGTGGACCCGGTGCGCGCACTGCAACTGGATGTCGACCGCGCATTCGACAATTTCTGGCGCATGGTGCCATACCCGTTTGCTATGCTTGATCGGCTGCAACAAACCGGCGCTGTGCGCGTAGATGTCGACGACAATGACAAGGAAATCACGGTCACGGCAGAGCTGCCGGGCATGAACGACGCGGATGTAGATGTGTCGATCAGCAACGGCCTGCTAACTATCCGCGGCGAGAAGAAGTCCGACCGTGAAGCGGAGAAAAACGGCGTCCTTGTGAGAGAGCGGATCTATGGCGCGATGGAGCGGACTGTACCCCTTCCCGACGGCATCGACCCGAACGCGGCCAAGGCCACCTTCCGGAACGGCGTGCTGACGATAACAATTCCCAAGTCCGCGGAACTACAGGCCAATACAAAGCGCATTCCTATACAAGCAGGTTAAGCCTTCCTCCCAGAGCCTGCCTCCTAGTCCACAACCGCCGCCCGGTTGTGGACTTTTTTCGTTTCCGACAATGCGCCGCTCCCCGACGAAAACTGACGGCTGTCAAGGCCTTGGCCCGCACACATGAGCTAGTTTCGCAATATTGCGCAGGTACGACCGCCAATATCTAGAAGAGGCTCATCAATCAGTGTGGAGATTGCGTCATGAGAACAGATAGCGACATCAAACGTGATGTAGAAAGTGAACTAAAATGGGATCCGGATATCGATGCTACCGACATTGGAGTAGCAGTGAAAAATGGGGTCGTCACTTTGAGCGGCTTTACGCACAGCTACAGCGAGAAATATGAGGCGGAGAAGGCGGCAAAACGGGTCAAAGGCGTGCTCGGCGTCGCCAATGATATCGAGGTGCGGCTACCCGCGATTCACGACAAGACCGATCCCGAGATCGCCCGCGCCGCCGTCGAGGCGATCAGGTACGAGCTTCCTTACTCCCATGAAAACATCAAAGTCGTCGTGAAAAACGGCTGGGTCACCCTCGAGGGCGGCGCCGAATGGGAGTACCAGCGCAATCGGGCCGAAGCTGCGGTGCGCAAGCTCAGAAGCGTTAAGGGCGTCACCAACCTTATAACGCTGAAGCCGCGCGTTGCGCCATCGGAGATCAAGTCCAAGATCGAGGAGGCCTTGAAGCGGATGGCGGAAGTCGATGCCAACCGCGTGACTGTGATCGCCAACGGCAGCGAAGTGACGCTCACTGGCACAGTCCGTTCGTGGGCCGAGCGGCAGGAGGCGGAACGCGCGGCCTGGCGAGCGCCGGGCGTCACCAAGGTTGAGAACCGGATCACAGTCTCTCCGTGATCAATTGCAGAAAAAATCAGCCGGGCTTTCCAGTTCGGCTGATATGCTTAGACAGAGGAGCTTTATGACTTGTGCAAGCGTGGTCAGAAAACTCAACTGACGGATACAGTCGCTCCCGATGAAGTCGAACGGGCCAGCCTCGAGTCATTTCCCGCGAGCGATCCGCCTTCATGGATTTCCCTGCGTCCCGGCAGCGGCGACACATCTGAGTATGCTTGCCGGAAGGGCGATGCGCGCTCCCACGCTTCGAAGGTCGGTGATTGCCCCGAACAGGGGGCTGCGCCTGTTCCCACATGCCCAACCGCGTCGATCGCAGCACCTGACGGTCGCAAATGAACGATGTCTTGCTGGCTCAGACGCTGATCCTTGTCGCGGCGTCCGGCTTAGCGGTAGGCATCCTGACCGAACTAAGAATGCCCGCCGTCGCGGGTTACATCATCGTCGGCTTAGCGCTCGGGCCGCATGGTCTCCATCTGCTCGAATCCGCTGAAGATACCCGGTTTCTGGCGGAACTCGGCCTGATCTTCCTGATGTTTATGGTCGGCCTCGAATTCTCAATTCCAGCTATTCTCCGTGCGCGGTGGGATGTGTTGGTCGCAGGCGGCCTGCAGGTCTCTTTGACCTTGGCTGTCGCAGCCGCCGGACTTGTGTGGACAGGCGTGCCGATCCAGCCGGCCATTATCATGGGCGGTGCGATCGCCATGTCCTCGACAGCGGTTACGCTCAAGCAACTCGCCGAACAGGGAGAAATCACCAGCCGGCACGGGCGGCTCGCGCTTGGAATCCTGCTTTTCCAGGATCTGGCGACGTTGCCACTGCTTATTCTGGCTGACGCCTGGTCGCGTCAAGGAGCGCCGGATCCAATAGCAATTCTGCAACAGATTGCGGTGGCGACCGTGGCGCTTGCCGCTGCAGCCGTCATCGCGCGGCCAGTGATCCAAGCGATGTTTTCAAGGGTTCTGAAGACCCGCTCTCCCGACCTCTTCCTGCTTTGCGTCCTGATGACCGCGCTCGGCACGGCCTACGTCGTCCATCTTGCAGGCCTCGCCCCTGCGATCGGTGCTTTCGTCGCAGGTATGGTCATCGGCGAAAGCGAATTCCGTCATCGCGTCGAGGACGACATCAGGCCGTTCCGCGACGTCCTGGTCGGCCTGTTCTTCGTCAGCGTCGGCATGAGTATCGATCTGTCGGCCATCGCGAACTACCCCGGAGCGATCATCCTGTGGATGCTCGTGTTCTTTCCGCTTAAGGCTGTTTTGGTGTTCGTGACCGGCCTGCTCGCCGGGGCGGGCCGGGAAGCGTCGGCAAGATCGGCTTTCATTCTTGCGCATGGCGGCGAATTCGGCTTGCTCCTCATCACGCTGGCGCTGCAGTCGGGGCTCGTACCTCCGGAACTTGGCCAGCCGGCGCTGATTGCACTTGTCATTACGATGAGCCTCGCGCCGCTCCTTATACAGCGCAACCATTGGGCGGCACGGCCTTTCGGCCATCGCAACCCCCGGATTGGGGCCACTGAAGAATCCATTCGCGAGCAGAGCGGCAGGCTCCAAGACCATGTCATCCTGTGTGGCTGCGGCCGGGTCGGCCGCCTGGTGGCGAGCGTACTGGAAACGGCACGCATTCCTTACATCGCTATCGAGTCGGATCTGACGCGCTTTCAGGCCGCGCATCGGCAGGGTCATGAGGTCGTGTTCGGCGACGCAACACATCACCGCATTCTTGAGGCAGCCGGGCTAGACCGAGCGCAGCTCGTGATCCTCACATTCGATCATCATAAAGCGGTGGAGCGGAGCTTGCATGAAATTAACAGCCTCGACCCTGCGCCGGCATCTCTTGTGTCGACCGCAGACGACCTTGAAATGGCGCGTTTCTCGCAGTTCGCCGCCACCGTCGTTTTCCCGGAAAATCTCGCCGCCGGTCTGAGCCTTGCCGATCGGGCTTTGATTCTCTGCGGAAAAACTGAGGATGAAGCAGCTCTTATCGTGAGCACGGTCAGATCAAAGCTCATCCAGAGTTGAGAATGAACTTTAACTCCTGGAAAGGAAATCATAATGGTCACGAAAGCGCTTTATGTCCGGCTGGAAGCCAAGCCGGGTCTCGAAGCCAAGGTCGAAGAATTTCTCTGTGGCGCCCTGCCGCTGGTAGAGGCGGAACCGGCGACGAAAGTCTGGTTCGCGACCAAGATGGGGCCGATGACATACGGCATCTTCGATGCGTTCCCCGACGATGCCGGCCGTGACGCCCATCTCATGGGGAAGGTTGCTGATGCCTTGAGGACGCGCGCGGAAGAGCTTTTTCGTGTGCCGCCTCAGATCGAAAAGATCGATGTGATCGCCGCCAAGCTGCCGTAACCGCCGCCAAATCTTATAACATCTCTAGTGGTCGCTTCGCCTTTGGCGGTGGAAAGGCGCGGTCGAGTTCATACAAATCCTCGGAAACAAGGCGCAAGTCATGCGCGGCCCGATTTTCCCGGACATGATCAGGTGAACTCGCTTTGGGGATAGCAATGACGCCGTCTTGGCGCAGGACCCAGGCAAGCGCGACCTGCGACCGGCTTAAGCCATGCCGATTGGCGACTTTCGCGAGGCGTTCGTCTTCCGCCAAAACGCCCTGTTCTACAGGTGAATAGGCCATCACCGGGATCCGACGTTCGCGACACCAGGGCAGTAGGTCGTATTCGACGCCGCGTCTCGTCAGATTGTAAAGCACCTGGTCGGTCTGCACGTTCTTTCCGTTCGCGACGCCGGCGAGTTCGGCCATATCGGCGGCGTCGAAATTGCTGACGCCCCAATGGCGTATTTTCCCCGACGCTTTGAGCGCCTCGAAGGCTGCGACGGTCTCCGCGAGCGGCGTGCCGCCGCGCCAATGGAGCAGATAGAGGTCGATCCGATCCGTGCGCAGGCGCCGCAGGCTTTGCTCACACGCGGACAACACGCCGAGGCGCGACGCGTGAGACGGCACGACCTTGCTGACGATGAAGACCTCGTTACGCCGCCCGGAAATGGCCTCTGCGACCACGATCTCCGCGCCGCCGTCGCCATACATCTCAGCGGTGTCAATAAGCGTCATTCGGAGATCGAGACCCAGTCTGAGCGCCGCCACCTCGTCAGCGCGGCGAAAGGATTTTTCGCCCATCCCCCACGTCCCCTGGCCCAGAACAGGAACGTCTTCTCCGGCCGGCAGTCGCACGGTCCTTATCGTTGAAGGCATCACGGACTCCTTGTCGTTTCGGGTTGGCGCAATCCTATCAAGGAAAGCTTGGCGTCAAAACTGACGGTCATCAAGGCCGCTGCGGTGAAGCAACTCTAACGTCGGACTGGAAATGCCCGACGGACACGGATTTTGCACATGGACACTCCGGTCGCAGGTTGAGCGCAAGGAAGCCGTTGAAGCAGCGTTGCTCGCGCTGGCGTTCGGAAAGTCGACAACCGCATCACCATCGCCAGCTGACGGTCAAGCACCGCTCACGAACGGAGAACACAATGACAAGCGCATCAACTGAAAGTCCGAGAACCGAAGCGATGAACGACATGCTCGCCAACAACTGGTGGGCCGTCGCTTTGAGGGGAGTCGTCGCCATTCTGTTCGGCATCGCCGCGTTCGCAATGCCGAGCATCACGATGCTTTCTCTCGTGGTGGTTTTTGCCGCGTTTAGTTTCGTCGATGGCGTCTTCGGGATCATCATGTCCGTGCGCGGCGCCAGGAAAGGCGAACGCTGGGTCTGGCTGCTCCTGAGCGGCATCCTCAGCATTGCAGCCTCCGCCGTCGCCATCCTTTGGCCCGCCATTACGGTTTTTGCCTTCGTCATTCTGGTGGCGGCATGGGCGCTGATCTCGGGCGCCTTCATGCTGATCTCCGCATTCCGGCTAAAGATCGATCATGGCCGTGTGTGGCTGGTAATAGCCGCCATCGCAAGTATCGTGTTCGGGGTACTGCTTGTCATCTCGCCATCCATCGGCGCTCTGGTGCTGACCTTCTGGGCCGGCGCGCATGCGCTTGTGCTGGGCGGCACACTGCTTGTCTTGGCCTACAAGCTGCGGTCTCACCGCACTAGCCTGCCAAGCAATCTTGCTACTTCCAGCACAGCTTAACCCTTGAAAGGGAGGAAAGACATGTCGGGAATTCTTGCTTCGGGAGCAAAAGCACCCGGATTCACGCTGCGCGTAACGCCTGACCAGACTCTTTCCTTGTCTGAGTTCGCGGGACGGCGCGTCATCATCGCATTTTATCCAGCGGACTGGAGCCCGGTCTGCGGCGACCAGATGACGCTCTATAACCATGTCCTTTCAGAATTCCGCAAGAACGGCGCGGAACTCTTGGGCATATCCGTCGACGGGGCATGGTGCCATCAGGCGTTCGCCCATGAGCGGAACCTCCATTTCCCGTTGCTGTCGGATTTCCATCCCAAAGGGGAGGTTTCGCGGGCCTACGGGGCTTATCGCGACGATGTCGGCGAGAGCGCTCGCGCGCTCTTCATCGTCGACGAGAACGGCACGATCGCATGGAGCCACCTGTCTCCGGTTGCCGTCAACCCCGGAGCGGACGGCATTCTCGACGCCCTAGAAAAAATGCCCAACCTGGAGCAGAAAAATGTCAACGCTCAAAGTTCCCGTTAATCCTCGTGACCACAGGCGCGGCGCGCCGAACGCAATTGTCACGCTGGTGGAGTATGGAGACTATCAGTGTCCCTTTTGCGCCGCCGCCAATCCCGTTGTCCATGCTTTAGAGAGCCGATTTGGCAACGCACTGTCGGTCGTATTCCGGCACTTTCCGTTGATTGAAATCCACCCGATCGCTGCGACGGCGGCGGAGGCAGCCGAGTATGCCGGGGATAACGGCCGGTTTTGGGAAATGCACGATGCCATTTTTGCCAATAACCATCGGCTGAGCGTACCGCTCCTGTTCGCCATCGCTGGCACTTTGGGGCTGTCGCAGATCGGGCTTCGCGACTCGATCACGCGCGGACTGCACGCCGACAAGATACAGTCGGACTTCATCGGCGGTGTCCGTAGCGGCGTCAACGGAACACCCACCTTCTTCGTCAACGGCTTACGACACGAGGGGAGCTTCTCGCTGCCTGAGCTGGCAGCCTCGATCCAGAATGCAATCAACGCACTCGCACCCGCGCGCTAAAGTGTGCTTATCCGGGAGGAACTGACAGGCGTCAAGGCAGTCATGACCAGATCTATTAGGATCGAAAAAGCCGGGAGAACGCCGGCATCGCTCTCAAGCCAGAGGATTTGTGATGAAACGCACCAGAGCTTTCGAGAAATATCGTAAAATTGGCCTTACACTCGTAATCGGGGGCATATCGCTCCCAGCGCTCGCCATCCTTACGCCACAATTGGCGCCATCGGCACTCTCACAGCCCGTCGTGGTGGTGGACGTCAATGTGAAGGAAGTCGCCAGAGGCTACCGCGCCTCAAAACTTGTCGGCGCGGATGTCAAAAACAGTACTGGGAAAAGTATTGGTTCAATCGATGAGCTCATCGTTGACCGGGAGAAAGTTCTGTACGTCATTCTCCAAGTCGGCGGCTTTCTCGGCCTCGGCGGCTTTCTAGTCGCGGTTCCCTACAATTCGCTGGAGATCAGCCAGGATGGCGCGCGAATTGTGCTCGCCCAAGGCAGCAAAGAAGATCTGCAGAAACTTCCAGAGTTTAAATACAATCAGAAGTAGTTACCGCACCATATCCGCTGTCACAACCAATCGTTAGTGTAAACACTTGCGGTCGGTTGCTGACTGTAAAGCAAGTGACCTGTAAAGAAGCGCAAACCCCTGTATCATACGCAGGTAGTCTTTATAACGCAACGCGAAACCATGCGCCATCTGCATGAGCTGGGGATTGGTGCGTTCCAGATCCGCGATCGCCCCGAGCGTGAACGCATCGGATCCCCGCTCATCTATTTCGCGCACGAGCGCGTCGCGGGTATCCGCCGTCACGCGAGGGAGCGCAAGAATTACCGGGTTGCCGGCGGCATCGGCCGACGCGCAGGCCAGCAACTGATAGAACATGCCGAAACCGGCCATGATTCTCGGTTCGTCGCCGATATCCGCAGCGCACTTGCGCGCCATGTCCAGGAATTCGGGATTTTCGCGGGTCAGCCGCGCAGTGATTTCCGCGAGGCAGGCTTCCGGACTTAAATTGTCGAACTGCCTGGATACAAACTCCCAGTTTTTTTCGGTCACGTTAGGAAGAAAACTCATTGGATGCGTGGTCCTTAGACTTGAGTCGTTTGACTACGGAAATAGTGGGCGCCCAGGCAAAATCAAACTTACAAATCCGTAACGGGCAGGATGTAACGGCGCTTTGATGCCTGTTGCAAAGCATCGCACGGCCCCAGCTCGAAGGCGTGTCGTCGAAAGCCGCTAGGGTTGGCAAGTATCTCAAGCGGCGTAAGAGGCGAAAGCACGCACCACGCTGCGCCAATGTTGACAAGCATCAGGGCTTGCCGAGGTCCTCTCCCTTTATTCTCCATCACCGCATGGGCATCGATGAATGTTTCAGCGCGGAACCCCACGTCGAACCAAGGAGATTACCTATGCCAAAGGGCAATCGCGCTATTACATTCTTGGGACCAAATAAAGTTGAGCTACAGGACAAAGGATATCCTAAGCTTGAGGACCCAAAGGGAAGAAAGATCGAACACGCCGTCATTCTCAAGATCATTACGACGAACATCTGCGGCAGCGACCTGCATATCTATAACGGCCGCTTCGCGGCTCCGAGGGGGATGCAGCTGGGCCACGAAAATACCGGCGAGGTGGTTGAGGTCGGCTCGCATGTCGAGCGTATCAAGGTTGGCGATGTCTGCTCCGTGCCCTTTAACGTGTCTTGCGGCACATGCCGGAACTGCAAGGAACGCCACACGGAAGTGTGCCTTAACGCGAATGAGGAACTCGGGTTTTGCGGCGCTTACGGCTTCAATCTTGGCGGCTGGCAGGGCGGTCAAGCTGAATACATGCTGGTGCCTTGGGCGGACTTCCAGTTGCTGAAATTCCCTGACAGGGGTCAGGCGATGGAAAAGATCAGGGACCTGACTCTGCTCTCCGATATTCTGCCGACCGGGTATCATGGCTGTGTCGAGGCGCGGGTTGGGACCGGTTCCACCGTGTACATTGCAGGCGCCGGGCCAGTCGGTCGCTGCGCTGCCGCAAGCGCACAGCTTCTTGGAGCATCTTGCATCATCGTCGGCGACCATAATAAGGCCAGGCGCGATCTGGTGAAACAAGCCGGCTACGAGGTCGTCGATCCCTCAAGCGCCACCCCGATCGCCGACCAGATCGAAAAAATTCTCGGCACGGGCTCTCGCTGGGTCGACGCTGGCGTGGATTGTGTCGGCCTTGAGTGCCACGGCCACGGGCCAGACGAGAGTTCAAAGAACGTCCAAGAAGCTGTCATCAACACGTTGATGGAGGTGGTCAAGCCCGCCGGGGCCATGGGCATTCCAGGCGTCTACACGAACCTGGATCCCGGCGCTCCCACAGAACTCAACAAAAAAGGTCTGATGGCCCTGAGCTTCCCCGGCGCCTGGGTAAAATCGCCGACGCTCACGGCCGGTCAATGCCCCGTCATGCACTACAACCGAGAATTGATGATGGCCATCCTGTGGGACAGAATGCCTTACCTGACGCCGCTTCTGAATACAGAGGTGATCCCGCTCGAACGGGCAGTCGAGGCATATCAAATCTTCAATGACGGATCCCCGAAGAAATTTGTGATCGACCCGCACAATATGACGAAGCTGATTTCGACTGGTAAAGCGGGCGGCAGTGCGAAAGCACATGCTTAGGCGCATCGTCGATAGCAGGACCCGGTCGCCGCAATCTGGACCGCGGCGACCAGGCGTCCCCGTACACTTCTCTGTCTATTAAAACTGGGGCGATGAAGTCTGGCGGCTCAGACGGCGTCATCTAGGCCTTGCGGGCATATCGACGGTACAATAGCGTATTTTGGTCGCGCGCTGGCTTGTTGACCTCGGAGCCGCAGGATCAGCCAGTTCTTTTCGACAAAAGGATTGCCAGTCACTGAGGCATCGATCTGGTCGCGCGTTAGCAGATCGAAATCCATGCCGAACGTCTCGGCCATTTCCTCTTGCCATTTCTAGACCAGGCTTCTGGGCGCGACGATTAGGCAACGTCCAAGATCGCCCCGGATCAGGAGTTCCTTGATCAGCAAACCAGCCATAATCGTCTTGCCCGCGCCGGGGTCATCCGCCACAAAAAGCGGAGCGGCGCCTGACATTACATCCAGCCCGGAAAGCCAACGCAGAATGCGTTCATTGGGGGCTTTAACGCGCGATCCTTCAGGCGCGGCGACTATAACACCGAGCGGCCCACTCGAAGCATGGCTTGGAGGGTTTCCGCCCGCCCCCACGATGCCCCGTGATAGCGCTCGCGTTTGCGCCAGGCGTATTCCCGCGCCGAGACCGTTTTATCGACGCCGCCAAGGCCCCGGAGCGCGGCGGACGCGCTTTTGGAGTTGGTGAGCGCCGCCACGCCTTTCTCGAGCGCCTGGCCAATCGCTTCGAGCTTGGCCTCGCGGCCGGTGAAGCCGCGCACGGCCATGATGTTGCGGTGCAGGATCTCCGGCGCGTGGCGATAGAGTTTTGTGAAGTCCGCAGTGGGCTTTTCGACGTCAACGGCGATACGTAGAGCGAGGCGGAACAACGCCTCGCGTTCAGACGCATTGTCTAAGCCAAGAATGGGCACAAGATCGATTTAGGCGAGATCGCGAAGGAGACCCGTCGGCGCGCGGGGCACAACACATTGCGATCTAACAAACAGGTTTGCGGCGCGCTCTTTCGACTGGACTTCGCGGTGGTTTGGAGCGGTAGTGTCGTCGTGACGCGCGGCACCGTCTGGTTGCGGGTTCCGCCCCGGCTAACGACTCCGGGGCTTCGGGTGGTGCAAGGCTACGCATTCCCGCGTAGTCAGCGCAGGAGAACCACCCGATGACGACAACCACCAAACCACGTAAAGCATCCACCAAGACGCAGGCAGCTGACGCAGCCCGGACGCCCCCGGATTGCGACGCGCCCACGCCACGCCCCGGCGGCAAGCTCGGACTGATCATCGACCGCCTTGCCGCCACGTCCGGCGCCGCCGCCGAGGAGCTTGTGGCCATGACCGGATGGCAAAGACACACTATCCGCGGCGCGTTGAGCCGCCTGAAGTCGCGAGGCTTCCCTATTCAGATGACCGCAGGCGTTGACCGCAGAGCATACCGGCTCGAAGCGTCGGGACGGTGAGCCATGTCCGAAATCATCGAATCTGAAGTCCCACCCATTGTCGTCGGCGCGCGCAATCGCGGCGATCGCGCGGCGCTCGCCGCTAAAATCGCTTCGCTCGAAGCCATGACATACGCTGATCTTCGTTGCGAATGGCGGCGACTGTATCGCTCCGACGCGCCCAAAAAGCTTAGCCGAGACTTGCTCGAACTCGGCATCGCCTGGAAGCTGCAGGAGCAAGCGCTCGGCGGCCTCAGCGTCGCGATGAAACGCCAGCTCGACGAGTTGGCGCGGACAATGGACGCAAAGTCAAATCCGACCAAAACCCGCAAGGTCACTCTGAAGCCGGGCGCGCGGCTGATCCGCGAGTGGGGTGGCGAGACGCACGAGGTCGCGGTCGTCGAGGACGGGTTCGTCTGGCGGGACAAAACCTGGCGCTCGCTGTCGGCGATCGCCCGCGAGATCACCGGCGCGCATTGGTCGGGCCCGCGCTTCTTTGGGCTCAGCAAAGCGAAATCTGCGCCGCGCTGCGTCGTCGCAGACGAGACAGAGGGCGTCTGATGGGTCGGAAACCGGCGTTCATTCGCGCCCATAGCTCAGGGGTCGTTCGCTGCGCCATCTACACGCGCAAATCGTCCGAAGAGGGACTTGAACAAGAATTCAACTCCCTCGACGCGCAACGCGAGGCGTGCGAGGCCTATATCCGCAGCCAGAAGAGTGCAGGCTGGGTCGCGCTGCCCGACCTCTATGATGATGGCGGCGTCTCAGGCGGAACCCTGGAGCGCCCCGCGCTGCAACGCCTGCTCGCCGACATCGAGGCCGGGCGGGTCGATGCGGTCGTCGTCTACAAGGTCGATCGCCTGACGCGCTCGCTCAGCGACTTCGCCAAGATCGTCGACGCCTTCGACGCTAAAGCCGTATCGTTCGTCTCGGTGACGCAGCAGTTCAATACGACGACATCGATGGGCCGGCTGACGCTCAACATGCTCTTGTCGTTTGCGCAGTTCGAACGGGAAGTCACAGGCGAGCGCATTCGCGACAAGATCGCCGCCTCGAAGCGGAAGGGGATGTGGATGGGCGGCAACCCGCCGCTCGGCTACGATGTCCAGGATCGCAGACTCGTTATTAACGCGACGGAGGCCGAGACCGTCCGCCACATCTTTCGCCGCTATGCCGAGCTCAAGTCGGTGCTTGCATTGAAAGAGGACCTTAATGCGGCCGGTATTGTGAGCAAAGCCCGGCTTGACCGCTTCCGTAACGCCACGGGCGGCAAGCCGATTGCCCGCGGCGCGCTTTATCTCATGCTGCAGAACCGCATCTATCGCGGCGAGATCGTGCACAAGGATTGCTCTTATCCCGGTTTGCATGAGCCGATCATCGACGAAGCTTTGTGGGCCGAAGTGCAAACCGCGCTGGCCGAAAACCGCGTCGAGCGCGTCACGCGATCCACGGCCGCCGCGCCAAGCCTTCTGACCGGCCTCGTCTTCGATGACAGCGGCGAGCGCATGTCGCCAACCCACGCCAACAAGACCCGGCGCGGGGTTGGCGGGGCGGCCGCGCCTCACAAAACAAGCACGCGCTACCGATATTATGTCAGCCAATCGCTGATCAAACGCGGCCGGCGACAGGCGTTGGACGCAGCGTGCCGCGTTCCGGCCGCCGATCTCGAAACGCTGGTCGAGGAGCAGCTGTGCGCCCTGCTGCGAGACGAGGCCGCGATGCTCGACATCGCAGGAGTCGCGACCATCGCGGCGTGCAAGACCATGATCGATAACGCTGGGAACCTCGGTCAACGCTGGCCGACTTTGGCGATATCGGACAAGCGTGCGATACTGCATGCGATAGTCGCGCGGATCGACGTGCAGGCGGATAAGGTGGATATCGCAATCCGATCGACGGCTTTGCCGGATGTCGCGAAGCCTGATTTCGACATCAACCGGTTGCCGATCTCTCCAGATGGGCGGGAGCTTCTGCTGTCTGTGCCGGCCAGATTAAGACGAACTGGGATGGAGACGCGGCTGTTGATCCAGGGAGCCGAGCCGCCCGGCGGGCAGACCGCAGCCTGCAGCGGCTCATCGCGCAGGCGCGGCGCTTCCATGATCTGGTCATGACCGGTAATGGTCGGTCAATAAAGGACCTTGCCGCCGAAGCGGGCGTGAGCCCCTCCTACTTCACCCGCGTGTTCCGATTAAGCTTCCTCGCGCCGGAGATCACCAAAGCGATCATCCAGGGCCGCCAGCCGTCCGAACTCAGCGCCATCAAACTCATGAATGCCGGCCAGTTCGCGCAGCCTTGGTCAGATCAGCGCCGCCAGTTCGGCTTCGATTAAAGCAAGCGCGCCGGCGCCAACGAATGACGCCATCGCCCTCGACTCAAAACAGCGGATTGATCATTTCAACAGCGCAACGAGCGGCGCCGCATGCCGTCGCCAACCGTACCACTCAAAAGCCGATAGGAGACTTTGGCCGTCGCGGCACCGCAAAAGCCGCACGAAATTGGTCTCTGATTTGGGCGACACAAAACTGGCCCGCGTAACCCGCGGAAACTACGGACAAAGTCCGAAGTCTGCCACGAAACACATAAAACCGTTCAAAATCAACGACTTGCTGGCGGAGAGGGAGGGATTCGAACCCTCGATACGGTTACCCGTATGCCGCATTTCGAGTGCGGTGCCTTCAACCACTCGACCACCTCTCCGTGATCTCGGGTGTTTAGCGCGATTTTGCCTCGCGCGAAAGAGGTAACCGGCGCTCCCGTCCCCGCCCACGCCCCGCGCCGCGAGAAGCGGCCGCGCTACTGCGCGCGGGCGCCGATCACGCCGCGCAGCCAGGCGACCGCTTCCGGGCTGTCCCACTCCGCCGTGCCCGCCAGCCGCGCGACCTCGCGGCCCTCGCGGTCGATGACGATCGTCACCGGCAACCCGCCGGCCTTCAGCTTGAAGCCTGCGGCGCCAGACTGGTCGATATAGAGGCCAAGGCTACGCGCGCCGATCTGCTCGAAAAAGCGGCGCGGCGCGTCTGGCCCGGCGCGGTCGAGGCTCAGCGCCACCACCTCGAAGTCTTCGCCGCCGAGCGTCGCCTGCAGCCGGTCGAGCGTCGGCATCTCCACCTTGCACGGCGCGCACCATGTGGCCCAAAGGTTCAGCACCACGACTTTGCCGCGCCAATCCCGCAGCGACAGAGTGCGCCTCTGTCCGTCCTGGAAAGTCACGTCGGCGACGGGTGAGGGATTTGCGTCGATCACCAGCTTGTGCAGTCCTGGCCCGGGAGCGGCGAAAACGGGCGGCGCGGCGACGTCCCCGCGCGTCACGAACCAGCGCGCGCCCGCATAACCGGCCAGCGCGCACCCCGCCACCAGAATAACCATTGCGAAGACGCGGAGTTTTTGTTTCATCGACATATCTCGCAAGCGCGAACGAAAGGCGAAAAGCGATGAGCAACGCCATGTGGGGCGGGCGTTTTGGCGCGAAGCCCGCCGCTATCATGGAGGAAATTAACGCCTCCATCGGTTTCGACAAGCGGCTCTACGCCGCCGACATCCGCGGCTCAAAGGCGCATGTGGCGATGCTGGGCGCGACCGGCGTCATCGGGCAAGCGGACGCGGACGCTATCGCGCAGGGGCTGGACGCTGTGCTGGCCGAGATCGAGGCGGGCGAGTTCGCGTTCTCCCGCGCGCTCGAGGACATTCACCTGAACGTCGAATCAAGGCTGAAAGCGCTGATCGGCGAAGCGGCTGGGCGGCTGCACACCGCACGTTCGCGCAACGACCAGGTCGCGACCGACATGCGGCTTTATATGCGCGGCGCGGTCGATCACCTCGACGGCCAAATCGCCAGCCTGCAGCGCGCGCTCGCCGAGAAAGCGCTGGCGCACGCCGCCGCCATCATGCCGGGCTACACGCATCTGCAAACGGCGCAGCCCGTCACCTTCGGCCATCACCTGCTTGCCTATGTCGAGATGCTGGGGCGGGATCGCGGCCGCCTCGCCGACGCTCGCGCGCGCATGAACGAAAGCCCGCTTGGGGCGGCGGCGCTCGCCGGAACGTCATTCCCCATCGACCGGCATATGACGGCCGATAGCCTCGGCTTCGACCGGCCGATGGCCAACTCGCTCGACGCGGTCTCAGCGCGCGACTTCGTCATCGAAACGCTCGCCGCCGCGTCGATCTGCGCCATGCACCTGTCGCGGCTTGCCGAGGAGATCGTCATCTGGTCGTCCGCCGAGTTTCAGTTCATCGCGCTGTCGGACGCCTTCACCACCGGCTCGTCCATCATGCCGCAGAAGCGCAACCCGGACGCGGCGGAGCTTGCCCGCGCAAAGCCGGGCCGCATCTACGGCGCGCTCCACGCGCTGCTCGTCGTCATGAAAGGGCTGCCGCTCGCCTACTCCAAGGACATGCAGGAGGACAAGGAGCTGACCTTCGACGCGCTCGACAGTCTCTCCCTCGTCATCGCGGCGATGGAGGGCATGGCGCGCGACATGACGCCGAACGAGGCGCGGATGCGCGAGGCGGCGGCGAAGGGCTTCTCGACCGCGACCGATTTGGCGGACTGGCTCGTGCGCGCGCTGGGCATGCCGTTCCGCGACGCGCATCACGTGACAGGGCGCATCGTGAAGCTGGCGGAGGAGCGCGGGGCGCGCCTTGATGAACTGACGCTCGCCGACATGCACACCGTCGAGCCGCGCATCACGGAGGACGTGTTCGGCGTGCTGAGCGTGGAGGCCTCCGCCGCCAGCCGCCGCAGCTTTGGGGGCACAGCGCCGGAAAATGTGCGCGCGGCGGCTGAAATCTGGCTCATGCGTCTGGATGCCGACGCAAATTCGCGCTAAAGCTCGCAGCGATGAAAGAGCACCCGCGCGCTGGAGCTTTGAACATGCACACATTTCGGGCGTTGTCCACGCTGTTCGCCGTGATCGTGCTGGCGTCCGGTTTGGCCGGCTGCGGCAAAAAAGGCTCGCTCGAAACGCCCAGCGCCGAAGCCAAGACGGAAGAGAAATCCGATGGCGAAAAGGGCAAGGGCAAAGAGAAGACCGCCTCCACCATCGGCAAAGAGAAAGAGAATAAGCCGAGCCAATGGCCCACGGGGCCGCACAAGCCGTTCATTTTGGACGGTCTGCTCCGTTAGCCCGACCTCGGCCGTATGGCCCGCATATGCACCATTTCGAGTATCGAGGCGGCGTGCTGCACGCCGAAGACGTCAGTTTAGAAGCGGTCGCTGAGCGGGTCGGCACGCCGTTCTACTGCTACTCCACCGCCACGTTGGAGCGTCATTACCGCGTGTTCGACGCCGCCTTCGACGGCCTCGACCGCCTGGTGTGTTTCGCCCTAAAGGCCAACTCGAACCTCGCCGTGCTGCGCACCCTCGCCCGCCTCGGCGCCGGCATGGACGTGGTTTCGGAGGGCGAGTTGCGGCGCGCACTGGCCGCCGGCGTCCCGCCCGAGCGCATCGTCTTCTCCGGCGTCGGCAAAACCCAAAGCGAGATGGCGCTGGCGCTCGAATGCGGGATCTACGGCTTCAATGTGGAGTCCGAGCCTGAGCTGCGCGCGCTCTCCGCGGTCACCGAGCGCATTGGCCGCGTTGCGCGCATCGCGCTGCGCGTCAATCCGGACGTGGACGCCCGCACGCACCATAAGATTTCAACCGGCAAGGCGGAGCACAAATTCGGCGTCGCGTACGCCGAGGCGCCCGAGCTTTACAGGCTGGCCGCCACCCTGCCCGGCCTTAACCCGGCCGGCGTCCATGTCCATATCGGCTCGCAGATTTGCGCGCTCGCCCCCTTCGAGGAGGCGTTTCATCGCGCGGCGGAGCTTGTGCGGCGACTGCGGGCGGACGGCTTTCACATCTCGTTTCTCAATTTTGGCGGGGGCCTCGGCGTCCCCTATCGCCCGGACGATGCGCCGCCCTCCCCGCAAGAATACGCAGCCGTCGCGCGCCGCGCCGCCGAAGGCCTCGATTGCCGCCTCGTGTTCGAGCCGGGCCGGATGATTGCGGGCAACGCCGGCGTGCTCGTCGCCCGCGTCATTTACGTCAAACAGTCCGGCGCCAAGCGCTTCGTCATCCTAGACGCCGCCATGAACGACCTGATCCGGCCGACCCTATACGACGCTCACCACGAAGTGCGCGCCGTCGTCGAGGCCCGCGCCGCGCAGCCGTGGATCGAGCAGGATTTCGTCGGGCCGGTGTGCGAAACGGGGGATTTCCTCGCCAAGAACCGCATCGCGCCGCCTTTCGAGCCGGGCGACCTGACGGCTTTCATGACGGCGGGCGCCTATGGCGCGGTGCAGTCCAACGCCTACAACAGCCGCCTCCTCGCGCCAGAGGTTATCGTGAACGGCGCGGAGTTCTTCGTCGCCAAGCCCCGGCCAAGCTACGAGCAGATGCTCGCCGCAGAGCGCACGCCGCCCTGGCTCATGCAGAGTTGAACCACGGCGCGCCCGCCCGGCGGGATCAGGCTCGAAAACGCCGCCTTCCGCGTGTATGCTTGCCAAAGTTGCTTGAATGACACGGGCGGGCAAGCCGCCGCTAGGGACGCCATGACAGACCTTCGCCCATCCGCGCCAGCTGCGCTCGCCAGAAAGATGCGCGCCGCGAGCCTCGCCATCGCCGCCGAACGGCTCTGGATCGCGCTTTGGCCGCTCGCCGCCGTCATCCTCGCATTTGTCGCGGTCTCGCTGTTCGGTTTGTGGCCGCTGCTTCCGCGCGAGGCGCATCAGGCGGCGTTGGGGCTGTTCGGCATCGCCGCCGTGGCGGCGCTCTGGCCCATCGTCCGCTGGCGGGCGCCCACTCAGGCCGAAGCGGCGGCGCGCCTCGAAGCCCGCAGCCACACCCCGCACCGACCCGTCGTATCCTACGGCGACACGCTTTCAGGCGCGGCGGCCACGCCGGAGGCCGAGCGTCTATGGCGCGCGCATAAGGAGCGGCTAGCGGCCTCCTTCGGCTCGCTCAGCGCCGGAGGCCCCGCGCCCCGGGTCGACAGGCGCGATCCGTTCGCGCTCCGCGCCGCGCTCATCATCGCCGCTGCGGTCGGCTTGGTCGCCCACGGCGATGAGGCGAAGCCGCGACTTGCGGCCGCTTTCGCCATCCCGCCATCCGCGCGCGTGCTTGCAACGCGCCTCGACGCTTGGATCACGCCGCCGGCTTATGCAGCCAAATCCCCCATTATGCTGGCCGACGGTTTGCGGCCCGGCGCCGCCCCCGCCGCGTCCCCTGCGAGCGTCTCGACGCTGGAGAACAGCGAACTGACAGCCCGCGTCAACCACCCGGACGCAAGCGATTTCCGCGCCAGGCTAATTGCGCCCGGGGCCGAGCCGGTCGAACTGACGCGCGAACCAGCGTCGAGCGCCGACATCGCCGATTTTCGCGCCAAGCTCGCGCACTCCGCCGCGTTCGAAATCCTTGATGGCGAGCGTCTCGTGGCGCGCTGGGCGATCGAGGTCGAGGATGATCGGCCGCCCTCCATCGCCATCACCGATCAGGTGAAGGTGTCGCAACGCGGCGCGCTGCGCATCAAATATCACGTGGAGGACGACTACGGCGTGGCGACCGCGCGCGCGCTTTTGAAGCAAACCGACGGCGCCGGCCGGCCGCGATCGACCGCCAGGCGCCTGGGCGAGCCGCCGACGCTCGCGCTGCCGCTGCCGCGCGCCAGCCTGAAATCCGGCGACGGCCAGACTTATAAAGATCTCACGTCGCATCCTTGGGCCGGGCTGCCGGTCGTCATGACCATGCTCGCCGAAGATCAGGCTGGACAGGTGGGCGGGAGCGACGCGGGGACGTTCGTGCTGCCTGAGCGCAAGTTCACCAAGCCGCTCGCCAAGGCGCTCATCGAGCAGCGCAAGGCGCTCGTCGACCGCCCCGATCAGCCGGCGCGCGCCGCCGCCGCGCTCGAGACCCTCACCATCGAGCCGGAAAGCGTGTTCACCAAGCTCGGGCTTTATCTCAACATTCGCACCGTGTACTGGCGTCTGCGCACGGCGAGCGACGTCAGCGACATCGAAGCCGCCGTTCAACATCTGTGGGAGATCGCGCTGAAGATCGAGGCGGGCGATCTGCCCGAGGCGGAGCGCGAGCTGCGCGAGGCCCAGGAACGGCTGGCGAAGGCCCTCGACGAGGGCGCCTCCGAGGAGGAGATCGAAAGGCTCGTGGCCGAGCTGCGCGAGGCGCTGTCGAAATTCTTGCAGGCCATGGCGGAGGACGCGGCGCGGCGGGCGGCCGAGGCCGGGGAGACCCCGCAAGGCGAGCAGAAGCCGAAAGATTATGTGCGCCCGAAAGAGATCGACGACATGCTCAAAAAAATCGAGGATCTCTCGAAAACCGGCTCGAAGGATGCGGCGCGCAAGCTTTTGAGCGACCTGCAGGACATGCTGGAGAATTTGCAGTCGGGCCAGCAACAGCAGCAACAGGCGGGCGGCCAATCCGAAATGATGGGCCAGCTTGACCAGCTCAGCGACCTGATGGCGCGCCAGCAGAAGCTGCTTGAGGACACCCACGAGGCCAAACGCCAGGCGGAGGGCGCGCCGAGCCGCGGCAGGCCTCAACGAGGCGAAAATGGACGCGACGGCCGACCTCAGCGCGGCGGCGATCGGATGGGCGAACGGGGCGAGGGGCAGCCTGGCGAGGGAGCCGAACCGGGAGAGGCTGGCGAGGGCGGCTCGCCGCTTGAGCAGCTGCGCCAGCGTCAACAAGCCTTGCGCGAGGAGTTAAAGGCGCTGCGCGAAGCCATGGAAGGCTTGTCCGACCGGGCGAAACGCCAGCTCGACGCGGCGGGCGAGGCCATGGACGACGCCGGCGAGTCTCTCGGCCGGCGCGATGCGGACGGCGCGGCGCAAAACGAGGCCGAGGCGGTCGACAATCTGCGCGCCGGCGCCAAGGCCATGGCGGAGCAGATGATGCGGTCGATGCAAGGCCAGAACGGCCCCGGCGGCGGTCCGAACGGCGAGGCGCCGCGCGATCCTCTGGGGCGGCCGAACCGTTCGAACGGGGCGGACACCGGCGATAGCGTCAAAGTGCCCGACGAGATCGACATCCAGCGGGCGCGCGAGATTTTGGACGAACTGCGCCGGCGCCTCGGCGAGCGGTTCCGCCCGGAGATGGAGCTGGACTATCTCGACCGGCTTATCAAGCGGTTCTGACGCGCTTTATGATTTGTCGAACTCCAACTCGACGCCGGACACGGTGTCGGGAGGCGAGAGAAATTCCAGGGTAAACTCCGCGCGGCCGCCCGGCTCCAGCGGTTGCTCCGAAATGCGGGCGGTGGTCTTCGCGATCTCGGCGTCCTTGTCGTCCCGCACGGTGATGTTCATGCCCGGGATGCGCTGCGTGGAGCCGCTGAGATTGGCCACGAAGCCTTTCACCTCAAGCACCGGCCGCTCGTCGCGCTTCGACCAAACATACCTCACTTCCTGAAACTCCAGCCGGGCCCCGCGCACCTCGAGCCCCGCGCTTTCGTAATACTGGGCCGCGCCAGGCAGGGCCTCCACCACCGAGTCGCGGAAAGCCACCACCGAGAACAGCACCGCGCCCACCACCGACGCATACGCGCCCCACGCCGCGGCGGCGGCTAGGCTCGCGCGCGGACGACGCTCCTCCTCCTCGGGCTGCGCGACGGGCATGCGGTCTCGGTCGGCGCCCAGCACCTCGTCGTCGAAGCTCGCGGCGGCTTTTTCGCCCCGCCAAAACGCGCTGAGACGCTCGGCCGCCAGGCGTTGCTCCTCCTCGCCCATGAAGGCGGGCTGCGCCGCGCCATCGCCGTCGCGCAGGCTCGACCACTCGTCATCGTCCGACTGCACCGTATCGTCGCGATAGCTCGCGGCCGCGCCGTTGGAGTAGGCGAGCGCGGGGTCGCGCTCCGTCTCGAACTCGTGACCGGTGTTTTGATCGTACCGCCCTTCCTCATAACCCGCGCGCTTGATGGCGCCGGCGAGCTCGGCCGTCCAATCGGCGGCGGTCGCGGCTTCGTCGCGCACGCCCTGCCCGAGGCTGTCGTCATATCCGGCGACGGATGAACCGGCGGTCTCGGGCGCCGCGTCGGACTGGGCGCCGTAAAGCCCGGCCGTGCGCAGAGCCGCCGCCGCGTCGTCGAAACGCTCCGAACGTGTCGGCTCCGGCGCCTGCGCGCTAGCATAGCGCGGTTCATGCGAGGGGGGCGCTGCCGGCTCGTCGCTAGGCGCTGAGCCATAGGACGGGCCGCTCTCAACCGCTTCGAAGTCGGGGAACGCTTCCGGCTCGGGCTCCGGCGCCTGGAACTGCCACACCTGGGAGCATGTGGGGCACCGCACGAGTTTGCCGTCCGCAATGGCGAACTTCAGCCGGTATTTCGCGCCGCAATGCGGACATTGAATGATGGTGGACACGGGCGTTCGTGCTCCCATGCGCCGCGGGGGGCGCTTTAACGGTTCAGTCGCAAAGGTCTCGCCTTTGACCAATTCCATTGATACAAGACGCGGATCGCTCCCGGAAGCCGTTTTGAGACGGCGGGCGGGTTTTTGCGCGCAATACAAAGGGGCGTAAGGGGTGATCCGGTTCGATAAGGTTGGGCTGCGTTATGCGGAGAACCAGCAGGAAATCCTGTCTGACGTAAGCTTCGTCCTGCAGCCGGGGTCGTTCCATTTTCTCACGGGCGCGTCCGGCGCGGGCAAAACCACCTTGTTGCGCTTGCTGTTTTTGTCGCTCCGCCCCACCCGCGGCGAGGCTTACATGTTCGGGCGCAATGTGACGAAGCTCACGCTCGCCCAGCGCGCCGAGATGCGCCAACGCATCGGCATCGTCTTCCAGGATTTCTTGTTGCTCGATCACCTCACCACCTGGGAAAATGTCGCCCTGCCCTTGCGCGTGCGCGGCGGCAAGCCCGCCGTCTCGTCCCACGACGTCACCGAGCTGCTGAAATGGGTCGGCCTGTCCGATAAGATGATGGCTTATCCGTCTGTGCTGTCGGGCGGCGAGAAGCAGCGCGCCGCCATCGCGCGCGCCGTGGTGGGGCGGCCGGAGGTGTTGCTCGCCGACGAGCCGACCGGCAACGTTGACCCGCAGATGGGCCGACGCCTGCTGCGGCTGTTCATCGAGCTGAACCGGCTCGGCACGTCGATCGTCATCGCCACCCACGACTATCAGCTCATGTCCCAGTTCCCCGCCTTCCCCCGCCTCCAGCTCGAAAACGGGCGACTGCACATGTATGAGCGAGCCGATGCCGACCTCGTCCGCTAAGCCGTCGCTTCCCGCCGTCGTCGCCGAGGCGCCGCTCGCCCCGCCGCACACAGGGTTTGGCGACACGCCGATCGTGCTGCCAGGCTCGGTGACAGGGCGCTCGCTAACGCTCGTGGTGGCGATCATGTGCTTTCTGGTGTGCCTCGTGGCCGGCGTGGTCTACATGGTGCGCCAGTCCGCCGACGCCTGGGTTCGCGATATCGATTCCGAAGTCACCGTGCAGGTGCAGCCGGTGGGGGACGCCGCGGCCATGGACAGGGCCGTGGCCGAGGTCACCGCGTATCTGAGGGAGCAGACAGGCGTCACGCGCGTCACTCCCATGCCGCGGGACGAGTTGAACGCGCTCGTCAAGCCGTGGCTGGGGCAGGTGGCCAATCTGTCCGCGCTGCCGATGCCGCAACTCATCGCGATCGAGGTGGACCGCGACAACCCGCCCGATTTCGCGCTGCTCGGTCAGGCGCTCAGCGCCAAATTCGCCGAGGCGAGCCTTGACGATCACCGCCGCTGGCGCCGGCAAATCCGCGCCATGACCAACTCGCTGGCGGTCGGCGGCCTCGTGGTCATCATCCTCATGACGCTGGCCACGGGGGCCATCATCGTCGCCGCCGCCCGCAGCGCCATGGCTTCGAACCGGGAGATCATCGAGGTTCTGCATTTCGTGGGCGCTGAAGAGAAGTTCATCGTGCGCCAGTTCGAGTGGCACTTCCTCAAGCTCGGAGTGAAGGCCGGCGTCGTGGGCGCATCCTGCGCGGCGCTGATCTTCTTTGTGGCCCCGCACATCGCCGACTTCCTGGGCGGGGGGGCGGCGACCGAGGCCGAGGTGCGCCGCATCGTTGGCAGCGGCTCGCTGGATTTGCCTGGATACGCCATTTTGGTGGTGATGGTGGGCGTTATCGCTATGCTTTGTCAGTTGACCTCGCGCTTCGGCGTTCGGCGAATTCTCGAAGCGCAGAACAAATAGCGCGCCGCGCAAGACGCCGATGGGGAGGGCGCTTCGCCGCGATGCGACGAGTGCAGGTTTCATGGACGACCGGAGAGATCACGACGCCCGGCGACGGGCGAGAGGCGTTTTGGTTCTGGCCGCGAAGCTCGCCGGAGCGCTGGCGGGCGCGTTCGTTGTCGGCTTCCTGGTGTTCACGGGGGTCGTAGAGCGCGCCGCCGAGCGCCAAGCGTCGGCCTTGCGCCCCGCAGACGGCATTGTGGCGCTGACGGGTGGGGAGTCGCGGGTTTCCGTCGCCGTCGGCCTGCTGTCGCGCGCCTACGGCAAACGGCTGCTCATCTCCGGCGTCCATCCGTCAACCAGCCGCTTCCACCTCATCCGCCTCAACCCGCAGAACGCCGCGCTCTTCCGCTGCTGCATCGACCTAGACAAGAACGCGCTCGACACCGCCGGCAACGCGTATGAAACCGCCGCCTGGGCGCGTAGGCGCGGCTTTCGCTCGCTGATCGTCGTCACCTCAATCTATCACATGCCGCGCAGTCTCATGGAGCTGCGCCGCGTGCTGCCGGACGCCGTCCTCATTCCCTATCCGGTGCGTTCCCCCAATTTCGACACGGAGAGGTGGTGGAGCCATCCGCCGAGCCTACGGCTTATGCTGGCGGAGTATTTGAAGCTGTTCCCATCGCTGGCGCGATACGCCGCCGATCGGGTCTTCCCCGATGACGCAGGAGCTTCGGCCCATGCAAAACCGTAAGGCCAGCCTCGCCCTCAAACTTCGCTCCGCGATCTTTCTGGTCGTGTTTTACGTCAACACCGCCGTGTTCCTCATCATCGGCAGCCCGCTGCTCTTAGGTCCGCGGCGCTGGGCCATGGCAGGCCTTAAGGCGCATGGCCTGGCCTCGGTGTGGTGGCTGCGCGTGATCTGCGGCGTGCGCATGACGGTGCGCGGCCTCGATAAACTGCCCCCCGGCGCGGCGCTCGTCGCCGCCAAGCATCAAGCGGCGTGGGACACCTTCGCCCTCATCCCGCTCCTGCGCGACCCGGCGATGGTGATGAAGCACGAGCTGATGTCCATCCCGCTTTACGGCTGGTTCTCGCGCAAGTTCGGCATGATCCCGGTGAAGCGCGAGGCGGGCCCGTCGGCCCTGCGCGCCATGCTGCGCGAGGCCAAGGATCGCGCCGCGCGAGGGCGGGAGATCGTCATTTTTCCCGAGGGCACCCGCCGCGAGCCCGGCGCGCCGCCGCAATATTTCCCCGGCGTGGTGATGCTTTACGAGGAGCTGGGCCTGCCCTGCGCACCCATTGCGCTGAACTCCGGGCTGTTCTGGCCGCGGCGCTCCATTCTGCGACACCCTGGCGAGATCGTCGTGGAGATCCTGGATCCCATCCCGCCCGGCCTGCCTCGGCGAGAGTTTCTGAGGCGTTTACAGGGAAGCATCGAAACCGCCTCGGCGCGGCTGATGCACGAGGCGCTCGCCGGCTCGAACCCGCCGCCCGCCCCGGAACTGCCGCTGAAGCCCATTCCTATCCGCACAACCTTGAGCGACGCCTGAAGCGCGGCGCGCCCGCCCTCCTCAGGCGAACAGCTCCTGATCAAGGCCGGGATGCGTCCACAACCCATCGCGCGGCGCGGCCCGGCGCAGACGCCCGAGGCTGTGCGCTTCGAGCGCGGTGAAAAACGCCGACGCGACCAGCGCCTTCTTGCGGCCTTTGGAGATGATTGTGCGCGTGTCCCAAGCGTCGGCGCCCCGGCTTTTCACCGCCACGCCGATCTCGCGGTAAACGCCCCGCGCTGCGGCGATGGCGAGCGCGGGCCTGAAATTGAGCCGCGTGAGGCCGACCTTGGCGGATGCGTAATAGCCTTCGGCCGTCTGGAGCAGCCGCGCGGCGACCTCGGCCACCGCCGCACGATGGCGCGGCGCGGCGATGTCGTGCGGCGGCGCGCCCGCGGCCGACAGCCAGTCCTCGGGCAGATACACGCGGCCCACGGCGGCGTCGTCCATCACATCCCGGCAGATGTTGGTGAGCTGGAACGCGATGCCGAGGTCGGAGGCGCGGTTCAGCGTGTCGCGATCGCGTGCGCCCATGATCATCGCCATCATCACGCCGACCACCCCGGCGACGTGGTAGGAGTAGCTGAGCGTATCCTCGACGGTGCGATAGCGCCGTCCCGCCACGTCCATCTCAAACCCGCGCAGCAGTTCGAGCGGGCGGCGCGCGGGAATGTCGTTGGCGGTCAGCACCCGCTGCAGCGCGATGAACACAGGCTTCTCAGCATCGCCGCGAATGGCGCGCTCGGTCTCCCGGGTCAGCGCCGCCAGCCGCTCGGCGGGCGGCTCCTCGGCGGGCGCGGGCGCGGCGAAGCCCAGTTCCTGCCCGTCGATCACGTCGTCGCAGTGGCGGCACCAGGCGTAGAGCATGTAGGCTTGATCGCGCACGCTTTGCGGCAAAAGGCGCGCGGCGGCCGCGAAGCTTTTCGAGCCTTTCTCGGTCATCTCCCGGCTGTGTTTGACGATGGCGTCCAACCCCGGTCTCCTCAGATTGCAGCGCCGGCGCGGTGCTTCGCGGCGAATGTCCAGGCGCCGCTTTCGTCAAGGCTGCGCGTGGCGCGCAGGATAGACACAGGCGGGCGTCCGACGAGAATGCGCAACTGGTCCGGCAAAGTCGTGCGCCCGGCGTAGAATCGCTCGATGAGAGGCTGCGACAGCTTGTAGAAGCGCTCGAAGATCACGTAGCGCTCGGCAGGGTCGGCGGCCATGAACAGCATGCGGTTGAGCATGCGGTAGAATGCGGTCTCGCGCCAATGGCTCTTCGACGTCGCCTGGATGTAGGCGTGGACGCCCGCTTCGTCGAACGAGCGAAGGCGGGCGAGCGCGTCGGCCAGACGCACGGCGCTGGGAAGCGAATAGCTTGTCGTCGGGTGGAACAGAGCGGCGCGCAAGCCCGAACGCGGACGCCCCGGCGCGGGCGCCGCCCAGAACGCGTCAATGTCGCCGGCTAGCACGATGGGCAGCACGCCGACCTCCTCGCGGATGACCTCGGCGATGCGCCAGCCGCGCCCGGCGGCGTAAGTCTCGCATTCGCGCCGCAGCGTCGGCGCGTCGAGCGCGGGCGTGTCGCTGTAATAGGTGTCCTCGATGAGCAGGCGATCCGGCGCGAAGGGCAGCGTGTAGATGAACCGGTAGCCGTCCGTCTGCGGCACCGTCGCGTCCATGATGATCGGGTGGTCTTGTCCGTGCGGTTCGGCCGTCCGCACCTCCAGGCCTAAAAATTTCTGATAACCGACCGCGAGCGGCGCCTCCTTCAGCGCGCCCCGGCCATCCACCACACAGGCGCCCTGGAACTCGCGCCCGTCCGCCAGCCGCACCGAGCCCGGCGCCACGCTGACGATGTCCGCGTGAAAAATTGCGTTCTCTGCAATGACAGGCGCTGCGACGGAATGCAGGCGCTCGGAGAACACCGTGTTGTAGCTTGTCTCCAGGACGCGCGAATGGGCTGGAAATCGCACCTCCTGCCGCGGCCAGGAGTGCGCGACGAACGGCTTCATCCAGGCGTATTCGGCTGGGTCGAGATCGGCGCCGTGGAACGACCAGGTGTGATTGCCGCCCAGCGCGCCGCCCTTCTCCAAGAGCAGAAAGCTGACCTCCGGCCGCAGAGTTTTCAACCGGTAGGCCGCAAGCGTGTTGGCCAGACCTCCGCCAGCGAAAATGACGTCAACCATGACCATGCTCCTGCCTTTGTCCACCCCGGGACCCACGCAACATAGCCAAGCGAGCGGGCCGGCGCCAGTCGGCGCGACCTTTTTCTTGGCCGTGCGCGCCGCGTCGCGTTAAAACCGCTGCATGAGCTCTCATGTTCCCCCGCCCTACTATAACGATCTCACGGCCGCGCTTGGTTTCGCCATGGGGCAAATGACGGCGGCCGTCGCCGATCGTCGCTCGCCCTTTCACACGCCGTGCGTCGCCACCATCGGCCTCGACGGCGCGCCGGCCCTGCGCACCGTGGTGCTGCGCGGCTTCGAGAGCGGCTCGCGAACGCTGCGGTTCCACACCGACGTCCGCTCGCGCAAATGGACGGAACTGCGGGCCGAGGCGCGCGTCTCCGTCCACGGATACGACGCCGGGCGCAAGCTGCAACTCCGCTTTCGCGGCGCGGCTGACCTGCATTCGCAGGATGCGATCGCCGAAGCCGCCTGGGCCGCCTCGCGCGCCATGAGCCGCATGTGCTATGCGCAGGCCGTGGCCCCCGGCGCCGCTGTCGAGACGCCGGACGACGCCGCGCGCGACCCCCTGCTCGATGACGCGGCTTTCGCCAATTTCGCGGTGGTCGTTGTCCGTTTCACCGACATGGAGTGGCTCTATCTGGCTGCGCGGGGGCACCGGCGGGCGGCTTTCGCGTGGGATGAGGCCGGCGCCCTCCAGGCGCGCTGGCTCGGCCCTTAAGCCGCCCTGAGGCGGGCGAGCGTCTGCGGGATTTTATCCTTGAGCTGGAAAAATCCTCGCGTGGCGTGCGGCCAGAACGCAGCGTCCCAAGGGCGCAGGACCAGTTCAAGCCTGCCGCCGCCTGCGCCAAGCTCGGCGCGCACGGCGTCCAGCGCGTCGCGCGCGGGGCCGACGGGCGCGTAAGCCGCAACGGCGGCGGACAACCCGCGATCGGTCAACCATCGCGCGACAGCCCGCCGATCGAGCATCGCCCCCTCGCACCCGAAGACGCGACGCGCCCGCGCCAGCCCATCCTGCAACGCAAGCTCCGTGAAGCGCGACGCCGCCTCGGCGCGGCGCTCATAGGCGTCCGCGTTGTCGAGCGCGACGACGGCGGCGACCTCCACCCCCTCTAGCCGCAAACTTTCCGCGTGCAGATCATCCTCATGCAGGATGAGCGCCACGCGGCCCGGCGTCAGCGGCCTCGGCTGGGGCGCGGCCATGGCGGGCGGATGGTTCGGAGCGGGCGGCGGGGGCGCGTCGCTCGCCAGGCCACGCGGTCGGAAGCGCCCAGCGGTGTATTTCTCGATGTTGTCGGCGCGCGCCAGATAGGTTTTGCCGGCGGTTTGCAGACCCACGACCCAGCGCCAGGAGAGCGTGTTCGAGGCGGGGTCGGCGTCGATCAGATGGCGGAAGAAGAAGTCCGCGCCCAGTTCCCAGGGCAGGCCAAGCGTGTGCGTCCACAGGCTGGCGAACCACATGCGCGCGTGGTTGTGCAGGTAGCCGGTCTCCACAAGCTCATGCGCGAAGGCGTCGAACGGCTCGACGCCTGTCGCTCCCGCGACCGCCGCGTCATAGCGCTTGCGAAAGGCCCGGTCGCATTCAAGCTCGGCGTTGAGGGCGCGCAGGCTCGACCCATAGGCGCTCCAGACTTGCGGGCGCGCTTCGAGCCAGCCTTTCCAATAGGTGCGCCAGCACACCTCCTGAACGAATTTCTCGGCCGCGTCGAAGCTGTGCGCCCCCAGCACGGCGTCCACCGTCTCCGCCTCGGTGATGAGCCGGCGCCGCAGATAGGGCGAGAGCAGCGAGATGTTGGCGCGGTTGTCCGGCCCGTAATCGTAGTTGCGGCGGGCGGCGTAGGCGCGGCCGGCGTTGGGCAGAAACTCGGCGAGGCGGGCAAGGCCGGCGTCGCGCGTGGGCGTTAAAGGGAACGGTGCGGTCATGGGGCAGTATACGTTCGCCTGCCCGGCTTCGATCCGCCGGCGGAGGCTGAAAATGGTCGGAGCGGAGAGATTCGAACTCCCGACCCTCTGGTCCCAAACCAGATGCGCTACCAGACTGCGCTACGCTCCGGCGCGCGGCGTAGACGCCGCGACGCATGACCATAGCCACATCGCGGCGAAATTGGAAGCGGCCCCGCGTCCGCTATTGCGGTTCCGCGCGGCGCAGAGGTTGCCGAAACAGTCCGCCGTGGCGCGGGTCGGAGATGAGGCCAGGGCTGACGATCCACAACGCGCCGCGCGCCTCGTCCGCCGCGCTGCTCGTGACGAGAACCGCTGGCAGCCGCCGCACGGCCGCGCAACCGCCCGCCGCGTCCAGTTCATAGACCGCCTCGCCGCCGTAAATCGCGACGAACAGGCCGCCGCCGGGGCGCAGCTCAAGCCCGTCCGGGCCGAAAAGCCAGCGCTTGGCGCCTGCTTCGGCGCAGGGCTTTTGCGCGTAGTCCCAGAACGTTTCGACCTTTCGCCGCGACGCGTCGAGCGGATGCGCGATGCGCAGGATGCGCCGGCCCAGATGCTCCGAGACATAGAGCGCGTCCGTCGCCGCGTCATAGGCGACGCCGTTGGCGTAGGCGAGGCCCGAGGCGACGGTGCGATAGCCGGCCGCAGAGTAATGCATAACGCGGCCCACGCGCGCCGCATCCGGCGCGAACTCGCCCGAATCGCTAAAGAACGCGCCGCCCGCCCCGTCCGAAACGCTGTCGTTGCCGCGCATGACGGGAGCGGCGTCAGGCTCAGGCGCGCGTATTGTGGCGTTTGCGGCCGCGTCCCACAAGCGCAAGCCGCCGCCCATATGGCAGGTGATGAGGAAGCGAGCCTCGGCGAGCGGCGCAAGGCTGGTGGGGCCGCAGCCGTCCTCGCGCCACGCCTCGCGGAAGGTTTCGCCGTCGGCGGAGGCCATGATGCGATCGGCGTCCATCTCAGCGAAATAGACGACGCCGCGGTGGACGAGCACGCCCTCGGGATACTGCAGGCCGGTCAACAGCGGGCCATCGGCGGCGTGCGCGCAGGGAACCATCGCGAGGGCGGCTAGAAACGCCAGACACTTACGCACGGCGCCGCTCGAGCCAGATGAACAGCACGCCGACCGCGATGGCGACCAGCCCGAAAATCTGAGTGAGATCCCGCGAGCCGATGGACGGCATCAGCACATAGGTGGTGAACAGGATGCCGAACACGTTGCCGAGCGTGGAGATGGCGTAGAGCAGCCCTGTGGCCTGACCGACTGTGTCCATGCGCTTCACGACGAGCTTTACGCTCCACGGCGTGAACATGCCGAGCGCGGTCAGCGGCACGAAACACACGAGCGCCGATCCGAGCAGGCTGGCCCCGAGGGAGGCTCCTTGCGCCGCCATGATCGCGTTCAGCGTCGGGTCGGCGAAATAGGGGAAGGCGATGAAATATGCGCCAGCGATGAACAGAGGCGCCCACACGCCGCGCTGGCGGTCGACCCGGTCGACGATGTAGCCGCCGAGATAATATCCCGCCATCAGCGCCAGCAAGACCACCGAGATTAGGCTCGCCCACGTGTTGATGCCGCCGCCGAAATAGGGGAACAGGTAGCGCGTGCCGAGCATCTCGAAGCCCATGATGTTGGCTCCGACCACGAAGGCTGCGGCGTAGACGATCCAGACGATCATTGCGACACCGCCGGATCGACCCATTTCTGATTGTGCCGCTCGACGGCCTTTAACGTTTCAACGGGGGCGAAGTCGTCGGTCAGCACGTCGCCTTTCAGCCCGCCGTCCGGCTCGCGGCGGTCGCGGATAAGCTGCGTCAGGTCATACCGGCATTGGCATTCGCCCTGGCGGGCGGCGGCGCGGGCGGCCAGTTGGTCGCGCGTGAGTTTTGGCCCATCATAGGCGACGATGACCACGTTGCCGCTGGAGGGGTAAAAGTCCACGTTCTGGAAAACGGATTTGATGGTGGCGATGGCGCTGTCGAACACCATGGTGGACGGCTCCACATTCTGCGCCATCACGCCGCCGGGCCGCAGCTTGGCTTTGGCCGCCTGGAAAAACTCCTTGGTGAGCAGGTGAAACGGCACAAACGGCCCGCGATACGCGTCGACCAGAATGACGTCGACGCCGCTTTGCTGCTGGGTCAGCGCCAGCCGGCCGTCGGCGGTGACGATGCGGAAGCCGGGCTCCTCGCGCACCTGGAAGTATTTCTTGGCGAGGCGCACCACCTCGGGGTCGAGTTCGACCGTGGTCACCTCGGTCTTGGGGAACAGCTTGTGCAGATACCACGCTGTCCGCCCGCCGCCGGTGCCGATTTCGAGCACGCGCCGCACCGGTCCCGCCGCATAAGCCATGGCCAGCGTCATATGACGGGTGTAGTCCACCGGCAGCGCGAGTTCGTCGGTCTCGTCGAACACCGTTTCGGTGTAGAGCGCCTTGTTGTAGCCGAACGTCATGATGTACTCGGACGCGCGCTTAAAGATGAGGATGAGGTTGTATTGGCTCTCGACCCGCTCGATCGGCTGGGCGGCGAGGCAAGCTCCGGCGACGGCCGCGCAAACGCCCATGGCCGCGGCGAACCGGATGACGATCCTCCGGCCGAACCTCAAAACTTGCGTCATATCAAGCCTTTCGCCTAGCGCCCGCGGAACCTCATGCAAGGTTTGAGCAACGCCTGTCAAGCGCGAGGGGTCCCCTTTGCCGCGATCGTGAAAATGAAAAGGCCGCCCGAAGGCGGCCTTGCGTTCGTAACGTTCGCAGCGCGTCTCCACAGGGACGGTCGACAGGCCGCGCCCTGCTCAGTGGGAGGACGGAAATCCCGGCGCGCCGTCCGGGCGAAGCTCGGCGGCCATCAGCCCTTTCGAGCCGTGGCCGTAGCGCACGAGCACGGTTTGAAGGGGACGCAACTCGGCGAAGCCGAACCGGCGCAGGGTCTCCATATGCACGAAGATATCCTCCGTGCCGTCGCCGCGCGTCAGAAAGCCGAAGCCTTTTGTGCGGTTGAACCATTTCACCTGGGCGCGCTGCCAATCGCTTTCGGCGACCACCTGCACGTGGGTGCGTTGCGGCAGTTGCGAAGGATGCACCGCAGTGCTCTCGTCCATGGCGATGATGCGCAACGCCTGGAACCCCCGATCGCGGCGAAGGACCTCGCACACGATTCGCGCGCCTTCATAGGCGGTCTGGTAGCCGTCGCGCCGCAGAACGGTCACATGCAGCAAGATGTCCGGCAGACCGCCGTCGGGCACGATGAAGCCAAACCCTTTTGACGCGTCAAACCATTTGATGTGACCGGCGACTTCAATGATGTCCAGCGCTTCTTGTCTTACGACGTCTCGCATGTTTTCTAGATTGGGAGGTAATTTAGCCCCCATTTTGCAATCCCCCGCTTTCACTAATACCTGTCCGGCGCAAAACTCTATTGCCCTCGAGTTTTGACGCACGGCTACTTTTTTCCGATGACGGAAACATAACACTGGCGACCGGGCGCGCCACACTTTTTTGCGCCGCCTGTGGGAGCTTTCCCCGCAAACGCCCAAAATCCGCCGCGCAAAAGCCGCCTGGCGTCGGGTTATCCCCCTGTATTTCCACAAAAAATCTTTGGGGGTTGACAGAGTGGGCCGGCGCGCGCCGCACCCGTGCAAAGGCTTGCGGCGTCAGCGGTTTCGCGGCTTTGGCCTGCCTCGGCGACGCCTTTTTTGGCGAATCGCCCACAGGCGCGGGCGCGTTGAAACGTGTTTCGGGGGAAAAATGTCAACGCCCACGATCACGACGGCTTGAGCGCTTCGCCGTTGCCCCAATCCGCCTGGAGCGTTAAAGTGCGCCCGCGCGAAAACAGCCCGAGGCCGCCGGCATGAAATATCTCCACACCATGGTTCGTGTGACCAACATCGACGCGTCGCTCGACTTCTACTGCAACAAACTCGGCCTCAAGGAGCTGCGGCGCATGGAGAACGAGGCGGGCCGCTACACGCTGATTTTTCTCGCCGCGCCCGGCGACGAGCAGGCGCAGGTGGAGCTGACCTACAACTGGGATCCCGAGGTCTATGGCGAGGGCCGAAATTTCGGGCATCTGGCCTACGCTGTCGACGACATCTACGCCATCTGCCAGCGGCTTATGGACAACGGCGTCACCATCAACCGGCCGCCCCGCGACGGCCGCATGGCGTTCGTGCGCTCGCCCGACAACATCTCGATCGAACTCCTCCAGCGCGGCGAGGCGCTCCCCATGCGCGAGCCCTGGGCCTCCCTGCCGAACACCGGCCGTTGGTGACGCCCATGGCCGCCCCAATCGCCGCCGAGGCGCGCCACGCCCGCCAGGACTACTCGGCGCTGGCCAAACTCCTGCATTGGAGCACGGCCGGACTCGTGGTTTTCATGATCGGCCTCGGTCTCTACATGACCCGCGACGATATCGACCTGACCTCCAAATTCCAGGCCTATCAACTGCATAAGTCCATCGGCGTGACGATCCTGGCGCTCACAGTCATCCGCTTTATAGCGCGGCAGGCGACGGGCGTTCCCGCCTTGCCCCCGCATGTCGCCGGCTGGGAGCGGGCGGCGGCCCACGCGGCCCATGGCGGCCTCTACGCGCTGCTGTTCGCCATGACGCTCACCGGCTGGGCTATGGTCTCCGTCGCCGCCTTCGCAATTCCCACCACGCTTTACGGGGTCATCCCCTGGCCCCATATCCCCGGTCTCGTCGATCTCGCCCCCGAGGAGAAAAAAGCCGCCGAAGCCGTGTTCAAGCAAACCCATGAAATTCTGGCCTGGAGCCTGGCGGGGTTGATCGGCGTGCATGTGGCCGCCGCGCTCCGCCACGGCCTCATACTCAAGGATGGCGTCATGTCGCGAATGCTCCCCCGATTTTTGAAAGGTTCGGCCGCGCTTGCCGGCGCAGCGCTCATCGGCGCGGCGATGCTCGGCGAAGCGCGCGCGTACGAATGGGACGTGGCGCGCGACAAAAGCCGCGTCGGCTTCGAAGTCTCCGCGGCCGGACAAACGGTGAAAGGCAGCTTCGGCAACTTCCAGGCGCAGGTGCGCTTCGATCCTGAACTGCTCGCCAACGCCGAGGTCGCCTTCGCGGTCGACATCGCCACCATGAAAACGGGCGCGCCTGATGTGGACAAGACGCTGGCGACGGCGGAATGGTTCGACGTGAAGAACCATCCGAAGGCCGTGTTCCGCGCGGCCGGCGCGAAGCGCGTCGGCGACGGCAAATATGAGATGAACGGCCAACTGACCGTGAAGGGCGTGACGCAGCCGGCCGTGTTCCCGTTCGCGCTCGATGTGGACGGTTCGGACGCCACGGCGAAGGGCCAGTTCACGGTGAACCGCATCGCGCACGGCGTTGGGCCGGAGAGCGTCGCGGGCGTCCCCGTTCCCAAGGAAATCGTCGTGACGGTGGACATCGCCGCGCTCAAGCTCGACAACTGATCGTCGCGCCTGCGCCCCGCCAAGCGTTTATTCAGTTCGTTCCATCAAGCCGACGCCTCCGCGTGAATTCGGTGACGCTCGCCATTGAAGCTGATCGATTATGGCGCATGCGCAGCGCGCGGCCCTACGCGAACGAACCAAACCACCGAAGCGCGTTGCGCACGACGAGCGTGTGTGAAGGGGCAAAATGGGTGGCGGAGGACATCAACCGCTAATGATGTTTGGCACCCCGTAGGGGAAATCCTTATGCTATACCGAACAAACGCTTAGACACGATTGGGAAACAAAACGGTTATAAGAAATCATTGATCTTTTTATCTGGCCTTTCCCATTTCTTGCGCACGGCTCTGGCCCTTATCGCCGCGTTCGTCGTGCTTGACGGCGACACGATCCGCGCGCCGTACGGCGTCACCTACCGCCTCACCGGCTTCGACACGCCCGAAACCTTCCGCGCCCAGTGCGAAGGCGAGCGCATTCTCGGCCTCGCCGCCAAGGTGCGCATGGAGCAGCTCGTCGCCAGCGCCAACGTGCGCGTCGAGGAGGCCGGCCGGCTCGACAAATACGGGCGGACGCTGGCACGGCTCTGGATCAACGGCGAGGACGCTGCGACGATCATGATCCGCGAGGGCTACGCGCGCGCCTATCACGGCGGCAAACGAAAGGGGTGGTGCTGATGCAGACGCCAGAACTCGCGTCCGGCGCGCCGTTGCGGCTGTTCATGTTGATGACGCATTACCGCTCGCCCGCCGATTTCACTGAAACCCGCATGAAGGAGAGCATGAAAATTCTCCGGCGGTGGATGGACGCCGCAATCCCGTGCGATGACGGGCCGGATGTCAAATTTCTTGAGTGCTTGATGGACGACCTGAACACTCCGCGAGCCATCGCTCTCATGCATCAATGGCGGAAGGACGACGGCCGCAAGCTGTTCGCCGCGATGCGGTTTCTTGGCCTTTTCGGCGGAACATGCTTGCCCGACGACTGGCGAACCGTACCCCGCGATCAGCAGATCAACGGGCCGCTTGAAGGGCCTCTGACAATGGGAACGGCGTAATGGGCTGGGCCAACTGCGGATCAGATAGCCAAGGCCGCCCGATCGGTTACGCGCACGCCGCGATCTGCGATCATCCCGGCTGTGACGCCGAAATCGATCGGGGCCTCGATTACGCCTGCGGCGACGAGCACGGCCCGGGCGACGTGTCGTGCGAGAAATACTTCTGCTGGAAACATCGGACGATGGTGGACACGGGCGGGCGCAGCGTCTTCATCTGCGAGGCCTGCGCGAACGAGGTGAAGGATGAATGCGATGACTGACAAGCTTAAAATGGAGGCATTAAATGCACTCGCCACGCCTCTCATTGCCCGGTTCATTGACGGCGGAACATGGCCGGTGCGCAGTATCCATGCCACCAAGGGGTTGATTGATGTCATGATCTCCGGGCAGCCTGAAATCCGAGACTTTGAAGAAGTCACGCACCTTTTGGACGGTAACGGCATCAAGCACGAAGCCGACGATTTCCGGCATGACGAGGTAGTCAGATGACTGAGCGCGAATTCCCGCTGCAGTGGCCCGAAGGCCAGCCGCGCACCGCGCGCCCGGCCGCCAGCCCGTACCGCCGCGACATGGCCGCCGCGTTGCGCCATCTCAAGAAACAGCTGTCGCGGCTCGGTGCGACAGACATCGTCATCTCGTCGAACATCGGCGGCCTGACGGGCTCGACGGGCGAGCGCGACCCGGGCGTCGCCGTCTACTTCAATCGTCGCGGCCGCCGCCATCAAATGGCGTGCGATCACTGGAAGTTCGCGAAGGACAACGTCAACGCGCTTGGCAACGCGCTCGAGCACATGCGCGGCATGGAGAACTCCGGCTGCCTCGCGCTCATGGAGCGGGCGTTCACCGCCTTCACCAAGCTGCCGCCACCCGACACGCCGCAAAAGCCCGAGCACGACTCGCCGCCGATCAATCCGTGGCCGGACGCGAAGGCGATGTCACGCGAGGACGTGGAGGCGCATTTCCGCAAATGGTCGAAGATCATGCACCCTGATCAGGGCGGCACGGCGGAGAACTTCGCCGCGCTCGTCGATTGGCGCGACGCCGCGCTGAAGCAGAAAGCCGCGCCATGACCCGCCGCGAGCAAATACTTGCCGTCTCCATCGCGCTGTTCGCCGCCGCGCTCGCCGTCGCGTCGATCCTGTCCGGCGACGCATCCAAGCGGATGACGCGCGAGGCCGTGTCGGCCGCCAACGCTTACGCGCATTTCCAAGCGAAGGTGATGCGCCGCACGCTCTATTTGCTTTCCGTCGATGGGCTGACGATGACGCTCGCCGCCGGCGACGACTTTCTCATCCGCACCCGCCGCGACGGCTACGCCCGCGAGGCTGATCGCTACGCGGCGGAGGGGCGCGTCATCCTTGCGGCCGCCCGCGCCCATGAAGATGCTCGCGACGATGCGATCCGGCGCGACGGGTATTTCGATCTGGCGCAAGCGCTGCTCGCGGTTGCGATCGCGCTGGCGACGGCCGCGCTCGCCCTGCCCGGCCGGTGGCTGTTCGTTCCGCCTTGGGTGTTGGCGCTCACGGGCAGCGCGCTGATGATTTTCGGCGCGGCCTGAAACACGAAAAGCCCCCATCCGCGGGATGGGAATCGCGGACGGGGGCTAAACGCCGGCGGCGCGAAGGAGGGGGAGCGCTAACCGGCCGGCGAATTGTGCGCGAGCGTCAACCGCCGCCCAAAGCGGCTCCGATCCAAATCGCCGCCATGAGCGCGAGCGCCGCCGCCATGGCCCAGTTGAACCGCGCTAGCCAGTCGGCGGCGTCGGGGCGCCTCAATGCAAGATGCGGCTGAGTTGACGCAGCATGAGAAAGTTTAGACCTGCTAGCGCCACGCCCGTCGCCAGCGCGAAGCCGCCCTTGCGCATCAGCGCGTAAATCTCCGCCCATCGCGCGATCGTGCGCTCCGTCGCCGCCACCCTCTCGTCGATTTCGTCCACCCGCTCTGTGAGCGCCGAAATCTTCGTGTCGCGGCTCTGGCCATCGTCGCGCAGCTTGAGAGCGAGCGCTTTCAAGCTCTCCGCCAGGTGACGCTGGCGCTCGTCCAGCACGTCTGGGTGCGTCGTCGGCCAAGCGCCGTTCGCTCGCCCCGAGGAGGGCGGCCAATCGGGTGAGTGCATCGTGATTGGCCCCTTCGTCGCCGGTCACCGTTGTTCTACTCACGCCGTCTTGGCGAGGCATCGCGCCTTCGCCCGCTCCGCGTCGCGGATGTGCTCCTGCAGCCGCGTCGCCATAATGTGATTGATCGCGCCCCAGCTCTTGGCGTCGCGATAGGCCAGTTTCAGCTCCGTGACGCTGATCTCCCGCTCGGCGAGTTTCGGCTCCTTCGGCAGTTGGCGCAGAAGTCCGGCCGGCGCGGGCGGGATCGTGCATGGCTTCACCTCAACGGTTGGTGCGGGCTTCCCCGCGCAGTTCGCGAGCGTCAAAGCGGCACTGAGCGCAAGCAGCGCTCTCGTCGCTCGTGCGTATTTGGTTTTTAAGGCGTTCATTTTCCCCCCTGATCGCTGAAAGTTCACCTTCGAGTTCGGCCGCCCGAGCGGCCGCCCGCGTGGCCAACGCAAGATTTTCAACTGCGTCGGCGCGCTCGGCGACGGCCGCCGCCTTCGCGTGGCGGGCCTCGCACGACGCGGCGCCCGCGGTCATGAGAAAACCGACGGCGACGGCGATCACGCCTGCGCCGGCTAAGCCCGCGAGGCCGTACAGCGCGAGGCCCGCCTTCGGTGCCGCGATCCACGCGGCGGCACGGGCGACGAGATTTGCGATGATGCTCATCGGCTCACCTCGACAAGTTGGCGCCAGTCGCGGCGTCGTGCGTGCGGCTCCACTTAATGGCGCGGCCGATCAGAAACCCGCCGACGCACACCGCGATGACGATGAGCGCGGCGTTGCTCATGAGCATGTTGACGCCCGTTCCCGCCGCCGAAAGAAGACCGTTGAGCGCGCTGACCTGACTTGACGCCGTCGTCATCCATTCCGTCACCCCCGATTGGTGCAAGGCGGTCAGACCGGACGTGGCGACGGCCGTGCCGGCGGCGGCCTTTTCCAGCGCATCGGCGTTTTTCACCGTCGTCGATCCGGCGGCCTTCAAGTCCTCGGGCGTGAGCGTCTCGCGCTCGCCGAGATCACGCGGCTGCGCGGTTTTGAGCGCCGCGCGAGTTTTCGGCCCGACGCGACCGTCGACGAGCAGATCGTGCTCCGCCTGGAACGCGAGCACAGCGGCGCGGGTGAGCTTGCCGAAGCGGGCGTCGTCGGCGCCGGAAAAATAGCGCAGCTCGGCCAGACGGCGCTGAAGCTCCCGCACCTCCGGGCCGGCGTCGCCGAACTCCAAGGTTTCGTCGTGGGTGATGAGCGCGGGTTTGGCCGTGATCAGCTCGCAGGCGAGTCGATAGTTCATCTCGCGGTCGGAATAGCCATTGTAGCCGCCGTTGATGCGCACCGTGCATTTGCGCAAGTCGCGCGCGTCCGCCCACGGGTTGAGATTTTTCCACGTCCAGAACGCGCAGGCCGTCTCAAACCACAGATCAGGAATGCTCGCCACCAGATCCGGGCTGTCGACGATGTCCAGCCGGCCGATGATGCGGCCGATGTTCTGGTAGCCGTCGCGGCCGGTGATCTGGATCGCGCCGCGCCCGCGAAACTTCCACCCGTCATCCGGGCCGACGTTGCCCATGCGGCCGCCGTAGACCTTGTTGGCGAGCTGACGCGGGTTTTTGGCGTAGGGCGCGGCCGCTATCAGGTTCGGAAACCGCCTCGGCCAGACTTGCATCATCCGACGGGCCGTGTAGTTCAGGTTTTCTTCGCGGATTTTGAACCCGCCGCTCTCATGCGCCATCTGCGCCAGAAACATCGTCACGCGCTCGGGCGTGTTGATGCCGTGCTTTTGCATCAGGTCGCCGCGCGCGGCGATGACCGCAACCAGCTCCGGGTCGCCGCGGCCCTGGCTCAGCCGCATTAAGATGTCCTGCGTGACGTTCATGTCCCCTCCCACAAAAAAGCCGCCCGAAAGGGCGGCGAAAATCCCGTCGAAGCGCGCTGACCTGAGGCTCACGCCGTGATCGTGGCGGCCGTGATGAACATCTGGTCAAGCTGCTCCGCCGTCAGCCCGAGTTGGGCGGCCATAGCGCCGACGAGAACGCCGTCGCGGCTAACTGTGTTGGCGTACTCCCACGCCTGCCAGGCCTGCCCGCCCTGCGCGGAGATCGCCGCCGAAACCTCGTCAAGCATCGTGGGCAGCGTCAGGCCGGGCATGCCCATGAGCACCGACCTCGCCTGAAAATTCGTCACCTCCATTGGCACGGAGGCGACAGGCGCTGGGGGCGGCTCGGGCGTCACGTCGCCGGCGGCGATCGCGGCAAGAAGCGCTGCGCACACAGGCGCGTCGTCGCCAGGCGTCACGCCGTAGTCCACGCGCTCCGGCCCGTCGCCGAAATCGAGCGTCACGTCAGCTCTGTAAGCGCCGCCGCTCAGCTCGTAAATCGCATGAATGGTCACGATCTCGGTCATCAGGCCACCCTTTGAAACAGCGCGCAGCTCGAGCCGACGCGCCCTTTTTGGCGCCACGTTCCGGCGAGCGCCGCGCCGCCCGACGAGTCGGTGAACTCGAAGGTGTTTCCCGATTTGAGGTAAAGCGCCCGGCTCGCGTTTCGATCGACGTTGCCGGACGTATCCGCCAATAGCAGCGATCCAATCGGGAAGGTCGCAAGCGCGGCGTCGGCGCTCGTCGTAAAGCCGGCTTTGGCGTCGAGCGCCGTCGCGTCGGCTTTGGCCGCGAGCGCCGAGACAAGCCCGGTGATCTCGCTCTGCGCGTGCCCGTGCCCGGTGTTGGACTTGCCAGCGAGCGCCGTTGTCAGCCCGGTGATGTCGCCTTGCGCGTGGCCGTGACCCAAGCTGGATTTCCCGTTGACCAAGCTGTCGACCTCGGCCTTCGAGTAAGGCCGGTCGGCGGCGGGGATTGCGGTAAGCGACAGCGTGTTCGCCGCAATGCGCCGCCCATGAATATTCGTCGTCATTCGCCTTCAGCCTCCGCGATCTCGACGCCGCTCGCTAGGATCGCGTCGTAATGCCGGTTGCCACCTTCGGCGGGGACGCACATCGTGACGCCGTCGATCATGGCGATCAGCGAGCCGCGCTCGCTGTCGGCCCAACGCGCCCAGTCAATCGTCATCATTAAAGCTCCGCGTCGGCCGTGAATTGCGCGCGCCATAACGCGCCTGCCGAACCTTGCGCACTCGCAAGGTTCGGAAATCCGGTGGCGGCTGTTGAGGCGTTGTTCGTGGAGGCGATCGCCACGTCGCCAAGTCCGGAGCCGTTAATGACGCCGGATGCGCCCGACGCGCTGGCGTACCAGACGATCGTCGGCGTCGCCCGCATCGGTGTGAGCCGCGTGGCCATTCCCACTTTAGCGGCAAGGGGCGTGGCGCCCTCGATGTGGTACACCTCGCCCGCAAAGACGTTCGCCGCGCCTGGCCGCGCGCCCCGCGCGTAGCTCTTTTGGAAGTAGCGGGCGCACAGATCCTCCTCCTGCACCACGCTGCGCCGCACCCAAGCCGTCGGCTGTTCACCGATCTCCAACTTGACGCGCTGAAACGAGACGCTCGTCGTCGCGGGAGACAGCCGCACGGAGATGTTGCCCGTCTCGCCCGAGCCGAGGGTAAGGGTGACGCCGCGCCGGCCCGCGCCGGCCGTGATTTGCCCGGACTGTGAGCCGACGACGACATTCAGGGCGCCGCCGGTGAGATTTTCGACCGAGATCGTTACCTTCTGCCCGCCGAGCGAACCCCACAGCGCGCCCTCGACGATCTGCTCGATCTGCCCGCTGGCGAGCGTGACGATCGTGTTCGCGACGCTCACGTCAGCGCCGGCCGCCCCTGCCTTCCAACGATCAAAACCGTAGACGCCCGCCGCGAGCGCGCCGCCGGCGAACAGCCGCATGTTGATCGCGAAATCGCCGTTGATCAGGAAGTTCATGGCCGGCGCAAGTGGATCGCGGCCGCGGTAAAGAATAAAGCACTCGGCGCCCGTGAGCGGCGCGGCGGCAAAGACGATGGTGGAGCCGGAGATCGTGAAGCCCGCACCTGGAGCCTGAATAACGCCGTCAAGGGAAACGATCAGGTCGGCCGCGAAAATGGGCGTCACCGCCGCGCCCGAAAGGCGCAAATTAAACGTGGTCAGCGTCCCGTTAAACTGCGACGCGATGCTGTCGAGCAGCTGCGTGCGCCACTCAGCTCCAGGCGTCCAGCCGGTGATGCGCTGATCGATGTTGATCAGCGCCGCGCCCACGGTCGCTCCTGCGACGCCGGAGTTGTTCGCGATCTGCGAAGCCGAATAATCGTTGTTCGCCGCCACGACCGCGCCCGCTCGGCCGAACACGCTCGTCACCGCCGACTGGGCGATCACGTCCTCGACGGTCGCGATCACCGCATCGCGCAGGATCGTGTCGACGCCTGGGGTGAGCGCAACACCCGCATCCTGGGCGATGCGGCGCAGATTGCCAGCGACCATATTGGCGAAACTGGCCGTGAACACGGTTCCATCCGGCTCGCCGCCGGCCGCATCGCGCGCCCAGTTGCCGGGCTGCGCTGGCTCGATGTGCGGCGGCCGCGTCGGCGTTGCGCGCGACCCATCAAAAGAAAAGCTCATCAGGTCACCAAAAAGTAATGTTCGACGAGCACGAGGCCGGGCGCGCCGTTGCCGCTCTCGAGGTTGCCCTTCGCCCCGCCGGCGCCCACGAGGACGGTTTCAGTGGCGCCCAGATCTTCGGCCGGAATGTACTTCTCGGCGTAGCCGCCGCCGGAACCGCCCCGACAGTCCTGGCCGTGATACAATAGCGCCGTGCCGCCGCCGCCGCCCGGCTGAATGCCGTTCAGATGCGCTCCCGTCTGCTTTGCCTGCGGCACGCCGCCGCCACCGCCGCCCATGGCCCCCGCACCGCCGACGCCGTGCGAACGCGTGTCGTTCACGTCCTTCCCGAGGCCGTAAGCTCCTTGCAGCGTCAGGTGTCCGACCGTGCCTTGACCTGGCGCGCCGCCGTATGGAGAGCCGCCAGTCGCAGACACGTGCGTCCCAAAGCTTGACGTTCCGCCCGACGTGCCGCCGCCGCCGATGCCGCCGCCGCCGCCGCCCCCCCACAGCCTCACGCGCGCGAGAACAAGATTGGCCGGCTTAGACCATGTGAACGATCCGGCCGCCGAGTATGTCTGAGCCGCAAGCGGATAAGCCCCGAGGCCCGCACCCCCGCCGGCGGCGGCCGCAATCGTCACTTCGGTCGACGTCTCAGTAATGGTGACGTTCGTCCCCGCCTTCACGCGTTTGATCTGGTGGCGGCCGTTCGCGTCCTTGCCAGCGTAAAGCAGCGCGCCGGCGGCGCCGACATTGATCACGTCCCGGTCGACGGAATTGATCGCCTTCAGGAGCAGATCGTCGTCCGTTTCATTCTCGGCGACGTTGCGCCCGCGGATCGCTCGCCGCATGTTGGCGAGCATAAAATTGAGCCAACCGGCGCGGATAACCGTCCCGTCTTTCAGCAGCGCCGATGAACAGTCGCGAAACCACGTGTCGCTCGCCGAGCCGGTCGCGGCGTGCGGTGGTCGCTCGGTCGTCTCGTTTACGCCCGAGCCGCCTGGGCCAAAAATGTTGGGCATTAAACCACCTCGTAAATCGCGCGCACATGCGCCGGTTTGTATTTTTCGATTAAGCAAACGAGCGCGTCGGCGGACGGCCCGCACGGATCGTGACAGCCAGCCTCGACGTCACCCGCGCGCGTTGAGATGTAGTTGCCTGAGTAGGCCGGGCTTTCCGCCGTGTAGACGCGTATGAACATCACGCCGTTTTCGCAGGCGCATAAACCCGCGCCGCCAGCGTGAAGGCAGCCGGCGCTTTCTGGCGCGCAGTCGCCGCACTCGATCGTCCAGCCTCGCGACGCGGCGAGCTCCACGAAATAGGCGCAGGTCGCCCCGCCCATCGCTGCAACTTTGTCGCAAAGGCTCGAATAAGGCTCGCACTCGGACGGGAACCCGTAATCGGCGTGCCAATGGTCGAGCGTCTCCCGCGCCGTGGCGCAAAACCACTCGTCTAGCAGGGCGCAGGCACGCTGGTGGAAATACTCCAGCACCTCGGCGAACGCCGCCCAATACTGCTGCATGACGGTCAGTCGACGCACATTGGCGTCAAGGCCGAACTGGCCAAGCCCGGCCTCGCCGACGCCGGCAACGCCTGACGCCGCCCCGAAGCGCGCCCACTCCTCCACGTGATCGTGCGTCTGCCACGCGCGCCCCCGAGGCAGAAGCGCGCGCAGCACCTCGAACAGCTCCCACTTTGTGGGGCAGCGGAACGGATCGGCGCCGGGGCCGCAGCTCATGGTCATGCGAAAGTGACTGTCCCGAGCACGGCGATGCGGCCCGCCGGCACAGAGATGTCAGCCGCCGGCGCGGTGACGAGGTGACTGTCCTCGCCGGCGGCGTTCGAAACGGCGCCCCACAGTTTGGACACGTGGAGGATGAACGGTTCGGACGTGGTCGAGACCTTCACCTCGCGCCGAAACAAGTCGCGCAGCTCGGCCGTCACCGCGTCGCGCACCGCCGCCGTATCAGGCGAAAGATTGTCGATGGCCACGTTGACCGTTTGAGGCTGCGGCGCTTGCACTTGCACGAGCGCGCCGGCCGGACGAAGGCTGTCGATGTAGCTCGCGACGCGCTCCACGTCGGCGGGCTGCGGCACGCCATTCGCATAAAGATCGTCCATCAGGAACCACACGCCGACGCTCGTGCGCCCATTCGCTGCTGTGACCGGATCGACAAAAACGCGGGTGACGCCGTTGATGGAGCGCGCCCACGCGACATAATCGTGCGCCGCGCCGCCGTGCGGCGGATATTGCAGCCGGTGCAAAAGCCGGGCGCGAAGACTTTCGTCGTTCTCCACGTCCGCGCCGACGCCGACGCCGCCAGCGGCCACCTCCCCGTCCGTCGCCACCGCGTCGCGGGCGGCGGCGAGCGAGAGCACGACGCCCGCCGCCGCATTGCCCGCTCGCCCGGGAACTCGCGCGCGGATTTTCAGGGTCGCGACGCCGGAGCCGTCGGCCGTCGCGCCCGCAGTGACGTCGTAGGTCTGGCCGTCGGCGCGAACGAGGACGATCCCAGCCGGAATGACCATCCCCGCCGTGGCCTGAAACACGGCCGCGCCTTCGGCGTGGGTGGCGGGGAGGCGCGCGATCCCGTAATCAGCGCCGTGCCGCTCCAGCCATTCGCCCTCCGCCGTCGAGACGAAGCGCTGTTTGGCGATGTAGTCGAGGAACCCAAAGCTCTCCCACACCGCGCCCGCCATCACCTTAGCCGACACGGCCACGTTGTTCGGCCACAGCGCCGCGTCTGATCCCTTCAAATTGGCGCGAAAGGCGCGGCGGACGCGCTCGGCGAGTTCAGGAAGCGTTGGAACCTGAAACGGCATTACCCCTCGAAATTCATCTGCGCGAAGCGGGCCTCTTGACCCCAGAGCACGTCAAATTGCTGCGCGTAGGCCCGCAGACCGGAGTTGGCGAAATGCCGAACCTCAATCAGCAGACGGCCGGCGGCCTTGTCGGCTTCCACCTCAACCTCGGTGCGCGCCACAGCGCCTTGTTTGATCAGCACATCAAGCGCCGCCTCACAAATCTCGCGCGCCTCCTCGGCGGTTTCATTGGTGATCGGCGAGCGCTCAAGCGTCCAGAGCAGCGATCCGATCGGCGCCTCGGGATCGCCATCGAGTCGCACGCTGTCGCCCCACCAGCCGCGGGGATCGTCGACCTCTTCAGCGAGTGGGTGATCTGCTGGCAGTCGCGCGTCGGTGAACAGGCAAATCATGGTCGCCGTGTGAAGCGCCTTGTCCGAGCGCAAGCCGCCGGACGCCGCACTCCCCCGATCGGCCATCAGCCAGTCAGCATAACCGCCGGTCGCGTCGGGCCGCTGCAGCCAGACCGAATCCCACAGCAAAAACGGCTGTTTCTCGCAGCCCTCCGCCTCGCGAACACGGATTCGCATCAGACGGCTTTCACGGTCGAACAGAAGGCCGAGACAAGCTGATGACCTGCGCTGTCCACCGTACCTTGGACAGCCACCGGCTTCCCGCCAAGGCCGCCTAGGTTTATGTCACCGCTCTCCACCACGACCTTGTCAGCGACGATTGTCAGCTCTCCAACGCTGATCACGGTCTTGCGGCCGTTCAGCATTTTTAGGAACTGCCCCTCCCCGTCATAGATCGCCTGCTCGCCGGGTTTAAGGCCCTTCTGGCGGGCAGCTTCATTTTCGATCCCGATGATGAACGCCTGGTCGCGACGCCCGCCGGCCGACATGACGACGCCGTGACTGCCAAGCGGGGGGTTGGAGGTGAAACCGAACGGCTGCACCCGATGCGCCATCTTAATCACCTCGTCGGCGTAACCGCGCACGCTCATGAGCTGCATGCCGCCACCGTCGTTGACCTCGATAACCTCTCCGCGCGAAATCATAATCCGCGCGGCGTCCGCATCGGCCCAATAACTCATTCGTGACTCCACCCTTTGTCCGACGACGTCTTGCCCTGCTTGCCGTTGTACGCCCGCGGATCAACGAGACTTAATTTAGCGAGCGAACCCGAACCGCCGCTGTCTTGGCTGAGGCTCACTTTTTCGATGAGCATATCCTGGCTTATTTTTAGCAGGATCGGCGAGTGCACATAGATGAGCCGGTTCGGCTCCCACAACAGCCCGCCGTCATCGCGCCAACCCTGCGTTGTGATCTCGCATTTGATCGACAGCCCGGCGCGACGGTTTCGTTCGTGCTCACCGCGCTTCTTTGCCCGCTCGCTGTCGCAATCGCCCTCGTGGATGATCGTCTTCGGCCGGTAGCGCTTGACGCCCCCGTCCTTACAGTCCTCCTTCACTCGCAGCGCCGCCGCGCCAGCCCCTGACCGCGCCTGCCCCTTGATCGAGTAGTCGGAGTGCCGGTTCTGATCGGTCAGATCGCCCGAGTATTCCTTGATGTTCACGCCCTCGATCAGACCGCCGGCGTGGCGCTGCGCGACGCTCGCGTCGGTAATGTCGATGCCGCCGTCGGCCGCGCCCATCATAGTGACGCCAGCCGGCCGCAGCGCGCGCTCCAGCGTCGCGAACACGCTTTCACCCGGCGCGATCTGCCAGTATCTGATTTTTGGCAGTTTGACCTTGGCCCTAATTCCAACCCCGAACTTGTCCAGCTCCGCGCCGATTTCGGCGGCGTCCTTTTTCTCGAAATGCCCAGTATCGTGAGTCGCTGAGCTGTCGACCACGTCCTGGCTTTTCGAGCGGCCCTTGATCGTGATGGTGTGCGAATTGGCGTCGCCTTGCGGGTGATAGCCGTTGACGTAGCCGGTTAGAACAAGGCTGGCGTTGGCGAAAATCGTGATTGGCGTGCCGGGCAGAAAGTTGAACTCGCCAGGGCGCTCCGTTGTCTCCAAGCTGAACGACCGCGCCGCTTCTTTGATCGCATAGTTGATGTCGACTTTTGTCCAGCCCGTATAACGCGAACCGCCGGCGACGACGGTGACCACCTCAACATTCAACGTCATCGGCTTAGCGCCTCGAACTCGGCTGGCATGAAGCTCGGATGCTTCACCCGGTTGCGGGCTGCGACTTCGGCAGCGCGCGCGGCGTCGTCGTAGAGCCGCCCGGCCCAATACAGCGACGGCATGGATTTCGGCGCGCCGATGAACACCACGGGCGCCAAGTCGGCGATCAAGCGCGAGAGATATTCCGCCATTTGCCCCTGTAACGTCCACACATCGCGCCAGACCGCGTGCGCCTCCCAGCCGCGTAGACGCTCCATTTCGGCATCGGCGAATTCGGCCGCGTCGGCTCGCGCTTGAATCGCCTCGCGCCGATCGGCGAAGGTGCGGTTAACCGTCGCCGCGCACCAAGCCGCGAAGGCTGATTGCCGCACAAGCGCGGAAATGGCCCCGCGGTTGTCATCCTCGCGGGCGCGCGACGCAGTGATGCGGGCGATGCGCGCAAAATCATCGCCATAATTGAGCACTTGGGCGAAGGCTTGCGCCGTCGCCTCCACATCGCCGGCGCCGCGAAAGGTTTCAAAAAATTGCGCGACGCGCTCGGGTAGGGCGGGCTTTGCGGACTCACCTGCGGCCATAAACGACAGTCCAGCGTAGCGGTCGCCGGAGTCGCCCGCCGCGGCCAAAACTGCCGCATCCCGGTGCATGTCCGCCGCCGCGACCGCGAGACCAGCGGATTTTCCCGAATCGAGCCTAGTTCGGGCGCGCAGATCGTCAAGCGTCGCCGCCGCGTTGCGAATATCGCGGGCCGCCGCATCGACGACAAAAGCGGCGACGCCAAGAGCGTTGAAGCGCCGGGCGAACATCTGTTCAACCGACCCGGCCATGGCCACGGCCGTCGCCTCGGCAAGTCGGCCGAGAAGCTGGCTTGGATACGGCCCGCCCCCCGCTCCAGCCTCGACAAACTCCATCTGAAACGCGATGTAGCCGTGCTTATCCTTATCAAAGCTGCGCGAAAAGCTTTCGCAATGCGCCCGACGGCCGCCGTCGGTCGGGAGAATGAGCGTCGCAGCGCCCGCGCTCTCGCACGCAGCTTTGAGGCGTCGCGCCTCCGTGTCGGCCACGGCGCTCGCGAGATAGCCGGTGATCTGCACCTTGACGGCTTTGCGCCCAAGATCTTCAACATAGGGCGTATCGCGATGCGGAAACTCGTGCACCACGTTGCGGCGCCCGCCGGCGATCTCGTCGCTCTCGACAAAAAACCGCGCGCCGCGGAAGCTCGCTTTTTTGAGGCGCGTGCGCCAGTCGGGGCAGGTCATGCTTACTTGGCTGTGTCCGGCATGGACGCGCCGGTTTCGAGTTTGATGTCGCCAGTCGACGTGGCGGACGCCCCCGTGACGCGACCGGGGCCATCCACTTTCACGTGCACGCTGACCGTACCCTTGCCTTCGAGTTTGGCGACCGGCTCGCGCTCCAAGGCGGCGCGGATTTTCGAGGCGAAGTCGGAGAGCGCCTTATCCGGTGCGGGCGGCCCCGCCGTCGGCTCGGTGTCGCGAATGAGACCGCTGTCCCCGCCGCCGAGAACGCCGAACTCGCCCCACATGCTGCCGCCAGACCCAGAGCTATTGACGCTGGCGGCACTCGCCGTCAGGCCCAACGCTCGCACGATTTTGTTGTCGGCGACGAGCGCGATGATCTGGTCGACGATCGACTTGATCTGGTCGTAGGCCGATTGGAAATATCCGATGACGCCCTCCCAGAGGCCGGAGAAAAACTCTTTAATCCCGCTCCAGTTCTCATAGATTTTGTATGCGCCGACGCTCAATGCTGCGATGAGCCACGCAAGCGGGCTGACGAGCACGGCCAAGCCGGCGCCGATGCCGGCAAGAGCAAACCCGAGGGGCGCGAGCGCGCCGATCGCGAGTACGGCGATGGTGCCGAAGCGCAGCAGCTCCGGGTTGGTCTTGCTGAGCTTGTCTAGAAATCCGGACATTCTGTCGGCCACCTCGGAGACGGTGTCGAGCACGCCCGTCTCGCCCAGCGTGATGTTGAGGCGCTGGATCGCAGCCGACAGTTTCATCACCGCGCCCACGTAGCCCTCGGTCATCTTGGCGGAGAACCGGTCGACTGCGCCCTCCGATTTCCGCAAGATTTCGTCGTAAATCCGCGAGAACTCGCCCCGCTCGATCGCCGCCATGAGCGCGCCGCCCTTTTCGATGTGGTGCAGCCCGAAAATCTCCTTCATGGCGCCGATGGTCACGCCCTTCTCGCGCAGCTCCTTGAAGGCGGCCGTCGGATCGAGCTTCTCCACCACGCTAAACATGTACCGCTGCACAGCGTCAATGAGCTTGCCGCGCCCCTCGATGTCGCCGGCGTCAATCTTGAGAGCCGACGCCAGAATGTCGTTCAGCTTCTCGCCAGTACCGAGCAGGTCGCCCTTGGCGCCCGGGTCGCTCAGCACTGCGTCAAGGGCGGCTTTGGTTTTGTCGTCGAGAATGCCTCCCTTTTTCAAGCCGGCGGAGAGCATGGCCCGCTGCAAGCCTTCCGAGGTGAGCGCGACGCGATCGGACAACTTGATGTACTTTGACGTGTCAACGCCGAACAGCCGCATCATGTCGCGCGCCTTTTTCGTGGGCGCTACGAGGCGCGTCATCATGGCGCGCATACCAGTGCCGGCCTCCTCGCCCTTGATCCCGGCGGTGCCGAGCGCGCCGATGAAGGCGGTGAGACTCTCCACGTCGATCCCGAGCTGAGCGGCGACGGGCGCAGCCTTTTGCAGTCCCGCGCGCAGCTCGCCGAAAGTCTGATTGGTGGCAAGGTTGGCGGCGGTGATGGTGTTATTGATCTTCTCGAAAGACTTGGCCTGCTCTTCCGCTGTTTTGAACGGCAGTCCCATGGCGCGGGCAATGTTGGACATGCCATCGGCGACCTCCTTCAGAGGGTCACCGGACGCGAGCGCGCCTTTAGCCACTTGCTCCATGAGCGCCTTAATCGTGTCCGGCGACAGGCCCGACTGAGCCATCTCGACGGCAGCGTCAGCCATGGCCTGCACGCCCACCGGCACGGTTTCCGCGATGCGCAGGAACTCCTTGCGCATGGGTTTCAGGCTCTCCCGCGTCGTCTCGGAAATGGCCGCGATGCGGTTGAAGGCGTATTCGAAATCGTACTGCGACTTCAGAAACGCGCCCGAGAGCATCGCTGCGCCGTAGCTGCCCGGCCCGGTCGCGGCCGCGCCGAGGCGCGAGAACCCGCGCGTGGCCCCGGCCGCGCCGCCGTTCAACGCCGCCATAGTCGCGCCGAGGCGCTGAATGACGGCCGAGGCGCGGTCGACGGCGGTCAGGATGACCTGGGCTTGCATGGTCGCCATGGGCTATCTCCGGGGCAATCGCCGGGCGTTCGCCGCCTCGACTCTCTTGCGCGCCTCGTTCTGGCGACGCAGATACTCGCGCAACCGCCCATGCCAGTAGCGTAACGAGCGCAGCGTCATGCGCTCAATGTGCCAAGGATGCACCCCGCCGATCATCCAAAGCTCGTCGGCGAGGTCTCGGGGTTTCCCCGTTCGGCATCGCCCACGATGCGCTGCACGGCGTTGGCGATGCGCCGCGCGTCGGCGTAGGTCAGCTGCGAGAGCACGCCAGCGTCGTGGCCAGACAGTGCGCTCATCCACCGCGCGAGCGCGGCGTTGTCGAAAATGATTTCAATCGCTTGCTCACTTGCCGCCTGGCCCGGCGTGACCCGCGCAATCTGTCGCTGAATATCGCCACATTCGAGCCAGTCGCGGAAGTTCGGCTCGCGCAGATCAATCTCTCGCTTCTCGCCTTGGTGCGTCTGAATAGGCTTGGCGAGCGGCACGCGCACCGGATACACGATGGACGTGAACGGCGCGGCGGCGGGCGCGGACGACACAGCGACAGGCGCCGACGGTTGCGCAACTTTGAGCATGAATTTTCCCCTCTTTTTTGATGCGCTGATTTTGCGCGGTAAATTTAAAGGCGCGCCCAGGATCGTTTCGGGCGCGCTCGCATTTGCGGGCGTCAGGTCAGTTGCCGGGCCAGCTGACTGACGATCTTGAGGCCGGAAATTTCGCCGGACTCTGTGTCGAGTTCAGGCCGCCCGACGACGCTCGCCTGGCTGAACAGGTACGTGCGGTTGGCCATGTCGACGAGCGTGATGGTCGCGTCGATGTGGCATGCGTTAACCAGCGTCTCGAGCGTGAGGCCGCATTGATCCGAAAGCGTGAACTCCGCCTCGGCCGGCATCGGCTTCGTCGTGACGAAGATCGTGCCGTCGGCGTTGGCCTCGGCCTCGCGTTCAAACGAGGTCGGGCGGATGGTGATGGACGCGCGCGGCCGGTACCGCTGCCCATCAATCGTGAGCTCGACGCGGCCGCCGGCGTTGTCACAGCATTGCATGAAGATGTCTCCTTAAGGTTTAAGCAGCTGCGAGCGCCTCCGCAGGCGAGCGACGCTCCATGTAGTTCACGGCGCGGGCCGCCAGCACGCGGAGCTGGTTAACGTGGTCGAGCGGGAGATTGGCGTTGACACGGTTGGCGTCGTTTTCGTCCCGCTCCACCACAATGTCGCGGGCGAACACGTCCGCGCCCTCGAACACCCCGAGCGCGACCAATTCTTGGTAGCCGTGGATTAGCGTGTTGCGAATGTCGGCCACCGTCACAATGTGCGGTAGGCCGGCCGGGTTTGAGTTGGCGAGCGCTTTGCGGCCGTGCTGATTTTCGATTTTTTGGCGCAGGAACCGAATCCCGTAGACGCTCTGCGCCATAGTCTCGATGTCGAGATACGTCCAGTCCGGCGAGCCGTATGCGTTGGCTTTGTAAGTCGTCACGACCCGGTCGATACGGACGACGCCGTCGCGCCCGACCGTGTAACCGGAGATACCGTCGTAGTAGAGCGAGTTGCGCTCGCTCACTGTGAAGCGGTCAGCGACAATGCGGGGCGGCAGCACCTCGCGCAGCTCTAGGCTTTGCAGCGGGCGTGACAGTTCTGGCGCATCCTGAAGGTGATGCGCCGCCTTGGCGCCAACCGCGGCCGTCCACACCCAAGGCGGGGTCGGCGATTTCCACGCGCCCATGATGGAAATGTGCTGATTATTCAGCCCGTCGCCCAATGTCGCCAAGTCAGCGAAATCGGCGACCTTCGTCGTGATGTAGTGGCCGTAGATCTGCTTATACGGCCCCCACCGGCCGGACACGTCGTTGAGCAGGTCGATCGCGCGGCTGATATTCGTGGCGTCTGCGTAGGGCGCCGCGATCCACTCGAACGGTTCATCGGCCAAATTGGCGAAAGGCGTCTGCAAATCCGGATCGCCGGAGCCGCCGCTCATCGCAGTGATGGTGAAAAGCTGCTTGCCGAGAAGCCCCTCGTCGCCGACCAAGCCAAGGTCGAGGTCGATAAAATTGCCTAGCGATCCCTTGTGCTTCGCGGTGAGATCAACCTCGAAATTGTTGACGCCGTTCACAGCTGCGGTAAGCGGCAATCTCACTTCGCCGTTGATCGCGGCCACCAGCGCGCTCGCGATCTGCGCGCGGGTGTCCGAGGTGAGGATCGGCACGCGGATGCGCCGCCCGGCGATATAGATTGTCGCCTGCCCAGCCGACGCCGGCGTGACGTTGGCCACGGTGACCTTTCCGGTCGCTTTCACGCCCGCGACCAGATCAGCGAGCGGCAGCGCCCAAATTTCTTGGAACGGAGCATTTGAGCGCGCGGCCCGGATCATCTGAGTGATCATCGATCCCGGCCCGAACAGCCCATCCTCGAGACCTTCGCCCACGAGAATCGCTTGGCCAGGCGTCGCTTGGCCGGTGGTCATCTGGCCGATAAGCAAAAGACGCTGAATATTTTCGTACGGCGTTCCGCCCGGCGCAAACTCCGCGTAGAACAGCGGCACACGCAAATTGCCAGGGATGTTGTCGAACAAAATCGCCATCTATCAGGCCTCCTTTTTGGCGCGAGGTTTCGGCGCCGGCTCGGCGGGCGCGGGAAGTGTCGGTTGCGCGCCAGGATCGTCAGCGAGAACCACCGCGCCGTCGTTGATCCGACGCACCCAGTATTCGGTGAGCGGCACGGCGCGGCCCTCTGGCGGCAACGGCGCCATGTTGCGCTCGGGCATGCGCACGAGAAGGCCCGGACGCTCCGGATTGGGGCGCACGAATGCAAGGTCAGGCATGGTTGTCTCCGGGGTTAGTCGTCCAAATCGTCAATGACGGCTTCCAGCCTCGGCGAGCCGGCGGGCGGCGCCGCGTCTTTAAGAGCGATGCGCTGCAGCGGCGCCAGGCCGACCGGCTGCGGCGAGCCGGCGCGAATAAGATCAATCACCGAGCGCGCGTAGCCCTTCGGCTGGCCGCTCAAGAGATCGGCGTTCACCGCCGCCTCGAACGCGGCGAGCAAGCCTGGCAAGGACGTCGGCGGCGCAGCGCCAACGACCGCGCCGGGAACGCAATCGTCCGTTATCTCAACGGTGAACGTCAATTCGCGCGCGGCCATGCGCACCCCGCCCTCGCTCGAAATGTACGGTCGCGACGCAAACTCGTTGCACCGCTTCGCGACCTTCAAAAATTCAGCGCTCCAGCGACCAACGCCGCCGAACAGCGTTGCGCGCACCTGCCACTCGAACAGGTCGAGCATGGCGGCGAGTTCGGCGTCGGTTACGGGCAAGTCGAACGACATATCTGGAGCGCCGTCGCTCATCGCGCCGAGCATGATCTCCACGATGAGATCAACTTCGCGCTTGAACGGCGGGCCGCCGTTGACGCCGGACACGGCCTTGCCTTTGTCGCCGTCCGTGTAAACGATCGCCGTGGGCGTTACATTTTCCAGACTGAAGCCCTCGCGCGGGTCAAGGCGGCTGTCGAAGATGCGCCCCTCCCCGATCGTGGGCCACGGCGCCGTGAAATTGTTGGTCAGCGCCGAGACGGCGGCGAGCCGCAGCGCGGTGCGGTGGAGACTCAAAGCTGCACCACTTGAATGACGAGGCGCTCGCCCGCTTCGGTGTGAATATCGTTCGCCTCGTACGTCCAGCCGCGCGCAAGCCGCTCAAAGCGATCCCCGCGCCGAGGCAGTTCGTCCGGCAAAAACTCGGACGCGGCGAGAGATATGTGAGGCGTCGACGTGGTCGCCTCAGCCTCGTCGCGATAACTTGGCGTCATCGACAAGCCCGACGTTTTTTTGAACGTGCGGGCCTTGTCGTGGAACACGCCGCGCACGTCGCGCTCAGCGCGCGAGGTGTCGGCGGCCGTGCGGGCGTTGGCGTTCGCGCGCGCGCGGGGAATAAAGCGGAACGTCTCCGCGAACGCGGCGTCGACGGACGCCGAAAGACGCCCGTCGAGATCAGGCCACGGCGTCATCAGGTGCGCTTGGCTTTCATGAGCACCTTGGGGCGCGTGCAGATGTTCAGCGGGTTCATCTGCATGTCGATGTGCACGCCCTTGCCGTTTGGCATCGGGTACTGCTTCGCGTAGCGCGGCTTGCCAAGCGTGTTCACGGTCTCGATGTAATCGGCCGGCGCGAAGTAGGTGCGGAACAGTTGCGGCACGCCGGTGGGGAAGAAGTGCGCCTTGTCGGTGTCGAAAAACGACGTCGAGCCGACTTTACCGCGGTAGTTTTCCCACATGATCCCACCGAAGAGCATGGCGCTGTAGGCCGTGCCAGTCCGCAGTTCGACGGCGGCGTTCCAGTTTTTATACGTGTCACGCACCTCTTTGTGGGCGACCAGATCGTCCCAGAAGTTATCGCCGCACATGGCGTGAACGCCCGAGAAGGGCACGCCGCCGAGGTTTTCCGCGATCTTGCGGACGACGGCGTCGCACCGTTTGCGCAGGGCGCCTTCAGCCGGGCTGGCGGCGTCGAGGTCGAAGTCGACCTCGGCTTCTTGGATGACGCCGAACTCGGTGAAAAGGTTGAGCGTGCTTCCATCGTTGTAGCTCACAATGCCCTTCACCGCGCCGACGCGCAGATGCTCGAGCGTCACGTCAAAGAACAGCGTGTGTTCAGCCATCCGCGACGAAACCAGCGCTTGAACGGTCTTCACGGCGCTCGTCGTGCCTTCCTCGCGGACGCCCTGCACTTCGTCGGCCATGATGCCGTCCTGCGTCTCGAAGTGCGGCACCGCCAGCGTGCGCAGGTTGCGCTTCGTTTTATCGAGCGTCGTGCCGGGCGCGCCGCGTGGCGTGGGCGAAAGCAGCGCGAGCTGACCGAATTTCTCCTCAATCTGCACGGTCGTGGTGGTGACCGGCGTCTCCTGAAAAAGACCGAGCTGGCCCAACCGCCCCGGAACGTGGGGCAGATGGTTGATGAGGTCAGTCATTTCAGCAAGGCTGAAACCGTCGCCCTTAAAAACGTCCAAAGTGAGCATGCGAGTGTCTCCCTCCCGCGCGGGGATAATCCCGGCGAGGCGTCAAAAATTCGGTTGCGAGGTTTAACGGACGATGATGCCGGCGGCGGCGAGTTGCTGCAGCGCGAGAGCTTTCTGCTCGGCGGTGATGTCCGCCGGCCAGGTGAGGATTTTGCCGTTCACCTCGGCGTCGCGAGTGATCGCGGCGATCTTCGCCGTAGCGCCCGCGCCGGTGGTGACGCCGTAGAGCGGAATGGCCACGGCGATTTGCGAGCCGTCAGCCGCCGCCAAGTCGAGCGCCTCGTACTGACCGAAAGCGTCGCCGGCGGCGATCGCGACGGTCACCGTAAATTGGTCGCCAACCGCGAAGTCGGCCGATCCATCTGCAATGGTGAATTTCAGTACGCCGTTGTAAGCCGCGCCCACAGTGGCGTCACCTGCGGTGACGCCTACCGGGTCTTCAATCAGAAATATCCCGCCGTTCGCCGCCGCAGTCACGCATGTGACGCGGTAAACGCCCTCTTTCACGCCCGCGCCGGTCGCCGGATCAGCGAGCGTCAGCGTGCCGTTTCCGGTGTTGCCGGCGACAGCCGCCGCCACGGCTGTGACAGCGCCGCCGTCGACGCTGACCCGGCCAAGCACTTCGCCTGGCGTGATCGTCTGCGAAGCGCCGATGACGATGGTGTCGCGCGAGCGACCTCCGCTCGCCTCAGACAGGACAAATTCGGCCGCGTGGCGGCCCTCGGTCAAAACAGGCATGTGGGGCCCTTTCTTGGCTTAGCGGTTGCCGCGCGCTTGTTCAGCGCGGCGCTGGTAAATCTCCTCCGAAGAGGACAACTTTTTCGGAGCAGGTTGATCGTGCATGGCGCCGAGAGTGAGCGCGCCGGCCGCAGCCTTGACCGCGTCGTAAGACGGCGCAGTCGCCACTGCCTCCTTTTTCAGAGCCTTTGCGAGCATGGCGATCGCGGCGTCGGCCGACGTCTCGGTCTCGAACGCGAGATGCGCGGCAAGATCGGCGCGGCCCTGCGCCTCCTCTGACCGCAAAATCGCCCCGATGCGCGCGCGCTCCGCACTTCGCGCAGCCGCCGCAGCGTCGCCGACCGGTTGCGCCGGTTGCGGCGTCGCCGCCGGTTTCGTCTCCGCCTGATCGTCCATCGTTTTCTCCACTGTTGTGGCGGCGAACACGCGCGCGCCGCCGCCTTCTTTTAAGATCGCGTCCAAATCGCCAATGCGGTCGGCGAGGGCCGCCGTCACTGCGTCCGCGCCGACGTAGGTGCGCGCCTCGGTGGCGCGGATCGCCTTCACGGACAATTTTGGTCGACCCTCCGCGACGAGCGCCACGAACGACGCGTAAAACTGGTCGACTTCCGCCTGCAGGTCGGCGCGCACGCTCTCCGGAAGCTCGGCGTACGGGTGACCGTCGACTTTGTGCGCGCCCGCGAAAATGAAGGTGTGCTTACGGCCCGCCTTGGCCATCTCGGCCGAGCGGTCGACGTGCATCATGACGACGCCGATCGAACCGATGATGGAACTTTCGCTGGCGACGATCTCGGTGGCCTGACTGGCGATTCCGTAGGCCGCTGAAGCGGCCATGTCGTTCACATAGGCGATGACCGGCTTTTGCTCGCGCGCAGCGCGCACCTTTCGCGCGAAACGGTACATGCCCATCGCTTCGCCCCCCGGCGAGTTGATGTCGAGCACGATGCGGGCGACGTTTGGATCGCTCATCGCGGCGTCGAGCTGCGCCTCCAACCCCTCGTATGAGGTAAGGCCCGACACGGCGCCGACATACGCACCCCGATTCACAAGCGATCCAATGACCGGGATGAAGGCCGTCGATCCGTCGCGCCGGTACATCCCGCCATTGGCCGTCGCGCCGCGAAAGCGCGAGGCCTCCGGCGTCACGGCCTCGAAATCGTCCAGCCCGATGCGCGCACCGAGTACGGCGGCGATCGTCTCCAGCTTCTGCGGATGAATGAGCAGCGGTCGACCGATGACGCGGTCGGCGAGATGGATAAGATAGGTCATGCGTGGCTCCGGAGGCGTTGCGACTTAACCGCTGACGACCGCAAATCCCGGCCGACGGCTGCGACGGCCTTGTTTCGCCGCGCATTCGCTTTCCAGCGTTCGAATGTAGGCCGCAAGCTGCGACAGGTTGGCCACGTGGTACTCCACGCGCCGCCCCTCGTTGCCCTGATGCTCGATCTCGACCTCTTTCTCGCCGGCGAGCAGACGCGCGCGCGCCGCCTTGAGCTTTTTGAGTAGGCCGCACGGATCGTCGGCGTCGATCAGATCCTCATAGCTCACGGTGCGCCAGGTCATGCGTCTTCGCGCTCCTCTTCGTCATCCTCCTCGCGCTCAGTCGCCGCCGACTTTGCCTTTTCAACTTCGGCGACGAACGGATGCATGAGGCCACGCTCGCGGAACGCCGCAACCTCGCGGGCAAGCTGATCGGCGTTATCCTCCCAGTCACCACCCTCTTCGGCCGCCAAGCTGGCAAGCGTCGCCGTGCCGAGCTTCAGGCGAATATCCTGAGCCTTGGCCGATTTCAGATCGTCGGCTACGGGCTTCGCCGGCCCGTGCCACTCGGCTCGGCACACGGCGGCGCGCTGCGCCAAAAAGGCCTGCAGACCGCCGGGAAACGGCGTGCGGCCGGTGCCGATCTCCTCCTCGAGCCACGCCTCATAGACCGCGCGCGGAAGCGGCGTCGCCAGATGCTTGCGCCGATAAAGCGTGAGCGGCCAGTTGGCGTTGCGCGACATAAGCGCGGAAGAGTAAGTCACTTGGCTATAATCGCCCGTGAAATCCTCGTAGGTGACGCCGAGGCCCTTCGCGATCTCGCGCAACAACCCCTTAGAGAAGCGCTCGTAATTGTCGTTGGGCGTTTTCGCCGCGTTGAACTCGAATTTGTCGCCAGGGAACAGTGTCGCGACCCGACCGTGTACGCCAAGATCAATCGACTCCGCAGCCTCGTACCACTGTGCGCGGCTTTCCATGTAGGCCTCGACGCCCGCAGACGCGCCGGTGTTTTTAATTGACGGATTCAATCCCTCGAAGGCATTCTCTCCAAGACTGTCAGAGGTGAGCGTCGCCGCAAAAACCGTCTGCAGAAGCGTCGTCGTAAGCGTTGCATCCGCAAGCTGATCGTATTGACGGGTCACTTTCAGCACCGGCGCGAGTGGAGATATACCCCGCACCTGCCCCACGGCGCCGTCAAAAACATGAACAACTTGAGGCCGCGCATCCCGGTCGCGTGCGGCGATCTCGATCTCCTCGTCGCCCCCCCAAGGGTTGCGCTTCAAAAAGCGGTATCCGATCGTCAATCCGTCGACGTCAACAATAACGCCGTGAATGACTCGCGGCTCGAGCGTTGTCGTCGCCAACCTATTGGGCGGCGCGAGAAGCACTTTCGTTCGCGACGCAGCGCCTGACCGTTGAATTAGCGGAATCAAGGCCAGCGTTTCACCATACGCGAGCCAAGACCGATAGGCCGCGGCCTGCATTTGGCCAAACGTCATGCGCCCGGCGACGTCGCATTCGTAGGGGTTCTCGCACCACTCGTTGAAGCGAGCTTCGACGCGTCGCGACCACTGCATCGCGTCGGCCGCCGTCCACCCGAGCTGCTCGTAATCCGGCTTTGCATTGAGCTTCAGGCCCGAGCCGACGACGTTGGCGACTGCTGTGTTGACGCCCCCCGCGATCCAACCCGAGTTCTGCGCCGCTTCAACCGCTCGCGCCGCCGCCTGCACCCACGCGGCGCGCACGTCGTGCCAAGGCTCACGTAAAGCCGGGTTCCAGCCAGCCAGATGAATTTGGCCGCCAGAGCTGCCGCGGAAATAGGCCGAGCTGGCGCGCGGGCGGGAAACGTCGCCGCGAGATGGCTCCAAAATTTCAGCGAGCGCCGCTTTCGCGGGCGCCATCACGTCCGTCGTCATCGGCGGTTGAGCCTCTGGGCGTAGGATGCGATCGACCGCCGCTCAACAGCGGCCGCGATCATGGTTTGCGTCTGCGCGACCGATTGGGCCTGGGCCGGCGCGCCAGTCGCCTGGCTCTCCACCGCGCGAGATGCGCCGTCGGGGATGAGATCAACGCGCTCCATATGCGCGGCCGCAGCGTTGAGATACTCGCAGTCAAAATAGTGGTTGGCCTGCCGGATTTTCTTCCACTCCGGCCGCCCAGACGGGCGAACGATGCGAACCTCTGAGACGATCTGCTTGCAGTAGTCCTCGGTGGCGTCCCGGTGCAAAAACCAGCGACCTGGCTGATCCGTCGGCCAGTGCAAGCGTCCATGCACCCATTTTTTGAAGTAATCCGTGTTTAGGTGCCACAAGGTGAGGCCGGTTTTCTTGGCCTTGCCGCGCAAATCGACCTCGATCCGCGACGCATAAAACCTTTTGTCCAGCGTATCACGGCCCTTGCACGCCCGTGCGCTGGCTACACGGCTGCAAAATTCGTAGACCCGATTGACCGGCACGGCGATCTTCCGCCCAGGCCGGTAACCCGTGTCGATCATGGCGCGGGCGATCGGCTCGCCCTCGATGCGTCGGGAGAGATAAAGCTCCAGATCGCCCCACACCTGATCTTTGTCCGTCTCGCCGAAAATCTCGCCGTGCTCGATGAGCCAGCTCTCGAATCGCGCGCCCCAGCCGCGCGTGGCGTAGACGAGCCGGTCGCCCTGCACGTCGATGCCGCACGTGATCAGAATCGCGCCGACCGGCACCTCGCGCGCGCCATAGTCCTCCCGCAGCGCGGCCACCTCGCGCCAGTCGGCCACCTCGCCGCCGCCGATCGAAAACAGCTCGCCGAAGCCGGTGTTCACCACCGCCTTGACCCGCTCCGCATCGCCGGTTTGGAGCGCCTCGACGTATCGCGTCACGCGCTTGGAGAAGGTCTGGAACGGCGAGCACAGCCCCGAAACCCAAAAACTCACGGTGTTCGTCTCGGGCGGCTGGCCTGTAACCGTCCCGTCCTTCGCAACCGTCTGCCCCGGCGCAACGTAGACGCCGGCGGCGTTCATCGCAGCCTTGTGCTCGTCCGTGATCTCGCAGCCGCAGGTCGGGCAAACGAGGTGAGCCGCCGCGCCCGCCTTCACCGGATCGGCCTTTTCCGGGAAACTCAGATGCTTGAAGCGGGGGACGAAATACTCTCCGCAGTGCGGGCACGGCCACGCCCATTCATGCCGCGTGCCCTCTTGCCACAATCGCCAGATTGGGCTTTGCACCTGTTCTTTGTCCGCAAGCCGCCAGCGCTCCAACTGAGAAGCTTCGTCGATCTCCGTTTCCACGTTTCCTTCCGTCGGCGTGGAGGTCACACCGAGCTTGAAATCGGCGTAGGTGTCGCCGCGCGCCTCAACGAGTTCGACAGGATCGCCTTCGCCCTGAACGCTCGCCTCCATGCCGTCCCGCTCATCGACGAGCACGAGGCCGGCGGGCGTGGATTTGAGCGGGGTTGACGATCCGGCCCAGGCGAAGAGGACAGGGACGCCAGAGACAACTTTGCGCGATTTCTTCGACTTCTTTCCGCGCGCCAGCTTATCGCGAAGGCTTGCCGATTGCTCGACGAGATCCATAAAGCGCGGCTCAAGCTGGTCATTGTTAAAGTCCTTCGTCGGGCCGACATAGATCATCGGACAGGGGCGTTGATCAAGCCGCGACCCCATCACGTTAAGCGCCGTTTCCGTTTTCGACATCTGGGAGCCGCAAACGAGAACGACTTTTTTGTATCGTCCATCATCGAAAGCTCGGGCGAAGTCCCGCATGTACGGGGTAAAATCGGGATCAAACGGCCCAGGACGACCCGCCGTCGCAGGGAGCACGCGGTGCGCCCGCGCCCACTCATCCGTCCACATCCTCACCGGCGGCCGCAGCATCCGAGCCGCGCGCGAGTACAGCGGCGCGATCTTCAAGGAGCTTGGCGACGGCCGTGAGGATGCTGTCACATTCGGTTTCAATGACCTTTCTCAATTCCATGTCGCGCGTCACCCGCGCGGGCAATCCGGCAAAACCGACGCGAACTGCGGCGACGACCTCGTCAAGCGTGTTCATCACGGCGTCGGCGGGCAGAAGGATCGCCTCGGTCTGATCGTTCTCAAGCCGCAGCTTCCGGGCTCTCTCTGCGCGAAGCTCGTCGTCTGTCGTCGTCGCCTGGCGCTTCTTTGCCTCTTCCTTAATGTGCGCTATGTAAGACTGCACCGCGTCGCCAAGCGCAAATTTTCCGCGCGCGACCTTCTGAAAAGCGCCTTCGACAACGAGTTGATCTATGCGGCGCGGCGAAAGTCCAAGAATGGCGGCAAGTTCAATCCCCGCAATTTCCTTTTCGGCGAGCGAAGCGCCACGAGCGTCCGTTTTCACGCGCTGCTAACTCCTTGCACGAGCAACAGAAACCCCGATTTCCAAAACCGAAAAACACTCACAAATCGGGCCGCTGCGCGCCCGCACAGTGAGATGTACTTGTACAGTCCCTTAAACGACTGGCAGAGAGAGAAAATGTTCTTCTGTTGTTCTCAACTTTGGCCGCATCTCTACTTGCCGCGCCCGCCCTTGCCCAGCTTAGCCAAGGCCACACCCATGAGCCGGATCGCCTCCGGCGCAACCGTCGCGCTTGCCGTCGAGCTTGCCAGCGCCTGCACCTCGTCACGGTGACGCTCGACCTCGCGCGGCATGCTCGGCCCCCACACAGGCAGGATTGGAAAGCGGCTTGGCCCGGCGCGTTTGAACGCCGGCTCTTTGCCGGGAATCATGAACGCGCCTTTCGCCGTCTGCGGCCGCCGCCACGCGCTGTGTTTGACGCCCGGCATTGAGCGCTTCCACGTGGCGCCGTAATACGCCTTGGTCACGCGCGTGTGCCTGTCGGCCACGATCACGGCCGACGCCCAATTGCCCGCATGCGCCGGCTTCTTGCGCATGGCCTCGTAGGCGCGGCGCTTGACGCGTATCCCTGACCACTCGACGAGCTTGTGTTTTACAACCGTGTACACCCTGTCCATGCCCTTGTTGAGGGCGATGGTCATGATCCGATCCTGGCGCTTCAGCTCGAAGGCGGCGAGCCGGCGGCCCAGCGCCTCCGCATCGCTCGCGTCAATGCGGATAATGATGGGCGCGAAGCCGCTGTCAACGAACTCGCGGCGGCCCGAGTAAAGCGAGTAACCGCCCTTACCCGCTTCGCCGTGCTTTGAGAACCGCGCCATTTTCTATAGCCCGCCCCCGAAAGCCGCCCTCAAAATCTTAGCCGTTTTTCAGGCCCAGCCGAGCTCCAGCCGCCCGGGCGAGCGCGCCCATGTCGCGCCGCGCCGTCTCAACCACGACGCCGGCGTTGCGAGCCGCCCCCGACAAATCTCCGCGCCGGATCGCCGCCGCCCCGCGCGCGATCGCCTGCCCGCGCTGCTTGCATCCGCACATCGCTTTTCCGTCCTGATTGTGGGTGAAAGAGAAGCGCCGTCAAATCGCGCATCATGGGAAAAACTATGCCGTCACGGTACGGTGCGCCGCAAGCGCGAACTGCGCGTTGCCGCAACCTTGGCGCGAGAGCGTGACCCCCGAGCCACAGCTACGCTCGCCGCATTCAGCCGCTCCACGTCGTCCGCATCTTGCGCTGGTGCATTTTCTGCATTAGCTTGGCCCGCATGACCGGATTTGCGAAATGGCGTCAACACATGGGTTTCACGCATCAGCAGGCCGCTGATGCGCTCGGCAAAAGCTTAAGCCACGTTAAAAACTACGAGGCGGGAGTTGACCGCAAGACGAAAAAGCCTGCGATACCGGATTTAGCCACGCGAATACACATGCGGCTACTGGCCGAAGGGCGTTTTATTGAGCCCTGGCCGGATAAATAAACAATAATACGACTAAGGTATAACAAAAAAAGTGAGCCAAAATCACTTTTTGTGCGTTTCTGCTGTTGACAGAGTGCAGTTTCTGCACTATATTTAAATCATAGACAGGGCGATGAGGAAGCCCACAGCGAGATGCCATAGACCCAAGCGGAGGCCTCGCGAAACTCAGAACCAGCCGGGAGAACCGGGGGCGCCCCGAAGGCCCGGCTGACGCGAAACGAAACGGACGAAAGTCCGTCGCCGGGAACTGGAAAGCCCGGCCTGACGAGAGTCAGAACCAAATGGAGAGTGAAAATGCTGAAGACAGCACTGGTTAGCCTGCTTGCGCTGAACTTGGCGATCGCGCCCCTCGGGGCGCAGGAGCCGCCCAAGGCGGAAACGCCGAAGGTTTGCAAAGCCGCCGAAGCGGACATGCTGGCCCTCGCAGCCGCGATCGCAACCCTCTTGGGGGTGATCGCCTGGCTGTCGAGGGACGGCAAGTCCAAATCGGAAGAGCCTGCGAAAGTCGAGTGCGGCAAATAACCTAACGATCCGGGGCGGGGATGCAAATCCCCGCCCTTCCGGTTCTGACAAATCCACGCGAAACCTAGCCGACAAGGCGACGGTCAGCCGGGCGTGACGGCCCGGCTCTGATGAGCAAGTCAACTCAAACGGAGAGTGAAAATGCCAATCGAAACCACCGAAATCGAGTTCTACATCGTCGTTGGCCCGAAGTCGGTCTACGGCGAGCCGGACAACCCCGTGGATCACACCTCGTGGGAAATCCACGCCGAAGAGAGCGAGGCGCTCAGCAACTTTCAGGACAACGTGGGCGCCGAGCGCACCCGCACCCTGAAAGTGCGCCTCACCATCCCGACGGCGCAGCTCACCGAAGTTCGGGGCGCTTTGCCCGCGACCGGCGGCGATGAGTTCACGATGGAAGTGAAATAGTCAACGGGGGCCGGGGCGAAAGCTCCGGCCTTTGTTTTTCCAAGCTGTCGCGGGGTGTGCGCCCCGCCTGATGAGGCCAAAAGGCCGAAACGGTAGTTTACTGTGGACGGCTGCGCCTACCCGAATTCAGAGTTTCGGGGCCGGACTCAAGCACTCTCCCACGGACTGGCGGCGGCGGCCCCGCGCCGGCCAGTCCACCTCACATCCTCTCAATGGAGAAACATCATGAAACTGCACTCAAGTCTATTGCACGCCGCCGCCAGCGACGTCGCCAATCGCCGCAAGGCGCAACTGCAAATCGAAAACTGGTGCGACGAATGCAACGCCGCATACCTTCTCGCCTACTACCGTCTTTTCCCGCTTTGCCCCGATCTTGACAGCCACCACAAAGCAGCGGTCATGCGCAACGCAGCGCCGATGCTGGCGGAGCTTGGGAGCGAATATTCTCATCTTTGACAAAAGCGAAACGGCCGCCCATTCGCGGCCGTCGGCGCGGCGTGACGGCCGCACCCTGACGAGCAGTCAGCAACCAAACGGAGAGTAACAATGCAAATCGACTGGAAACGCATCAACGGCTTCGGCTACCGCTACGGCTTCGCCAAAGCCCCACAAACCGGCCAGCTTGTTCGCGTCGACATCGCCATCCCAGGCGCTGGCGACGTGAAACTGAACGAGGGGACGGATTTCGTCGCCTACATCGAAGGCGAAGAGATTGCGCGGGCCGCGAGCCTGGAAGCGGCGGAAGCCGAGCTGATCATCGCCCTGTCGAACCTGAAATAACTGAAAGCCCCGTGAGCGCTCACCCCGCTCGCGGGGCTTTTTGCGTTTTACGGGGGCCGCAACGCCCTCAAAAAGAAAACCGCGCCCGCCGCTGGAAACGGCGAACGCGGTCAATCCAGCGCGGCCCGGGGTGACGCCCGCCCGCGCATGCACCGAAAACGGAGAGTGAACGATGCAAATCACATCTTACTCGATGCCCGTCACGCGGGCAACATTGCTTGCCTGCGGCGCGGGCGGCCTGGCCTTTTCCGGCCTTGCCGCGGCGCTGAACGGCTACGCCCAAGGCGGCGGCGATCATCTCGCCGGCGTCGTCATCGCGGTCGCCTTCGTGGCGGCGGCGGGAGCGGGGGCGCTGTTCCCGCATCTCACCGGCGCAGCGCTCGCGCGCAAAGCTTGGGGCGACGCGGTCATATTCGGCGCTGCGTCGGCCTTGTGCGGCCTGTTCGTGTTTCTGAACGCCGCCGGCTTCGTCGCCCAACATCGCGGTGAAGGCGTGCGCGGCAAAACCGACGCGATCGGCGCGTTCGAGCGGGCGGAGGCCGACCTCGCCGCCGCGAGAGCCGATCTCGCCGCGCAAAAAGCGTCGCCCCTGTGGGCGGCGTCGTCGGCCTGCGGCGCGCCCAAAGGCGAAACGCAGCGTCGGTTATGCGCCAAAGCGGCGACGCTGGAGGCCAAAATCGAGACGGCGTCCGCCAATCTCGACCGCGGCCGCCCGGCATCGTCCGACGCCCACGCCGAACTGGTGGCCTGGGCGACGGGCGCGCCGGCGGAAACTGTCGGCAAGGCCTTGCCGCTCTACACCGGCGTGTTCGCCGAGCTGCTGGCGGCCCTGTGCTTCTTCGCCGCCGGAAAACTTTCTTGGGGGACGGCTCCGCTGACCCGTAACCCAGTGGCGGCCGTCGAGAAGCAAACCGTGGCCGACTTGGCCGCGGTCGAACTCGCCGCCGTCGGCGTCGCGGTCGAACAACCTCGCATCGCCGCGCCGCCGCCGATGATCGGCTTCGACGGCCAACCCGTCGACGTCCGGCCGAAACGCCGCCGCAAGCTGCACTCGTGACAACTTCGCCCCGTCCGGCTCAGCCCGGGCGGGGCTTTTTTTGTGCCCGCTTCCAAAAAATAAGAATTGCATACAATCCAGAAAATCCGGGGGAAAATGGAAAGGGCGCGCGCCGCGCAGCCCCCGCAAAACTCACATCCGCCGGTCACCGGAGCAACGCCGCACAAGCTCTTCGTCCTGCCGCCTAATCTCCGCTGCGAGCTCGAGATGGTCGCGGAGCCACGTCCGCCACCACTTATTGACCGTGACTGGGCAGAAATTGAACCGCGCCTCGCGCAGCGCCCGCCGCACCTCATGCGGCAAGTCGTCGAACGCACGCATTTTTGTCTGCGCATCATTCTTGGATTTCGGCCAATCCCCGATGCGGGTGTTCGACGTTGACCTCACACCGCGATCTCCGCCGCCAGCAACGCCCGGAACGCGGCTTCGCTCATCACGCCCTTGCGCTGGTTGCAGCGGAAGCACGCCGCGCGCAAGTTGTGCGGCTTGCCTTTCCCGCCGCCCGAGGACGGCGTCGCATGGTCGCGCGTCACCGCATTCGGGCCGCCGCCGTAGAGCCACATGCGCCGGCCGCAATACTCGCACCGCCCCCGCGAGCGCAGGTAGAGCCGCTGCCACACCGAGCGCAACGCCGGCGGACGCTCCAAAATCCACCCGAGCGTATCGAGCACGTCCTGCTCGCCGGGCGCATCCTCCATCCCGAATTGCCGCGCCTGTCTCACGCCGCTCTCCGCACGATCAGCCCGTAATGCCTAGCGAGGGCGTCGAGCGCGCGCGCCAGCTTTTTGCCCACCGCAGCCCGCGCCCCGAACCGCCCCATCGACCCCACATCCGACACCTTGCGACGATCTCGGACGACAAGATCAAGCACCGCAAGGCAGTCTGCGCCGGCCTCGCCGCGAACCGCAAGCGCCGCCGCGTTCGCCCGCCCCATAAACATCAACGTTAGATCGCCCGTGCCCCGCCATGCCTTCACCGCCTTCACGCCCTTGGGCGTAAAGGTCACCGGCCCACGCAAGCTCTCACGCACGATATCGCCACGGGCGTTGACCCGCTCGCGCACAATCTCGCGAAAGCCGGGCGCACCCGCCGCGCCGGCGAAAATCGCCTCGTAACTGGCCGAGCGCAGCGGCGAAACGTGAGCCATCTCCACATCCGTGCGGTAAAGATCGCCCGCTGACCAGCGCTCCATGGTCAGCTGCTTTTTCGCCAGCATCAGGTCGAGCGGATGCTCTCGGATGTTGCGCGGCGGGTGAAGCTGCGGATTGTCGCCAGGCCGGCGCTCGGTGGTGATTTCCGGCGGGGCGCCGTCGTAGCCCGGCATGAACTCGCCGCGCATCGCCGCCAGAACATCGCGCAACGCAGCCGCGTAGGCCCGCTGACTCGCCTCCAGCGCCTTGAAAAACCGGGCCGGAACCCGCGCTTCCACCGCCCCCTCTTCGAACTCCGCACCCATCGCCGCACCCTCCTCTCGAAAATTTGCCGCCAAACCGCGAAATTCACCCCATCAAGCCGCAAAAGCCGCCCGCCCCGCTGCGCTGGCCGCGCCCGACGCCAATGCGGCATGCCGCGCCCGGAAATCGGCCATGAGGGCGCCGAGGCGCTCCGGCGTCATTTTTGGCGGAAGCTCCTTCCGGCGCGGCAAACCGAATTCGTCGGCGGCGGCGTCGGACAGCCGCGTGTCGAGCGTCCCCGGCGCCGGCCCCCAGTCCATTTTCGGCCAGAACAGAAAATCGCGCCCGCCGAACTCGGCCGCCCACCGGGCGCGGGCCCTGTCGCGGTCACGGTCCGAGAGCCGATGGCCAGCAAAGCCGACCTCGGCGATCAACTCATCCGGCGCGATGCAGCCGGGCGCGCCCGGCTCCGGCCCCATCGCTTCGGGCCAGCACGCGAGAAGCCCGCCGTCGCCGGCCCAGCGCAGGAAAATCCGGCGGATGTGCTCCGGCGTCAGGCTGGCGCGAGTCGCAGCCAGCGCCGCCGCCTTCGCCGCCGCCTCCCGCTGGGCGCGCGGCACATACGCGCCCTCGACGATCTTGGCGAAGCGCTCAGCGTCCATCACCCCGTCGAACGAAATCACCCAACCGTCGCGGCCCTCGCCCTTAGCCAGCCCCGACGCAGGCAGCATCGCCAGCATCTTGGCCCAGCGCTCGGCGCCTTCGCGGGCGATGACTTGGGCGATCGCCCGGCGGCGCGATGGGGTGAGGGTCGTGTCGGCGCTCCAGGCCGGGGCCATGGCCGCTTTCAGCGCGGCGAACGCCTCGGCCTCGGCGTCGCAGGCGGGCGCAGGCGAAACGCGCGGTGCGTCGGCGAACAGCCCGAGCTTCTCAGGTCGACGCTTCGGCGCGCCAGCGCCCCTTCCGTTCGTTTCGTCCGTCCGACCGTCACGCTCGCCGCTTGGGCGAGAGCACTTTTGAGGCGAAGCCTTTTCCGCCGTCTCGCGCGTAACGGACTCAGGTTTAGAGTTAGTAAGGTCGTTCCTGTTGTGATCCCATACGTCACAAGGGTGTGATGCCGGCGTCACAAGCCTTGTGATCTGTGCGTCACAAGGGTGTGACGTTTTCATACCTTGTGATGTGGAGATCACAAGGTCTTCGCCGCCATTTTCGTCCGGTTTATCGAACGCTTTTGGCGCGGAAACGCCGCCCGAAATGTCGACCTCTTCCACCGTGTTGAGCGCCTCCTCGTCGCACGGGCGATCCATGATGACGCGATAGAGAAGGGTCGGCTGCCCCTTGGCGCGCAGATCGCGCGTCTCCACGAAGCCCGCCTCAACCAATGAGCGAACGGCCCGGCACACGGCTTCGCGGGAACACCCGATGCGCTCAGCGAGCTTGCCCTGGTTGATGCGACACCAGCCCTCATGATTGGTGTGCGAGCCGAGCACGCCCAGCACCGCAAGCGGCAACCCGCGCAGTTCCAAGAACGCCTGCGGCGGGATGATCGAATAGCGGGGTCGCGTCATGTCCGCGACTCCCAGAGAAGAGCGGCCCGCGCGCGCGGGTAGTTCGCTTCGGTGATTTCAGTGTTTGCGCTCATCTCATCCCCCCCATTCCACGGTGCCCCCCGTGCGCTAAATCGGCGAAGCGCGCCGTCCGGCCGTCGAACGCCATGGCGACGCTGCCCGTCGGCCCGTGCCTGTGTTTGGCGATGATCACTTCCGCCAGCCCCTGAACCTCGCCCATTTGCTCCTGCCACTTTTGGTGCGCCTCCACGTTCGTGGTCGACGGCGCGCGGCCCTCTAGGTAGTATTCGGCGCGGTAGACGAACATCACCACATCCGCGTCCTGCTCGATCGAGCCGCTCTCCCGCAAATCCGAGAGCAGCGGTCGCTTGTCCTCCCGGCTCTCGACGCCGCGGCTAAGCTGGGAGAGAGCGATCACCGGCACGCCCAGCTCCTTGGCCAGCGCCTTGAGGCCCGTCGTGATCTCGGTCACCTGCGCGACCCGGTTGTCGCCCTTGCCGGCCATGAGCTGGAGATAGTCGACCACGATCAGCCGCGTGTCGCCGATGCGCTTACGCCGGCGGGCGCGGGCGGACAGCCTGGCGATGTCGAGGCCGCCGGTGGCGTCGATGTGCATGGGCAGGTCGGACATTGCCTCAGCCGCGCGCATCGCGCGGATCATCTCGGCCTCGGTGATCGTCCCCCGCCGTTGACCCTCGATCGACACGCCGGCGTCATGCGCGATCTGGCGCAGCGCCAACTGCTCGGACGACATCTCAAGGCTGTAAAAGCTCACCTCGCCGCCTGCGCCCTCGGCGCGCAGCGCGACCCCCACGTTGAAGGCGATGTTGGCGGCGAGCGCCGATTTGCCCATGCCCGGGCGCCCCGCGATGATCACCAGATCCGTGTCCTGCAGCCCGCCGAGCTGCCGGTCGAGATCGCGGAAGCCGGTCGAAAGCCCCGCCAGACCGCCGTCGCGCTGAAAGGCTCGCGACACCATGTCCACAGCGCGCAAAGCCGCGTCGCCGATCGAGCATTCGTGGCCCGCCACCGCACCGTACTCGGCCAGATCGAACAACGCCCGCTCGGCGTTCTCGATCTGACGCGCCGGATCGTCGCTCGCCTCGGCCCCGTGCGCTTCCTCCAACATGCGATGCGCGAGCGAGATCAGCGAGCGGCGCACCGCGCAACGCTTGACCGCGGTCGCATAGTCGCGGGCGTTGATGACCGTCGTGGCGTGCGCGACGAGCCGGCCGAGATAGGCGGCGACGCTAATCGCGCCTGCTCCCTCACCCACCGTCTCGCCCTCGAACGCGCCCTTCAGCGTGATCGGCGTCGGCGTCTCGCCAGCCCGCACCCGCCGGGCCAGCGCCTCGAAAATGCGGCCGTGCAAAGGCTCGAAGAAATGAGCGGCTTCGACGAGGCCCTCCACCCGGGAAAGCGCGTCCGTGTTGGCCAAAATCGCGCCGAGAAGCGCCTGCTCCGCTTGGATGTTGTGCGGCGGCTCGCGCGCTTCGCCAAGAAGCGGCGAGAGCGGCGCCGCGCCCCGAAATGCGCCGTCCGACGGCATGAAATTCATTGCTGCAACCCCCCTTCAAATCGCCGCAATCGTCACCTATCTCCGGTCGCAGAACAGGGTGCAAAACTCCCTCCTCGCCCCGCGTTCCGCACGGCAAGTTCCGCGTTTTGACGCCGATGCAACTCCCCGAAGACGCGGCCGGCCGCCACGAAGCATCAACCGGCCGCGATCTTCACCTCACCCCTTCGCTTCAGCCCCTTTCGCGAACGCCACACGGGCGAACAGCGCGATGGCCGCCGACACGCCGACCGCCGTCGGCAACTCCACAATCAACACCAGAAGCCAAAGCCGGAGTTGGTTGACGCCCGACTCCGTCGCCCCGAACGCGGCGAAGGCCTGGAGCATCGTCGTCACTTGCGGATCGGCGTCCGCGACTTTCGGCAACGTCTCAAGCTTACCGGCCAAATCCTTGATTTCAATCTCAAGTTGCTTGGCGGCGCGGGCCGCCCGCAGCTCGGCGTCGAGCGCCATGTAGCGCTGACACGCCCCGGCCGAGGCGGCGATCGTCACGTCGATGCACCCGCTCGTTGCAGTCCACACGGGCGCCGCGATGCGCGGTCGCTCAGCTCGCATGTCGGCCTCGATCACATCCGTCGGCCGACCCGGTTCGTTGGGCAACGCCGCGCGCTTCTTCGCTAGGTCGGCCTCAGTCTGAATGCGCATCACCTGATCGGACGAACGCGCCGTGGTCTTGTCGGAGATGTTCAGCGATGCGAACCCCCAGGCGGACACGAGCGCGTAGACCGTCGCGACGCCCCACATAAAAAACACGCCGCCGGCCATAATCCGCGCGCCCACGCCGGCCAGCATCAGCGCCGCCGAAAGCCCAAAAACCTTCACGACTTCAGATACTTGCGCCGCATCGCGCCAATGCCGTGCGGCGGCCTCGTCACGCGCTTGGCTCGCCCCAAACCAGCCGTTGATCTCGACCGAGATGACGGCCATGTAGAGCCCTGCGGCGAGCAGGGCGGCGCCGACCGCACCGGCCGCGACGCGCGCGCCTATCCCGAGAGATTTCGGCGGCGCGGCTGCTTTCCGGATCAACGGTTTACGCCCGCCGGTTTGCGTGAACGCCGGCCAACGGACGGCGAACCCGGCGCGGGGCGGCGGTTCGGCCTCCCGCTTTTCGGGCGCGGCGAGCGCCTGATGCACGCGAATGACGCTGCCCGCGTTGCCACTCAGCGCCCGGGCGGTGAGCTGGCCCTCCTTTTCTTTTCTGTGGACAAACCGCTTGACGGACGAAGGATTCCAGCCCCAGACCGCCCCGAGCTGCGCATAAGACGTGCGCGTTTCGCCCCGCTCCACGAGATAGGTCATCGCCTCGTCGCGGGTGAGCGCGCGGGCCGGCCCCTTGAACTTGTCCGGTTTGATGATGGTCGCTTCCGCCGCCGTCATGTCATGCCCTCAAGATGGTGGAGGCGCGGCCGGGGTGCGCGGCGACAAATCCCCGGCGGCGCAGGTGATGGTTAGATGGCCCCGTAGATGACGGGCGCGCCCGTATCGTTGGCGATCGCGGCGGCCTTTCTCTCAAAAGCCTCCTGAAGGATTTGCGCGCGGCGCTGCATCTTCAGGGTGAAGAACAGCTTGCCCTCCTCAATCCGATAGCGGAATAAGGCGTCGATCTCCGTGCGCGGGTCGCCGTAGTAGACCGGAATTGCGATGCGGATCTTCTGCGGCACCGTTAGCAGTTGCTTGCCGGTTTTCGCATCGTCTTCTTCTGAGTAGGTGAACTGAACGTTCCCGTTGCTCAGGTTCAACGCGGAGCGGAACGATACACTGCGCGCCGCCTGCAGCGTCTTCGCCGCCTCGAGCACCGCCGCGCCTTCCGGCTCAATGATATCAATGAGATTTTCCTCGATAAACTCGGCGAACTCCACCTGCGGGATGCGGCGCCCGTCGACGCCAGTCCAGCGTTTCCACTCTTCTGAATGAGGCAGGTCGTAGACGGCGCGATGCGCGGTGCGGCCCGGCACATTCGGCCCTGCCGTTTCACCGCTGCCACCATTCGAGTGATAGTCGACGACGGCGGTGATTTTGTTCGTCCGCACATCGGCGAAGATGCGCGTGTCCTCGTCCATGAAGGCTTTGACATACTCGATCAGCGACGACTGCATGTCGACGCGCACGCCTTGCGCCACATATCCCGGCAGCGGCGCATCGACCGGCTTCAGGTGCTCAACGCGGTAGCCGTCAGGCACGACGACGAACTGTCCGCCGGCCGGGTGATCAAGCGCGCCCATGCCGGCGACGGCCAGCTCCACGATGCGCTCGATGTTTGGCGCGGCCGGCGCGGTTTCAGTCTCGAAATTCATCTCTCTCTCCGTTTTTTGGTTTTAAAGCATTGTCACGCGTTGGCGCCCGCCACGGCGTCCGTGACGCCGCTCGCACGGTTGACGGCTGCGAACATCTCGGCCTGACGCGGATCGCGGCGGTGCAGCCCGCCGTCCTTGTCGGTGAAGAACAGCGTCTTGCCGAAGTTCGGCTTCGGCGTCGTCGCCGACACGGTCGCCTCGATCGTCGCCGAGCCGTCGCCGTTCGGCGAAATCTTCAGCGTCAGTTTCAGCGCCCCGGCCTTGCCCGTGTCCTCGACGGCTTTCGCCACCTCGGCCAGATGCTCGGTCAGCTCGTCCACGATCCGCCCGCCGGACAGATCGCGTAAGATGTCGGTGAACAAGCGGCTCATGCGGCGCCCCCCTTTGTCAGCATAGGAACTCCCTCCTCCATCAGGCCGCGTTGAACAGATCGGGCGCGGCGGCGGCCTCTTCCGCCTCGCCGATGTACCTCACCGCTTGCGCGAAATAACTGTCCTTCAGCTCGACGCCGATGAACCGGCGCCTAGCGCGCATGGCCGCGACGCCTTCCGAGCCGATGCCCATGAACGGCGAGAGCACCACGTCGCCCGGGTTCGACCACAGGCGGATCGCGCGGTTCGTGATGTTGAGAGGCATCGGGCAAAGATGCTTTTCGTCATCGTAGTCGCGCGCCGCCTTCACGTTCAGCACGTCGGTTTCCGGCAGGTCGTCGCCCTCCCAGTTCCACACCGGCGAGGCCCATTGCCGCCACGTGTCGAGCGGGAATTCGCGCTCGTCGTGGACGATGGGCGGCGTCTCATCCATGCCCGGCCCCCACTTGCGGAAGGCGACGAGATACTCGGGCAGCCCGGCGCGGTTGCGCGCGGCGTCGATGCGGAAATTCTTGAACAAGAGCCCGTCGGGCTTGGCCTTCGTCATCTCGCGCACGGGGCAGCGCCAGATCGTGTGCCGCGAGTGGAAGCTCCAGCCGGCGGCGACGTGCGTGGCGATGCATGCGCCGGTGAAATCGCGCAGGCCCCGGTCGCCCTTGTCCGACGCGTTCGAGTAATAGACGAGGTCCTTGACGTGGATCGCGGTGAGCCGGCCGGGCTTCGTCACCCGCAGCTTCTCGCGCACGAGAAGAGCGTAAGCGGCCTGGAATTCCGCGTCAGAGCCGACGTTGCCCATATCGCGCTCGCTGTCCGAATAGATGTAGAGCGACGAAAACGGCGGCGAGTAGACGCTGAAGTCGACGGAATTGTCGGGCAGATCGCGCAGCGCTTCGACGCAGTCGCCGTGGATCGCCGTCCAAGTGCGGCCCACCGCTTGGTTGAGGATGGTCGCGGTCATACGGGTATCCCAACGATTGCGTTGTAGTTTTCTGCGAATTCTTTGTGCGCAGCCTCTATCGCCTGAAAGCCGGGGCAGGGGTCATCAAGGCGCGCAGAGCACTTGTCGGCCATATTCACCCCCGTCGCCAAGCAACGCGGGCACACGTATCCGAACATTCGGCCCGAAGTGAACCACGCTCGCCGATCTCGCATCATCTTCTCGGCGATCTTGCTCATGGCGCCGCCTCCGTCGCCGGTTCGCGCTGCCACAGCACCTCACCCTGCCAGTCCTCAATGCGGACGAGATGAGGGTTGATTTCACCGTGCGCGCGCGCTTTTTCTGCGGGCGGCAAGTCAGCCGGGTCTTCAACGTGGTAGAAGTGCCCCTTGTCCGTGACCATGATCAGAAGGTCGAGCGCCATCACACACCTCGCGGAATAAACGGGACACGCGCGGTCGTCACCGGCTTCGCGACGATCAACTCGCCGCGCGCGATGGCCTCGATCTGCTTAAGGCTCGGCCCGCCCGCCGCCGCGATCGCGTTAAATACGACGCGGGCAGTGTCGGTCATGCAGCACTCACCATCCGATGTTCGAATAGCGCAGCACCCGTCATGGGCGATCGACATCGCCGCCGCCTCCAAAACGCTTGAGTATCCGCCGGGAAGCGCGGCCGGTGCTTTGTGATCGTTCGCAGTCATCTCATCCACTCCGGAAGTTGCACTCGTTTCGTCGGCCGGTAGGCGTCGAGCACGCCTCGCGGGTTCTGCGCCGCGCGCATCGCCGCCGTCATCTCGCGCTTCATCGCCTCGTGATCGGCGGCCTTGCGGTTGATCGCCTCAAAGATCGCGCGCTCGGTGTCGGCCATCGCGATGTGCACGTGCACCGGCCGCGCCTGCCCGAAGCGCCAGCAGCGCCGCACGGCCTGGTAGTAGCTCTCGTAACTGAAGCTCAGCCCGGCGAAAGCGACGCGGGCGCAGTGCTGCCAGTTCAGGCCGTAGCCCGCGATCGACGGCTTGGTGATGAGCACGCGCGCCTGACCTTCCGAGAAGGCGACGAGCCGCTCCTCCTTCGCGTCCGCCGGCATGCTCCCGCGCACCTCGAACGCGCCCGGGATGCGGGCGGCGAGCGCGTCAGCCTCGTAATCCGTGTCGCACCACACGATCCACGCCTCGCCCGGCTCGGCGGCCACAAGGCCGGCGATGACATCGGCCCGCGCGTCCGCGCTCATCCGTTTTTCCCGGTGGATCGAGGTCGCGCTCGTCTCAGGCAGGCGGAAAAGCCGCAACTGGCCGTCCTTCTCGACGCCCGCGCAGACGCTCAAATCCGCCGCGACGACATGCTCGCGCACCATGAGCGGCGGCAGGTCGTACCCGGCGTCGTCAAACCCGAGATCCGAAGGCTTCGCCACGCACCGCGCCCAGCTGGCCACCCACTGCCAGAACGGCTTGACCGCCGGCCGCTTCAGCCGGTACTTGCCCATCTGTGTCCGATCCGTGATGAACCACCGCGACAGCATCTCCGGCGCCTCCATCACGCCGAGGAAAGCGGAGTGCTGGCCAAGCTCCATGTGATCGTTCGGCGCGGGCGTCGCGGTGCACGCGAGCCGGTAGGGCGTCTTCGCGAAGGCCGCAATCAGCGCCCGCGTCGTCGCGCCGGTGAAGCTTTTGAGGATGCTCGACTCGTCGAGGATGACGCCGCCGAACGCCTCCGGGTTGAACTTGTCCAGCCGCTCGTAATTGGTGATGTAGACGCGGGGTTCGGCGCGTTTCACCTCCGCGCCGTCGCGCACCGCCTTCGCGTCGATGCCGAACCGGGCGGCCTCGCGCTCGTGTTGGCGCGAGACGGCGAGCGGCGCAAGCATCAGCACGGGCAGGCCGGTTTCCTCGACGATGACGCGGCCCCATTCGAGCGCGAGAAACGACTTGCCGAGGCCGGTGTCGAGAAACGCGCCCGAGCATCCAGCCGTGAGCGCGAACTCGACGCACGCCGCCTGATGCGGCTTGAGCTGCGCGTTGAGCGCCGGGATGCGCGTCAGCCCGCGCGGCGTGAACGCGACCCGCTTCTTGGCGAGCAGCGCGGCGTACTCGGCCTCGGGGTTTTTCGCGGCGCCTCGAAAAACCTCACCGGCGTTTGTCACGGACGCGGGGTTTGTGACAACTGGCGCGGCTGAATGATCAGCCGTTACAATCTCGGGTGCAAATTTAGCGCCGTTTAGCCCGGCGGCTAAATTGTCCGCGACGTGCCGCGCGCGCAGGGCCTCGATCGCCGCGTCGTACGAGCGGCGCGAGTTGCCGGCGGCGGCGCCCGAGGCGATCCACTCCGCGTCGTCGGGGATGCGCATCGCCTCGGTCATGCCGCCTCCAGATGGTCGCATAGCGCCGCCATCAACCACATCATAGAACCGCGACAACCAGCGGCCGCAGCTTCCTTGGCGAGAGCGATGGCGGCCGCGTGAAAGTCGATACCGCGCGCTTTCGCAACGGCGGCGACGATCTGGCCGACAACACGGGCGCGGCCGCGATATTCATCCCCCGCGATCAACCTCATCACGTCGCGGGTCTCGCGCAGCTTCAGGCCGATGAGCTCGGTTAATGGGATAAACACGCCGTCGGTCATTTGGGATCGCGCCCCCAACGCTCGCGGAAGGCGGCCTTGTCGCGCTCAAGCGCTTCCTCAAAACGAAGGATCGCGGACTCCATCCAGCCAAAAAGCTCAGCGCTCTGCCCCGCCCTCGAGCAAACGAAGGAAAGATCAAGCCGTAGCAACTCAATCCGGTTGCCCTCCAGCGCGAGGAGGCGTTCTTCCATCGCGCGCAGCTCGTCGAGCAGCTTGGCGTTCTCGGCGCTGAGCGCGAACGCCTTGTCTTCGGCGACGGCGCGGGCGACGCGATCGTAATCGTCCATCACGCCGCCTCCCGTTTGAACCTGCGCCGCATCTCGGCGACCGCCGCATCCCGTTTCGCGCCCTTAGCGATGATGGTCATCGCCTCGTCGACCAGCTTTTTCATCGGCCACAGCCCGGCCTCAATGACGACATCGCGCGCCCGCAGCCGTTCGCTCTCGCGCAGCCTCTCGTTCAAAAGCTTCGTCACGTCGCTGTCCCTCCATCCCACGAAGCAGAATTCACCCGGCCTCCTCATGCGTCCCTCGCGGCGTTCGGGTGATCGCGGCGCCGCGCGGCTCGCGGCGATGATGCGGTCGTCAAGTGCAAGGGTTTCCGGGCGGGTTCGCATCAGGGCCGCTTCCCGCGCCAAGCCTGGTATTTTTCGGCTGCGACGAACCCCGGCTCATCATTGAGCGCGCGCCGCAGCCAGATCAGCGCCTCGGCCTCGCGCCCGGCTCGCAGCTCGCGCAGAGCGCGACGCATGGCGAGGCCGTCAGCGACGCCCGCCTCCTCGTCTCCGTCGCACTCGAACGTGACGCCGACGCGCCTGTAGATCGCGATCGCAACATCGACCTGCCTACCGTCATCAAAACTGTCGAAGGCGCGCAGAAACGCATCCGTTTTCCGAATGCCGTCAGCGACATTTTGAGCGAAATCCAACCAAGCCTCAGCTCTGCAATCCGAATGAATAATCCCCGTCGCGAGGATGAAATTGGCGTCCCACATCACGCCGCCTCCGCCGTTTCGGCCGCGCGGAACGCGGCGAACTCGACGCCCGGCTCAAGCATCCGGCACGGCATGCCGACCGCGTAGAACCCGTCGTCGCCGTCGCGGCGCACCAGAACGGCCGCCTCGGGCGCGGAGAGATGCACCTCCACCTCGGCGTCGCCGAACGGCGCGAGCATCTCGCGCAGATAGCTCTCGTTGAAGCCGATGGTGATCGCGGCGTCGGGCGCGTGCGCGTCCAAGTCGACGAGGCTCGCGCCGTGGAGCTTGTCGCGGGCGAGCAGCGACAGGCCTTCGCCCGCCGCCTCGATGTTGACCGTCTCGGCGCCCGCCATGTGCACGGTCGCGGCGAGATCAAGCTTGGCGGCAAGAAGCGCGGCGTTCACGCGCACGGGCAGCGCGACGGGGGGCGGCACGATGCGGCCATATTCGGGGAACTTGCCCTCGACGAGCTTCGCGACGAGCGACGCGCCGCCGGCGGCGAACGCCATTTTGTTGTCGCCGAGCGTCAACGCGCAGGCCTCCTCGCCGTCCGCCATGGCGAGCATCATCGACGCCGCTTTTTTCAAGATGGTGACCGCCGGAAACGGGGGCGCGTCGGGGCTAAGCGACGCGGAGGCGGCGTGCAGCCGGTGGCCGTCCGTCGCGACAAAATGGATGCGCCCGTCGCCGCCATGCACGTGCACGCCGTGGAGGTAGGGGCGCGTCGGATCGCTCGAAATTGCGGCGCGCGCCGTCGTCAGGCAGCGGCGAAGCTCAGCGCCGGGCAGCGCGATCGCGTGCGCCTGCGGCTCAGTCATCGCGGGGAAGTCGGCCGGATCGAGCGCCGCCAGCCGGAAGCGCGAGCGACCGGACGCGACGGCGAGCTCGGTTTTCTGCAGCTCTACGCTCACGCGCCCGGCGGGCAACTTGCGCACGATGTCGGCGAGCACGTGGGCGGGCGCCGTCGCTTGCCCTTGCGCCTCCACATCGGCGGGCCCGGCAGCGCGCACGGTCATGTCCATGTCCGTCGCCACGACACTCACCGCACCGGCTCCGGCCGTGATCAGCACGTGTCCCAAAATCGGGATGACGGCCCGGCGCTCGGCGACGCCGCAGGCGGCCTTCAGCAGCCGCTCCAGCTCTTTTTTCTCGATCGTCAGGCGCATGTCCCCTCCCTTAAGCTGCGAGTTTTTCAACCGACCGCGCCGCCGGCCTAGCGCGCACGTAAGCCCGGCGCGCATGAGCAAGACAGTAGGCGCCGACGACGCGGGCGCGGCCGCAGTATCGGCCCTCGGCGCACGGCCAGCGGCAATGCGCGCGGCCCAGATCGTCAAGCGCGACGAGCCCCGCCTCCTGAAACCGCGCTTCCCACTCGGATATCGGCGCAGACGGCTTCGGCGCGACGCTGACCGGCGCGGTCAGGCGGTTGCGGTCAAGTTTTGTCAGCTTGAGACGCTTTGCCTTGCCGACAACCATGGCCGGCGTGAAGGCAGCTCCCAGCGCGCGGGCGATCTCAGCCGTCGTGCGGCCCTCGTCGCGCAGGCGCTTCAGCGCCTCGATTTTTTCTTGCGTCCAGATGCTCATGCGCGAGCCTCCTCGGAAACGACGGGCGGGCGCATCCCGGCGCGCGGAGCCGGCAAATCGCGCACTGGCGCGTCGGCGAGCGTCCACCCCGGCTTGACGACGGTGACGGCCTCGCCCGAAAGCAACAGCGTCGAATGCCGGGAGCAGCGCACAAGCACGGCCGGCCAAGCGAAAAACTCGATCATCTCTGGCGGCGCGACTTGGCGGCGAATGTCATCAAGACATAGACCCTCGGCTTCCGCGACCGTTTCGGCCACGCGGGCGTCCGAGACGGACAGCGCCGGACGCCAGCGCGGCCCGGCGACCTCATCCACCTTCGAGGCGGCTTTGATGGCGGCGGACAGCCCGAGGATGCGCTCCATGTAGCGCAGCACGGCGTGGTGCGTGACGTGGATGGAGACAGGGCGGATAAGAGTGGTTGACATCTCACCCCCCCCTAGAACGGAATTTCATCGTTAAGGTCGTCGGCGGGACGGCCTCGCTCGCGCCCGCCGTAATCGTCGCCCGAGCCGTAATCGTCGGCGCTGTCCGCCGCCGGGCGGCCGCCGCCATTCGGCTTTTCAAGCATCAAAAGCTTAGCGTCGTAGCCCTGCAGCACGATCTCCGTCGACCAGCGGTCGCGGCCCTCGTTGTCCTGCCATTTGCGGGTCGCGATTTTGCCCTCGACGAGCACGCGCATGCCTTTTTTCAGGTAGCCCTTCACGACCTTGACGAGGCCTTCGGAGAAGACGACGACCTGGTGCCACTCGACGCGCTCGCGCTTTTCGCCAGTTTCCCGGTCGCGCCAGCTCTCGGACGTGGCGAGCGAGAACGAGGCGATCTCGCGCCCGTCGCGGGTGGCGCGGATTTCAGGGTCTTTGCCCAGGTTGCCGATGAGCTGCGCGCGGTTGTGCATGATCGTCCATGGGTAACGGATTGCTGAAAAACGCCCGCGCGCGGAGTTACGCCCGGCGCGGGCGGCGACGCGAAAAAGCAACTGCACTGGAGGACTGCGAGGCGGCTTACGCCGCCGATCAGGCTAGAAAATCGTCGGCGGTGAGCGCGCCGTCGGAGTTGTCGATGATCCGCCGAGCCACGCCCTTCCCGACATTTCGTTTTGGAGCGCCGCGGCGCGGGAATAGGCGCGAGATATAGCCCGCGCTCACGCCGATCGAGCGAGCGAACTCCCGTCGCCCCATGCCCTTTCGCCGCAACATCGCGTCAAACTTATCTGTTACCGTCTCCCGGCTCGACTCGTTCATTTGCCCCGCACGTTGCCCAAGAGGCAAATTAATGTCAACACGATTTTGCCGGAAAGGCGGTTGCGTGCGAATTGATATGGGCAAAACTGCGCCCATGAGCGACAATCGGCTGAGACAAATTAGAAAAGATCGGGGAGTGACCCTCGAAAAGCTGGCGGAGACGACCGGACTTTCGGTGACGTATTTGTCCCGCGTCGAGACGGGCAAGCGAGGGATCACGCTCGAGGGATTGGAAAAAGTGGCCCAAGCGCTCTCAGTCAGCGTGAACGACATTATTCCGGCTGGAGTGCTTGGCATGGCCGAGGACGCGCAGCCGTTCTTGCCGCCGAAAGGCTCTCCTCTCGCTCGCACGCTCGCCGGAACGCATCAGGCTCTTTATCGGATCAAGAGTGACGTGCTTTCAGAGCTCGGCATTCGCGCCGGCGAGTTGCACGTAGTCGACTATAGCTCCGAAGCAATCGCGAGCGTTAAGGCCGGCGACGCTGTCATCGTCCAGCTTTACGACGACAAAAACCTCACTGCTGCAAAAACGATCGTGCGGCAGTTTGTGCCGCCGAAACTGCTCATCTCGAACAGCCGGGATTACAACACCCTTCCGATCCACATGGATGCGGTCGACGCGCACATCCGCGGCGTCATCTTGCGAAGCTAGTCGTTGTAACAATTCATTTTTCGCCACTCCTTAAAAAGTGGATCGATGTTGATGCGTGTGTTCCACGGCTCGCTTTTCGGCCATCCCGCAGGCTTCCGCGCGGCGAGCCATTCGGCGTGGTGGAAGGGATCAAGCACGGGCAAAATCGTTCGACTTGGCGTTTTAACCTCGAGGCGTCGCCTGAAAGCTTCTTCCCGGGTTGCGCCATTCAGCGCGTATGCCGCACCGCCCACGATGAACACGACGAAAGCCCCCCGCAACTCTTGGTGACAAACGATCACCGCCTCATCCGAACGCATCGGCCACGCGTCGGGGTAATCAGCGCGCTTCACCGTTCGCGCAGTAGCGTTGAGGAGCACGCGAGACGCCATGGGACCGCCCGGTTGGACGATAAGCGCATAACCCGAACTCGGCGTGGATTGCGACGCTTCAGCCGCTGGCGATTGCGCTGGCGCGGGCGCGCCCGGCGACGACTGGGGCGGGCCCGTCTCCGCTACATACTGAGCCGGAAAAATCACAACCGCCAGAAACAGCGCGAACAAATAACTCGGCGCCGCGATGCGAATCGGAAGCGAGCGCATCCCTCGAAAGGCAATGACGCTTGCCCCAAGGGCCAAAACTACCGACCAGTACGCCTTTGCATACAAGAAAACTGCGGAAAACAGCCCGCCTATGATTAGCGCCAGAACACTTAGCGTCACCCGCACCGCTCGTATCCACATCTTATCAACAACCCAAGATCGTAGAAACCGATAGAAACCGGAAAAAAGTATTTGCCTTTGATTTGCCCTTATGTCACTCCTGATTTGCCCAAGAGGCAAATTCGGAGGAACGCAAATGGCCGTCGTCAAACCTGATGCATTCGTTTCAAGCGCGCCAAGCTTTTTGTCAACATCGGCGCGCGAGGCGCGTGAGACGGCCCCCTTATCCGAGCGCGGCGCCAGCGGGGTTCCGAACGGAAGCGACGCGCTCAGCCCGCCCGAGTCGACGCGCGATGTGGCCGCAGAGCCGGACGCGCACGGGCGGGCCGGGGCGGACGATGACGGCTGCGAGGTGACGATCGCCGCCGCCGTCCGCCCCATCTTCCTCCAATCCTGGCGCGCCCAAAAAGCCCGGGCCGACGAGGCCTATCTGCGCGGCGGGCGCTGGCGCGACAAAGCCCGCGCCGTCGTATGCGCCGAACTGATCGCCGACGCGCTCGCCGCCGAGGCCCGCGAGGCGCGCCCATGATCCCGCGCATGTCCCCGGCGCTCGCCGTGCGCGTGCTCGCCGTCAACGCGGCGGCCGTCGGCGCCCTCTTCGCCTTCGACTTGTACGGCCAGATGGAGTTGCCGCCGCTCACGCGTTTCGCCTCCGGCCTCCTGCTCGCCATGGCCGGCGGCGTGCTTTGGGCGGCCGCGCCCGACGTGGACGTCAAGCGGGAGGGCGGCGAATGACGCCCGACGCGCAAGCCGAAATCACCCGGGCGCTCGCCGTAAAGCGAGCCGTTTACGACGCGCTCGGCTTCGACCCCGCCGCGATCTACGCGCCGCGCCCGGAAGGGGCCGAGGATGACATGTCCGACGACGACGCGCAGGCCATCTGCGACACCATCGACGGCGCGACCGACATAGCCGGCGTCATCGAGGCTTTGATCGAGGCACACCAGGACGCGGCGATGCTCGCACGCGCGGCCGACGAGCGCGCGCAGCGCATCATTGATCGCCGCCGCCGATACGAGCGCCGGGGCGAACGCCTGCGCCTCGCGCTTCTGAAGGCGATGACGGCGGCCGGCCGCTCCAAATTCGAGTGCGCGCTGGCGACACTCTCAGTACGCGCCGGCTCCAAATCCGTCGAGTATGTGGAGGGCTGCGCCGGCGACATTCCGGCGGAGTTCCTGAAACCGCAACCGCCAAAGCCCGACGGCGCGGCGATCCTTCGCGCGCTGAAAGAGGGCGTCGACGTGCCCGGTTGCAGACTGAAAGTTGGCGAACCCACCGTCGCGATCCGGGTGTAAGCCATGGCGCGCGTGGTGATGTTCCAGAAGCAGGCGGACGGATCGGCCCGGCCGTGGCGCGACGCCGACCGCATCCTGTGGCGCGACGCCATCGGCTTTCTCAGCCCCGGCCGCACGTTCAAGGTTACGATCACGCATCCGCGCTCGTCGAAAGATCACGCGCATTTCTTTGCCGTAATTCAAAAGGCGTTCGAGAACAATCGTTCGAACATCGAGTTCATCGACGCCGAACATCTGCGCGCCTGGGCGCTGTGCGAGGCCGGTTTCTGCGCCGTCTTCGACCTGCCCGCCGACGCGGCGGAGACGCTGGGCGTCGCCGGTTACGCCGACTTGATCTCGGACGTGATGAGCCGCGCCCGCGCCGCCGGGTATTCGTTCGTCGAGCCGGACGCGCGCGGCGTCACCGTGAAAGTCCCGCTCTCGATCTCGTGGTCAAAGCTCGACCAGACCTCATTCAACCCGATCCGCGACGCCGTGTTCGAGGTGCTCACCACGCGCATCGTGCCCGGCGCGACCGTCGAAACCCTGTTCAACGCCACTTTGGAGGACGCATGACCGCCGCCGCATACATGACGATCACGGAAAGCGCGAAACACGCCGCCAACGAGGCGCTTGAGGAGGTGATGGACTCGCACGGCAAGGCCTTCATCGTCTCGCTGTTGATGGCCATGCGACACAATCCCGGCGTCGCCAGCAACCTCATGCTGACCAGCGCTATCGCGTCTCTAGCGGCGAACGTCATCGGCAACACTGCGATGCCGCGCGAACTCAAAGTCGCGGCTGTTTACGAGACCATGCACAACGCGGTCGGCTTTGCGCTTGAGCATATCGCGGAATTCAAGACCGCGGAGACTCTCCAATGAGCGCCCGCGCCGCACAAGACGCCGCCGTCGCGGCCCACGTCGCAAAACTGGAGGCGGAGGCCGCCGAGGCCGCGCGCGAAATGTCCCGGTCGAGCTTGGCGAGCGTCGCCGCCGTCGGGCGTTTTCACGTCGCCCTCAGCCCGGCGTTCACCGCATTCCTCAACGCGGAAATCGAACGCGGAACGGACGCCGCTGAAATCATGGCGGCCGTCGCCTTTGGCTGCGCCACGCACCTGGCCGGATTTATCGCCGTGTGCGCGCCCGGCGAAGAGGCGGATGTGGCGGGCGACGTTCTCGAGATGATGCGGGAGACGATCGACGAGCGGCTCGCCGCCGTGGCCTCGTTGCGCGCGGGAGGTCGCCCGTGAGCCTCATCCCGCGCGACCTGCTCACTTTCCCGCTGCCCAAACGCTCGCCCCGCGACGCAGCCAAGGCCGCGAAAAAGGCCAAGCCGAAACCTATGCGCGCACGCAACCCCAAGGCTGCCGCGCTCAAGCGCGAGGGCATGAGCCGCGGCTACCGCGAAAGCGTGCGCCGGCTGCCGTGCTGCACGTGCGGGATGTGCCCGCCCTCTGACCCGCATCATTTGAAGAACGGCACCGGCGAGCGCGGCATGGGTTTGAAGTCGACGGACAAATGGCTTGTGCCGCTGTGCCGCGAATGTCACGACGACGTGGAGCGCGCCGGCTCCACCAACGAACCCGGCTGGTTCCGCGCCCACGGCGTCGACGCGCTCGTTCTTGCGCGCCGGCTGTGGGACGCGTGGCGGCTCACCAACTGCGAAGTCAAGATGCGCCGCATCGTGGCGCTGCATCAGGCGGGCGACCTACCGCAAGAGCCGAGCGGAGGCCGCCCATGAGCGCCGCCCCGCGCCGTCGGCCGCCGCACGCCATGTTCCCCCGCGCCGACGGATGCGCTTGCGTCGTGTGCGAAATCCAGCGTCGCATCTCGGCGGCGATGGAGGAGGCGGCCGCCCGCCCCGGGGGCGTGCGCTTCGCCGATCTGGAGGCGGGCATGGCCGGCGCTTGCGCGGCGCTGTTCCTCACAATCCCAGACCCGGCTCGGCGCGAAGCCGAGATCGCCACATTCACCCGCTCGCTTGGCGACTTTATCGAGGCGCGCCGCGTCGTTGCGGCCCATGCGGGACTGCTTCCCCACGAGGCGCCCCAATGAAAGAAACGCTCGATTTCGTGCGCCGCATTCGCCCGCCGCAACTTCAACCGCCCTTACCGCCGGGCACCCAGCCCGCGCTGCTCGCCGTCATGAAGGCTCGTGCCGCGCTGAAGGCCGAGCGCGAAAGCCTCATCCGCATCGCCTGTTCGGACGCCTGGGCGCCGGCGCGCGCCATGGCCGAGTCTGGGCTTGAATTCATCAACCGGCTAGACGCCATCATGAAGGAGGACGTGAGATGACCATCGACCTGCGCATGCCCGACGCCGCGCCTGAAATTGACGCACTTTCAGCCATTGCACAACCTTCTCCCGTCGCCGAGCTGACCCGCGAGGTCTTCGGCCAAGGGTGGAACGCGCGGCGCGAGTTCACCCAGCGCGCCTTCGAGGAGTTCGAGGCGGGCGAGATTGACCTGGCCGCGCTGCGCCAAATGGCGTGCGAGGCCAACTGATGCTCACGCCCATCTCACAACCGTGCCGCGACGAAATCGCGGCTGCCGGCCTCACCGTCATCGGCGTGCGAACGCCCGAGAGCATCCCGCCGGATTACTGCGGCCAGTGCTTCGTCATAGTCGAGCATGATGGCGTGCGCTGGTGGAGCGTCGCCGACATATGCGCCGGCGTCGTGACCGGCCCGTGGGAGTATTTCACCCCCATGCGCGACGCGCGCGTGCTCGCCGTGGTCATCGCGCCGCCAGTTGATGACATGCGCACCGGGGCGCCGCAATGATCGCGGCCAAGCCGGACGAGTTCATCTCGCCCCTCGAAGCGGCGCGGCGCGCCGCCGAAGAGTTCGCCGACGACGTGGCCGAGGCGTACTTCGCCGCCGCCTGCGACGTGGACATGCGCGACCGGCCGGCGCTGCTGCGCCGCGTCATCGCGGATCATGTGATGCGCATGGCCGTCGCCAAGACAGCGTTTTTGGCATTTAACCTAGAGGTGCGCCCATGATCCGCTACGAGGGCTTCGGGGGGGTCACGTTCGTGTGCGACGGCGAAGACTGCGGCGCGACGCTTCAGACCTGCACGGACTGGTTCGAAGCCGCGCAAGCTGAGTTCGCCGAAAAAGGTTGGGCCACGGGCCTGAAGCTGCGCGAGCAGCCAGCGACGCGTTTTCACCTATGCCCCGCATGCGGGGCGGCGGCCAACGGCGCGTCGACGACCGATGCCGCGTGAGATGAAGCCGACGCCCGCGATCTTGCCGCCTTCGCTCGCGCCGCGAGGCCTGTCGCGGACGCAAGCCGCAGCCTATGTGGGCGTCTCGCCGTCGCTGTTCGACGCCATGGTCGCGGACGGCCGCATGCCGAAACCGAAGCGCGTGAACGCCCGGGTCATCTGGGATCGGCACGCGCTTGACGCCGCCTTCGCCGCCCTGCCAAATGAAGACGGCGAGGGAGAGGATGCGGCGGATGCGTGGAGCGCCGTCGCATGACGGATGCGGTGAAAATCCCCCTGAAATATGTCTACGAGGATCGCGACGCGCGCGGCAATGTGCGGCGCTATTTCTGGCGCGGACGCGGCCACAGGAAAATCAGGCTGCGCGAGGAGCCGCCGTCCGACGCGTTCATGGAGGAGTACCGCGCCGCGCGCGACGGCGCGGCGCCCGTGAAGCCGGCGCCACTGCGCCCGGTCGACGGCAGCTTGCGCGCTTGGTGCGCCGATTTTTACCGGAGCGCTGAGTTCTCGCGGCTTGCCAAAAACACCCGCGACCAGCGGCGGCGCGCGCTCGACGCCGTGTGTCTTGAGCCGGTGCGCCGCGACGCGCCCGGCGTCATCGGCGATCTCCCCGCCGCGAGCATGCCCGAGCATGTCGTCCGCGTGATCCGCGATCGAAAGCTCGCCACCCCAAACGCCGCCAATGACTGGCTGAAAGCCCTTCGCGCGCTGTTCGAGTGGGCGAAGGCGAGCGGGCGGACGCGCCGAAATCCGGCAGCGGGCGTGCCTTACATCTCTGTCGTCACCGAGGGGCACCACACTTGGACGGCCGCCGACATGGCGGCGTTTGTCGCCCGTCACCCGCGTGGAACCCCGGCACGCCTTGCCTATGAGCTGTTCCGGTCGACCGGCGCTCGCATTTCGGACGCGGCCGTCTTCGGCCGTCAGCACATCTACGGAGCCGCGCTGCGGTGGCGGCCTAAAAAAGGATCGACGAAAAAGCTGAAGCTCATCGAGCTGCCGATCATGCCCGATCTCGCCGCGGAGATTGATCGCATGCCGCCTGGGCAGATGACGTTCATCGTCTCAGCGTTCGGCAAGCCGTACACCGAGAAGGGCCTCGGCAACAAAATGCGCCAGTGGTGCAACGAGGCGGGCCTGCCGCATTGCTCAGCTCACGGCATTCGGAAAGCCGACGCGTGCGAGGCGGCGGAAGCCGGCGCCACCGCGAGCCAGCTTCAGGCGATGTTCGGCTGGGACTCCCTGAAAGAGGCCGAAAAATACGTGCGAGCTGCTGACCAGAAAAAGCTCGCGGCCGACGCGGTCGCACTCATCAAGAGCAAAAGGTGAACCGATGTTTCCCAGTTTTTTAAGCCACACCCAACCCTGGGAAATACGGGCTTTTTTTTATGAGCAAAAACAATGCTCTAAAAGCCGTTTGGCACCCCGTAGGGGAATTGAACCCCTGTTACCAAATTGAAAATCTGGCGTCCTAACCACTAGACGAACGGGGCGCTTAGGCGATGCGTACGCCGTCAGGCCTTATAAAAAGGATTTGCGACGCTGACAAGCCTGGAGTGCTGCGTCACGGGCGCTGCTCGGATGGGTCGGCGACATCCTCGATTATGAGCTCGATGCGCTCCCGCCCGCCCCATGCGTCGCGGTTCAGCCGGCCGGCGACGTGCATCGGCTTGCGACCCGCGCGCGTCAGCGCCTCGCCCAAGGGCGTTCCCGCCGCGCGGAACGCGACCGCATCGAGCGACGCGCCGCCCCCGGACGCGACCGAGCACCGCAGATGCGCATGCCCCACCTGCTTCACCGCGCCGACGCGGTGCATGGGCAGCACGAAGCGCGGCGCGGGCGAGCCGGCCCCATACGGCCCTGCCTTGTCGATCTGGTCCATCAGCGCGGCGGTCGCGCCTTGCGCCGATAGCGCTCCATCCACCTCGAGCCGCGCGACGCCGAGGCCTCCGGCTCCGGCAAGCTCCGCGCGCAGCCGGTCGCAGAAGCGCTCGAAGCTCCCCCGCGTCACCGTGACGCCCGCCGCCATGGCGTGACCGCCGCCCTTCAAAGCCACGCCCGCCTCCACCGCCGCGCGCACCGCGCGCCCGATGTCGGCGCCAGCCACGGAGCGAGCCGAACCGACGCCCTCGCCGGCCGCGTCCCAGGCGATGACGAGGCTCGGCCGCTGGAATTGCTCGGTGAGCCGTGCGGCGATCAGCCCTGCGACGCCCTTGTGATACGTCTCGGACGCGGAGACGAGAACCGGCGCGTCGGGCGCTGCGGCGAGCGCCGCTTCGGCCTCGGCCACGGCGGTCTTCAGCATCTCCGCCTCCATCTGCTGGCGCTCGCGGTTCAACTTGTCCAAAAGGGCGGCGATCCGCGCCGTTTCCGCCTCGTCGTCGCTGGCGAGGAGACGCGCGCCGAGCCCTGAGTCGCCGATGCGGCCGCCTGCGTTGATGCGCGGCCCGAGCACGAATCCCAGGTGATAGGGCGTCGGCGCGCATTTGAGGGACGCGGCGTCGGCGAGCGCGCGAAGCCCGGCGTTCTCCCGCCGCCGCATGACGCGCAGCCCTTGCATGATGAAGGCGCGGTTCACGCCGGCGATGGGCACCACGTCGCACACGGTCGAGAGAGCCACCAGATCAAGCCAGGCGAGCAAGTCCGGCTCGGGGGCGCCCGATCCATAAAAACCCTTCACCCGCAGGCGGCGCATGGTCGCGACGAGCAGCAGGAACACGACGCCCGCCGCCGAAAGATGCCCCTGCCCGCTTAAGTCGTCCTGCCGGTTGGGGTTGATGACCGCGCGGGCGTCCGGCAGATCCTGCGAGACCTGATGATGATCGGCCACGATCACGTCCACCTTGCGCCGCGCGGCGACGGCGAGCGGGGCATGGCTCGTCGCGCCGCAGTCGACCGTCACGATGAGGGTCGCGCCCTCGTCGATGAGCGCGCCGATCGCAACCTCGCTCGGGCCGTAGCCTTCCGTCATGCGGTCGGGTATGTAGATGCGGGCGCCCGCGCCATGGGCGGCGATGAACCTCGACATGAGGGCGGCGGAGGCGGCGCCGTCCACGTCGTAGTCGCCGAACACCGCGATGCGCTCGCGCTTCATGATGGCGCAGGCCAGCCGCTCGGCGCCGGCGTCCATGTCCTTCAGCGACATCGGGTCGGGCATGAGGCGCTTGAGGGTCGGGTTGAGCCAGTCCTCCACCTCGTCGAGCCGGGCGCCGCGGGCGGCGAGAATGCGGCCCACGAGCTCATCGACGCCGTAGCGCTGGCTGATCGCCGTCGCCGCCGGCGCGCGCTCCACCGGCAGCCGGTCGAACCACGCAAGACCCCGCGCAGACCGGACGACGCCAAGAAACGGCTTTTGCGGCGCGCGCGGCGCCTCGAGCGACAACGACAGCATGGCCCAAGCACCTGTTTTTCAACGGCGCATTAGAGGGCGATTCGGCGATGCGGGAAAAGAACGCGGCGGGCGCCGCTACACAGCGAATTTCGCGGTCTTGCGGTGCTTGGTTCGCACCCAGCGGATGGTGCCGGTCGCGCCGCGCATGATGAGCGTGTGGGTCTCGACGTGGGTCTCGCCGATGCGCACGCCGTCCAGCAGCGCGCCGTCGGTGACGCCGGTCGCGGCGAAAATCACATCGCCCGAGGCCATCTCCTCGGCGGTGTAGACGCGGGCGATGTCCTTCACGCCCAGGTCAGCGGCCATGCGCCGCTCGCCCTCGTTCTGAGGGCTGAGCCGACCCTGCATCCGCCCGCCGATGCAGCGCAGCGCCGCCGCCGCCAACACGCCTTCGGGCGCGCCGCCGAGCCCCATGTAGATGTCGATGCCCGTCTCGGCCGGCTCACAGGCTTGAATGACCCCCGCGATGTCGCCGTCGCCGATGAGCTGGACGGAGGCGCCCGCCGCCCGCACCTCGGCGATGAGGCGCGCGTGGCGCGGCCGGTCAAGGATGCAGGCGGTCAGCGCCGCGACGGGCACGCCCTTGGCCTCGGCCAAGCGCGCCAGGTTTTTGGCGGGGGCGAAGTCGAGATGCACGAGATCGGGCGCGAAGCCCGGGCCGATCGCGATCTTGTCCATGTAGATGTCGGGCGCCTTCAGAAGCGTTCCACCCTCCGCGATGGCGAGCACGGTCAGGGCGTTCGGCTGGGCTTTGGCGCAGATGGTCGAGCCTTCGAGCGGATCAACGGCGATGTCGGCTGCGAGCCCGTCCGGCGCGCCGATCTCCTCGCCGATGAATAGAAGCGGGGTCTCCTCGCGATCGCCTTCGCCGATGACCACGCGGCCGCGCACCGGCAGGCTCGCAAGCTCGCGCCGCATGGCCTCCGCCGCCGCCCGGTCGGCCGCAGCCTCGTCTCCCTTGCCGCGCCAGCGGGCCGCGGCCACGGCGGCCGCCTCAGTCACCCGAGCCACCTCCAGCGAGAGGGCGCGCGTCAGCGGGGATTGCGACGGCGTCGCGTTTCGCATCGGGACCTCCTGAGCAAGCGGCCGGCGGCGACTACAGCTTTTCTATTCTAATCATCTGCGGTGGGCGATCAACATGCCCGTCCCGCTCGATGGCGTCGAGCGCCCGCCGGATGGCCGCCTCCATGGTCCGGTGGGTGATGATGATGACTGGCGTCGGCGCGCCCGCGCCGTCCGGCGATGCGCCCAAGGCGCGGGTCCGCCGCTGCACGATGCTCTCGAGCGAGATGCCCTCCGCCGCCATGCGCGTGGCGATGGCCGCAAAGGCGCCGGGCCGGTCATAGACCGAAAGCCGGATGTAGTATCCGCCCTCGTGCTCGCGCATCTGCGCGCGCTGATACGGCTTGAGCTGGGCGACGGGGACAGCGAAGGGGGGCAGGATCAGGCCGCGCGCGATGTCGGCCAGATCGCTGACCACTGATGAGGCCGTAGCCTGCGCGCCGGCGCCGGGGCCTGCGAGCATCACGCCGCCGGCGTGATCCGCATCCACCGCCACGCAGTTCGTCACGCCGTCCACCTGCGCGATGGCGGCGGTTTTGGGCACCATGGCGGGGTGCACGCGCTGCTCGATGCCGCTTTCGGTGCGCACGGCGGCGGCAAGCAGCTTGATGCGATAGCCGAGATCGTCGGCGGCGCCGATGTCGGCGGCGGTGATGGCCTCGATGCCCTCGATATAGATCGAATCGAGCGAGATCTGCGTGCCGAAGGCGAGCGTGGTCAAAATGGCCAGCTTGTGCGCCGCGTCATGCCCGCCCACGTCGAACGCCGGGTCGGCCTCCGCATAGCCGATGGCCTGCGCGTCGGCGAGAATGGCGCTGAAATCGCCGCCCTCGTGCGTCATGCGCGAAAGGATGTAGTTGGTCGTGCCGTTCATGATGCCGTAAACGCGGGTGAGCGTGTTCCCGCTGAGGCTTTCGCGCAGGGCCTTGACGATGGGGATCGCCCCGGCGACGGCGGCCTCGAAATTGAGCGCAAGGCCGCGACCCTCGGCCTTGGCGGCGAGCGAAGCGCCGTGATGCGCGATCAGCGCCTTGTTGGCCGTGACCACATGCTTGCCAGCGGCGAGCGCCGCCTCCACGGAAGCCTTGGCGGCCCCGCCCTCCCCGCCGATCAACTCCACGAACACGTCGATATGCGGGCTTGCGGCCAGCGCCTCGGGCGCGTCGAACCACTCAAATGACGACAGATCGACGCCGCGATCTTTGCTTTTGCTGCGCGCGCTCACGCCGACCACACGGAGTTCGCGGCCGCAGCGCACTTCAAGCATCCCCGCTTGATCGCGCAAGAGCCGCAAAAGTCCGGCGCCCACAGTGCCGAGACCCGCGACCCCGATGCGAAGCGGCGCCTGACGCACCCCGGCCGCCATCAGCGCCGTCCCGCCGCCGCGAGGGGAGCGACGTTGTGCAGGCTCATGTCCGCGTCGCTCAGAAACTTCTTGATGCTGCGCGCGGCCTGGCGGATGCGCTGCTCGTTCTCGACCAGCGCGATGCGGACGAAGCCCTCCCCGTTTTCGCCGAAGCCCACCCCCGGCGCGACGGCGACGCCCGCCTTCTCCAGCAGCAGCTTGGAGAACTCAAGCGAACCCAGGGCGGCGAAGCGCGGCGGCAACGGCGCCCAGGCGAACATGGTGGCGGGCGGCGCGGGGATCGTCCAGCCGGCGCGCTCCAGGCTCTCGACGAGGCAGTCGCGGCGGCTGTGATACACCTTGCGCATCTCGTCCACACAGTCCTGCGGGCCGTTCAGCGCGGCGGAGGCGGCGACCTGGATCGGCGTGTAGGCGCCATAGTCGAGATAGGACTTCACGCGCGCGAGCGCCGCAATCAAGCGCTCGTTGCCCACCGCAAAGCCCATGCGCCAGCCGGGCATGGAGTAGGTTTTCGACAGCGAGGTGAACTCCACGGCCACGTCGAACGCGCCCGGAACCTGCAGGATGGAGGGCGGCGGGGACACGTCGAAGTAAATCTCGGCGTAGGCGATGTCGGAGAGGATGATGAGGTCGTGTTTGCGCGCGTAGGCCACGACTTCGGCGTAAAAGTCGAGGTCGGCCAGGATCGCGGTCGGGTTGGACGGGTAGCTGAGCACGAGCGCCAGCGGCTTGGGGATGGAGTGCCGCACGGCCTTATCGACCGCGACCAGAAAATTCGAGTCCGTCGTCGCCGGCACATGGCGAATGGCGCCGCCTGAGATGATGAAGCCGAATTCGTGGATGGGGTAAGTTGGATTTGGCACCAGGATGACGTCGCCCGGCGCGGTGATCGCCTGCGCCATGTTGGCGAAGCCCTCCTTAGAGCCGAGCGTCGCTACGACCTGTGTATCCGGGTTTAACTTCACGCCGAAACGGCGATCGTAATAGGCGGCCTGGGCGCGGCGCAATCCGGGGATGCCGCGCGAGGCGGAATAGCGCTGGGCGCGGGGCTTTTTCGCCGTCTCCATCATCTTCTCGACGATGTGATCGGGCGTCGGCAGATCGGGGTTGCCCATGCCGAAGTCGATGATGTCGTCGCCGCGGTTGCGCGCCTGCGCCTTCAGCTTGTTCACCTGCTCGAACACATAGGGCGGCAGACGTTTGATGCGGTGGAACTCTTCCTTGGACCCGGACATGACCCAGCCATTCCCAAAAATTCAATGAGACCCGGACGTGCGCTGACGCGCGCTCCGCCCAATCCCCAGTCATACGGCGTTTTCAGACGGAAGCCAACGCGGCACCGGCGGCTATTTGCGCCTTTTACTTGGGTTTTTCGATTTCTTTGGCGGCGCGGTCGTCGTGGGTCTCGCGCTCCTTCTCCATCTCGCGCACCGCGGCGTCGCGCTGCTCCGGCGTCAGGATGGACGCATCGCTGATTTTGCTGATGTTTCCAATGCTTGGGTAGCGGCCGCTGTCGGCGCATGCCGTGAGCGCGACGATGCCGGTCGCCAACGCCAGCGCGATGAACAGGCGACAGGCCGAAGCATGGAGAAACATCGAAACCTCTTAAAATGTATGCGAGTTCGCAGTCGAATCGCAATCCCGCGCTTATGTATACGCTTATTGTGAGTTGCGCCGTTTCACAATATGGAACTGTCTGGCATAATTTCGGCGAAGCTCGGCAAGACGCGAGCCGCGGACGAACGCGGCCCCCACAGGGAGGACGAAGCGCATGGCGTCTCACGGCGAAGGCGGACGGGAATTCGACTACAGCGCCTACACCATCAGCAACCCGGAAAAGCTCACCCAGAACATGGTTCGCCTGTTCGAGGTCGGCTCGGCGGCTCTCACCCGCCTCATGGACGACAAGAAAAACGCCGGCCCCATGAGCATGGCGGGGGAGTTCGGCGAGGCGGGAAAAATGCTGGCCACTGTCGCCCAGGCCTGGCTGACCGAGCCGGATAAGCTCGCCGCCGCCCAGGCGAAATTCAGCCAGGATTTCATCGAGCTGTGGGGCCGCACCTATCGTCGCATGCTCGGCGAGGATGTGGAGCCGCTCGTCAAGCCCGCGCCGGGCGACGCCCGCTTCCAAGACCCAGACTGGTCCGCCAAGCCGATGTTCGACTTCTTCAAGCAGGCCTATCTGCTCGCCACCAACTGGGCGGAGACCATGGTCGAGGGCGCCTCGGGCCTCGACGAGCGGGCCAAGCAGCGTGCGCGGTTCAACCTTAACCTTATCACCAGCGCGCTCTCGCCCTCGAACTTCCCCATGACGAACCCCGAGGTTTTGCGCGAGACGGCGGCGCAAAACGGTGAGAATCTCGTGAAAGGCATGACGCAGCTCGTGCAGGATTTAAGCAACTCCGGCGACCTTCTGCGCATCCGCCAGACCGATATGAGCGCCTTCGCCGTGGGCCGCAACCTCGCCGTCACGCCGGGCAAGGTCATCTACCAGAACGACATCATCCAGCTCATCCAGTATGCGCCGACGACGCCGACGGTTTTCGCCACGCCGCTGCTCATCGCGCCGCCCTGGATCAACAAATATTACATCCTCGACCTCACCCCGCAGAAATCGCTGATCAAATGGCTGGTCGATCAGGGCTTCACCGTGTTCGTCATCTCATGGGTGAACCCGGATGAGCGGATGGCGCAAAAGAGCTTCGAGAGCTATATGCATGAGGGGGTCATCGCCGCCGCCGACGTGGTGCGCCAGATCACCGGTCAGCCGAAGACCAACGCGCTCGGTTATTGCGTCGGCGGCACGCTGCTCGCCACCACGCTCGCCTATCTGGCGCAAACGGGCAAGGATCCGATCAACGCGGCGTCCTTCCTGACGACCCAGGTGGATTTCGCCCGCGCCGGCGACCTGATGATCTTCATCAACGACACCCAGGTGAAGGCGCTCACGCAGATGATGTCCGAGCGCGGCTATCTGGACGGCTCGCGCATGTCGGCGGCGTTCAACATGCTGCGGCCGAAGGACCTGATCTGGCCGTACATCGTGAACAATTATCTGCTGGGCAAACAGCCCTTCCCCTTCGACCTGCTGTATTGGAACTCCGACACCACGCGCATGGCGGCCTCCAACCACAGCTTTTATCTGAACGAGTTCTACAATCTCAACAAACTCGCCAAGGGGGAGATGACGATTGGCGGCGTCCGGCTCGACCTGTCGAAGGTGACGCTGCCCATCTATGAGCTGGCGACCAAGGACGACCACATCGCGCCAGCCGCCTCGGTGTTCGTCGGCTCAAAGCTGTTCGGCCGCGCCGCCCGCTTCGTTCTGGCCGGTTCGGGGCACATCGCCGGGGTCATCAACCCTCCCGACAAGCGGAAATACATGTATTGGACGGCGGATGAGAACCACGCCATCGCGCCGACGCTTGAGGAATGGATGCGCCGCGCGACCGAGCATGCGGGGTCATGGTGGCCGGACTACGCCGGCTGGCTCGCCCAACACTCCGGGGAGCGGGTCGAGGCGCGCACGCCAGGGTCGGAGGCGTTCCCGCCCATCGAAGACGCGCCGGGGAGTTACGTGAAGGCCTGACGGGGCGGGGCCATCGCGGCGTTAATAAGGCTAGCCCGGAGCGGGCGCCGCGTTCGTCTGCGGGCCGGGCGGCGCACGCATCTTTATGAACTCGGCGATGGCGTCGGCGAGCTGATCGGCGAATAGATCGGAGAAATAGTGATCCGCGTTTGGGATCACCTTCAGCGTCACATTTCGGGCCGGAGCGCCTTGCAGCGCGGCCATCGTCTCGCCCGAGGCGCGCTCCTGATCGCCGAGAACGACAAGCGCTGGCCCCTTGACTCCCGCCAGCAAATTGGCGGTGAAGAAACGCGGGCTGGCGGCGTAATAGTCGGCAAAGGCGCCCGCCGTCACCTTCGGCGCCGCACAGTCGAGAAACCCTGCGCCCTCCAGAAGCTCCTCGGCCGAGTCCTTGCCGACGAACTGTTCGGCCTGCGCCAGCACCTCGCGCAGCGAACGGCGATACCGGCGTTGATACTCCGCTTCGGCGCTCTCGAAAGTTTGGGCGAGCGGCGAGATGAGCACGATGCGGCGCACGGCTTTGTCCGGCTTGCGCTCGGCGTACAGGGCGACTTGAGCCGCTCCCCGCCCATGCCCGGCGAGCGTGATGGACGCGGCGCCCTTTTCTTTGGCCCAGGCGATCCACGTGGCGATTTCGTCAAGCGCGTCGTCGTGGCGATGATCCTGCTCTATGGCGCAGTCATACATGCCGCGGCGCTTGTCGAGCCCGAGGCTTAAGGTAAACGCCAAGGTGTTGACGCCGCGCTCCTTGAGCAGGTCCTGCTGGGCGGAGATCACCTCCATGCGGTGATGGGCGAGCGTATCGTGGACGATGAGCGTCACGCCGTCGGATTTCAGCGACTTGCCGGGCGCGACCTCCAGATTGCCAACCACGTCCAGGCCCTGATGCTCAATGACCACCTCCTCGGCGCGCGCCTGAGCCGCACCGAGCGCGGCCGCCAGAACCAGGGCCAGAACTCCTCGCTTCATGTCGGCGAACGTCATCCGCTTCACTCTCCACGCACATGCAGTCAAGGGCTTCGGGGCTTAAAGCGCCGAAAGGGCGAGACCGTGGCGCCCCCGAGCCTATTCGCCTCGCGCAGCCTCACGGCGCCGCTGCCTGTAAGCCGCAACACGCGCTTTCAGCCCCCGGCTCACCGTCGCCCCTTTGCGGCGGCGGATGGCCATGAGATTCGACAGCTCCACCAGCAGCGCGAAGCCGATGGCGAAGTAGATGTATTGCCGCTCGATGTGATAGTCGAAACCGTCGGCGACAAGCGCGACGCCGATGAGCAGCAGGAACGCGAGGGCCAGCATTTTCGTCGTCGGGTGCCGCTCGATGAAGCTGCTCACCGTCTCGGCCGCGAAATACATCACCGCGACAGCCACCACCACGGCGGCGACCATGACCGCGACGTCATCAGCCATGCCGACGGCGGTGATGATCGAATCGAGCGAGAAGATCGCGTCCACCAGCACGATCTGCCCGATGACGGCGTTGAAACTTGCCTGCACGGGGCCTCCAGCCTCTGCGTGCTCCTCGCCCTCGATTTCGGCATGCATCTCTTGCGTGGCCTTGACGATCAGAAACAGTCCGCCGGCGATCAAAATCACGTCCCGCCAGGAGACGCCCGGCAGCCACGAGACGATGTCGGCCTTCAGCCCGATGATCCAAGTGATGGCGAACAAAAGCGCGATGCGGAAGATTAGCGCAAGCGCGAGGCCGATCTGCCGGGCGCGGCGCGCCTGCTCCTCGGACAACCCGCCAGTGATGACGGTCAGGAAAATGACGTTGTCGATGCCAAGAACGATCTCTAGCAGCGCCAGGCTGAAAAAGCTCGCCCAAATCGCCGGATCAGAAAGCCATTCGATCATTTCGCCTGTTCCCTCGTTTGCGCGCATTAGACCCGCGCCGCGCGGAGCCGCAAGCGTTTATCGCTGCGGCCTCGCGTCTTTCCCCGGAGCCGTCTCTCTGGTCAGCCTTCCCGCCGAACGCGCAAAGCCCACCCCCAGGGCGTACAGTGCGCCGGCCGCGAGCCCGATCTGCGCAAGGCCCTCGGCTGGAAACCCATTCGCAACCGTCGCCACCGCCGCCGCGGCCCAGGCCGCCATGACCGCGAAGGTGAGCGGGCGCAGCGCCGTGACGCGCACGGGATGCACGAAAACAAGCGGCGTGAAAGTGAGCGCGGCGCAGATCACAATGACGGCAAGCGCCGCCCCCTGCCCGATCGGGAAACAGAACAGGTAAAACACCACCAGGTTCCAGACGGCGGGGAACCCCACGAAAAAATCGTCGCTGGTTTTGCTCGCGGTGTCGGAGAAATGGTAAAGCGCCGACAGAAGCGCCAGGCAGGCGGCGGCGGTGCGCAAGCCTTCCGGGACAAGCTCCGATTGATGGATCATCACGGCGGGGACGACCACATAGGTGATGTAGTCGATGATGAGGTCCAGCCGCTCGCCGCAGAACCGGGGCGCGCGCTGCTTGACCGCGAGGCGCCGGGCGAGCGGGCCGTCCAGCCCATCGATGATGAGGGCGACGCCGAGCCAGATGAAGGCGCGCTCGTGAACGCCGTTCATGGCGTCGATGAGCGCAAGGAAAGCCGGAATAACGCCGAGCGCGGTGAACACATGGGCGAGGGCGGCGGGGAAAAGGCCGCGCATGACCGCTCAGCCCCAACGCTTGGCGCGGCGTCCTTCAAGCCCGCGACCGAACGATTGGACGGGCTTTTGCGACATAGCCTTAGAATTTGTGCTTGATGGTGCCGCGAATGATGACATCGTCGCTTTTGGGCGCGGCGTCGGTCGGTTCATCGGGGGTTGCGCCGTATAAAAGGTCGAGCCCGAAATCGAGTTTCGGCAAGGCGCCGATTGAGCCAATCCCTGGAATATTGATCTCGGTCTGCTCGCTTTTAGGCTTATCGGCCGCGCCTTCCTCAATGGACACGCCCGGCACGGGCTGAAGCGGAGGGGTTTTCGTCTCTGAGAAGGCGAACGCGCAGGTGGTTAGCGCGCACCAGATCATGGCGGCTCCCAATCCTGTCAAGCTCGTCCGACCGTTCGACATAACGCGCTCCTTCACACTTGAGGATGGAGATGAGGAGAGGCGTTTGCAAGTTTCTTGTTTTTGATGGTAAGCCGTTGATTTGAAATTGTTATTTTCAGCATGAGGCTAAAGATGTGCTCGTTCGGCAACAAATTTGAGCACCGCGGCCGCTTTTTTGCCCACATTCATACGATTGCGGCGCCGCGAGGCGAAATACGCACTGTTTTCCAACAACAACTCAGCGTCGCTTCAGCGTTTTGCGGCGCACAGCCGCGCTTTTGGCCGTTGTTCTCACCCGATCTCTGCGCACGCGAGCGCGCCGGCGCACGGCGAAGCGGGCGTTTCGCGCCGCACGGCTGGCGCGTGAGGTTCTTGCCGCGCAGTCGCGCCGCCCGCATCGTCGGGAAACCGAGGCGATGATTCGCCCCAGCGCGGACCGCGAGACCGGATCGACCGCCGCCCGCGCCGCATCTCCCTTCCCGCTGGCGCACGGCGCGCCGCCCTCGCAAGCTTGCCGGATTGCCGCGGCGATGGCCAATTGCTGGGGAGGAGCGGGCGACGGCGGCGGGGCGTCGGCTCCCTCCTGCGCCAGCCGCGGGCTGACTTCGGACGAGGCGCCCTCGGGCAACATGGCGAGCGCTTCGGTCTCCGACACTACGCTGAGCACATCGGCCATTTTGAGATCGCAGTCGATCCGCAGACGCTGCCTGGCGCGCACCGGCAGATTGAGGGCGCGGCGCTGAGCCGGATGCATCTCCTCCCAGCGGCGGGCAGGCCCCGTGTCAAGGTGCACAAAGGGAGGCCCCGAAAACGGGTAATGCCCCACGCCGCCCAGTCCGCGCCGGGCCGCCGCGTCTTTCAACACCGCGAGGGGCACGCCCGGGAAGACCACATCGACCGCTTGGCCGAACATGTGCCGGCTGTGCGGATCGACGACGCGCCCGGCTCGCAGCAGTGACGCGTTGTAACCCTCGGAACGATAGGCCGACACAACGCCGATCGGCCCCCGGGGAGCAAGCTCTCGGTTCAACTCCCAGAGCAGATCGAGCAGTTTCACGTCCATGGCGATGGTTTTCTCGCAGCGATGGTCGCGCATGAGGTGGTTGATGCGGTCGAGGGCCTCTGGCACATAAGCGCCGTTCTCCCGGTAAACCACGGTCAGCGTTTCACGCGTCCACACATGCCGCAAGGCCAGTTCGCGCGTGTCGGCCGCGAGCGGGGCCTCGGCGACGGGGGGCGAGGGCACGGCGTCTTCGGCAAACGCGACGACGCCGGGCGCGAGCACAACGACGGCGAACATGATCCATCTCGCAAAGCGGGAGCGCAACAGCATGACGGCCCGGAGCAGTTGGCGACGCCCTGCTATAGACAAGGCGCGGCTCGCCGCCAAGGCGTCATCGCGGCGCGGCGCTCAAACGGATGCGGTCTGCGCGGCGATCCAGGCGAGAAATTCGTCCGAGCCGCCGCTCGCCTCGTACACAAGGAAGGCCGGCAGAGCATAGGGATGCGACTCCTTCAGAGCGGCGTACACCGCGTCCTTGAGGGCCGCCCGCGTCTTGATGATCATCGCCGCCTCGCGCGCGGTCTGGATCTCGCCCTCCCATTCGAAGATCGCGGTGGCGCGCGGAAAAATGTTCACACACGCCGCCAGTTTGCGCGCAACCAGATCGCGCCCGCATTTTTTTGCTTCCGCTTTTCCCGGAAAGGTCGTGTAGATCATCACAAAGGTATCAGACATCGCACGAGAGCTCCGCAGGTGGCGGCGGCGGCGGTGAAGGCGGCGGGCTTCATGGACGCGGACGCGCTTCAACCTCGATCTTATCAACGGATTTGCTTTGTCGCCAGTTCCGCGCCTGAAGCGCTCAGCGCGCGGGAGAGGCTCGCGCGGCGTTACGGCGACGCCAAACCCGGCGATGCGGAGGTCATCGTGGCGCTCGGCGGCGACGGCCTCATGCTGCAGACGCTGCATCAGTTCATGGGCGGGCGCGTGCCGATCTACGGCATGAATCGCGGCTCGGTCGGTTTCCTGATGAACGAGTATCACGAGGAGGATCTGCTCGAACGGCTCGCCCAAGCGGCGCTCAGCGTCATCCATCCGCTCAAAATGCGCGCGACCGACGGCCTCGGCTACATCATGGAGGCGCTCGCCATCAACGAGGTGTCCGTGTTCCGCCAGACCTACCAGGCCGCCCGGCTGCGCATCGTGGTGGACGAGCGCGTGCGGCTCGATGAGTTGATCTGCGACGGGGCGCTCGTCTCGACGCCGGCGGGGAGCACGGCCTACAATCTCTCGGTTGGCGGACCGATCCTCCCGCTCAAATCGCCGCTGCTTGCGCTCACCCCCATCAGCCCGTTCCGGCCGAGGCGCTGGCGCGGGGCGCTGATCCCGTCGGGCGCGCGCGTGCGGTTCGAGGCGCTGGAGGCGGACAAGCGGCCCATCAGCGCGGTGGCCGACCACACCGAGTTTCGCGACGTGACGGCGGTGGACATCGCCGAGGCCCCGGAGATCAACCTGCGCGTGCTGTTCGACCCCGGGCAGGCGCTCGACGAGCGGATTCTCGCAGAGCAATTCCGCTATTGAGCCGCGTCGATTCGTCTCGGTGGCGCGCGCCGCCTGAGCAGCTCGCCGTTGCGTAACCGGCACAGTTATTGCTTTGCTGCGCTCAATCTGTGGAGCGAGACTGTACGCGCCTTTGCGGTCTTTCCTGATTGTTCCCGCCCTCGATCCAACA
>JANRIQ010000006.1:0-239771 GCA_033764775.1 Hyphomicrobiales bacterium | reverse complement strand
CGGGAAGTGGTCCGGCACCGAAGTGAAAATCGACGGTGAGGAGCTCCTCATCATGAAGGAGAGCGACATCATGGGCGTCATCGACGACGCCGTCGCCGAGGTCAAAGGCAAGAAGAAGTAACAAGCTTTTCCATCTTCAGAGGAGTGGTCGATCATGGCTGCTAAGGACGTAAAATTTTCATTCGAAGCCCGCGACAAAATGCTTCGCGGCGTGGACATTCTGGCGAATGCGGTGCAGGTCACCCTCGGCCCGAAAGGCCGCAACGTCGTCATCGAGAAATCCTTCGGCGCGCCGCGCATCACGAAGGACGGCGTGACGGTCGCCAAGGAAATCGAGCTTGAGGACAAGTTCGAGAACATGGGCGCCCAGATGGTGCGCGAGGTCGCCTCTAAGACGAACGACAAGGCCGGCGACGGCACGACGACGGCGACCGTTCTCGCCGCCGCCATCGTGAAAGAGGGCGCGAAATCCGTCGCTGCCGGCGCGAACCCGATGGACTTGAAACGCGGCATCGACATGGCCGTGAACGCGGTCGTCTCCGAGATCAAATCGCGCGCGAAAAAAGTGACCTCGTCCTCCGAGATCGCTCAGATCGGCACCATCTCGGCCAATGGCGACGCCGACATCGGCTCCATGATCGCGAAGGCCATGGAGAAAGTTGGCAACGAGGGCGTCATCACGGTCGAAGAAGCCAAGTCGCTCGACACCGAGCTTGACGTGGTCGAAGGCATGCAGTTCGACCGCGGTTACATCTCGCCGTATTTTGTGACCGACGCGGAGAAAATGCGCGCCGAGCTGGATGATCCCTATCTGCTCATCCACGAGAAAAAGCTTTCGAACCTGCAGGCGTTGCTGCCCGTGCTCGAGGCCGTGGTGCAGTCCGGCCGTCCGCTGCTCATCGTGGCCGAGGACGTGGAGGGTGAAGCGCTCGCGACCCTCGTGGTCAACAAGCTGCGCGGCGGCTTGAAGGTCGCGGCCGTGAAGGCGCCTGGCTTCGGCGATCGCCGCAAGGCTATGCTCGAGGACATCGCGATCCTCACCGGCGGTCAGGTCATCTCCGAGGACGTGGGCATCAAGCTTGAGAACGTGACCCTGAAGATGCTCGGCCGCGCCAAGCGCGTCACGATCACCAAGGACGACACCACGATCGTGGACGGCGCCGGCGAGAAGCGCGAGATCGACGGCCGCGTGGCCCAGATCAAGAAGCAGATCGACGACACCACGTCCGACTACGACAAGGAGAAGCTGCAGGAGCGCCTGGCGAAACTCGCAGGCGGCGTCGCGGTGATCAAGGTCGGCGGCGTGACCGAAGTCGAGGTCAAGGAGAAGAAGGATCGCGTCGACGATGCGCTGAACGCGACCCGCGCGGCCGTTGAGGAAGGCTTCCTGCCGGGCGGCGGCGTGGCCTTGCTGCGCGCAACCCATGCTCTGGAGGCGCTGAAGGTCGACAACGAAGATCAGCGCACCGGCGTGAACATCGTCCGTCGCGCGATCCAGGCTCCGGCCCGCACCATCGCCGCGAACGCTGGCGAAGACGGTGCGGTCATCGTCGGCAAGGTCATGGAGCAGCGCGAGTACACCATGGGCTGGAACGCTCAGACCGGCGAGTATGTGGACATGGTGAAAGCTGGCGTGATCGACCCGGCGAAAGTGGTGCGCACCGCGCTGCAGGACGCCGCGTCCGTGGCCGGCCTGCTCATCACCACCGAGGCGATGATCGCCGACAAGCCGAAAAAAGACTCGCCGATGCCCCCGATGCCGGGCGGCGGGATGGATTACTAATCCAACATAACGATGCGAAAGGCCCGCTCCGGCGGGCCTTTTTTATGGGTGCAGGACGTTCAAGCCCACTTCATCGCGCGCATCAGCTTCAACCCGCCCGCGACGCCCGCGAAGCAGAAAATCAGGAACACCCAGCCAGACGCGGCGCCCGCGTGTATGCCCGACAGGAGCACGCCGATGGTGCAGCCGAGCGCGGTCATCGCCCCCCAGCCGAGCAGCACGCCGCCCGCCAACCCTTTGACGACGTTCGGCAGGCGCGGCGCCTTGGGCTCGAACTTTCCGCTGAGCACGGCGGCGGCGAATGACGCGCCGATCAGCCCCGCGACGAACATGCCGTTCGGCGAGAGAAGAAGCGTTTTGACGGCGGTCGCGCAGCCGCGCAGCGTGTCGAGGCCATACAGCGTCTCCGGCAGCGCCCCAAGCTCCGAGGACGCGGCGCGCGCCACGCTTCCCAGTTCGGCGGTGACGCCGAGCGGCGCGACGCGGAAGTAGGCGAGGGTGGCGATCAGTCCGACCGCCACGCCCGTTACCGCCGGCGGCCAGCGCTCGACGAAGATGCGGCGTAGCGCGCCGTTCAGGCCGTGCGGTTGGGTGGCCTGCGCGGAGCCGCCGTCGCGCGCGAACACCAAGGCGGCGAGGCCCGCCAGCGCCGCAAGCGTCAGCGCCAGCGCGCCGCCGTACCCGACCCAGTGGGGCAGCCAGATGGTTGCGCCCTCTGACACCACCGAAACGTAAAGCGGGTTCCAGGTTTGAAAGCCCAGCGCGAAGCCAGCCAGCGCCCCGATAAGCGCGAACGGCGCCGTGGGCGAACCCTCCCCGAGCCGGTAGAGATGGGCCGAGAGGCATGAGCCGGAAACGGCCATGCCAAGGCCAAAGGCGAGCGCGGCGGCCGGCAGCGCCCAACTCACCTGGCCGATATGTGCGGTCGGAGGCAACCGGCCTTGCTCAGGCGACGGCAGCCAGGCGCCAAAGATCACAGTGTAGCCGACGGCCCCGACCGTCAGCGCGATCAGGATGGCGACGAGGCCTCCGCTCTCGCCGCGCTCTAGCCAGTCGCGCGCGTTGCACAGAAAGCAGAACCGCCCGCGTTGCAGCACGAGGCCGAACACCGCGCCCCAGACGAGCGAGAAAGCGAGCGCGCGCCCGCTTGGCGCCTGCTCCAGCGCCATCGCGCCGGAGACGATGGCGGCGGCGACCAGCCCGGCCAAACCGATACGCATCCACAACGGCATGGCCGCCTCCGTTCCAGTTTTGGCGCACCATAAAAAAATCAGGCGCTTTGGCAAGCGCCTGACCGTTTCAAGGTGAGGTGCGCCGAGCCTATCGGCCCTGCCAGACGGTTCCGGCGAGGTTGGCGACCGGCACGCCGACCGCGTTGCCGTATTCCGTCCACGAGCCGTCGTAGTTTTTCACCTTGTAGCCGAGGATCTTCGCCAGCGCGAACCAGGTGTGGCTGGAGCGCTCGCCGATGCGGCAATAGGTGATGATCGGCTTGGAGCCGTCGACGCCCAGGTCGGCGAACGCCTTCTTCAGTTCCTCAGGCGATTTGAACGTGCCGTCCTCCTTCACCGCCTTGCCCCACGGGAAGTTGATGGCGCCAGGGATGTGCCCGGCTCGCACCGCCAGCTCCTTGATGCCTTCAGGCGCGATGATCCTGCCCTCGAACTCGGCGGGGGAGCGGATGTCGATCAGTTTCACGTCCGCTTTGCCTTCCGCGACGTTGAGGACCTCGGGGAAGCGGGCGCGGATCGAAGTGTCCGCGGCGGCGAGTTCAAGCTTGGTTTCGGCGTAGGACGGCGTCGCGCTATCGACGGGCAGGGCCTTCGCCTCCCACAGCTTGCGGCCGCCGTCGAGCAGCTTGGTGTTCTTGCCGAGGCCGTAGACCTCGAAAATCCATGCGCCCCACGCGGCGAACCAGTTGTTGTTGTCGCCGTAAAGCACAATGGTCGTGTCCTTGTCGACGCCGGCCTTGCGCAGGAAGGCCTGGAAGTTTTCGCGGCTCGCGATGTCGCGCCGCACGGGATCGACGAGATCGGTGTGCCAGCGGATGTTCACCGCGCCGGGAATATGGCCGCGCTCATAGACGCCAGGCTCGACGCTGACCTCGATGATGCGCACTTTGGGATTGTTGAGATTTTTTTGCACCCAGTCCGCCGTGACCAACGGGCTGTCCGCGCCGCGAGCGGGAGCCGCCAGAACGGCGACTGCGGCCAACGCCGCAAAAGCGGTTTTAAACCACATATGAGACCTCCAAAACAAACGCCGCGTTTGCGGCGTCAACACGCCGTTCGTTTTATCAAACAGAATGCGAAAGCGCAACTGGGTTGGATTTTGTATAGAACATGCGCGGGGGCGGAGGTTCGCGGCTTAAGCCCGGCGCTCTTTCACGCCGAGCATGAGCGCGCCGCCAGCCAGCAGAAAGAGGAGCGTGACGGCCACGCCCCAGCGCTGGCTTCCCGTCGCTTGGGTGACGGCGGCGATGGCGAGCGGCGCGGCGAAGGCGGTCGCTTTGCCGGAAAAAGCGAACAGGCCGAAAAACTCCGTGATGCGGTCCGGCGGCGCCATGCGGGCAAGCAAGCTGCGGCTCGAGGCTTGCAGCGGCCCCGCCGCGACGCCGATCAGCACGGCGAAAGCGAGGTAGAGTTGCTCGCCCACGCTCCCGAACACGCCGACGGGCGCGCCAGCGGGGGCAAGGCCGAACAGCACGCTCTCGCGGTCGATGGACAACACGCCGACGACGCCGGCGATCAGCAGCGCCAGCGCTCCGAGGATGACGGGCTTCGCGCCGAAACGGTCATCCAGAAAGCCGCCGGCGAAGCCTCCCGCCGCCGCCGCGACGCTGAGAATGATGCCGAACAGGCCGAGGGCGAAGCCGCCCCAGCCGAATGTCGCCGCCGCATAGATCCCACCGAAGATGAAGATCGCGCTCAGGCCGTCAGTGTAGAGCATCCGCGCGATGAGGAAACGGATAATGTCGCCGTGTTCGCGAACGTTGCGCAAGGTGGCGGCGAGATCGCCGAGGCCGTCGCGGGCGGCCTGCCGCCAGCGCACGCCCGGCTTGACGGGGATGTCCGGTGTGAACAGGAAGAATGGGATGATGAAGACAACGAACCACAGCGCGGAGAATGGCCCCACCAGCCTGTCGGCCTCGCGCGCCGCCATGTCGAGGGCGATCAGCGCATCGAAGCCGAGCAGCGTCTTGCCCGTGTCGGGCGCGGTTACGATAAATCCGGCCATGAACACAAGCGCGATCAGCCCGCCGACATAGCCCGCCGCCCAGCCGAGGCCGCTCAGGCGCCCGTAGCCCGCCGGGCCGACGACGGCGGGCATTAGGGCGTTGTTGAACACGGCTGAGAACTCGCCCGCCATGGTGGCCACCACGACGGCGAGAAGCACGATCCACAGCGTCTCTGGCCCGGCTCCCGGCGCCGCGATCCAGAGCGCCGCCTGCGCCGCGACGAACACGGCGGAAAACCAGAAAATCCAACGTCTCAGCCCGCCTGTGCGGTCGGCGACGGCGCCCAGCATCGGGCTAAGCACAGCGACGGCCAAACCGGCGACGGCGGCGGCGTAGGCCCACAAGGCCTGCCCGCGCACTGGATCGCCGATGAACGCGGTGGCGAAATAGGGCGCGAACAGAAACGTAGAGACAAGCGTGTAGAACGGTTGCGCGGCCCAGTCGAACATAATCCAGCCGAACGCGGGCAGACGGCGGGAAGCGGTCGCGGCGGGCTGGCCCGACAGATCGGCGGAATTGGTCATGCGCCACCCTAAAAGGCTTCGCGGCTCTGCGAAAGGGCGTGCGCGCCACGGGCGTTTTACTTTTCCGCCTGCGCACGAGGCCGCGCCGCGCCGCACGCCCTTGTTGCAACGCCTCTCCATTCCTTTATAACCGCGCGGAACGGGACGCGCGCACATGCCCAAACGCACAGACATCGACGCCATTCTCATCATTGGCGCCGGGCCGATCGTGATCGGCCAGGCTTGCGAGTTCGATTACTCCGGCACGCAGGCGTGCAAGGCGATCCGCGAGGAGGGGTACAGGGTCATCCTGGTAAACTCCAACCCGGCGACGATCATGACCGACCCGGACCTGGCGGACGCCACCTATATCGAGCCGATCACGCCCGAATTCGTCGCCAAGGTCATCGAGCGCGAGCGCAAGGAGCACCCCGGCGAGCGCATGGCGCTGTTGCCCACCATGGGCGGCCAGACCGCGCTCAACACGTCGCTCGCGCTGTTCCGCGACGGCACGCTCACGCGCCACAATGTGGAGATGATCGGGGCCAACGCCGACGCCATCGACAAGGCCGAGGATCGCCAGCGGTTTCGCGAGGCGATGCACAAGATCGGCCTCGCTACGCCCAAATCCATGCTCGCCCACAATCTCGACGAGGCGATCCGCGCTCTCGATCATGTGGGCCTGCCCGCGATCATCCGCCCGTCTTTCACCTTGGGCGGCACGGGCGGCGGCGTCGCCTACAACAAGGAGGAGTATCTGCGTATCGTCTCGGGCGGGCTGGACGCATCCCCGACGCGCCAGGTCCTGGTGGAGGAGTCCGTGCTCGGCTGGAAGGAGTACGAGATGGAGGTGGTGCGCGACCGGGCGGACAACTGCATCATCGTGTGCTCCATCGAAAACATCGACCCCATGGGCGTCCACACCGGCGACTCGATCACCGTCGCGCCGGCGCTCACGCTCACCGACAAAGAATATCAGGTGATGCGCAACGCATCCATCGCGGTGCTGCGGGAGATCGGGGTCGAAACCGGCGGCTCGAACGTGCAGTTCGCCGTCAATCCGGAGGACGGCAAGCTGGTCGTCATCGAGATGAACCCGCGCGTGTCGCGATCGTCCGCGCTGGCGTCCAAAGCGACCGGTTTTCCCATCGCCAAGGTGGCCGCCAAGCTCGCCCTTGGCTACACGCTCGACGAACTCGACAACGACATCACCAAAGGCGCGACGCCCGCCTCGTTCGAGCCGACGATCGACTACATCGTCACCAAAATCCCGCGCTTCGCGTTTGAGAAATTTCCAGGCTCCAACGCAACGCTGACCACATCCATGAAATCGGTGGGCGAGGTGATGGCGATGGGCCGGACATTCCCCGAGTCCATCCAGAAAGCGCTGCGATCCATGGAGACCGGGCTCTCGGGCTTCGACGACGTGGTGTTCGCAGGGCTGGGCCTCGGCGACGACAAGAACGTGATCCGCGAGGCGCTCGGCACGCCCGCGCCCGACCGCATCCTGAAAGTGGCGCAAGCGCTCCGGCTCGGCGTGGATCACGAGCAGATTTATGCGTCTTGCCGGATCGACCCGTGGTTCGTCGCGCAAATTCAGAGCATCGTCGATATGGAGGCGAAAGTCCGCGCCCATGGACTGCCCGATAACGCGACCGCGTTTCGCCAACTGAAAGCCATGGGCTTCTCCGACAGCCGCCTTGCCCATCTCGCCGGCCTCAGCGAGGACGACGTGGCGTCCGCGCGGCGTCGGCTTGGCGTGCGGCCTGTGTTCAAGCGCATCGACACCTGCGCGGGCGAGTTTCCGGCCCCGACGCCGTACATGTACTCCACCTACGAAGGCGGCCTCTTCGCTCAGCCCGTGTGCGAGGCGGCGCCCACGGCCGCGAACAAGGTCATCATCCTCGGCAGCGGGCCGAACCGCATCGGCCAGGGCATTGAGTTCGACTACTGCTGCTGCCACGCCGCCTTCGCGCTCGCCGCGGACGGCTACGAGACCATCATGGTCAACTGCAACCCCGAGACAGTGTCGACCGACTATGACACCTCCGACCGCCTCTATTTCGAGCCGCTCACCGTTGAGGACGTGCTGGAAATCGTCGAGGTGGAGCGGCGCAACGGCGCGCTCAAAGGCGTCATCGTGCAGTTCGGCGGGCAGACGCCGTTGAAGCTTGCGCGCGCGCTGGAGGCGGCGGGCGTCCCCATTCTCGGCACGTCGCCGGCCGCGATCGACCTGGCTGAAGACCGCGACCAGTTCAAGCGCCTGATCGACAGGCTCGGCTTGCGCCAGCCGAAAAACGCCATCGGCGGCAGCGTCTTGGGCACCGAAGCGGCGGCGGAGGAGGTGGGCTACCCGCTGGTGGTGCGGCCGTCTTTCGTGCTCGGCGGGCGCGCCATGGCCATCGTGCACGACCGGCTCGGCCTCAAGGATTACATCGAGACCACCCTGGCGGGGTCCGTGCCGGCCGACATCCGCGCGAAACACCCCGCCGGCGGCGCCGCGCAGATCGACGCCATGCTCAAACAGCACGGGCTGCTGATCGACAGCTACCTGCGCGACGCCATCGAGGTGGACGTGGACGCGGTGTGCGACGGCGAGGATGTGTTCATCGCCGGCGTCATGGAGCACATCGAGGAAGCGGGCGTGCATTCAGGCGACAGCGCCTGCTCGCTGCCCCCTTACTCGCTCAAGGCGGAGATGATCGCGCGTCTTCGGGAGCAAACCGACAAGCTTGCCCGCGGCCTCGGCGTCATCGGCCTTATGAACGTGCAGTTCGCCATCAAGGACGAGGAGGTGTTCGTGCTGGAGGTCAACCCGCGCGCCAGCCGCACCGTGCCTTTCGTGGCGAAGGTGATCGGCCTGCCTGTCGCCGGGATCGCCGCGCGCGTGATGGGCGGGAAACGCCTGCGCGAGCTTGACCTCACCCACGGCCCCGTAAAGCACATCGCTGTCAAGGAGGCCGTGTTCCCGTTCGCTCGCTTCCCCGAGGTCGACCCGATCCTCGGCCCGGAGATGCGTTCGACCGGCGAGGTGATGGGCGTCGACCACGATTACGCGCGGGCCTTCGCCAAAAGCCAGATCGCAAGCGGCAGCAAGGTGCCGACCTCAGGTGTATTGTTCGTGTCGGTGAAGGACGCCGACAAGGAGCGCATTCTCGAGCCTGTGCGCGAGCTTGTCGGCATGGGCTACAAAGTGGTGGCGACGCGCGGCACCAAACGCCACCTGGACGCGCACGGCATCCCCTCGGAAAAGATTAACAAGGTGCTGGAGGGTCGCCCGCACATTGTCGACGCCATGAAGAACGGGGAGGTGCAACTCGTCTTCAACACGACGGAGGGCTCCAAGGCCCTGACCGATAGCTCGATTATCCGCCGTACGGCGCTGCAAAACGGGATACCGTACTACACGACCATCTCTGGCGCGCTCGCCGTCACGCGCGCCATAGCCGCTTTGCGCGCCGGGATACTTGAAGTCGCGCCGCTGCAAAAATATATTCAAAGGTCGGTTAACTGATCTCCGGCGGCGGAACCCGTTTGGATCAGCGGCATTTTCAAAAAAATCTAAAGAACAATACGGCAGGAAAGGCTTAGTCCTCCCCAGCCAAAGGAGAGAAAATTTGATGTCCATGGAAAAAGTCCCCATGACCGCCGAAGGCTACGCCGCCCTTGAGGCCGAGGTTAAATTTCTGAAAACGGTTGAGCGTCAGCGCATCATCAAAGCGATCGCGGAGGCGCGCGCCCATGGGGATTTGTCCGAGAACGCCGAGTATCACGCCGCCAAGGAAGCGCAAGGTATGAACGAAGCGAAGGTCCTGGACATCGAGGACAAGCTCTCGCGCGCCGACATCATCGACATTTCAAAGCTCTCGGGCGACACGGTGAAATTCGGCGCGACAGTCAAGATCGTCGATGAGGACACTGACGAGGAGCTTCAATATCAGATCGTCGGCGAAGTCGAATCCGATGTGAAAAACGGCAAAGTTGCGGTGAATTCTCCGCTCGCGCGCGCTCTCATCAACAAAAAGGTGGGAGACAGCGTGGAAGTCACCACCCCGCGCGGGTCTAAATCCTACGAGATACTCGAGATCAGCTTCCGCGCCAACGGTAAGAAGTGACCTGGCGGCGGAGCCGCGAGCGCTGGCTACAAACGCCGTTAACGGAAAATTAGCCATCCTTTGGTTACCTCGCGACGAGGGCTCGGCGACACGGGCCCTGCGTCAGCGTCGTGGGGTCGGTTATGCGTCGTGTTGTTTTGAATGCCTTCGTTTTTGTGATTTTGAATGCGTTTATTTTTCCGGCCAGAGCGCTGTCGGGAGAGGCCGCCACCGAGGCGCTCGCCTATTTCGTCATGCCGCTCGACGGCGCTGCGGCCGGGGCCCACGCCGACATCGGGTTTCGCGTCGCGCAAACGCCCATTGCGTCCCCCTTATCAACCTCCGCCGACGATCACAACCCATTGCTCGATCTGGGTTTGCGCATCCACAGCGGCGAACCGCTCGCGCAGTCAGATTTCACCGTTTTCGGCGCGCCTGTTGAGTTCGACGACGCGCAGTTCGGCCTCTCATGGCTCACGCCCGAGCCGAGCGCCGCGCCGGAATGACCCGCCTCGGTTGATCTTTCGCCTCGCGGCGACTATGTCTGCCTTCGATCGCATCTCTGCCGAAGGTCGAACCGCATGACCGCTCCCGCCGCCGGCGCGCCCTGGGCCGCGCAACCGCCGACCGCCTTGCTCGTTCTGGCCGACGGCGCCGTGATCGAGGGCGCGGGGCTTGGCGCTATCGGGGAGGCGGTGGGCGAGGTCTGCTTCAACACCGCCATCACCGGCTACCAGGAGGTGCTGACGGATCCGTCCTACGCCGGGCAGATCGTCACCTTCACCTTTCCCCATATCGGCAATGTGGGGGCCAATCTCGACGATGTGGAAGGGTTCAATGTCGCCGCGCCGGTCGGAGCGCGCGGCTGCGTGTTGCGTGCGGCCGTGACCCAGCCGTCCAACTATCGCGCCATGGAGACGCTCGGCGCCTGGTTGCGCTCGCGCGGCGTCATCGGCATATCCGGCGTCGATACGCGCGCGCTGACCATGCACATTCGCGAGCGCGGCATGCCGAATGCTGTCATCGCGCACCATCCCGACGGTCGCTTCGACGTTGAGGCGCTCCAACGCCGGGCGCGTGAGTGGCCGGGCATCGAAGGGCTGGATCTGACGCTGGAGGCGACCTCGTCGGGTGTGGGCGATTGGAACGAGACCACATGGCGCGCCGGCGCCGGCTTCAGCCATCAGGGCGAGCCCGAGTTTCATGTGGTGGCCGTCGATTACGGGGTGAAGCGCAACATTCTGCGCTGCCTGTCGGACGCCGGGTGCCGTGTCACCGTGGTGCCGGCGGCGACCAAGGCCGAGGATATTCTGCGCCTGCGCCCTGACGGCGTGTTTCTCTCCAACGGCCCGGGCGACCCTGCGGCGGCGGGCGAGTACGCTGCGCCTGAAATCAGAAAGCTGGTGGAGGCCGACATGCCCGTGTTCGGCATCTGCCTCGGCCACCAGATGCTCGCGCTGGCGCTGGGCGCGAAGACGGTGAAAATGCCCCACGGCCACCACGGCGCCAATCACCCTGTGATGGACTACACCACCGGCAAGGTCGAGATCACCTCGATGAACCACGGCTTCGCGGTCGACCGCGACAGCCTGCCGGACACGCTGGAGGAGACGCACCGCTCGCTGTTCGACGGCACGAACTGCGGCATCCGCCTGAAAGACCGGCCGGTGTTCTCGGTGCAATATCACCCCGAGGCGTCGCCCGGCCCGCAGGATAGTCATTACCTGTTCACCCGCTTCGTCAACATGCTGCGCGAGCGCAAGCAGATGCCGCATAAGCCCGAGCGGGCCGGCAAGTGAGACTGCTCGCCGCCGCATTTTTCCTCGCGCTCCTCGCTTCGCCTGTGCACAGTCAAAACGCCCCCTCTACCGAGCAGGAGCGCGCTCCCATGCCGATGCTTTTTGAAGATCACCCTTTGGTGGGCAAAGCGTTTGCGCGCAAATCCAACTCGCTCATCGATGTGGTGGAGGACTTAAGCCGCGACATGATCGCCGCAGGGGTCGGGCGCCATACATTTTTGCTCGGCGAGGTGCACGACAACCCGTTTCACCATGAAATGCAGCGGGCGTTGCTAGCCGCCGTGACGGGTACGAACCCCCGCGCTGGCGCCATCGTGTACGAGATGATCGACGTCTCGCAGCAAGCCGCGCTGGACGCAGTTTTGGCGAGTGCGCCAAAACCCGCGCGCGGAACAATGGCGCAGAATAGTTTGCATGGGGTGTCGACAAAGCTCGAAGAGGCTTTGCAGTGGCGTGGACGCTGGCCGGACTGGGGCATGTACGAGCCGTTGTTCGCCACGGCTTTTTCCGAAGGTATGAAAATCTTGGCGGGGGATGCGAGCCGCGCGGATTTCACCTCCGTCGCCAAGGGTGGGCTTGCCGCGCTCGGCGAGGAGCGCATGAAAGCGCTGGCGCTCGACCAGCCATTGCCGCCTGCCGAGCAGTCCGTGCTCATCGACGAGATGTACGAAAGCCATTGCCGTCTCGCGCCCCGCGAGCGGCTCGCCACCATGGCCGACGCCCAGCGCTTCCGCGACGCGCACCTCGCCGACCGTTTGCTAGCGCACCCCGGCCCGCGCGTGCTGATCGCGGGCAACGGCCACACCCGCCGCAGCGCCGTGCCGCGATACCTGAAAGCGCGGGGCGTGCCGGAGGATCAGATCGTGTCCGTCGTTATGGTGGAGGTAAAGGAGGGCGTCACCGATCCCCTGGCGCTGCTCCCCCGCGATGCGAACGGCGACGTGGACGCAGACTTTGTGATTTTCACCCCGGCGGTGAAGCGCGAGGGCGACCCGTGCGACGACATGCGCCGCGCCATGGAGCGCAAAGCTAAGTGACGTGCTGCCCGGCGTCCACGGCGATCATTTGGCCCGTGATGGACGGGCTTTCCACGAGAAATCGCACCGCCGCCGCGATTTCAGCCGGATCGACCGCGCGTGCAAGCGGCGCCGCAGCCGCCTCCGCCGCGAACTCCTCCGGCGTTTGGTGGATGCTCTGCAACACCGGCCCGGGCCCGACGGCGTTCACCCGGAGGCGCGGCGCCAAAGCCTGCGCCATCATGCGGGTCGCCGCAAACAGCGCCGCCTTACTCAGCGTATAGGAAAAGAAGTCCGCGTCCGGCCGCAGCACGCGCTGATCGATGATATGGACGATGGAGGCGCCCTGCGGCGCGACGGCCGCAAACGCCTGGCTCAGGAAAATCGGCGCTTTCAGGTTGCACGCCAAATGCGCGTCCCACAGTTCGGGCGTCATCGTGGCGAATGCGTCATGCGCAAACAGCGATGCGTTGTTAACGAGCAGGGCCGGCGCCCCAAAAGCGTCAGCGCATTGAAGCGGGAGGGCGCGCACCGCGTCGATGTCCGACAAATCCGCCTGCAGAAGCGTTGCAGCGCCGCCTAACGCCTCGATCGAACGCTTCACCCCTTCCGCCTCGGTCAGCGACGACCGGTAATGCAGGCCGATGCGCCACCCGCACGCCGCAAGATCAAGCGCTACTGCGCGGCCGATGCGCCGGGCGGCGCCGGTGATGAGTGCGATCTTGGGTGCGGCATTATTCATCGGTCTATGCTACGCGAGAAACAGCCGGCTGTTCACGGCCCAAATGTCACATTGCTGGACGATGCTCGCTTCGAGGGAAAAGTGTCTTGAAATGCAATTTCAGCGTGCTAAGCTCTTTATAACATAAAAAGGCGCGTCAAGGCCGCGCTTCCCGCCAGGCGTTCGCGCGGTCAGCCTCACCGCCCACCCTGCATGAGAAGCCCGGCGAATTGTTGCCAAGCGGCGGGCATGCGTTTGACGCGGCCCGCGCGCCCCTGCCCATGGTCGGATCCCAGCCCCCATCTGGATCCGGCTTTTTTTTGCGCTGCGGAGAAGCGCGTGTTCGTGATTTGGCGCAGGCGTAAAAGCTGCTAAAGCGACCCTCGTGTTGAAACGCGGAGGCTCCCATGAAGCTGCTGTACTCGCACACATCGCCCTATGCGCGGAAGGTGCGCATCGCTTTGCGCGAAAAGGGCGCGCTCGCCGGCGTCGAGGAGGTCGTGGTCAACCCGTGGGGCGACGACGTGGCTGAGCTGCGCGCGCAAAACCCGCTTGGCAAAATTCCAGCGCTCGTCTTGGACGACGGACAAGCCTATTTCGACAGCCGCGTCATCTGCGCCTATATCGACAGCCTGGCGCCGGAGCCCGCATTGACGCCGAAAAGCAGCCCGGCGTTGTTCGCGGCCATGCGTGCGGAGGCTCTCGCGGACGGCGTGCTGGATGCGAGCGTCGCCATGCTTCTGGAAAGCCGGCGGCCCGAGCCGCAACGCTCGCCCGACATGATCGCGCGGTGGCGCGCGGCGATCGAGCGTTCGGTTCCGGTCATGGCTGAGGCCGAGCACGCGTTGCCCGCCGATGCGCGCTTGGCCCGCATCGCTATCGCCGTGGCTCTCGGCCATGTGGATTACCGTCACGGCCATATCCGGTGGCGCGACGCCGCGCCTCGCCTGGCCGGTTGGCATCAGGAGTATTCGGCGCGCCCGAGTTTCGTTGAGACGGCTCCGCCGCCGGCTTAAGCGGCGTCCATCACGGCCACTTCACCTCGGGCGGCAGCGACGACAAGATGGACTCGACGTTGCCGCCGGTTTTGAGGCCGAACACCGTGCCGCGGTCGTAAAGCAGATTGAACTCCACGTAACGGCCGCGGCGGATGAGTTGCTCCTCGCGGTCGGCCTCAGTCCATTCGGTGTGCATGTTGCGCCGCACGATTTGCGGATAAACGCGCGCGAAGGCGCGGCCCACGTCCTGGGTGAAGGCGAAGTCAGCGTCCCAGTCGCCGGTGTTGTGATAGTCGTAGAACACGCCGCCGACGCCGCGCGGCTCGTTGCGGTGCTTGAGGAAAAAATATTCGTCGCACCACGCTTTGCATTTTGCGTAATTCGCGCCGTCGTGGCCGTCGAATGCGGACTCCATCGCTGCGTGGAAATCCACCGTGTCCGGATCTTCCTGCGTGCGGCGGCGCATCAGCACCGGCGTCAGATCGGCGCCGCCGCCGAACCACGATTTTGAGGTTACGACGAAGCGCGTGTTCATGTGCACGGCGGGCACGTTCGGATTGCGCGGATGCACGATCACCGAGACGCCAGACGCCCAGAAGCGCGGGTCTTCGCTCGCGCCGGGAATCTGGCTGCGAAACTCGGGCGCGAATTCGCCGTGCACGGTGGACACATGCACGCCCGCCTTTTCGAACACCCGGCCGTACAGCATGGACATGACGCCGCCGCCGCCGTCCTCGCCGTTGTGGTCGGTGCGCGACCAGGGTTTGCGCACAAAGCGCCCCGCGGGAAGACCGACGTGCGGGCCACGCTCCAGCGCGGCCTCGACGCCTTCCAGCGCATCGCAAATCTGCGTCCGCAGCGTCTCGAACCAGCGTCTCGCTTTGGCCTTTTGGTCGGCGAGACTCGCGCCGCGCGACCGTCCGGCGCGGCGGGCCGGGGAATGCTCCGAAACATTGAAAGCCATCAGTGACTGTCCCCCCGCGCGCGGCTCGCGCGATTATCGCGGCTGTTCGCCAATTTGCCGCAAGGCTTCGCCCAAAACCATCGCCGCTGCAAGAGCGACGTTGAGCGAGCGCGCCCCCGGTTGCATCTGTATTCTGACATTGACATCCGAACTGTCAAGCAAACTTGACGGCAGCCCGGCGCTTTCGCGTCCGAGCAGTAGGATATCATCGGCTTTGTACGCGACATTTGTATAAGGCGTTTCGCCGCGGCTCGACAGGGCGATGAGGCGCACGCCCGCTAGCCTGCGCCACGCTTCGAACTCAGCGAGGCTGACATGCGCGCGGATATCGGCCAGCGCGAGGTAATCCATCGCCGATCTCCTCAGCGCGCGGTCCGAGATGTCGAAGCCCGCCGGGCCGATGATGTCGACGCTCGCTCCCAGGCACGCCCCGAGGCGGATCACGGCGCCTGTATTTTGGGCGATGTCGGGCTGAAACAAAGCGATGCGCATGGCGGCCGTTCGATCCGCTGCATGGTGTGGGTTGCGCCAATTTGCCGTGCCGCGGGTCTCTGGACTAAGCCGCGCGTCAATGCAATATGGCGCAATGCAGTGCAATTGGGCAACAGCCCGCCTCTAAGGCGCAGCCGGCCAGTGGACGGACCGAGCGGGTTGCAGTATCGAGCCAGAATCCAGGATTGACAATGGGAACAGCCATGGCGGATGACGGGGATAAGCATGTGACGCGCCGGGATTTCATCCACATCGCGGCGGCGGCTTTCGGCGCGGTGGGCGGCGCCGCGGCGTTGTGGCCGCTGCTGGATCAGATGAACCCGGACGCCTCGGCGCTCTCCCTGGCCTCCATCGAGTTCGATCTTTCGCCGGTCGCGCCCGGGCAGGCGGTCACCGTGATGTGGCGGGGCAAACCCGTGTTTGTGCGCCACCGCACGCCGGAAGAGATCGAGCAGGCCAAATCCGTGCCGATCGACGCTCTGAAGGATCCGACCGCGCAGGTCATCGGCGGCGGATCCGAGCCAGCGACCGATGAAAACCGGACCAAGCCGGGCAAGGAGCAATGGCTGGTGATGGTGGGCGTGTGCACGCATCTGGGCTGCATTCCCAAGGGCCAAAACGCGGGCGACAACCGCGGCGAATACGGCGGCTGGTTCTGCCCCTGCCACGGATCGCACTATGATACGTCGGGCCGCGTCAGAAAAGGCCCTGCCCCGACCAATCTACCGATACCGCCTTATTCGTTTGAATCAGACACCAAAATAAAGATTGGGTAAGGCCATGTCTCATCCTTCGACCTATCAACCTAAGACCGGCCTGACGCGCTGGCTGGACGAGCGGCTGCCGATCATCCGCTTTATGAACGACACGATCGTCACGTTTCCGACGCCGCGCAACCTCACATATCTGTGGACGTTCGGCGGCATCCTGACCTTCTGCCTCGCTGTGCAGATCGTGACCGGCATCGTTCTCGCCATGCATTACGCGGCGACCACGCAAGACGCATTCAACTCGGTCGAGCACATCATGCGCGATGTGAACTATGGCTGGCTGATGCGTTACACGCACGCCGTGGGTGCGTCGATGTTCTTCCTCGCGGTCTACATTCACATGTTCCGGGGCCTCTATTACGGCTCCTATAAAGCGCCGCGCGAGGTCATCTGGATGCTTGGGGTGATCATCCTCTTCCTGATGATCGCGACGGCGTTTATGGGCTACTCGCTGCCATGGGGCCAGATGAGCTTCTGGGCGGTGACCGTCATCACCAATCTGTTTTCGTCGCTCGACAGCCTGATCCCCGGCCTCGGCACCACGCTCGTGCAGTGGATTTGGGGCGGTTTCGCGGTGGACAACGCCACGCTGAACCGGCTGTTTAGCCTGCACTACCTGTTCCCGTTCATCATCGCGGCGGTCGTTGGCCTGCACATTTGGGCGCTGCACGTGCCGGGAAACAACAACCCGACCGGCGTGACCGTGAGCGAGGAACTGCGCCACAAGGAAACCGTGCCGTTCCATCCGTATTACACGGTCAAGGACGTGTTCGCGATCGCCGTGTTCGCGGTGTTGTTCGCCTATCTGGTGTTCTTCGCGCCCAACTATCTCGGTCACGCGGACAACTATGTGGAGGCGAACCCGCTGCAGACGCCCGCTAACATCGTGCCTGAATGGTATTTCCTGCCGTTCTATGCGATCCTGCGCGCCATCCCGGACAAGCTCGGCGGCGTCATCGCCATGATGGGCGCAATCCTGGTGCTGTTCTTCATTCCTTGGCTCGACACCAGCCGCGTGCGCTCGACCCGTTACCGGCCGGTCTACAAGTGGTTTTTCTGGTTCTTCGTGTTCACCTGCTTCGCGCTTGGATATCTCGGCGCGAAACCGGCGGAAGGTGCGTATGTGTACTGGGCGCAGTTCTTCACCTTCTACTACTTCGCCCATTTCCTTATCGTTATGCCGGTGGTGGGACTGATCGAAACGCCGAAACCGCAGCCGAAGAGCATTGCCGAGTCCATATTCAAAGATCCGGTCGATCCTGCGCGGCCGCGCATGGCGCCGGCTGAGTGAGGAGCACAATGATCCGCACAGCCATATTCTCCGCGGCTATTGGCCTGCTGGCGGCGCAAACCGCGCCGCTTCATGCGGCGGGCGGCGAACATATCCACATCGAACGTCAAGACTGGACGTTCGCTGGCATGACCGGATATTTCGATCGCGCGCAACTGCAGCGGGGCTTCAAGATTTACAATGAGGTCTGCTCCGCATGCCATGGCATGAACCGGCTCTACTTCCGCAATCTGGGCCAGCCCGGCGGACCTGAGTTCTCCGCCGAGCAAGTCGAGGCCATCGCGGCCTCGAAAGAGGTGCAGGACGGACCGAACGACGACGGCGAAATGTTCATGCGGCCCGGCCGGCCGGCGGATCGTTTCCCGCCGCGTTGGAAAAACGCCAAGGAGGCCGCTGCGGCCAACAACGGCGCAATTCCGCCCGACCTGTCGCTGATGGCCAAAGCTCGCACGACCGAGAGCGGCGCGCCGTGGTATCTCATGCCCGTGTCGATGGCGCGCGATCTGGCCACGCAGTATCAGGAGCATGGACCGGACTATCTGCACGCGCTCCTAACCGGCTATCAGGACCCGCCGTCCTATGTCCGCGGGCCTGACGGCAAGCTCACGAAACTGAAGGATGGGGAGACCGCCGAAAAGGCGGAGCAGTGCATCGGCGTCGAGCCGGGTGAGGACGGCAAGCCTGACGTGTGCAAGCCGCTCGGCGACGGCTTGAACTACAACCGGGCTTATCCGGGCCATCAGATCGCCATGGTCAACCCTCTGTCGGACGGCGTCGTGTCCTACGGCGACGGCACGCCGGAGACGGTGGAGCAGTACGCGCGCGACGTGACGGCGTTCATGATGTGGGCCGCCGAGCCGAAGCTGGAGGAGCGCAAGAAGCTGGGCCTCAAGGTGCTGCTCTATCTCATCATTCTGTCGGCCCTGCTGTATCTGTCCTACAAAGCCATCTGGCGGGACATTAAACACTGATGAGCCGCTCGGGCGATGTCCGCCCGCAACTGTTCGGACGATGCACGCCTCGGTCACGCGCCGGGGCGTAATTATTTATGAGCCTTGTTTGGACTTTATCTATAGCGTGCGGACGGGTTGTCGTCGCCGGCTTAGCCAGTGCGATCACTCGTCTAGGTTACGCCGAGCGCGGATTTGCGCTCCACGCTACAATTTCTTCCGAAACGCGATGGAACGCTTCGGTTAGGGCTGACACGCCCGCCGCGGCGTCGTCGCGCCCGGCCGCCACCGTGTGGCTGAACTGTTGGGTGGCGATTACCCGGTCGCGCCGCTCGTCGAGCAGCTTGGCGACTACGTCCACCACAGCCTCCGCGCGCCCGCCATTCATCTGAATGTTGAAGCTGCGCAGCTCCACCGCTAGGGTCACGTCCGCCGGCGTCCGCTCCCGCGTGCTGCCGACCGCGCGGAAACGGCCGGAGTCGGTCATCGCCTGCATGAGCCGGGTCTGGACAAGGCGCGGCAGCCTGTCGCCCCAGGCGGAGCTGGGGAAATACGAGAGCTTACCGCTCGCGTCGCGCACCAGGATCTGATCGTTGTCGAGGGGTCGGATCGCGTCGGGCTGGGCCACGGTGATATGCGTCTGCGTTTTCGGGCCGCGTTTGGCGACCGGCGCCGACAGGTCGTAAGTCTCCGGCGCGCCGCCGCCCAAGCCGAGCGCGCATCCCGCCGCCGCGAGGCTCACGCCCATAGCCGCCGCCGTGATGATGGTTTTCAGCATGGCGTTCCGCTGGTTTGCCTGTCACCTGCTTGTCTAGCTAACATGCATACATCCGCAATCCAAGAGCTATTGACCGGGCGTGTATTGCGGCGTCTGCACTCCGCCGAACAGAAAACCGGAAGGATTTTTCTCCACCCGCTGCACGACGCGGTCCAAATCCTCCGCGAGCCTACGCGCCTCCTTCATGAACAGCTCGAACTCCCGCAGCGAGCGCTGGGCGGAGCGGCTCAACCCGTCCGCCTGGTCGCCGAAGGACTTGTCGAGCTTGTCCGCCAGTTGCCGCACCGATTGCGCCGCCTGCTGCGCTTGCACGACAAACGATTTGGGGTCGTTGACCAACGCCGCGCTTAAGCTGTCCACAGTCTTCTCCAGCTTGGCGGACAGCGTTCCAAAACGCTGCGTCACGTCGCGCGTGTTGAGTATGATTTCGGAGATCGCCTCCTTGTTGCCTTCGAGCATGGCGGTGAGCGATTCGACATTTTTGATTGTGGCGCGGATTGACGCCTGATTCTCAGCCACCACGTCGTTCATGCGCGCGAGTAGAGCCTGAGCGCTGCCGACTGCGTCCGGCACGCCGCTGAGCAGCGAGCCCGCGCCTGATTTGTCGGCGACGATCACGGGAAACGGCTCCCCCTGCTTGGCGGTCAGCAGCGGCGAATCCGGCGCCCCGGGCGTGATCTCCAGCGCTACGAGGCCGGCCAGGCCCTGCTGCGAAATGCGGGCGCGGGAGGTCTCGCGCACGGGCGCGCTCGGCTTCACCACGATGAGCGCCCGCACCTTGCGGGTGTCCTCCGGCACGATTTCGAGGCTTTCGACGGCCCCAACCCGCAAGCCGTTGAACAGCACGGTGGACGCCTCGGCCAGCCCTTGCACCGAGCCTTCGAACAGCACGTGGTAGCGCTGGCCGCCATCGCCGCCGCCATAGCTCCGCATCCAATAGACGAAGCTAAGGCATGCCCCGATGACGCCCACCACGAACAGGCCGATCACCAAATGATTGGCTCGCGTTTCCATGTCACGCCTCCACGCTTGACGCGCGAGCGGCCCGCGCCCGGTCGCCGCAAAAATACTGTTCTATCCATGCATGACGCGGGTCGCGCGCCAGTTCGGACGGCGCGCCGGTGCGCACCACATGGCGGTCCGCCAGCACCGCGACGCGGTCGCACACGGCGAAAATGCTGTCGAGGTCGTGCGTCACCATATAGACAGTGAGGCCCAGCGTCTTCTGAAGGTTTTGGATCAGCCGGTCGAACGCCGCCGCGCCGATGGGGTCGAGACCCGAGGTCGGCTCGTCGAGAAACACGATCTCCGGGTCAAGCGCCAACGCCCGCGCGAGCCCAGCGCGTTTGCGCATGCCGCCGGACAGCTCCGACGGGTATTTGTGCGCTGCGTCCGCTGGCAATCCCACCATGGCGAGCTTCAGCCGCGCCAGGTCGTCCATCGCGGCGGCGGGGAGCCGGATTTGCTCGCGCATGGGCGTTTGAATGTTCTGCAGCACGGTCATGGACGAAAACAGCGCGCCGTCCTGAAATAGCACGCCCCAGCGCCGCTCGACGTCGATGCGCTCGGAGTTGGACAGCCCGCCCATGTCGCGGCCGAAAATCTCGATGCTCCCCGCGTCAGCCCGCTCGATGCCCAGAAGCGTGCGCAGCAGCACGGATTTGCCGGTGCCAGACGCGCCAACGACGCCGAGGATTTCGCCGCGTCGAACCGTCAAGTCGAGGTTCTCGAACACCGTCTGCGCGCTGAAGCCCTTGGTCAGGCCGCGCACGCGGATGATGTCGTCGGTCGCGTCCCGTTTGCGCAGCATCGCTCTAAAAACCACTGGCCGAGAGGAAAATGGCGAACACACCATCGAACGCCATAACAAGGAAAATAGCCTTAACCACGGCGCTCGTCACATGACGACCGACGGACTCGGCGCTTCCCTCCACTCGCAGGCCCTCAAGACACCCCACAAGCCCGATGATGAGCGCCGCGAAGGGCGCCTTGACCATGCCAACGAAGAAGTGCCGCAGCTCGATCGAGGCGTTCAGCCGCTGCGCGAAGACGGGCCAGTCAAGCCCCAGATACACCTTCGCCATGATCGCGCCGCCGAGGAGACACGCCATGTCGGCGAGAAAGGTGAGGAGCGGCAGCGCCACGATGAGCGCCAGGATGCGCGGCAGCACCAGCGTTTCAATGGGGTCGATGCCGAGCGTGCGCAGCGCGTCGATCTCCTCGCGCATTTTCATGGTGCCGATCTCGGCGGTGAAGGACGACGCCGAGCGCCCGGCGACGATGATCGCGGTGAGCAGGACGGCCACCTCGCGCAGGGCGAGCACGCCGAGCAGGTCGATGGCGAGGGCTTCCGCGCCGAAATAGCGCAGTTGCACGATGCCCTGCTGCATGATGACGGCGCCGATGAGCACGCAGATGAGAATGACGATGGGCGCGGCGCGCAGCCCGCTGCGGTCGAGATGGTGGACGAAGGCCGTGCCGCGAAAACGCCATGGCCGCACTGCAAGGCGACCGGCGCACGCCGTCACCTGGCCCAGAAATGCGGTGAGGCGCACGGCGTCGGTCGCGATAGTGAAGGCCGCAGCCACCCCTTCGGACACGGCGCGCGACCAGCGTCCCTCAGGCTTGACGGGAGACCGCAGCGCCTCGGCGTGTCGGCCCACCTCCTCTAAGAGGAGGCGTTGCTCGGCGCTAGCCCCTTGGATGGCCACCCGCGCGGCCCCGATCTCGCTCACGAGCTTTTGCAGCCGCCAGGCGCCGGCGGTGTCGAGATCCGTCAGGCCGGAGAGATCGAGGGTCGCCGCCCCGGCCCCCTTAAGCGCCCGGAGGATCGCGGCGGCCTCGCTGTCGATCCTCTCCAGGTCGCGCACCGTCCACGCGCCGAACGCCGCGATGCGGGCTCGGCCTTGGGTCAACTCCGCGCTTAAGTGACGCCGGTCGCTCCCAACGCCTTGAGAAGCCAGGTTCAACATGGCAACACTGATAGCAGGTTTTCCAGCCCGCGCGCCCGAAAACCTGACGCCGCCGATGGAGCACGCGCGATGCGCCTGAAAATCGAGACCGAAATCTGGCCGCTGAAGCGCGCGTTCGTCATTTCGCGCGGCGCCAAAACGGCGGCGCATGTGGTCGCCGTGTCGCTGGAGGCGGGCGGCGTCGTGGGCCGCGCCGAGTGCGTGCCCTATGCGCGTTACGGCGAAACGGTGGCGGGCGTCGCGGCCGCCATAAAGGCGATGCGGGGCGATTTGGCGGCGGGGATGACGCGGGCGGCGCTGCAATCGGCTATGCCCGCCGGCGCTGCACGCAACGCGCTCGACTGCGTGCTCTGGGACGTGGAGTTGAAGCGCGCTCGCGCTCAAGGCCGCGAGACGGAGGCGCTTGCGCCGGTGACGACGGCTTTCACCATCAGCCTCGGCGATCCGGACGACATGGCGGCCCAGGCCCGTGCGTCGGCGCATTTGCCCCTGCTCAAGGTGAAGCTCGGCGGCGCGGGGGACGAGGAGCGCATCGCCGCCGTGCGCGAAGCCGCGCCGCACGCGCGCCTCATCGTCGACGCCAATGAAAGCTGGACCGCCGCGACGGTGCGCCCGCTGTCCGAGGCGTGCGCCCGCGCGGGTGTGGAGGCCATCGAGCAGCCGCTGCCGGCCGGCGAGGACGCCGCGCTCGAAACCGGCCCGCGTCCGGCGCTGTTCTGCGCGGACGAGTCGCTGCACGACCGGCGCGATCTGTCGCGTATCGCCGCACGCTACGACGCGGTGAACGTGAAGCTGGACAAAACCGGCGGGCTGACGGAGGCCACGGCGCTCATGGCCGAGGCGCAAGCGGCGGGCCTGCGCGTCATGGTCGGCTGCATGGTCGGCACGTCGCTCGCCATGGCGCCTGCCTTGCGTTTGGCGCAGACGGCCGACTGGGTGGATCTCGACGGCCCACTCTGGCTTGCCGAGGATAGGCGCCCGGGGCTTGAGATCGAAAACGGACGCATCGCGCCGCCTCCGCCTGACCTGTGGGGCTAGCGCGCGGGCGCGAATCGCTGGTCTGAGTCGCGCACGAGGTCGATCTCATCGCCGCGCCAAACGGCCGCGAGCCATAGCGTGAAAACCACCGACGCGGCCGCCAGCCCCGCCATCACCAGGAATGCGTCGGCGTTCATCGCCTTGTACAGCGGGCCCGCCGCGATGCAGGCCGCGCCCATGCCCACCCCCGCCGCCACCGCCGCGTAGAGCCCCTGCGCCGTCGCGGCGAACTGGCTCGGCACGGCGCGGGCCAGAAAGTAGATTGCTCCCAGATGCGCCGCTCCGTAGGTGAGCGAGTGGAGCATCTGCACCGGAAACAGCACTGTCAGCGGCGGGTTCGTCGCCGTCACAATCCAGCGCAAAACAGCGGCGGACGCCCCGATGAGCATCAGCGCGGTGGGCGGCGCCGCGCGCACCACACGCCCGGCGAACCAGAACAGCGCGATTTCGGCGATGACGCCCGTCGCCCACAGCAGCCCGATAGCGGTCGGCGAGATGCCGAGCGACAGCCAGTGCAGCGTGGCCAGCGTGTTGTAGACCGCATGCGAGGCGCTGACCGCTGTTGCCGACAGCAGGAACAGCGCGAACGGGCCTGACCGCGCGAAGCGAGCCGCCTGACGCAGCTTTATCGGCGGAAGCGCGACGTCCGAACGCCCCGGCTGCGGCAGCCCGTGCGCAACGCCCGCCATCAACGCCGCCGAGCCGATCACCATCCACAGCGCGGCGTCCGGGCCGCCCCAGTCCACCGCCAGCCCCCCTGTCGCCACCGCGATGATGAATGTGAGCGACCCCCACATGCGCATGCGCCCATAGTCGGCGCCATCCGCTTTGGCGGCCGAGACGGCGATGGTTTCGGTGAGGGGCACCACGCTCGTCCACAGCAGCGCATAGACGGTGAGCGCTGCGAAAATCATGGCGTGGCCAGGCGCGGCGGCAAGGCAGGCGAGGGCGCACGCCGCGCCATGGGTGAGCCAGAACACAAGGGCGCGAGCGTTGCCGGCCTTGTCGGCGATGAAGCTGACGAGCGGCGTGAATACCACGCGCAGCAGCAGCGGCAGCGCGAAGACAAGGGTGATCTCGGCCTCGGTGAAGCCGCGCGCCTTCAGCCACACGGGCAGATACGCCATGTAGCAGCCAATCATGAGGAAAATTGCGGCGTAGAAGGCCGCGATGCGGGAGCCGGCTTTCATGTGCGGGTCTTATTGGCGGAGCGTTCGTGCGCGAAACTTGCGCATTTAAACCAATCCGAAAGCATTTTCATTCATCTTCTCGTGGCCGGAGTTCGATTCCGCGCGGATTTTCATAAAATTCACGGAGCGGCCCATGAGCCAGTCCTCTCCCCCATTTCATCGGCGCACGCAGGACTATGCGGCGATGGAGTCCGCCATTATGCAATCGGAGCGCGGACGCAGCTTTCTGCGGGAGTATCTGCGCCGCCACCGCTCCGCCGAGACGCGCGCCCTGTTGCGGGCCATCGCCAAGCTGGAGCGTCGCTTGTCCGACGGCGCGGGCGAGGCGCGGCTGCGGGCGGTTCGCCGCGACTTGACCGAACTGCAGCGCAGCATCGCGCGCTCGCGGCGGGCTTTGGCGGCGGCGACCCCGGCCTATGCAAGTCGCGCGACGCTCTCGCTGCCCAGCACGGCGCCGCTGCGCGATGAGGCGCGCGACGCGATCGACACGGTGTCCAAGGCCGCGACCGCCATCGTGTCAGCCTCCGTCATGCTGCGCGAGACCGGCGCCCAGGATCGTTTGTGCGCGCAGATCGAGCGCCAGGCCGACGCCATCCGCGACGCCTCCGCCGTGCTGCGCATGAACGAAGAGCGCCGGCGCAAGCTGGAGGCAGCCTTCATGCAGGTGGAGGCGGAGGTGCTCGCTCTCATCGAGCTGATGGACTTCAACGCCCCGGCGGCGGCCGAAGCCGAGGGCGCGCCGCGCCCGCTCGACCCCGCCCGGATGAACGGCATCGCGGAGGAGCTGTCCTGGGCGATGCTGACCGACGCCCAGAAGGCCGCGCTGCTCAATTAATCGGCGCTGCGGCTTTCGATCTGGGGCGCCGGCTTCCGGCGGCGGGTGCGCAGGCGCAGCCTAATGAAGTTCGGCTCGTCGGCGTGAGCCTTCACGACATTGTCCAGAAACTCGTCGGCCGAGTTGCGCCAATTGTGGCGCTTCGCATAGTCGAGGGCCCGAGCCCCGTCGAGATCGAGCGCCGCCAGGCACGCAGCCCGCAGATCATCGTCAAGCACGCCCGTCTCGCCGTGGCGCACCACGTCCTTCGGTCCCATCACGGGAAACGCCGCGACCGGCACCCCGCACGCCATCGCCTCCAGCAACACGATCCCGTAGGTGTCGGTCTTGCTGGGGAAGACGAAGACATCGGCGGATGAGTACGCCTGCGCCAGTTCGTCGCCGAATTTGGGGCCGGTGAACACGGCGTCGGGATAGGCGCTTTTAAGGGCTTGCAGTTGCGGACCGCCGCCGACCACCACCTTTTTGCCCGGCAGGTCCAGCCGCAGGAACGCCTCGATGTTTTTCTCGACCGAAACGCGCCCGACATAGAGAAACACCGGCTCATGCCCAAACAACCGCGCGCCGCGCGGATGGAACATGGCGGTGTCCACCCCGCGCGACCATGGCATGAGGCGGCGAATGCCGTGGCGGGTCAGATCATCCATGAGCGATTGCGTCGCGACCATCACGCCGGACGCGGAGTTATGGAACCACCGCTCGAACGCATAGCCCCAGGACACGGGGATTGGCAGCCGCGCCGAGACATATTCGGGAAAGCGCGTGTGATAACTTGTGGTGAAGGAGTGACGGTTGAGCTGGCACCAGCGCCGCGCGGCGAGGCCGATTGGCCCTTCCGTCGCCACATGCACGTGATCGGGGCGGAACTGCTCGACGCGTCGGCGAACATGGCGCGGCTGGATGAAAGCGAGCCGAATTTCCGGGTAGCTTGGAAGCGGCACGGTGCGGAAGCCCTCATGCGTCAGAAAGCTGAGGTCGTGGCCCATCTCCTCGATCTCGACCGCCACCTTCTCATAGGTGCGCACGACGCCGTTCACCTGCGGGCGCCATGCGTCGGTGGCGATCAGGATGCGCATGGGGTCACGCCGCGGCTTCCTGCAGCGGCTTTTGCGCGCGCATGGTCTCAAGCGCCTCCGCCCAGCGGATGATCTCGAACGAGCCGTCGTGCCGCTCCGCCGCCGCCGTCACGCTCTCCACCCAGTCGCCGGTGTTGATGTATGTGACGCCGCCAATGTCGCGCATGCCCGCGTGGTGGATGTGGCCGCAGATGACGCCGTCAGCCTCCTGCCGCCGCGCCTCGTTCGACAGCGTGGTCTCGAAATCGCCGATGAAATTGACCGCCTTTTTCACCTTGTATTTCAGATAGGCGGAGAGCGACCAGTAGGGCAGGCCGAAACGCCGGCGCACCTTATTGAAAACCGTGTTGACCCCAAGCGCCGCCACATAGGCCCAGTCCCCCAGAAACGCGAGCCATTTCACATAGCGGATGACCACATCGAACTCATCGCCATGCATGATGAGGAAGCGGCGGCCATCCGCGGCGACGTGAATGTCCTGCAGCTTGAATTCAATGCCGCCGAAATGCTGGCCGCAATAGGCGCGCAGGTCTTCGTCGTGGTTGCCCGGGATGTAAACGATGCGCGTGCCCTTGCGCACCTTGCGCAGCAGCTTCTGCACAACGTCGTTGTGGGATTGCGGCCAGTATGGGCTGGATTTGATGCGCCAGAAATCGATCACATCTCCCACGAGGAAGATGGTGTCGGCGTCGTGACGTTTCAGGAATTCGAGAAGATACTCCGCCTGGCAGGCTTTCGTGCCCAAGTGGATATCGGATAGGAAAAGCGTTCGGTAGTGTCTTCCCGCGACCGTCGTTTCGATTGGCTGCTCCACCATGTCCTCTAGCGCCATCGAGGCTTTTAAACCATAAACGGCATTCATATTTCAAGAGTGTGACACGGCCGAAAGCCGAAGGCGGAGCAAACGGACATGGCGCAAGCGGCGAACGGCATCGGCGAGGTGGTGGAGAATTTTAAGCTTCTCGACGACTGGGAGGATCGCTACCGCTACCTCATCGAGCTTGGCAAAACCCTGGAGCCGCTGCGCCCGGAGGAGCGCACGGAGGCGAACAAAGTGCGCGGCTGCGCAAGCCAGGTCTGGCTTGTGACCGAGCGCGGCGGCGACGCGCTGCGCTTTCGCGGCGATAGCGACGCCCATATCGTGCGCGGCCTCATCGCCATTCTGATCGCGCTCTATTCCGGCCGCTCCCCCGGCGAAATCGCCGCCGAAGACGCGGAGGCCGCGTTCACCACGCTCGGCCTGAAGGATCATCTGACCCCCCAACGCTCCAACGGTCTTGCATCCATGGTCGCGCGCATCAAGGCGGACGCCGCCGCCGAGGCCTAATCCACGACGTCCATGCTGCGCGCCCCATCGCCGCGGGCGCCGCTGCTACCCCATCCGGGCGCTGGTGCAGGCGATCGCCGCCATGTTGACGAGGCCGCGAACGGTGGTCGACGGCGTCACGATGTGCGCCGACTTCGCAGCGCCGAGCAGCATCGGTCCGATGGGGATGCCGCCGCCCAGCACCTTGATCATGGTGAAGGCGATGTTCGCCGCGTCGAGCGTCGGCATGATGAGCAGGTTCGCCTGGCCTTTAAGCCGGGAGTTGGGGAAAATCTCCGCGCGGATTTTCTCCGACAGCGCGGAGTCCGCCTGCATCTCGCCCTCGGCTTCGAGCGTGGGCGCCGCGGCGCGAAGCAGCTCTAGCGCGCGGCGCATCTTCGCCGCCGTCTCCGTATCGCCGCTGCCGAAGCTGGAATGCGAGAGCAGCGCCACCTTCGGCTCAACGCCGAAGCTGCGCACCTGATTAGCCGCGGCGAGAGCGATTTCGGCCACCTGCTCGGCGGTGGGCGCGTAGTTCACCAGCGTGTCGGCGACGAAGAATGTGCCGGAGGGCAGCACCACGGCGGAGAGCGTCGCGAACGCACGCGCATTGTCCGCGCGGCCCACCACATCCTCGATGATCTTCAGGTGCCGGTCGAAGCGCCCGACGGTGCCGCAGATCATCGCGTCCGCCTCGCCCGAGCGCACCATCAACGCGCCGACGATTGTTGCGCCCGCGCGCACCCGCGCCATCGCCTCGGCGGGCGAGACGCCCTTACGCTCCACCAGCGCGTGATAGGCCGCCGCCCATTCGACGACACGCGGATCCTGGCTCGGGTCGATAATCGTGAAATCACGATCTGGGCGGATCGAAAGGCCCAGATGCCGCAGCCGGCCATCGATGATGCGGCGGTCGCCGATAAGCACGGGCGCCGCGAGCCCCTCCGAGATCACCTGGCTCGCCGCCTGCAGCACGCGGATGCGCTCGCCTTCCGCGAACACCAGCCGGCGCTTCTCCCGCCGCGCGGCCTCGAACACCGGGCGCATCACATAGCCGGAGCGGAACACGAACTGCGAGAGCTTGGCGCGATAGGCGGTGAAATCCTCGATAGGCCGCGTTGCGACGCCCGAGTCCATCGCCGCCTTGGCCACCGCCGAGGACAGCTCCACGATAAGGCGCGGGTCGAACGGCTTCGGGATGATGTATTCCGGGCCGAAGGTGAGCGTGTCGGCGCCGTAGGCCGAAAGCACCACGTCTGACGCCTCAGCCTGCGCCATTTTCGCAATGGCCTCCGCGCAGGCGATCTTCATGGCCTCGTTAATGGCGGTGGCGCCCACGTCCAGCGCGCCGCGGAACAGGAACGGGAAGCAAAGCACGTTGTTGACCTGATTAGGGTAATCCGTGCGGCCCGTGGCGATGATGGCGTCGTCGCGCACCGACTTCGCCTCCTCCGGCATGATCTCGGGCACCGGGTTGGCGAGCGCCATGACGAGCGGGCGCGGCGCCATTTTCGCCACCATCTCACCCGTGAGAATGCCGGGCGCGGACAGGCCGAGAAAAATGTCCGCGCCCTCGATGATCTGGCTTAGCGTGCGCATGGAGGTGGGGCGCGCGTAGACGGCCATGTACTCGTTCATGCCCTCCTCGCGGCCTTCATAGACCACGCCGAACTTGTCCGAGACGGTGATATTCTCGCGCTTCAGCCCGAGCGAAACTAGCAGGTTCAGGCACGCCAGCGCCGCCGCGCCCGCGCCCGAGCACGCGAGCTTCGCGAACGCCAGCTCCTTGCCGACGAGCTTCAGGCCGTTCAAAATCGCGGCGGCGACCACGATGGCGGTGCCGTGCTGGTCGTCGTGCAGCACTGGGATGTTCATCCGCGCGCGCAGCTTCTTCTCGATCTCGAAGCACTCCGGCGCCTTGATGTCCTCCAGGTTTATGCCGCCGAACGTCGGCTCCAGCGCCGCCACCGCCTCCACGAACTTGTCCGGGTCGGGCTGGTTCACCTCGATGTCGAACACGTCGATGCCGGCGAACTTCTTGAACAGCACCGCCTTGCCCTCCATCACGGGCTTTGAGGCGAGCGGGCCGATATTGCCGAGGCCAAGCACCGCCGAGCCGTTGGTGATGACGCCGACGAGATTGGCGCGCGAGGTGAGGCGGGCGGCGGCGGCGGGATCGCGGGCGATCTCCTCGCAGGCGTAGGCGACGCCAGGCGAATAGGCGAGGGCCAGATCGCGCTGGTTGGCGAGCGGCTTCGTCGCCGCGATGGCGAGTTTGCCGGGCGGGTCGGCCTCGTGATATTCGAGCGCGCTTTTCCGGAAATCCTCAGCCATCGCCGCCTCCTGTGCTCCCTGCGCTCCGTAACATGCGCCCATGACAGGCTTTTGCGCAACGCCCCCATGGAATGACGCCCGCGTCTGTGGCGGCGATGCCGGCTCGCCCCGCGGTTTGCGCCGTTTGACGTTAGAGCGGCACAACGTCCACCGCCACGTCGATGCGGTGGTCGCCCCCGCCGAGCAGCACCCCGGCGATCGGGCTGACGTCGTGATAGTCGCGGCCGTAGGCGATGGTGATGTGCTCGTCGGAGGGCATCAGATTGTTTGTGGGGTCGAAGTCCACCCATCCCGTCTCCGGCGCCCAAACCGAAATCCAGGCGTGGCTGGCGTCCGCCCCTTGCAGACGCGGTTGTCCGGCGGGCGGATGTGTTAGCAAATAGCCGCTCACATAGCGCGCTGGGAGGCCGAGCGAGCGAAGGCCCGCGATGGCGAGATGGGCGAAATCCTGACACACCCCGCGGCGGATGCGCAAAAGCTCCGAAACGCTTGTGGCCACGTCGGTCGCGCGGGGGTCGTATTTGAAATCGGCGTAGATGCGGCTGGTCAGGTCCATGGCGCCCTCCAGAACGGGCCGGCCCTGCGGGAAGCTGACGCGGGCGTAATCGCGCACGTCCGGCGCCGGGCGGGCGTAGCGGGAGGCGCACACATATTGGACGACGCTGAGATCATGAGGGCCAGGGCCGCTCAGTTGACGCGCCAAGTCAGCCCAGGAGACGGTCGCCCCGATATCGGGCTTGACCTTGGCGCGCACCTCGATCTGTCCGCGCGAATGGATGAGCAGCTCGGAATGATCCTGCTCGATGGCGAGAATCGTCGCCGGGTTGCCGAATGCGTCGGTGAAGTCGGTCGATGACGCGGGCGCCGGGTCGATGATGACCGTGTGGCGGTTCACCGTCTGCCCGGGGACGGCGCGCGGCGCCAAGTGAATGAGATGGTGCGACTGAGCCACGGGCGCCGAATATCTGTAAAGCGTCTTGTGGCTCAAGTCATAGATCATGGGCGCGGGCCTGTGCGGGAGTAGACGCGGCGCAACTCGTCTTCGGTGAGGCTGAAATATCGGCGGGTGATGGCCTCGGACAGCCGGGGCAGGGTGTTTACGATATGCAAAAACAGCGCCCTGAACTCGCCACGCGAGCCGTCCGGCCCGGTCTGCGCCAGCTGCGCCACCTTGGCCAGGCGAACGCGCGTGAGCAGTTCGAGAATCATGCGCTGCTCCTCGGTTTGTACGCCGCTTTGCGAGGCTTGCGGAAGCGCGCTCAGATGCGCATCCACAGCCGCGAGCTGAAACCCGACGCTGCGCGGGTTCGTCTCGTCCAGCAGCAGCAGGTCGAGTACGAGCGCGAGCACCGGGGCGAACAGGTAGCGCGAGCGGAACGTGATGATGCTGTCGGCGGCCTCCAGAGTGAACAGCAGGCCGCTCGTCTCGCTGTCGTCGTCATGCGCCTGGCCGAACAGGGCGAGCAGCAGTTCGCTCAGGTTGGATGCGCGCTCAAGGCGGCGGCCGATGTCGAGAAACCGCCAGCCGTGGTTGCGCGTCATATTCTCGGCCACCATGCCGTTGAAGGCGGCGAGCGTCGCCACCCCCTGGTCGAGCGCGTCGATGATGTCCGTCACGCCGGCGGGCATGGCGTCGCCGCGCCAGACGGGGTTTGTCTCGAAGCTCTGCAGCGCGCGCCAGGCCTCGGTCGAGAGCCGGTCGCGCAGGAGGCTCGCCACTTGATGCGCGCTCTCGAGCGTGCTGGGCAGGCTGTAGGCCCGATCGCGCGAGGTCATCAGCGTCACCACCAGATCCTCGACGGCTTTCAACGGTTCGCGCTTGTCGTCGTCCTTGCGGCCGGCGTCCTTATCGAGGATCGCGGCGAGCGCCATGCGCACCGCCTCGCCCGCGCGGCTTTCCGCGCCCTCGTCCCGCATGCGCGTCAGCGCCGCCCGCATGAGGCGCATGGTGCCGTCCGCGCGCTCCGTGTATCGCCCGAGCCAGAACAGATTGTCGGCGGCGCGGCTGCGCAGGCCCTTGCCCGACCGCTGCACGGACGAAACCTCGATTGCGGGCCGCATCAGCGTCACGTGGTGATTGACCTCGTTGGGCGAGGCGACCCACACGTCGCGGGTGTTGCCGTCGGCGGCCGAGAGCGACACGCCCGTCGCCGCGTCCACGGTGAGCGCGATGCCGCCCGGCATGACATGATACTCGCCGCCAAAACGCGCGGCGAAAAGGCGAACCGCATAGGGAGCGGGCCTGACCCCGGTTGGCGTCCAGCTCGGCGTCGTGGCGAAGCCGACCGGCTCCTCGGCGACGAGCGTCGCCCCGTTGAGCACGATCTCGTCGCGCAACGCCGCCGCCGCATCCTGCGACATGCGGGCGGGGCTGCGGCCGAACTCCGCGCCGCCCGGGCGACCCGTGCCTTCGCGCGCGCGGCGGATGACCATGCGGTTGAAATTGGCGAAAGCGTGAGCGCGCGACGCTTCATCGCCCAGCCACCAGCGCGGCGCATCGGGCAGCGCCAGATCCTCGCCCAGCAGCTTTTTGCACAGCGCCGGCAGATACTGCGCCAGTCCGCGGTTTTCAACGATGGCCGAGCCGAGCATGTTGCTCACCAGCCGTGGCGATTTGCGCACCGCCTGCATGAGGCCCACGGGCCCCAGAAAGCCGCTTGGGCTGAACTCCAGCGGGTCGGCGCTCGCGCCCTCCACGCAGCGCACGATGAGGTCGATGAGCTTCAACCCTTCGAGCGTCTTCATGTAGACGCGGCCGCCGACGACGCGCATGTCGCCGCCCTCCATCAGCACCAGCCCGAGATAGCGCGCCAGATAAGCGTGGCCGAAATAGTCCTCGTGGTGCGGGCCGGGGGTCAGCAGCGCAATGAGCGGGTCGTCGCGGTTGACGCGGCTCAAAAGCTCGGATTGCAGCTTCTGATAGAACGGCGCGAGCCGAAGGCCGTTGACCGAGCGGAACAGATCGCTGGCCACCTGGGCGTGCACCACGCGGTTGGCGAGCGCGAAGCCGGAGCCGGCCGGCGTTTCCGCATGGGTGTCGAGCGCCCGCCAGGAGCCGTCCGGCGCGCGCGCGAGATCGACGGCGTAGAAGTCGAGGCTCGGGTCGGGAGCGTTGAGGCATGGCCGCAGATACGCGCCGTCGCTGAAAATCAGGGTTGGCGGCGCATCGCCCGACCGCAACAGCGTTTGCGGCCCGTAGACATCGGCGAGAATGGCGCTCGCCAACCGCGCGCGCTGAATGACCGCCCGCTCCAGAAACGCCCATTCGCCGGCCGAGAAAATCACCGGCAGGAGGTCAATGCGCCACGGCTCAGCGGTCTGGGCCGCGTCGGCGAAAATATCCTCGGCGATGCCGTTCTCGCGCACCAACCGGTTCAGCCGCAGCACGCGCGCCATGCGCCGGTCGGACGGGATAGCGCGGAACTCGTCGCAAAACACGCGCCAATGCGGGCGGATCGCGCCGTCGGGCGTCGCCAGTTCGTCGTAGCGCAGGGCGTGCGCGCCGTAGTCCTGAAAGGGGTCGTCGCCGGCTGCGGGCGCACCTTCGACCTGCGTCGTCATAGCCAAGACGCTCATCCTCCTCCGGCGCTTCCTCGCGGCGAGACGCTGCAGGCTCCGTCATCGCGGCGCCAGTTGCGCATCCGCACCCAAGAAGGATCATATCAGCCTGCGGAAGGCGCGGCTATAGCAGGCGGGAGACGCCGGTTGGGTCAGGCGCGGCGCAAATCGAGCGTGTGGGGGAAATCCGGGTTCACGCGCGGGGCGCCCGGCCGCATGGCGCCGCTGGTGTGGCCGATCGCCTCGAACAGCGCGGCGCGGCGGCTCTCGGCCTCCAGCGCATTGATGGGGAACGTCTCATACGCCTTGCCGCCAGGGTGCGCCACATGATACCGGCAACCGCCGATGGAGCGCCCGCTCCATTTATCAACGATGTCGAACACGAGCGGCACATGCGGCGCGATGGTCGGATGCAGGCACGAGGGCGGCTGCCATGCGCGAAAACGCACGCCGGCGGCCTGCTCGCCGCGCACGCCGGTGGACTGCAGCGGCAGAGCGCGGCCGTTGCAGGTGACTGTGAAGCGCGCGGTTGCGTCGCCGGCGACCCGGGCCTGCACCCGCTCGAGCGAGCTGTCCACATAGCGCGCCGTGCCGCCGATGACCCCCTCCTCGCCCATCACGTGCCAGGGTTCGAGCGCCTGGCGCAGCTCCAGCGTCACCCCCTCCCTCTCAATGTGGCCGATGACGGGAAAGCGGAACTCGAAATGCGGCGCGAACCAGTCGTCTTTCAGGTCGAACCCGGCGCCGCGCAGCTCGGCCAGCACGTCGCGGAAATCGGCCCACACGAAGGCGGGCAGCATGAACTTGTCGTGCAGGCTCGTCCCCCAGGGGATGAGCTTGCGGCGGTAGGGCGTCTCCCAGAACCATGCGATGAGCGCGCGCAGGAGCAATTGCTGCGCAAGGCTCATCTGCGCGTGCGGCGGCATCTCGAACGAGCGGAACTCGACGAGGCCGAGGCGGCCCGTCGGCCCGTCCGGCGAGTAGAGCTTGTCGATGCAGATTTCGGCGCGGTGCGTGTTGCCCGTCACGTCGATAAGAAGGTTGCGGAAAATGCGGTCGACGAGCCATGACGGCGTCCAGCCCTGCCCTCGCTCGGGGATTTGCGCGAGCGCGATCTCCATCTCGTAAAGCTGGTCGTGGCGCGCTTCGTCGATGCGCGGCGCCTGGCTTGTTGGGCCGATGAACATGCCGGAGAACAGGTAGGACAGGCTCGGGTGGTTCTGCCAGAACGCGATGACGCTGCCGAGCAGATCGGGGCGGCGCAGGAACGGACTGTCGGCTGGGGTCATGCCGCCCATGACGATGTGGTTGCCGCCGCCGGTGCCGGTGTGGCGGCCGTCGATCATGAACTTCTCGGTGCCTAGCCGGGCGAGCCGCGCCTCCTCGTAAAGCGTCTCGGTGATGTTGACGGCGTGATCCCAGTTCGCGGCGGGCTGGATGTTCACCTCGATGACGCCGGGGTCTGGCGTCACCTTGATCACGTTGAGGCGCGGATCGAACGGCGGAGAATAGCCCTCGATATGCACGCGGGTGGCGGATTGCGCGGCGGCGTTTTCCACGGCCGCGACAAGCGCGGCGTAATCCTCCGCGTCTTCCAGCGGCGGCGTGAACACGCACAGATGACCGTCGCGCGGCTCGATGGCCATCGCCGTGCGCACCGAGCCGAACACCTCGTTCGGGAACAGCGGCGCGGTCACAGGCGGCTCCAGCGTCACGGCGCGGCGGTCGGCAAGCAGCGCGTCGCGCGGGGGCAAAGGTTGCGTCTGCGCGAGCGGATCGCGCGGATAGACGTGCGGGAAGTTGATCGGCGCGATGTAGGGCAGCGAGCCTAGCGGCAGCCGGAAGCCGATGGGCGAGTCGCCCGGCGCGAGGAACAGCTTGGCGCGGCGGAACGCCCACTTCTCCGTCACCCAGCGGCGGCCGCGCGCTCTGGACTGCCACACCTGGATGGGCAACACATAACCGGTGACGGACTCGACGCCCTGGTCGAACACTTTGATGACCCTGGCGCGCTCCGCCTCGTCGGCGAGCTTGTTGTCCGCCGGGTCGAGATTGACGGGGAGCTTCTGCTCAATGAGCGCGAAATGCGCCGCGTCCTCGTATGCTGGGATCGCGCTGTCGGCGGGCAGCCCAAGCTGGTCGCATAAAGCCTGCGCAAAGTTTCCCGCGTCGGCGACGCCCATGCGCCGCGCTGGCTTTTCGCGGTCGATGAGACTGGCGTCATGCCAGAGCGGCTCGCCGTCCGTGCGCCAATAGCAGGCGAACGCCCAGCGCGGCAGCTGCTCGCCCGGATACCATTTGCCCTGACCGTAATGCAGGAGGCCGCCGGGCGCGAACTTGTCCCGCAGGCGGCGGATGAGGTTTTCCGCGAACTGCCGCTTGGTGGGGCCGACGGCGGCGGTGTTCCACTCGGCGCCGTCCATGTCGTCGATGGAGACGAACGTCGGCTCGCCGCCCATGGAAAGACGCACGTCGCCCGCCTGCAGCCGCGCGTCCACCGCCTTGCCTGTGGCGTTAATCGCCGCCCATTGATCGTCCGTGTAGGGCTTGGTCACGCGTGGCGATTCCGCGATGCGCGTCACCTTCATGTCGAAGCTGAACGTCACCTCCGCTTTTTCGTGCGCGCCGGAGATGGGCGCGGCGCTTTGCGGGCGCGGCGTCGCGGCGAGCGGGATGTGCCCCTCGCCGGTAAGGAGGCCGGAGGTCGGGTCGAGACCGATCCACCCGGCGCCGGGCAGATACACCTCCGCCCAGGCGTGCAGGTCGGTGAAATCCACCTCTGCGCCGGAGGGGCCATCGAGGGATTTCACATCCGGCTTAAGCTGGATGAGGTACCCGGACACAAAGCGCGCCGCGAGGCCCTTGTGCCGCAGGATTTGCACCAGCAGCCAGCCTGAGTCGCGGCAGGAGCCGGAGCGGTTTTTGAGAGTCTCCTCCGGTGTCTGCACGCCCGGCTCCATGCGGATCAGATAGCCGATGTCGGATTGCAGTTGGCGATTTAGCTCCACCACATAGTCGATCGTCGTCGTTTGATTGAGCCTCAGCCCCGCGAGATAGTCATCGAGCAGCGGCCCCGGCGCGTCGGCTTTCAGGTAAGGCGTCAGCTCCTCTTTCAGCGCGGCGCCGTACTCGAACGGCCAATCGCGCGCCTTTTCCTCGATGAAGAAGTTGAACGGGTTGATGACGGCCATGTCGGCGACGAGATCGACGACCACCTCGAATGTGTCGGTCTTCTCTGGGAAGACGAGGCGCGCCAGATAATTGCCGAACGGGTCTTGCTGCCAGTTGATGAAGTGCGTCTTGGGCGTGATGTCGAGGGAGTAGCTCAGGATCGGCGTGCGGCTGTGCGGAGCCGGGCGCAGCCTCACCACCTGCGGCCCAAGCGCGGTCAGGCGGTCATAGGAGTAAGACGTGCGGTGGGTCAGCGCGACATGCAGCGTCATGGCGTAAAGAGCCTCCGGGATTGCGGTTCGGTCAGGCGCTGGCTTGAATTTGTGCCGCCGGCTTCTGGTATCCGAAGAACACATAGCCGAGTTCGTTGGCGAGCGAGATCAGGCTCATCTGCACCCAGTCGTTGAAGGCGTGGAGCGTCTCCAAAAGCGCCGGATCGCCAGCCGCTCTCACCAGCCCGGACAGGATCGCGTCCACCTGCTCGTGGGCGCGGTGGGCGTTCGCCAGGGTGAAGCTCTCTTCCAGCAGCAAGATCATGCTTTTGATCTCGCCTACGCAATGGCTGACCGAGCGCGGCGTGCGCACGTCGAACAGGAGGAACTTCGCCACGTCCTCCGGCTCAACGCCGCTTGGGTGAATGCGCCGGAAGGCGTGATAGGCGGAGGCTGATCGCAAAAGCGTCGCCCAGAAACTGAAATCGAAGCTCGCCGGATCGCGGCGGGCGCCCGTTGCGAGTTGCGCGAATTTCACGTCCAGCAGGCGGCTCATCTGGTCGGCGCGCTCGATGAAAAGGCCAAGGCGGAAGAACGGCCAAATCTCGTCGCGATAAAGCGTCGCCTCCGCCACGCCGAGCTGGGCGTAGCAGCCGCGCTTGATCGCGTCGCAGGTGCGCGACAGCTTCATCTCGGTGAAATCGGACGGGGTGAAGGCGAGGAGGCGATTGTAGAAGTCGTTGACCTGGAACCACATGTCGGTCGGAATGAGGGGCCGCAGCGCGCGTGCGTTCTCTCGAGCCGAACGGATCGAGGATTGGATCGAGGACGGGTTGTCCAGGTTGGTGACGTAGAACTGGATCACGTTCTCGGCGGTCGGTTGGCCGTACGCCTTTGCGAACTCCGCCTCGTCCGAGTAGAGCGTGACGAGCCAGGCCCAGGCGGTGTCGGCCGGGCCGCGCCCGCGTTGGAACGAAGTGTGCACCTCCATGACGCGGGCGACGCTCTCGGCGCGCTCGAAATAGCGGGCCATCCAGAAGGCGCATTCGGCGTGGCGCGACAGCAGGCTGCTCACGCTCCCTCCTCCTTGAGCGGCCCGTCCTCCCGCAACACCCAAGTGTCCTTGGTGCCGCCGCCCTGGCTGGAGTTGACGACGATCGAGCCTTTCTTGAGCGCCACGCGCGTCAGCCCGCCCGGCAGCAGCCAGGTGTCCTCGCCCGTGACGGCGAAGGGCCGCAAATCCACATGGCGCGGCTCCACGCCGTCGTCGGTGAGCGTCGGGCACACGGAAAGGTCGATCATTGGCTGGCCGATATAGTTCGCCGGGTCGCGCTTCACCGCCTCGCGGATGATGTCGATCTCGGCCTTCGTCGCCTTCGGGCCGACGCAGATGCCGTAGCCGCCGGACTCGCCGACCGGCTTGACCACGAGCTTGTCGAGATTGTCGAGCACGTAGCGCAGATCGTCCGGCTCGCGGCAGATATAGGTCTTCACGTTCGGCAGAATCGGATCCTGGTCGAGGTAGTATTTGATGATCCGCGGCAGATAGGCGTAGACGGCCTTGTCGTCGGCGACGCCGGTGCCGACCGCGTTGGCGAGCGTCACATGCCCTTTGCGCACCGCGCGCATCAGCCCGGGCACGCCGAGCGCGCTTTCGGGATTGAAAATCTCCGGATCGAGAAAGTCGTCGTTGAGGCGTCGGTAGATCACGTGCACCGGCTTCGGCCCCGAGACGGTCTTCATAAACACGCGGTCGTTTTCAACCGTCAGGTCGCGGCCCTCAACCAGAGGGATGCCGATCTCGCGCGCCAGGAACACGTGTTCAAAATACGCCGAGTTGAACACGCCGGGAGACAGCAGCACCACTTGCGGATCGAGCACGCCGGCGGGCGCCACCTCCGACAGCTTCGCCGCGAGTTGCGAGCCGTATTCCGACACGCTCTCAATGGCGAAGCCGCGCATAAGATCGGGGAAGGCGCGCTGCATCAGATGGCGGTTCTCCACCACATACGAGACCCCGGACGGCGTGCGCGCGTTGTCCTCCAGCACATAGAACACCCCGGCGCCGTCGCGGATGATGTCGGTCCCGGCGATGTGCACATAGGCGCCGCGCGGCGGGTCGTAGCCCATCATCTCCGGCCGGAAATTGGCGTTGCGCAGAATGAGTTCGGCCGGAAGCGTGCCGTCCTTCAGGATATGCTGATCGTGATAGACGTCCCACAGAAAGAGGTTGAGCGCCCTGACACGCTGTTTCACGCCGCCGTCGATCACCCGCCAGTCCGCCGCCGTCAGCACCCTGGGCAGCACGTCGAACGGCAGGATGCGGTCTATCGCGTTGCGGTCGCTGTAGACGGTGAAGGTGATGCCGAGGGTGAACAGCTCGCGCTCGGCGTCCTTAGAGCGCGCGACGAGATCGCCGATTTCGAGCTGCTGGAGGTGGCTCCACAGCGCGGCGAGATTCTGATTGAGGTTGTCCGGCGCGCCGAGAAGCTCGCAATAAAATCCGCCCGGCTGGTACGCTTCAAACGGAGCGGCGGTCGGGGAGGCTTTCAGCGCGGTCACTGTCCCCATAAATGTTGTTCGCCCTTGCCAGGATTGCCCAAAGCGCCAAAGTTGGAATTCAGCACACGTAACCTTAGCAAACAGAGTACCATAGCGTGCAGCACGGCTGGAATACAAAAAACTGCTCAGGAAACAAGCATTTGCCTCATTTTAGGCGCCGCATGGATGGGCGTTCGGCGGGTTTTGCGGCGGCGCGACGCCGTATCGTCGCGAAGCGCAGGCCAAGAATGGCGGAAGCATGTTGAAACAAGACGATGGCGGGCTGCGCTACATCCAGGTCGGCGGACGCGATTTCGCCTATCTTGACACGGGCCGCGGCCCGCTCGCGCTGCTCGCCCATTGCTCCAGCGCCTCCCATAAGGAGTGGCTGCCGCTTATCGCCGCGCTTGGCGGGCGCTATCGCGCCATTGCGCCAGATCTTGCCGGTTATGGCAGGTCCGGAAGGGTGCGGCCCGGGGCCGCGCTCGACCCCATGTTGGACGTGGACATGCTGCTCACCCTGCGCCGGATGCAGGACGGTCCGGCGCATTTGGTCGGGCATTCGTACGGCGCCGCCATGGCGCTGGAGGCGGCGCGGCTGATGCGCGGCCAAGTGCGGAGCCTGACGCTCATCGAGCCGCCGTCCTTCCATTTGCTTCGCGGCGGTCCGTTCCGGCGCGAGGAGGCGCAGGTCGCCGCGCTCGTGGGCCGTGTCCGCGCCGCGATGGTTCAGGGGGATGAGCGGGGCGCGGCGGCGGCGTATATGGGGTTCTGGGTCGGTCCGTGGCGCTGGTGGCTGGCGCCAAAGCGGGTGAAGGCGAGCGTGTTCGAAACCATGGCCAAGACGGCGCTAGAGTTCGAGTTGCTCGACAGCCTCGCGTTGCGCATCGAGGACTACGCGACCGTGAGCGCCCCGACGCGGCTCATTTTCGGGTCGAAGACCCCGGCGCCGGCTCGGGCGGTGACTGGCGTTCTCGCCGCCGCGCTGCCCAAGGTGGAGGTCGTGGAGGTGCGCGGCGCCGGCCATATGAGCCCCTATACCCACACCCGCCGGGTCAATGAGCTGATCCTGGAGCATATGGACGCGCACGCGTGAGTTTGCTTGACGGCCCGGCGGCGCAGGGCTACCGAGCGCCCATGCTCCATATTCCGCCGCCCATCCCGATCGCGCCGTCAATCGCCGAATTGGCTTCGCGCTACGGCGTGTGGCTGTGCGACATCTGGGGCGTGCTGCACAACGGCGTGTCGCCGTTCCCGAGCGCGGCGGACGCATGCCGGACGTTTCGCGCCCAAGGCGGCAAGGTCGCGCTCATCACCAATGCGCCGCGCCCCACCGAGTTCGTGGCGGCCCAGCTCGCGGCCATGGGCATCGACGGCGTATATGACGCCATCGCCACATCGGGCGACGTCACAATGCGGCTGCTGCGCGAGAGGGCCGGGCAAGCCGTGTTCCATCTGGGGCCGGAGCGTGATAAGCCCATATTGGAGGGTCTCGATTTGCGCCGCGTCGGCCCTGACGAGGCGGATTTCATCCTCAACTCCGGCCCGTTCCACGACGAGACCGAAACGCCCGAGGATTACCGCGCGTTGTTCACTGCGCTCGCGGCCCGCACAGTTCCGATGGTGTGCGCCAACCCGGATCATAAGGTCGAGCGGGGCGATACGGTCATCTATTGCGCGGGGGCGCTCGCCGCGCTTTACGAGCAGATGGGCGGCGCGGTCGTGTATGCGGGGAAACCGCATGCGCCGATTTACGAGCTGGCGCTTCACAAGCTGGGCGTGGACGCGGGCGCGTCGCGCATCCTCGCGATCGGCGACGGCGTTTACACCGACATTCTCGGCGCCGCGATTTTCGGCGTTGACGCGCTGTTCATCGCCAGCGGCGTGCATATGGGTCGCGCCGGGCTTGATGCGGAAAGCCTGGCCGCGCTGTTCGATAAGACGTCGTTCCGCCCGGTGGCGGCGCAAGCCCGGTTGGCCTGGTGAGGGATTAGCGCCGGTTCTCGAACACCGCCAGTTGCGCCGCGAAAGCCCTTTTGAACGCGGGGCGCGATTCCGCCCGGGCGACGTAATCCGTCAAGTTCGCGTGCGTTTCCAGGAGGTTCGCGCCCTTCAGGCGGCGCAACACCGTCGCCATCATGAGGTCGCCGGCCGTGAAACGGCGATCGAGCCATTCAGCCGCGCCGAGCCGGGAGGACAAATCGCGAAGCCGCGTGTGAACCCGCTCCTCAAGCATCGGCAGGCGCTCCTCATGCCACGGCTTCTCATCCTCCACCAGCGACGCCATCTCCAACTCCACGATCGGCGGCTCGATCGTGCTAAGGGCGGCGAACATCCATGTGACGGCCCGCGCCCGCGCATCGGCGTCCTCCGGCAAAAGTCCGGCGTAACGCTCGGCGATGTGAAAGACGATCGCTCCGGACTCGAACAGCGCCAAGTCGCCAAGTTCATAGGTCGGAATTTGCCCGAACGGATGCCGCGCGCGGTGCGCCGGCTCTTTCATCTCCTCGAACGTCACGAGGCGGACGCTGTAAGCCTGCCCCACCTCCTCAAGCGCCCAGCGCACGGGCATGTCGCGCGCCAAACCGCGCCCCTCGTCGGGCGAGTCGGCGAAAGCGGTGATGATCGGGGTCAACGAACCTATCCTAAGACCCTTGCGCCTCGACCGGCCAGGACTGTGTCCACACGTTGCTCTCGGTGTCCTTCGCCGTCACCTTGATGTCTCCTGCGCCGGGCTTGAACAGGAAGCGGATGTTGGGGTCTTCACTCAGCGAGATGCCGCCCTCCATGCGGAAAATCAGCTCGTCGCCGCGCTTGATCTCGATGTCGCGAACGAAATGCGCGGGCGTGTAGTTGCGCGTCAGCTGATCCATCTGCAGCCCGGAGTAGTTCGGATGGCGGATCATGATCTGCGCCTCGCGCGCGCCGTCCTTGGGCGTGAACTGGCGCAGTTTCATTTTGCCCATCTCGGCGATGGCTTTGTCGTGATCCTTGCCGGCGGGGGCCGAGCATCCGCCAGACGCCTTGACGAACTTTTTGACCATGTGCAGCGAGCCGTCCTCCAACTCGGCGACGGCGCGCACATAGGAATAGCTGTCCACGCGCACCCGCGTCGAAATGGCGGCGTTCATGGCGCCGGGGCCGAATGAGAACGAGGCCACCACCGGCGCTGGGTTCTCGTCGATGATGAGTGTCAGCGCCTTGATGGGCTTGGCGCCGGGCGCGGGCGCCACGTCAATCGGCGTGATGGCGGCGTCTTCGGCGCGCACGGGCGCTTGCAGCGTGATGACGTTCGTCCCGTCGGCGATCGGGCGCGAGCCGAACACGTCGGCGCGGAAACTCTCCCAGGTCTTGTCGCTCTGCGCGGCCGCCGGCGAAACGAGCGCCGCCGCGGCCAGCAACCATAGGCCTGTCATCCTCCTCATCGTTTTCTCCCAAGCTTGCTTTTGTAAGGCTTAATGGATCGGGCATGCGCCTTTAGATGAATAAAATAGACCGGAACACCCCGATTTTCTATGCTCTTTCCCGGGAGATGGGGCTGGATCGCCGCCTGCGATCCGGTTTTTTGCGGCAGCTTGCGCCCGGACGAGGCGCGACGGCGGCTTGCTGCAGTTGGAACCAAATCGGGAGCGCTAGCATGGCGGACGGATCAGCAGGCGCGCCGGAAAAGCGCAGGGCGCGGAAATTCGCCCGCGGCAGACAGGTCGAAGGCGGCGCGCTTGACGAGGTCCGCAGCCTAATCGGCGAGCCGCCCCATCCGCGCGACAGGCTGATCGAGCATCTCCACCGCCTTCAAGATCACTTCGGCTGTCTCACCGCTCGGCATATGCGGGCGCTGGCCGAGGACATGCGCCTGCCGATGGCGGAGGTTTACGAGGTCGCGACGTTCTACCATCATTTCACCGTGGTGAAGGAGGACGACGCCGCCCCGCCGCCCGTCACTGTGCGGTTGTGCAACTCGGTCACCTGCGCGCTGCATGGGGCCGATGCGCTCATTGAGGAAATCCGCGCCAAGGTCTCGCCCGACGAGGTGCGTGTGCTGCCCGCGCCGTGCTGGGGGCTATGCGACAAGGCGCCTGCCGCCGTCGTGGGCCATAAGCATTTCGAGCGCATCACCGCAGACGTGGTGGCGCAAGCGGCTAGAGCGCGGGATGTCGAGCCGGTCATCCCCGCCTATAAGGATTTCGCCGCCTACCGCGCCGAGGGCGGCTACGCACTGCTCGAAGCCTGCCGCCGGGGCGGCTACACGCCCGAGCACATCGCGCGCATCCTTCTCGACGCCAATCTACGGGGCCTCGGCGGCGCAGGCTTCCCGGCAGGCAAAAAATGGGGGTTCGTGCGCGCCGCGCCGGGGCCGCGCTATGTGGCCATCAACGCCGACGAGGGCGAGCCGGGCACCTTCAAGGACCGCTACTACCTCGAACGCGACCCGCACCGCATGATCGAGGGCGCGCTGATCGCCTCGTGGGCGATGGAGGCGGAGCGCTGCTTCCTGTATGTGCGGGACGAATACGCCGCCGTGCTGAAACTGCTGGCCGTGGAGATCGCCAAGCTGGAGGAGGCGGAGATCGTCCGCCCCGGCTATCTCGACCTGCGGCGCGGGGCCGGCGCCTACATCTGCGGCGAGGAGTCCGCGATGATCGAGAGCATCGAGGGCAACCGCGGCCTGCCGCGCCACCGCCCGCCCTATGTGGCGCAGGTCGGCGTGTTCGGCCGCCCGACGCTGGAGCACAACGCTGAGACCGTGTTCTGGATCAGGGAGATCGTGGAGCGCGGGCCGGAATGGTTTGCGAGCCAGGGCCGGAACGGGCGCAAGGGCCTGCGCTCGTGGTCGGTCTCTGGCCGGGTCAAAAAGCCGGGCGTTTATCTCACGGGCGCGGGCATCACGATGAACGAGCTGCTCAACGAGTATTGCGGCGGCATGGCCGACGGCCACACGTTCAAAGGCTATCTCCCCGGCGGCGCCTCTGGCGGCATCCTGCCCGCCAGCCTCGCCGATGTGCCCATGGATTTCGGCACGCTGGAGCAATATGGCTGCTTCACCGGCTCCGGCGCCGTTGTCGTTCTCTCGCATGAGGACGATATCAAAGGCGTGGCGCTCAACCTGCTGCGCTTCTTCGAGGAAGAATCCTGCGGGCAATGCACGCCGTGCCGCGTCGGTTGCGAGAAGGCGGTCAAGCTCATGGAGCGCGACGCCTGGGACGAACCGCTCATGATGGATTTGAGCCAGGCGATGACGGACGCCTCCATCTGCGGGCTGGGGCAGGCCGCGCCGAACCCGATCAAATCCGTGTTCCGCTATTTCCGCGACGACCTCGCGTCGCAGCCGCCGCTCAGCCCCGCGCAGGCCGCGGAGAAGCGTAACGCAGGCGCATATGCGAAGGCCGAGGCCCCCGTTGGCGAGATGCCGCCGCGAAAGGGGCGAACGGTGAAAGAGGCGGGCGCGCAGTCGAAGCCGGATAAACTCAAGCCCAAGAAACCGAAGGCGTAAGGCGCGAGATATGACAAAACCGATCACCTTCACGCTCGACGGCCGCGAAGTGATGGCCCTGCCCGGCGAAACCATCTGGCAGGCGGCGCAGCGTCTGGGCACGACGATTCCCCATCTGTGCTGGCTGCCGGAGCCGGGCTACCGCGCCGACGGCAACTGCCGCGCTTGCATGGTGGAGATCGAGGGAGAGCGCGTGCTCGCCGCGTCGTGCATCCGCAAACCGTCCGAGGGCATGACGGTGAAAACCGCGTCCGAGCGGGCGGTGAAGGCGCGCGCCATGGTCATCGAGATGCTCGTGACCGATCAGCCCGCCCGCGCCGACGCGCATGACGCAACGGCCAAATTCTGGCGCCAGGCCGACGAGCAGAGCGTTGCGTCCAGCCGCTTCCCGAAGCGCGAACATCAGCCGCACGCGGACTACTCGCACCCCGCCATGGCCGTGCAGCTCGACGCCTGCATCCAGTGCAACCTGTGCGTCCGCGCCTGCCGCGAGGTGCAGGTCAACGACGTGATCGGCATGGCCTATCGCGGCCACCATTCCGAGATCGTTTTCGATTTCCACGATCCCATGGGCGCCTCCACCTGCGTCGCGTGCGGCGAGTGCGTGCAGGCCTGCCCGACCGGCGCGCTGATGCCGCTCTCCATCGTCGACGCGGCGACGGGCCGCGGCTCCCGCGCTGTCGAGGAAGAGGTGAACTCGGTCTGTCCATATTGCGGCGTCGGCTGTCAGCTCACTTACAAGCTGAAGGACGGCAAGATCGCCTATGTGGAGGGCCGCGAAGGTCCGGCGAACGAGAACAGGCTGTGCGTGAAGGGACGCTTCGGCTTCGATTACGTGCACAACCCGCTGCGCCTCACCAAACCGCTCATTCGTAAGCCCGGCGCGGCGAAGGGCGTGAACGTGGACATGGCGAACCCCTTCACCCACTTCCGCGAGGCGACATGGGACGAGGCGCTCGACGTGGCGGCCGGCGGCCTTTCGCGGCTGAAGATGCTACATGGGGGCCGCGCGATCGCCGGCTTCGGCTCGGCGAAATGCTCGAACGAAGAAGCTTATCTGTTCCAGAAGCTCATCCGCACCGCGTTCAACCACAACAACGTCGACCACTGCACCCGGCTGTGCCACGCCTCGTCCGTCGCGGCGCTGATGGAGGGCGTCGGCTCGGGGGCAGTCACCGCGAGCTTCAACGAGGCGCTGAAGTCGGACGTGATCGTGCTGATCGGCGCCAACCCGACCGAGAACCACCCCGTCGCCGCCACCTATTTCAAGCAGGCCGCCAAGAACGGCGCCAAGCTCATCGTGCTCGATCCGCGCGGCCACGCCATGAAACGGCACGCCAGCCATATGGTGCAGTTCCGCCCTGGCACCGACGTGGCGCTGCTGAACGCCGTGATGAATGTCATCGTCGAGGAGCGGCTATACGACGAGCAGTACATCCAGGCCAACACCGAGGATTTCGGGCACATCAAGGCGCATGTGAAGGACTTCACGCCCGAGGCCATGGCGCCCGTCTGCGGCATCGCGCCCGAGGTCATCCGCGACGTGGCGCGCACCTTCGGCCGGGCTTCCCGCGCGATGATCTTCTGGGGCATGGGCGTCTCGCAGCACGTGCACGGCACTGACAACGCCCGCTGCCTCATCGCGCTGGCGCTCATGTGCGGCCAGGTCGGCCGCCCCGGCACGGGCCTGCATCCGTTGCGCGGCCAAAACAACGTGCAAGGCGCCTCCGACGCCGGGCTCATCCCGATGGTCTACCCGGATTATCAAAAGGTCGGGGATCCGAAGGTGCGTGCGCACTTCGAAAGCCTGTGGGGCACGGAGCTTGACCCTCAACCCGGCCTGACCGTGGTCGAGATCATCAACGCGGCCTATGCGGGCGACATCAAGGGCATGTACATCATGGGCGAGAACCCGGCGATGTCCGACCCCGACGCGGAGCACGCCCGCGCGGCGATCGCCAAGCTCGAACACCTCGTTGTTCAGGACATTTTCCTCACCGAAACCGCCATGTTCGCCGATGTGGTGCTGCCCGCCACCGCATGGCCCGAAAAGAACGGCACGGTGACCAACACCAACCGCACCGTGCAGATGGGGCGCAAGGCCGTCGACGCTCCGGGCGACGCGCGCGAGGACTGGTGGATCACGCAGGAACTCGCCAAACGCCTTGGCCTCGGCTGGGAATACAGCGGCCCGGCGGAGGTGTTCGCGGAGATGAAGCTCGGCATGCCGTCGCTCGACAACATCACGTGGGAGCGGCTGATGGACGAGAGCGCTGTCACCTATCCGAGCCTGTCGCCCACCGACCCCGGCCAGATCGTTGTGTTCGGCGACGGCTTCCCACGGGCGGGCGGCCGCGCCAAATTCGTCCCCGCCTCGGTCGTCCCGCCGGCCGAACGCCCGGACGTGGAGTATCCGCTCATCCTCACCACCGGCCGACAGCTCGAACACTGGCACACGGGCGCCATGACCCGGCGCGCAAGCGTGCTCGACGCGCTCGAGCCGGCGCCGACGGCCTATATGCATCCGGACACGTTGAAGCGCTTCGGCGTGGCGGCGGGTGAGGACATCCGCGTGACGTCGCGGCGCGGTTCCATAGTGCTGGCCGCCCGGGCCGACGCCGGCATCCAGACCGACGTGGTGTTCATCCCGTTCGCTTATGTCGAGGCGGCGGCCAATCTGCTGACCAACCCGCAGCTCGACCCCATCGGCAAAATCCCGGAGTTCAAGTTCTGCGCGGTGAAGGTGGAGCCGGCCGCGGCGCTCGCGCCCGCCGAGTAGGGTCAGGCGATTAGGCAAGACGGAGGCGTTGGGCGCCCGCCATGGAACCGCATGGCGCGTACGCCGTTGTCTGGGGCCCCGTATCTCCGGCGGCGTTATTGTTTTGAGGTGTTCCATGCCAGCCCTTTTCGCGCTCATCGCGGCGCTGCTCATCGCCATGCCCGCCCGCGCCGACGACGACCCCGACCTGATTTTCAAAAAAACGACCGTCTGGAAATTCCTCTCGCCAGACCACAAGCTCGCGACCTACGCGATCGACGATCCCGGTGTGGAAGGCGTCGCCTGCCATTTCACGCTGCCGGAAAAAGGCGGCTGGCTGGGCTGGCTCGGGCTGACGGAAGAGTTGTCCGACGTCTCGCTGTCGTGCCGCCAGACCGGGCCGATCAAGTTCAAGGAGAAGTTCGAGCAGGGCGCCGAGGCGTTCCGCCAGCGCCGCTCAATCTTTTTTAAAAAGGTGCAGATCGTGCGCGGCTGCGACGCCCGGCGCAATGTGCTTGTCTATCTCATTTACACGGATAAGCTCATCGAAGGCAGTCCGCAGAACTCCACCTCGACCGTGCCCATCATGCCGTGGGGCGGCTCGGATGTGCAGCGGTGTCAGGACTGGCTACAGTAACCCGCCATTTGACGCTTCTCCATGACTTTCGGCTACACGGCCTTCGAACTCGCCTTCATCGTTTTCACCATGTTCATGGCGGGTTTCGTAAAAGGCGTCATCGCGTTCGCATTCCCGCTCGTCGTCGTCTCGCTGCTGCCCAACGTCATCGACCCGGCGAGGGCCGTGGCGCTCGGCCTCGCGCCCGCATTCGCGACCAGCATCATTCAGGTGAGGGCGGGCTACATCCTGCCGGTGCTGAAGCGCTTCCGGCTGTTCATCGGCGTTATGATCGTGAGCGTGTTCATCGGCGCGGCCGTCGGCGCGAGCGTGTCGCGGCCGGTTCTGCTCGTCCTGCTCGGGGCGATGTGCGTGAGCGCGGCGCTTCTCTTCATCTTTAAGCCGGAGATTCGCATCGCGCCGGGATATGAAAAGCTTGCCGCCGCGCCGTTCGGCGTCGTGGGCGGATTCTTCGCGGGGCTGACGAGCGTGTTCGGCCCGCCGGTGGTGATGTACGCCGTCGCGCTGCAACTTCGGCCCGAGGAGTTCGTCGCCACCGTCTCGGCGATTTTTGCGGTGATCTGGCTGGTGCTCATCGCGGCGTTCGGGTCACTCGGCAATTTTCAGGGCGACGACTTCTGGCTGTCCCTGCTCGTCTGCGCGCCTGCGCTCGCCGGCCTGAAGCTCGGCGACGCCTTGCGCCAGCGCATCAATCAGACGCTGTTTCGCAAGCTTGTGCTCGCCGCGCTGGGCCTCAGCGGCCTTCGGCTGATCCTGACGAACCTGCCCGCCGTCGTCTCCAGCTAACCGTTAACTGGCGTTCACCGCATCGGTTACGAACCGATTTAGCATTCCAAAAGCTTAGCGCGGCGCCGTCAAAGTTTGGGCGTTTCGCCGGGGCCGCGTTAAGGTCTCCTTAAATCTCCGCTCCTACCGTTGGGTCATGGCGGCAGGGATCGCCCTCGGATCCAAGGCCGCGAAAGCCCTCAAAAATTATGGAGACGAAGTTATGCGTAAGCTCATGAGCCGGTTCGCATCGGACGAATCCGGCGCGGCCGCCATCGAATACGGTCTGATCGCGGCCGGGATCGGCGTAGCCGTCGTGACCCTGGTCGGCCAGGTCGGCGATGAAATTCGCGCCATGTTCGCCTCGCTGCGCGATCAGCTCGCGATTTTCAACGGCGGCGGCGGCGTCGGCGGCGCCCAGTAACCCGCGCCCGAGCAGCATCCGAGCCGTGCGTGCGCAAACTGGCTGGTCCCCGGTTGGCGGCGCGCGGCAGGATACGATCCAATCATCGACTTTGCGGCCGCCCATGTCCGAGTATGCGTTCATAGTGTCGTTCATCACCCTGCTGGCGCTGTTGCTTACGGGCGCGGTCGGCGGCCACGTCGCGGCGATCGGCGATATGATCGCCTCGGCCATTCAGCACGTCTCGTGATCATGCAAGAGGTCGCCATCGCCAGCGTCTTTCCGGCCCTGGCGGCGATGGCTGGGGCCGGCGACCTGATTTCGTTCAGGATTCCAAACTGGCTCACGGCGGCGCTGGCGTTGGCTTTCGCGGTCCTTGCGCCAGCGGCGGGCGTGTCCGCCCCGGATTTGCTGGCCCATGCTTTCGCGGGCTGCGGCGTCCTCGCAGGCGGCGTCATCCTTTTTCACAAAGGTCTGGTCGGCGGTGGCGACGCCAAATTCGCCGCCGGATGCGCGCTATGGCTGGGTCCTGGCGCGCTTTACGACTTCTTCATCGCAACGACGCTGGCCGGCGGCGCGCTCGCCCTCGGTCTGACACTGGCGCGCGGCGGCTGGATCGCGGCGGCGCCAAGCGCGCGCCCTCCGCGCCTCTTTAAGCAGGGCGAACCCGCGCCCTACGGCGCGGCCATCGCCGCCGGCGCCGTCATCGGTTACTCATCCTCTCCAATGTTGCAGCGTTTTTTGCTTTGGACGTGAAAACAGCGGCCAAAATACCTCTTTTTTTGCATACAGCGAAAAATTAACGCTTCATTCATTAAACTCATCAAAATAGAGAAAATGTCTTTCTAAAATTAATTGAAAATCTCCATGATCCGCCAACAGTCCACTTTGCTCGCCATCGCCGCGGTCTCAGCCATCGCCTCGGGCGCCCTGGTTCACCGCGTTTTAACCGCCGCGGCGCATGCCCCATCCGTTGTCCCACCTGCGAAACCGCTCGCGACGCTCGCCGACCGCATCGCGCCGCACAAACGCGCCGCCGTGGTGCCTCTCAAGGATGACGCGGGGGTCGGCGCGCACATCACGGTCGGCGACCGGGTGGATGTCATCCTGACCCGCGCCGCCGCCGGGCGCCGCGTCGAGAGCGAAACCGTGCTGCGCGGCTTGCGCGTGTTGAGCGCGGGCGGGGAGGGCAAGACGGGCTTCGGACCGCGCGCGCCGGGCGTCACGGTGGAGGTGAGCGAGGCGGAGGCGGTGGTCCTTGCGAACGCCCGCGCGTCGGGCAAGATCGCGTTGACCCTCGCCGGGCCGGATGATGCGGTCGCCTCGGGCGAGGGCCGGGCGTCGCAGCGCCCTGTCAGGGTCGTCAAATTCGGCGCCGCCGCGACCGTGCGCCATGATTAGCCGGGCGAACCGCGCGTCCGCGCTGCGGATCGGTTCGGCGCTGCTGCTTGCGGTCGCCACGCCCGCCGCCGCTGAACCCCGCCCCAGCGAGCGCCCGCCCAGCGACGCGAGCGCTCCCTCGGCGTCCGTGGAGCGGCGCTCCATCACGGTGACCCTGCATGAAACGACGGCCTTGTCGCTCGACGAAGACGTGGCCGACGTGATCCTGGCCAACCCGGAGATGATCGAGGCCGTGGTGCGCACGCCCCGCCGCATCTACGTGACCGGCCTGCGCACGGGCCAAACGAGCGCGCTGCTCGTCTCGCGGGAGAGCGGCCGCACCATCGCCTACGCCATCACTGTCGCGCAGAACCTCTCAGCCGTGTCGAACCTCATCAATCGGCTGGTGCATGACGCGCATGTGCGCGCCGAGGCCATCAATGGCGACGTGGCCTTGACCGGCGGCGTGCGTCGCCCGGCTGATGCGCTGAGAGCGGCCGAAATCGCGGGTCGCTATCTGGGCGACAAGGAGCGGGTGATGAATCTGATCGACGTGGCGCTGCCCGAGCAGGTGTTGCTGAAGGTCACGGTGGCGGAGGTGCAGCGCGGCGCCATCAAACGCCTGGGCGTGGACATCACCCAGGCGGCGGCGCGGGCGAGCGGCCTGCGGTTCAAAGGCGTGTCGGAGACGGCGTTCCCCGTGTCCAGCCAGTGGGTTCCGGGCTCTCCGGGTCTGGACGCTGAAACCGGTGCGCTGTCGTCGGGCGCGTCCGGGGCCGCCGTGATGGCGGTCTGGAAGGCGGGGAGCGCGACGATCGGCGCTCTGATGGAGGCCATGGAGCGCGACAATCTGGTGCGCACGCTCGCGGAGCCGACGCTCGCCTCCATGTCAGGCGAAACGGCTGAGTTCCTGGCGGGCGGCGAACTGCCCATTCCCGTTTCGCGCGACAAAGAGAATGTGAGCGTGGAGTGGAAGCGCTTCGGCGTCGGTTTGTCTTTCACGCCCATGGTGCTGACGGAAGGGCGCATCAGCCTCAAAATCGCGACCGAGGTCAGCGATCTGTCGAGCGACGGCGCCGTCTCGGCCAACGGCTTCTCCATCCCCGCGATCAAGGTGCGCCGGGCGTCCTCCACCGTGGAGTTGCCCTCCGGCGGCGCGCTCGTCATGGCGGGGCTGATCTCCAAATCGACGCAGCGGAGTTCTGACGGCGCGCCCGGCCTGCGCCAGCTGCCCATTCTGGGCGAATTGTTCGAAAGCGAGGATTTCGCCAAGTCGGAGAGCGAGTTGGTCATCATCGTGACGCCTTACCTGGCCAAGGCGGCGCCGCCATCGCGGCTCGCGCTTCCCACGGACTCTCCCCCCAAGCCCTGGCGGGCCGAAATCGTCGCCCCGTCGCGGGCAAGGCCCGTCGATGAGCCGGCTTTTTCATTCTTTGACCGTTGAAAGGCCCCGCCGATGCGGATCGCGTTGATCGTCATTTGCGCGTGGACGGGCGAGGCGCTCGCGGAGGACGCAGCCCACGGCCAGGCCTCGCGCGCCAATCTCAGGGCGATGCTCGCCGACCCCTCGCACGCCCACACGCCCGCCGCTGAAACGCCGCGCCAGGCCGCCGCCCGCCAATCCGCGCCCCCCACCGCCCTCCCGCGGCGTTTTCAACGTCCGAGGCCCGAATGACGCTCTCCGCCGACGCCGCCGACAGCGCCCATGAGGCGTCCGAGGCCCGCCGCGCCCAGACCGCCGCCATGCGCATCCTGTTGGAACGCCTCGACCTCGCCGCGCTGGCCGCCGCCCCCGCGTCCGAGGCGAGGGCCGAGGTGCTCCGCTTCACCGTCGACAGTCTCGACCGCCAAAGCCGCGGCCTGACGCCCGAGACGCGCCACGCCGTCGCGAGCGCCGTCTGCGACGAAATACTCGGGCTGGGGCCGCTGGAGCGTTTGCTCGCCGCGCCGGGCGTGACGGACATCATGATCAACGGCCTCGGCGGCGTTTACATCGAGGCCGCCGGCGCCATGTCCGCGCAGCCGTCGCCCTTCGCCTCCCGCGACCATCTAATGACGATCTGCCAGCGGGCCGCCGCCCAGGCCGGACGCCGGGTGGACGAGGCGGCGCCCTTGTGCGACGCCATGCTCCCCGACGGCAGCCGCATCAACATCGTCTGGCCGCCGCTTGCCCCGGACGGGCCGCTCCTCACCATCCGCAAGCTGCGCGACCAGCCTTTCACCCTCGCGGCTCTCGACGAACTCGGCGCCTTGCCGGGACGTTCGGCGGCGATGCTGCGGGCGGCGGTTGCGGCGCGCGCAAACATTCTCATCACCGGCGGCGGCGGCTCGGGCAAGACGACGCTCCTCAACGCGCTCGCCGGATGCGCCGGGGCGCACGAGCGGATCATCGCCTGCGAGGATGCGGCCGAGTTGCGCATCTCCCATCCGCACTGGGTGAGGCTGGAGGCGCGGCCGGCCAATTTCGAGGGCGCCGGCGAGATCGCCATGGGGGCGCTGATCCGCAACGCGCTGCGCATGCGGCCGGACCGGATCATCGTCGGCGAAGTGCGCGGGGCGGAGGCGTTCGACCTCGTCCAGGCCATGAACACAGGCCACGACGGCTCAATGGGCACGCTGCACGCCAACCACCCGGCGCAGGCGCTCTCCCGGCTGCATGCGCTGGCCGCCATGGGGGCGGGCCGCACGCCGTCCGACGCGATGGGCAGGCTGGTGGCCGGAGGCGTCGACCTCATCGCGCATATGGAGCGACGACCGGGCGGGGGACGTGCGCTCGCGCACATGGCCGCGCTCGACGACGACGGCCGCGTCGCGCCGATCCGCCTTGACGGGGACGCGCCACCGCGCCGCCTGCTCGCGAAAACGTCGGCGCGTGGCGACGCCGCCCACCTCCGCCAGGCGTTCGAACCGTGAGCGTGGCTGTCCTGGCCCATGCGGCGGCTGTCGCGCTCGCCGCTGTGTGCGGAGGTTGCGCCGGGGCGGCTCTCGCGCTCCGGCTTGCGGTCGGCTTGCGCGGCCCGTCCGAGGCGCGGCGCGTCATCCGCCCGCTTGTCAGGCGACAGGGGCTCCAGATGAATTCGCCGCGCGTGATCTGCGCCGCGCTTGCGCTCGCGTCCTGCGCCGGCTGCCTTGCGATGATCGCCGGCGCGTCGTCCGGCGCAGCGCTTTTGGCGGCGGCCGCATCGGGCTTTGCGCCGCTCGCGGCCCAGGCCACGGCGCGGCGACGGCGCGAGCGGGCCGTTCGCGCCGATTTCCAGTTCGCTCTCAGCGCGTTCGCGCGCGCCGCCGAAACCGGATTGCCGCTGCGTCGATGCCTGGAGCTTGCAGCGGGCGACGGGGAAGGGGCCGCCCGGCGTCCGCTGGCTGTGTTGTCCGCCGAACTGTCGGCCATGGCGCCGCAGGAGGCCCTCGCCAGGTTCTCTGCCGCGACGGGCGTGCCGGAGACGCGGTTTTTCGCGCTCGCGCTCGCGCTGCATCTGGAGACGGGCGGCGGAGTGGCGCTAGTGGCGAAAGAGCTGACCGCGGCGGTGAAGGCGCAAGTCCAGTTCCGCGCCAAGCTGCGCACCCTGACGGCTGAGGCGCGGGCGTCGGCCTGGCTCATCGGCGGGCTGCCATTCGCCGTGGCGGGGGCGGCTGCGGTCGCTGCGCCTGATCATTTGGCGCCGCTGTGGAGCGATCCTCGCGGGACAGCCCTCGTCGCGGGCGCGCTCGCCTGGATGGGCGTTGGCGCGGCGCTGATGCGCCTCATGATCCGCGCCAGCCGGGGAGACGAGGCGCCGTGACCCAAGCTTTCGCCGCCATCTTCGCCGCTTTCGCCGTGTTCGCCGCAGTGCTGGCGCTGGCGCCCTCGCCGCGCAAACCCTTGGCGGCGGGGAGCACGCGGTATCGCGCGCCGGCGGAGGGGGCGCGATCCACGCCGCGGGGCCTTGTGCTCGGAGCGATGGCGAGCCTCGCAGCCGGCGGGGCGGCGCTTATGGGCCTTGGCGCGGCGTGGATCGTGGCGCTCGTTCTCGCCGCCGCGCTTGGCGGATGCGGCCCGCTCCTCACCCGTCTGCGCGAGCGCCGCCTGCGCCGCGACATCGCCCGCGGTCTGCCGGACGCCCTCGATATGATTGCGTTGTGCCTGCGCGCCGGCGCGCACCCGGATGCGGCGATCGCCAAGACGGCCGAGCATTTGGCGCCGCTTCACCCCGCCGTCGCGCTGGAGCTTTCAGCCACTGCGGCGGAGTTGCGCTTTTCTCCCTCGCGCGCGGCGGCGTACCGCAATCTGGCGACGCGGACGAACGCGCCGGGGCTGAAAGACCTGGCCGCCCATCTGGCGCTGGCCAGCCAAAGCGGGGCGCCGGCCGCGCGCGCCATTGCCGAAGCCGCGGCGGACATGCGCGCCCATCGTTTGGCGGAGGCCGAGCGCCGCGCCGCGAGCCTGCCCGCGCGGTTGTCGGCGCCGCTGGTGATTTTTTTCTTGCCCGCCGTGTTCGTCGTGGTGCTCGGCCCGGCGCTGCTGCGTTTTTTCGCGGGCGGCTAACCGGCCAGAAATGCGCGGATCAGCGAATGCGCCATCGACAGCGGGCCGGGCAGGGTGTGGCCGTCGGGATGACGCGCCGCCAGCATCGCGGCGGCCTCCTCGCGGCCGACCCAGCGCGCCGCAGCGATTTCCTCGGGGTCGATCCGCAGGTCCGTCGTCAGCGCCTCGCCCCAGCAACCGATCATCAGCGTGTGCGGGAAGGGCCAAGGCTGGCTGCCGAGATAATGCACGGCGCCGACGCGAACTCCCGTTTCCTCCATAGTCTCCCGGCGCACGGCGGTTTCGATGTCGTCGCCCGGCTCCACGAAACCGGCGAGCACGGAGTGGAAATTCTCAGGAAACCGCACATCGCGGGCGATGAGGAAGCGGTCGCCCGCAACGATGATCATGATGACGGCTGGATCGCTGCGGGGATAGACCTCCAAGCCGCAGGATGAGCACGCGGCCCGCCAGCCGCCCTCGCGGTGGACGACCGCGCCGCCGCAGCGCCCGCAACACCGGCTGTTCGACCGCCATGCGAGGAGCGCGCGCGCCTGCGCCGCAAGCGCCAAGTCTTGCGAGGGCATGGCGCCCTGCAAGGCGAGCGTGCGCAGATCGACAAAGGTCAGATTGTCGGCGGGCGTGAGCAGGGGCGCGGCGAAGCGAGGTGCGCCGCTCTCAAGGCCGAGCAGAAAGGCGGCGTTGTCCGGATCCGCACCCGTGGCGGCGATCTCGTCCCGCGACAGCAACCGGATCGCGACGCGGGACCGGTCAGGCGAAGACTGGACCGCCAGTTTCAAATCCCAGAACGCCGCGAAACGCGCCGCGGGCGAGGCGGTCGCCTCGGCCAGCCAGGCCGGATCGCGCCGTTTGTCGGCCGCCCGGTCGAGGCTGATCTGCGGGCCGACCGTCGGCGCCCGAAATGCGGCGAAGCGCGCATGCGTCACGTCAGCCCCCAAAGAATGCGGCCCAGCGTTCATCTTGGCGCAGAACGTCCAGCTCCCGCCGCGCCCAGTCATACGCCAACTCGCGGGCGGCGTCCTGCCCCTCCGCGCCCGGGAGCATGGGCGGCGACAGCGTGAGCGCGGCCTGCGCTTTTTCCACCCGCCGCATGTTCATGCCGCGCAGCATCACGTTCACTGCGTCGAACGGCTCGAGCGCGTCGCCGCGCGCGCCCGTGAGGCGTTTCAGCGCCCAGTCCACAGGCGAGGCGGGGTCGCGTGCGGGCGCGGCGAGCGGCGGCTCGATGCGGCCGAGGACGTTCACCCCGCCATGCACGTCGCCGAGCAGCCAGTCGGGCGCGGGGTCGATGAGGCCGCCATCCGCCAGATGCCGTCCGGCGCCGTCGATGAACGGGGCGGCGAGCCCGGGAGGCGGCCAGTTGGCGAGCAGCGACTCGATGAGCGGACCCGCTTTGTGCACGACCAGCGCGCCATGGCTCAAATCCGCCGAAAGGGCGCGGAACGGGAGCGCGAGATTGTCGATATGCGATCGTCCGAACGCCGCGGCGACGAGCCGTTCATACTCCGTGCGGCTGCGCGGCGGCGGCAACAGGGCGGCGGCGTCCGCCACCGGCGCGCCCGCTGCGGCGAAGGCTGCGGCGATGGCGCCGGCCCCCACACCGGCCACACAATCGATCGTCGCGCCCGCCTCCTCCAGCGCCTGGATGAGGCCAAGATGCGCGCCGGCGTAGCCGCCCCCGCCGCACGCGATATAGCCCCGCGCCCGCCCCAGCACGAAGCGCGCGAGGCGGTCGAAGCCCGAGGAGGGACGCAGCCGCACCCTGTGATGCAGCCGGACGGGGCGATCGGCCAGCCAGGCCCGCGCGTCGCGCGCGCCATCCTCCACGGTGATGAGGCGGCACGCCGAAGGTCCCCGCGTCTTGAACGCGAACGCCTCCGGTTCGCCCAGGCCGAAGCCCGCATTCGCATGCGCGACAAGCAGAATTTCGTCCGCCTCGGCCACCGCCTGGCGCGTCCACCCGGTTAACTCCGCGTCGGCGACCCGAATGATAAGGTCGAAGGAAAGCTGCTGCTCCTGGAGCCAGTGAGCGACTTCGGGGTCGTCGAGGGTGATGCCGCCAGGCAAATTCTGGCCGAAGCTTGACGACCGCAGCACTTGGCAATCGGCCAGGGGGTCGAGAGCGGCGGCGATCTCGCTCACGATGTCGGGGGGCGGCGGCGACGCTCCCGCGCCCAGGATCGCCAGCGTGTGAGGCTTGGGAAACCGGCTGCGCACGGGCTCGGCCGGCCCCCGCTTGGCCATGGCGACGGCGACCGCCTGCCAGTATTCCGGGGCGCGGTCGGCCAGTTGCGCGAACTCGTCCCACTCCAGGGTCAGCATGAGGCTTTCGCGCGCGGCGGCCACCGTTTCGCGATAGGCCTCGCGAGCGAAAAAGGCCGGGTATCCGACCGCGGCGCCTGGGGCGAGCTCAAGCGTCTCGCCTGCGCCGTCTGACGCCGAAAGCCGCCCGGAGATGAGAATGTGCAGTGCGTCGGCGCTGGCGCCGGCTTCCGCGACCGCCTCTCCGGGGGCGACCGCGCGGGTGTAACACCGGGTCAGCAGGCGCCGCAGTTCGGCCTGACCCAACCCAGCGAAAGCCTCGACGGCCTGCAGCCAATCAGCCGACATGTTCGGTTTCATGCGATCGTCCGTGGAGTTTGCGCGCCATGCGGCGGAATCGACCGATGCGGCGCAAAAAACGGGCATTACCCGCGCGACGCGGCGACAATGCGGCTGACTGCCCCCTTGTCTTTTGGCGCTCCATTCGTAGTTTGCGGCCCGCGCCCGGCCGTCGCCGCGCGGAGAGAACGGAGACTTGCATGCGCGGAGCGGTGTTGGCGTGCGGACTGGCGTTGGCCGCCGCCACGGCTGAGGCGAACGACCAGGCGGCGGGCGAGCGCCTCGCCCAGACCGCATGCGCCGCCTGCCACAATGTGGGGCGCGCGGGCGATAGCCCGGCTCCCGATGCGCGGCCGTTCCGGGACATCATGTCGATCCTGTCGGGCGAGGAGATCGAGGCCGATCTGCGGGCCGGCCTTCCCATCGCGCACAAGCGCCGCATCGTCGCGCCTTATCCCGTGTCCGAAGCGTCCAACCTCTACGCCTATATGCGCGCGCTCGCCGCCGAGATCGCCGACTGAGGCGAGCTTTCCAGATTTTTCCACCTTAGGTTGTCGAGCATTTTGGTTTTTGTCTGGCGATCCGGGTTCGGCGCGGCTAAATCTTTTTTTGGCCCCAAAAGGTCTTTAGCTGATAATGGTTGCGGAAGAGCGCAGATTTCATCTGTACAGACGGGCGAATCAAATTCGTTATCGAAACGGGCGGCGTTTTGTCGAGCTTGAATGTAGCGTTTGGCCGGTTGTTCGCGTTCGCCGCCGGGCCGCCGTGTGCGCGGTCTGATCAAGGCCCCAGTCAAGCCGAAGCGGGGGGAGCCGAGGTATGACGCAAAAGCCTATCGCCCCGCGCCCGTCGGGGCCGATCGAGCCGGCCTCGCAGCCCGGCCAGAAACCCGGCGTTGGGGAGCGCGGCGATCCGTCCGGAACGCCTAACCAGAATTTGGGGAAATCCGCATTGGTTCAACCCGCAAAGGGCGCCCAGCCCGCCAAACCGCCGCAAACCTCCGTCGCCGCGCCCGAGTCTATTGTGGCTGCAGGCGGACGAGGGGCGCAGATTTCGCCCGCGAAACGCTCCGCCGGCGCCGCGCGCGCCCAACTGGCGGCCAATGACGACGCGCCATCCATCGGCGGGCTGATTTTCGCGCTGCAACAGCGCCCGTCGCGCTCGCCCTTCCTCATCGCCATGGCGGCCTCCGCGGTGTGGGCCGTGGTCGGCTTCATCGTAGCGCGCGCCTTCGCCGACAAATTGACGCCCGGCGCGTCATTGGGCGAGATGCTTGCCGACCCGTCGACGCTCGCCGTCACGGTGGCGACCATAGGACTGCCGATCGCGCTGTTCTGGTTCCTAGCGGTGCTTGTGTGGCGCAGCCAGGAACTGCGGCTGATGTCGTCGGCCATGACGGAGGTGGCGGTTCGTCTCGCCGAGCCTGACAAGATGGCGGAACAGTCGGTCGCCTCGCTGGGGCAGACCGTGCGCCGGCAGGTGGTGGCGATGAACGAGGCCATCTCGCGCGCGCTGGGCCGCGCCGGCGAGTTGGAGGCGCTCGTGCACAACGAGGTCGCCGCGCTGGAGCGCTCCTACACCGAGAACGAACACCGCATCCGCAACCTGATCAACGAGCTGGCGAGCGAGCGCGAGGCCCTAGCCAACAACAGCGAGCGCGTGTCGGAAGCGCTGCGCGGCGTCGGCTCTCAGGTGACGCGGGAGATTTCCGCCGCGAGCGAGAAGGCCTCGCAGTCGCTCACCCAGGCCAGCGCGTCCATGGCCGACACGCTCGCCAGCCGCGGCCACAAGATCACCGCCGCCGTGACGGCCGCAGGCGCCTCCATTGACGAGAAGCTCGCGGAACGCGGCCAGCGCATCACCGAGCAGCTTGTCAAGCACGGCGCGCAGACGGCGGAGGTGCTGCGGCAATCCACGCTCGAGGTCACGCGCGCGATCCAGGAGACGTCCGACCGGACGACCCAGGCCATCTCGGCCAAAAGCAACAGCCTCGTCACATCGGTGATGAGCATGAGCGAGCGGGTCGGCCGGGAGATCCCGGCTCTGCTCGACCGGCTGGGCGGCGAGCAGACGCGGCTCAGCACAATTATTGAGAATGCGACGAAAAATCTCTCCGCCCTGGAGGGCGCGCTGACGGAAAAGACGCAAACCATCGGCGTCACCCTCGCCGACCGCACCAAGATGCTGCAAACGGTGCTGCACGATCAGACCCGCGCCATCGACAGCTCCATGGTCGAGAAAATCCACGTGCTCGAGTCCATGCTGAGTTCGCGCACCAAGTCGTTCGACGCCACCATGAGCGAGCGCACCAAGACCCTTGAGGGCGCCATCGTTTCGCGCACTCAAGCCATGGAGAGCGCCGTCGCCCGGCATTCCGCCGGCATACGCGAGACCCTGGAGAAGCACGCTCAAGGCATGGATCAGTCGCTCGCGCGGCAGACGCAGCAGATCGAGCGGACGGTTTCAACGAGCGCGCAATCCATCCAGCGCACGGTCGAGGAGTTGGCGCGCCGCTCCGGCGCCACGTCAGAGACCATGGCGCAGCAGGCTGCGGTGCTGAAGGAGGTCTCGGGCGGGCTTCTGTCGCAGATCCACGCGCTGACCAAGCGCTTCGAGGATCAAGGCTCCTCGATCATGAACGCCGCCCGCTCGCTCGAAGTCGCGAACACCAAGGTCGACACCATCATGGAGGCGCGCCAGGCCGCGCTGACCAAGCTGCTCGACAGCATCAACGGCCGCGCCATCGAACTCGACCGCATGATGAACAGCTATTCGCACATGCTTGAGCAGTCGTTGAGTCAGGCGGAGACCCGCGCGAAGAAAGTGACGGAGGTTCTCGCCAAGGATTCGGCGGAGAAATCACAGGCGGCCATCCGGGAAATCGAACGCCTGCGGGCCGAGGCGCAGCAGCACACGACGAAGGCCGTCTCGGAGCTGCAGACCGGTTTCAGCTCGCTGCAAGATCAGGTGTCGCAGCAGCTTTCCTCGCTCACCAACAAATTCGGCGAGACGACCCGTCAGGTGCGCGCGTCGGCGACGAAAGCCGCCGCGGAAATCGAGATGACGCAAACCGAACTGCGCCGCCAGGCGACCACCTTGCCCGAGGTGACGAAGCAAAGCGCCACGGCCATGCGCAAGGTGCTGAACGATCAACTTTCGGCCATCGGCAGCATGGCGGAGATCGCCGGCCGCCACGGCGTCGCCACGCAGGTGTTCAAGGCCGAGCCGCGGCCGGAGGCCTTTCAGCGCCCCGAGCAGCAGCGTCCCCGCGACGATTACGGCGCCCCCCAATATGACGACTTTATCGGCTACGGCGCGCCAGGCCTACCCGACCTCGCGTCCGGTGCGCCGGCCCCTTGGACCGGCAGCGCGGAGAACCTTTCCACGCTCACATCGGGCCTCGCACAGCGGTTGGATGTGGGTGGTCAGCCCAACTGGCAGAACGCGCTTCCGGCCGACATGCCGGCGATGGACGAGGCCGCCGGTCAAGGCTATGGCGGACCGCAAGAGGCCAGCCCGACGCGCGGCCAGTGGTCGCTCGGCGATTTGCTCGCCCGCGCCTCCGAGGACGATGACGGCTTCGGCCAGGGTTATGGCGCGCCGCCCCCCATCGCGCCCGTCGCCGCGCCGCCGTCACGGCCGCCAGCGCAGCGTTTCGCCCCGCCCGAGCCGCCCGCGCAGCGACCGCGCCAACCTGTCGACCTCGGCATGGAGGAGATGGCCAGCGCCACCGACCCGGGCAAGGTCATCGAGGTGTGGCAGCGCTACAATCGCGGCGACCGGGGCGCCATCCATCGCGGCATCTACACGCCGCAAGGGCAGATGACATTCGACAAAGTGCGCCGCCGCTACGAAACCGACGCCGATTTCCGCATGATCGCCGACCGTTATGTGGACGACTTCGAGAATTTGCTCAAGGACGCCGCCCGCAGCGATCCGAAAGGACGCATGATCCAGGACAACCTCGTCTCGGACACCGGGCGAATCTATCTGCTGCTCGCCCATGTCAGCGGCCGGCTTGGCTGAGCCGGAACGCGGCTTGACGCGGCGAGTTTGCGGCGGCGCACGTGTGAGGCCTACACACTCCGTCAACGTTCGGCTTGCCGATTTTGCGTTGCTAGAGCGAGCGTTTTTGCGCACAGTCGCGTCGCCATGAGCGACCCGCCGAACCCATCCAACCTCAGCCGACGCGCCGCGCTGCGAACTGTCGCCCTCGCGGCAATGTCCGTTGGGGCCGGTGGCGCCGCCGCCGCCCTTGCGCAGCCCCGTGCGAGGCAACCGGCGTGGCTCACCGTGGGAGGCCGCGTCGGCCGGCCGAACGCAGGTCCCGTCGGCGGCGATACCATCGGCTTCTTCAAGCATCACGGCGTCAGTTTCGACAAGGCCACCGCTTTCACGCGCGAGGAATTGCTGACCCTGCCGCAACACGCGTTCGACACGGAGACCAAGGTCGCTGGGCGCGGCGTCTACTCCGGCCCCCTCCTCGCCGACGCGATGCGCGCGGCTGGCGCCGAGACGGGCGCGCTTCGCCTGATGGCGCTTGACGGTTTCGCTGTCGAGCTGGCCGCTGCAGACCGCGCCGCCGATTGGATGCTGGCGCTGTCGCTCAATGACGCGCCGTTCGGCGTCGGCGGCCTCGGGCCGTGCTGGCTCATGCGCAAACTGGCGCCCGGCGCGCCGCCCGCCTTCGAGGAAGAGGCGGAGAAATGGGTGTGGTCGGTTTTTTACATCGAGGCGATGGCATGACAAAAGCGGTGCTGGGGATCATCGGCGGCTCCGGGCTTTACGACCTGCCCGGCCTTGAAAACAAGCGCCGCGAGCGCGTCGCCTCGCCGTGGGGCGAACCGTCGAGCGATCTGCTGATGGGCGAGATCGGCGGCCTGCCCATCGTCTTCCTGCCGCGCCACGGCGCCGGACACGCCATCCCGCCCTCCGCCATCAACTACCGCGCCAACATCGACGTGCTGAAGCGCGCGGGCGTCACCGACCTCGTCTCGGTCTCGGCGTGCGGATCGTTCCGCGAGGAGCTGCCCCCCGGCCATTTCGTCATCGTCGATCAGTTCATCGACCGCACCTTCGCGCGCGAGAAAAGCTTCTTCGGCAAGGGGTGCGTGGCGCATGTGGCGATGGCCGACCCGATCAGCCCCGGCCTCGCAGATAAGGTCGAGGCGGCGGCGAAAGCGGAGGGCGTGCCGCACACGCGCGGCGGCACTTACCTTGCGATGGAAGGGCCGCAGTTCTCGACCCGAGCCGAGAGCCACCTCTATCGCGCCTGGGGCTGTCACGTGATCGGCATGACCAACATGCCGGAGGCGAAGCTCGCCCGCGAGGCCGAGATCTGCTACGCCAGCGTCGCCATGGTGACCGACTTCGACTGCTGGCACGAGGACCACGCGGACGTGGACATCACGGCCATCATCGCGGTGATGCGCGCCAACTCGGAGAAAGCGGCGCGGCTGATCGCCCGGCTTGCGGTGGACTTCCCAAGGCTGCACGAGCCGTGCCCCATCGGCTCCGACCGCGCGCTCGAATTCGCAATCATCACGGCGCCCGAAGCACGTGACCCGGCGCTCCTCGCCAAGCTCGACGCCGTCGCGGGCCGCGTGCTGAACCGTTAGCGGCGCTCGACTTCCTTCGCCTCGCGCAGCTTGTCCATGAGCCTGATCGCGGCGTCCACGCACGCCGCCGTCGGCTCGGCGGGAGCGCACTTGATGTCGATCTCGCTGTCTTCCTTCATGAACTTGAAATGCGCGCCCTTGGGCTGGTGGGGCTTGCCCCATTTGCCATGATGGCCCGAGCCGCGCCGCCACATGCCGCCGGGGGCGTCGTCATCGAAGTCGTCCGCGTCGTCGCGCCCGCCGCGCTCCTCCCGCTCGCCGCCTCCGCGCTCGTCGTTCGTAGGCGGCGCGGGCGTCCTCTCCTCGGGGCGCAAGGGGTTCGGCATCGGGGCGGTCGGCTGAGCCACGGCTGCGGCGATGGGCGCCAGCATCATCGCCAGAAAGGCTGCTGTCAGTTTCATGAAAAGCTCCTTTACCCATCCGGGCAAGTGTTGTTGAGTGACCAGAGGACAACCAGGGCTTTCGGTGGCGGTTCCAACACTTCGTGAGGCGGCGGCATGCAAAAAGTCGAGCTGGACCTGAAATCGCTGGTGCGAACGATTCCCAATCATCCCAAGCCCGGCATCATGTTTCGCGACGTGACGACGCTGTTGAAGAACGCGGCGGGCTTTCGCGCCTGCGTTTCGATGATGAGCGAGCCGTACTCAGCGGCGGGCGTGGAGGCGGTCGTGGGCGTTGAGGCGCGCGGCTTCATTCTCGGCGGCGCCGTCGCCGAGAAGCTGTGCGCGGGCTTCGTGCCGGTGCGCAAGCGCGGCAAGCTGCCGGCCAAGACGATGTCGCAGAAATATGAGCTCGAATACGGCACTGATGAACTGGAGATGCACGAGGACGCCATCCGCCCGGGCGAGCGCGTGCTCATTGTGGACGACCTCATCGCGACAGGCGGCACGGCCGAGGCGGCGGCCAAGCTTGTCGCACGCGCCGGCGGCGTCATCGCGGGCGCCGCGTTCGTCATCGACCTTCCCGATTTGGGCGGCGCGGAAAAGCTGACCTCCAAGGGGATTCCCGTGCACGCGCTCATCGCCTTCGAGGGGCATTAGGTGCGCGTCGACGGCCGAGATTGGCGGACCATCAGGCTGGCGGAGGATGGCTGGGCGGTCGAGGTCATCGACCAGACGAGGCTGCCGCATCGCTTTGAGACCGTGCGTCTTGAAACCGTGCTGGACGCGGCGCAAGCGATCAAAACGATGGTCGTGCGCGGCGCGCCCCTCATCGGCGTCACGGCGGCTTACGGTCTGGCGCTCGCCATGCGCGCCGACGCGTCGGATGCCTCGCTCGACCGCAACCTCGCATATCTTGCGGGAACGCGGCCGACGGCCGTTAACCTGCGCTGGGCGCTCGATCAAATGGACAGGGCCGTGCGCAAGTGGCCCCCGACCATGCGCGAGGCCGCCGCCTACGCCCGCGCCGGCGGATTGGCGGACGAGGATGTCGAGACCTGCCGGCGCATTGGCGAGCACGGCGCCGCCATCATCCGCCAACACGCCGAGCGCAAAGCGGGCGAACCGGTCAACATTCTCACCCACTGCAACGCCGGCTGGCTCGCCTGCGTAGACATCGGCACGGCGACGGCGCCCATCTACCAGGTTCATGATGCGGGCGTGCCGCTTCACATCTGGGTGGACGAAACGCGGCCGCGCAATCAGGGCGCCAGCCTCACGGCGTTCGAGCTGGGCGCGCACGGCGTGCCGCACACGATCATCACGGACAACGCGGGCGGCCATCTGATGCAGCAGGGGCGCGTGGACATGTGCATCGTGGGCACGGACCGGGTCGCAATGAATGGCGATGTGGCGAACAAGATCGGCACCTATCTGAAAGCGCTGGCCGCCCGCGACAACGACGTGCCCTTCTATGTGGCTGCGCCGTACTCCACCATCGACTGGAGCCTGGCGGAGGGCGCTTTGATCCCGATTGAACAGCGCGGGGCCGAGGAGGTGACGCGCATGACCGGCCGCACCGATACGGGCGAGATCGTCAGCGTGGACATCGCGGCGCCAGGTAGCCGAGCGGCGAACCCGGCTTTCGACGTGACGCCGGCGCGGCTCGTCACCGGCCTCATCACCGATCGGGGCGTGTGCGCGGCGAGCGCGGACGGTCTATCAAGCCTATTTCATGGAAACCGCGGGTGAGCGAGGCTTTGCTGCGGACGGAGATCGTCGAGACGGCGCGCGCCATGAGCCGGGCCGGGCTCAGCCCTGGGCGCTCCGGCAATGTGTCGGCGCGCTGGGGCGCGGGTATGCTCATCACGCCGTCGGGAATGCCGTACGAGGCAATAGCGGCGGACGATGTTGCGTATGTCGGGCGCGGGGGAGAGCCGCGGCCCGGCGAGCGCGCGCCGTCTTCCGAATGGCGCTTTCATCTCGCCATTTATACGGCAAAACCGGATGTGAACGCCGTGGTGCACTGCCACTCCATCGCCGCGACGGCGCTCGCGTGCCTGCGCTTGGCCGTTCCGCCATTCCATTACATGGTGACGGCGGCGGGCGGACATGACGTGCGGCTCGCGCCTTACGCCACGTTCGGCACGCCCGAACTGGCCGATGGGGTCGTCACGGCGCTCGACGGACGGCTGGCGTGTCTGATGGCCAATCACGGACAGACGGCGTGCGGCGCCACCCTGCGCGCCGCGCTGGAGCTTGCCGAGACGGTGGAGGCGCTCGCCGCCCAATATATCGCCGCGCGCGCCATCGGTGAGCCGCACCTGCTCTCGGCGGAGGAGATGGACGCGGCGGTCGAGCAGTTCAAAAACTATGGCCAGCCGGCGCGGGGCTAACCGCGAGGGCCACGGTCGTCCGGCGCTGGGGCAGGCTCGCCTGAGAACGGGGGCCGCTCCCGCCGCCGCATCAGGTTGAACAGCGGGTAGAGCGCGCCGCCTGCGAGAAAGCCGCCGATATGCGCCCACCAGGCGATGCCGCCCTCGCGCGCGCCGCCCGCGCCCTCCGCCACCAGGCTGTAGACTTGCAAACCGAGAAATGCGGCGGCGATCGCATAGGCTGGAATCGGCACTATGAAAGGCCGGGCGCGCAGGTCGGCGGCGACGAACGCGGCGAACACCCCCGCTATGGCCCCGGACGCGCCCACCAGCGGCAGCGACGACTGCGAATTCACATAGACATGCGTGGCGCTCGCTGCGACCCCGCACGCCACGTAGAACACCGCGAAGGGCACGCTGCCGAAGCGGCGCTCCATGGCCGGGCCGAGCATGGCGAGCGCCAGCATGTTGAAGCCGAGATGCAGCCAGTTGCCGTGGATGAACATGGCCGTGAAAAACGGCAGCACATCGCCCGTCACCCCGTTGTAGACGCCCCAGACCGGCTCGAAGAACACGCGCGGCACCACGGCGTTGCGCAGCATGAAAATGAGCAGGCGGCTCGGATTGAGGCTCTCAAGATAGAACACCACGGCGACATTGAGGAGGATGATCGCGCACACGACGATGGGAATGCGCGAGGCGGGGCGCGGCGCCAGGGTGATCATTTGCGTGGTTTCATGGGGGTGGCGGCTTTACGGTTCGACGCTTGGCGAGCGTCGGGCGGCTTTAGGCGTCGCGGCGACGGCGTCCTTGAGGGTGTTGAGCACGTGTCCAAAATTATCGAAAATCCAATAATGCCCCGCGTTCTCCAAACGCACAACGCGGCATTGTGGGATCAGTTCTCCCAGGCGCAGCGCGGCTTCCGGCGGCACGTTCCTGTCACGCATGCCCTGCCAAAGGAAGCACGGCGCGCGGATGTCTGAAAGCGGCAGCCGCCACGCCTGCGAGAACACCCGCATCTCGTCGAGGGCGCCGCGAACGCCCGGCCGCACGCCCTCGGACACTCCCGACAGCAGACTAAGGCGCACGTCCCGCCGCGACAGGATGCGCCAGTCCTCCGGGCCCGCCCGCGCCATCAGCAGGGCGTAAATTGCGAGCGGCGCATGCAGAAAGCCGAGACGGCCCACATTGAAGGCGCCGCGATAGACGAGCGGCGCGCGCGGCAGAAGCTGGAACGTGGAGTAATGCCGCGCCCCGATGCGCGGCGGGCGCTCCGGTCCGGCGACGGGCCCTACAGGGCACACCATGGCCGCCGCCGCAACCGCCTCGGGGAGCAGCGCCGCGCAGGCCGCCGCGTAAGGCCCGCCGCCCGATATGCCGAGCACGGCGTAGCGCTGGACGCCGAGAGCGCGGGCCAGCGCCGCCACATCGCGCGGCCAATCGGCGAGGGTGCGCCCCGGCTGCGGCGTCGACAGGCCATAGCCCGGCCGCTCGGGCGCGATGAGGCGCACGCCCTCCGCCCGCGCGATTGGGTCGCCGGCCCGCAGCATGAAGCGCGAACCGGGCGTGCCGTGAAAGGCGAACACGGGAAGGCCGTCAGGGGCGCCGTACTCCGCGTAGCCGAGCGTGCGTCCGTCAGGGAGGGTGAAGCGGTCGGAGGGCTTGGAGGCGGCGCGTCGTTTTGGCATGGGTCTAATGTGCGAACGCGCGGGCGGACTGCAAGCAGCGAACGCTCACGACCCCCGCCGTTTCGCCCCGTGCATGACGGCGACGATGTCGGCGAACTCGTCCTCCAGGCGGTAGACGATGATGTAAGGCAGTCCGGGCGAGATCAGTTCGCGGGTTCCATCGACTGCGCCGGCGCGCCCGCTATGCGGAAAAACCTTCAGGCGCTGGATGGTCTTGTGAAGCCGTTCAACAGTCTTTTGGGCCGCGAACCGGTTGGTTTGCGCGATGTGTTCGTGTATGGAGCCTAGGTCAGCAAGGGCCTGCGCTCTGTATCTGATTTTCATCCAACCGTTCGGCGAAAAAACGCCTCCGCCTCGGCGTCGCTCGCATAGTCAGCGGGCGAACTCAGACGCCGGCGCACTTCGGCTTTCTGATCTTCCGACAGCGTTAAATCAGATTGTTCTTGCTGCGCCAGATCAATAAGCATCTGCGCGACTTCGTCCTGCCTTGCCTCCGGCAGAGCACTCATTGTCTCAAACGCCTTATTCAACAGCTTTGTCATGACCATCCGATGACAGCCCTCTTCAAGCGCGCCTATCTTTTGTCACGATTGATTGAAGTCTCAGCGAGGCCAGCGCGTCGCCTTTACCGAAAAGCGGTCGATGGGATACGGGATACCGCGCTTTCGCACTGACGACAAGCTTTGAACTATACTGGCGGTTAATCGACACGCTTCCCTCACATAGCCTAACAGTAAAGCGCGAGGCGAGCAGTTTCGTCAAGCAAAGACGCGGATTTACGCCGCGGCGCCCGGCGCAAGTCGCGTCTTCAGCTGAACGCGCCGCATAGCTCCGGCGGTGCGGCCAGGCGCATGCAGACGCGCCGATTGACGCCGCCGCGCCCCGTGTGCTCTCTCCGAGGAATGCAGGAGCGCGTTGACACTATCGAGAGGCGGCCGCCCGGCCGGCGCAACGCGGCGCTGGGCCTTGCGAACCTGCTCACCTTCGCGCGACTTGCCGCTGTGCCCGCGCTCGCCGCCGTCATGTTCTTCGTGGAGGGCGAGGCGGCGAACTGGGCGGCGCTCGCCATATTCACCGCCGCCGCCGTCACCGATTTCCTCGACGGCTGGGTGGCGCGCGCCTGGGGCCAGCAGTCAGCGCTCGGCCGCATGCTCGACCCCATCGCCGACAAGCTCATCGTCGGCGCGGCGCTCCTCCTTCTCGTCGCCAACCAAACCATCGCTGGTTTGTCGGTGTGGGCGGCGCTTATCATCCTCTCGCGGGAAATCCTCGTCTCGGGGCTACGCGAGTTTCTGGCGGAGCTGAATGTGCGCGTCGCCGTCACGCGCCTGGCCAAATGGAAGACGGCTGTGCAGATGGCGGCGCTGTGCTTCCTGCTTGCGGGCGGAGCGGGGGACAACGCTTGCGGCTGCGCGACCGACATCGGCCTTGCGCTGCTCTGGGCGGCGGCGCTCGTGACGCTGTACACCGGCTTTGATTATTTCCGCGCCGGGCTTAAATACGCGCTTGAGTATGAGGAGCGACGATGACCGTGAAGCTTTTGTATTTCGCCTGGGTGCGCGAAAAGGTGGGCCGGGCCGAGGAGACGGTGGAGCTGCCGGAGGGCGTGCGGGACGTCGCGGGTCTGATCGCGTGGCTGCGCGGGCGCGGCGCGGAGTATGAGGCGGCGTTCGAGCGAGCGGAGGTCATTCGCGCGGCGATCAACCAGCGGCATGTGCGGGGCGACGCGGCGCTCGACGGCGCGCGCGAGATCGCGTTTTTTCCGCCCGTCACCGGCGGCTAGTCAGACTGAAATAATCTGATCGAATAAGCTTAAGAGCTCTCTATGGCGGCGTTCGATCACTACAGGAGTCCAGACATCATGCTGCGATAAGTTGGTCGTGATCGGAAACGATTGATTTGATCTGCAGCCAAAAATAATCTTCTTCTTGTAGGGCCAATCAGAATTGCTGGCTTGCGGATTCAGTTTTTCCGTCAAAAGGGCCAGGTTGCCAAGTAAGTTCGTCATGGTTTGACGTTGTTCAAAGGAGAAGTCCTTAAGCCATTGACTGCCTACGGCCGGCTTCCTTGGAAGAACGTGTTCCAGCGTGAGATTTTTGGGAAAATAGATATCTGCGGCGGAGTCGGCCATCTCTGCGCTGATCCTTAGAAGAGCTGGCTTTATGAACTTCATCGTGCTGCGCAATTCTCCGGATAAAATTGGAAGCTATATACGTGTGTGACCTGATCAACTAAAGGCGCGACAAGGAAATTGCCGCGCCTTTAGTCAATTTACGTCATCTTTGGTTTCCGGTTCGATTCCGCCAGCCTCAGACGAAGGCGTAGGCGGATACGCAGGCAGCATCGCCTTTAAAGCGCTAATGTAGGAGATCGCTTCGTCAGCCTCCCTTTGGGACGAAATCCAGGCACCCAACTTCACCCTCTTTCTAAATGGATCAAACGAGTACCGGCTTTCGTCCATCTCCTCCTGATGAGAAGCATTTACGCGCTCGTATGCCCCTCTCGAATTTTCGTGATGGGTAGAGAATCGCATTTCATCGCCTCGCTTAAGTGGTTGATCTGACGATATTTCTAGATCGGAAGCGGGCGGTTGTGAATGACTTCCGCTTACATTCGCATCCTCCATAAACTGGTAAGTTTCCATATACGCTTTAATTGCCGATGGAATGGCGGCATCTGTAAACTCTTCTCGGACGAAATAGGATCGTAAAGCCGCCTCTGAGGGTCGGCCATCCGGAAAGCGCTCGCTAATGCGCTGAAAAAGCTCAACGCCTAGAACCGCTTCACGTATAGCTCGCCTCTTAGATGCGGCCGAGTCCGGGTACAATATCTCAACAGCCCGCCTAGAAACACGAACTTCATTTTTTGCTCCCTTCTCAAGCAATCCATACTGAGCTAGATCAGAAAGTATCTTAGCTGAGCGCCCAGAAATGCCGCTATATCCCATGGCCTGAACAGCGACGCCGCGCTCAGTAGGGTTTGTTCGTTCAGCTTTATGAAGTTTTGCTATAAGATCAATGGCTTCGGATAGCGCCGTGCTTGGATAGCTTGGGCTTCGCATTCTCGTGTTCATTGCTTACCTCCCGCCGCAAATTTGCTTACTTAGCGAGAGTAACGCTTTCTTATTTCAATTGCAAGTAAGAGAAAGCGAAAAATGAAGCAATCACTCTTGACCGCCCAATCAAGGCTGTCTTATAAGTAATGTTAGCCGTCTTGGTGTGCGTACGGCCCTGAGCGTTCCAGCGCTCAGGGCCGTTTATCAGGTAACGTCGCCGTCCTTGGTGGGACACACGGCGACGTTGGGCCGGGGCGTAGCCCCGAGTCCGTGGGGAATGTAGCGCTTTCCGCGCCACGGTGCAACGTGTCTCCTAAAATAGGAGATGCCAGTGAAGACTAAGGTCTGCCACTGGGTCCGCCCGTATGTTCGCATCCGCTTTGGGCTGATCGAACTTGTGAGCGGATACTGGCGCTGCTGCGGCTAAGCCTCAGCACCGCCTAACCGTCACCCGGCTGGCTTTTGCGGTCAGGTGACGGATCACCGTGCACTTTGCGCGCTGGCCGTCGGGAGGGGACGTCTTCCGGCGGCTTCTTTTGTTTTGCGCGCGCAATGCTGTCGGCAACTTCCTTTGGATCAGTCTGCGCGAATCGCTTTAACGCTTCGCTAAAGTCCATGTCCAGCTTTAACTTTGGTTCGAGTTTTCTGGGCTTCTTCGTCATGCGATAAGGACTTTGTATGTAAGGCGGCCTTCGATGCAGCCAAACATATCACAAGCGCGATCTCCGGCCTTCATGTCGCGGCGATTCAGACGCCAAACCATCTCATCAACATATTTCGGGAGATGCTTAGGGGAAACCCAGTGGTGGATCCCGATGATCTGGCGTTTCAACAGCGCCCAAACGCTTTCAATCGTGTTCGTGTGTAGAATGAAGTGGCGGACATATTCACCGGCGCTGTGGTTGACGCGGTGGTGGTAGTAATTATCGTTCAAGCCAGAGAATGCCAGATGCTCATCTGTCATGATCGTCGCGCCTTTCGACACGTTTTCACGAATGACTTTTTGCACAGTCCGAGCACGCATGTCCGTGACCACTTGCGCGCGTAGCTCGCCTTCGCGCTGGATCATGCCGAGCACAATCGCCTTGCCGGAGCCACCTTGTGAACCGGGACGGCGCTTGTTGGCGTGTTTGTTCTTTTCCTTGCCGCCAACGTAGGTTTCGTCGGTTTCAACTGTTCCATCCAAAAGCATATTGAAGGATTTGGTGCGGGCGGCATGACGAAGACGGTGCAGAACAAACCACGCTGTTTTTTGCGTTATTTTCAGGTCTTTAGCCAAAACCACACTTGCGATGCCTTTAGGGTGGGTCGTGATCAGCCAGATCGCGATAAACCATTTGCGCAATGGCAACTTGGTGTCGTGAAAAATCGTGCCAACTTTAATCGAAAAGCGCGCTTTGCAGTTGCCGCACTTATGTGTTTTGCGGTCGGAGAAGTGGTAAATCAGATTGCTAGCGCAGTAGGGGCAAAACTCACCGTCGCGCCAACGTATAGCGCGCAGATGGTCAATGCAGGTTTGCTCATCCGGGAACACTTCGAGCAGTTCCAATAGGCTGTTGAATTGCTGGATCATAGCCGTAACTCCATCGCTATGATCTTATCCTAGGTGTTTGTATGACCTTTGTCAAGGGTCATACACGTATATAGTTCCCATAAAATTTCCTTAATTTTCTGTTTTTCCTCAGGAGCTAAATACAGCGGGCTTCCAGCATCAAGCGCAGTTCCTTCGTGTATTCTATTGCTGATGATTTGCGCCCTTTTACCCACGTCGGTCGACCGGGGAGACAGCACGAGAAGGCCATGAAATAAAGCGTCAAGCGCCTGAAAAAATCGAAAGGAATCACGAGAACTAGCAGGCCTCGTCATCCATAAGAGAGCAAGTGGCCTCCAGTTGTCATTTGTGAGATGGGTTAAACACTTCACATGTTTGTTTATAACGCGGGAGTCCGGCCCAAAGTCCAGGTCAGCGACCGCTAGACGCTGATAGTTTCTAAAAAAACTTTGCAATTTTTCATAAAAACTTTCTTTGTACCTCGGACTTCGATGGATTTTACTAATCAAGGGAATTAGGTCCATCTTGTAGCCATCCGGGACAATTGCAAGCCCGACAGCCCGTATATATCGAGCTAGTTCTTTAGATCCATAAGTTTCTTCCAAGCGGCTCCAAGCATTGCTTAGATCGACCGCAAGTTCCTGATCATACATCCGAGGGCCGATCAGTTCTGCTCGGACAATATCAAAATCTGAAAGTTTTTGTCCTGGGGAGTTCACATTCCTAAACAAATTATATCCGGACTCAATGCTCGATGCAGTAATTTTAATAAGTTCACTGTTGCCAAGCATATGATCAAGAAAACCCGAGACATCGCCGCGATACTGCGTAAGCGCGCTTCGCAACGCGTTCGTCACCGCAATGATCCTATTGCCGGCCTCCGTGGAGGCGCGACGAGGCATATTTTCATTCCCCCCCATGTTTATGATGCAGGACTGAAAAAGTTCGTTTTCAGTTTTTCTTGTTTGGAAGCGGGGTTGGCCGGCCCCTCCTGCAATTCTTCGTTGAGCCCATAATAGATTTTGTAGTTCCTCCTTTGCTTTCTCGTCGGCGATCATGTCGCGAATAATCGCCACTATCATGCAGGTCGTCAGTAGACGTTGCTGGCCGTCGATAATATGATAGGACTCTGCAGAAGTTTTAAATAGTATCACAGAGCCTAAGAAAAACTCTGCTTCGAAATCATCACCGCGATTTTCGAACCGATTTTGCAAGTCATCAAGAAGTTGGTTGGCGTTCGCGCACTCCCACGAGTAAGGGCGTTGAAACGGTGGCACAAAGTAAATCGAGCGGCCAGATAGTAGGTTTTCGAGCGTGACTTGATGGGTTTCGAAGGATGCAGGCATGTTCAATCGCACGTTATCAGATCGCGGTACGGAGCTTAGCAGAAAAACTCTTTCGGTGACAAACGCGCTGATTCCGCCAGCATCAAGCCTGCGGGCGGAATGCCTAGGTGTTCATCCTGCTGCGCCGACGCGGATCGGCATATCCGCCGACAGAGTGAGAGAGTTCTTGAAGCGTTAATAATTGTTTGTAAAAATTGAAACAATTATTCCTCAATTCCTGACAGGGCCGCATGCCGCTTTTCGCCTTAGGCAAACGCATCTTGATCGTCGAGGATGAGCCGCTTATCGGCATGCTGCTTGAAGACATGGTGACCCAGTACGGAGCGAGCGTGGCTGGGCCAGCGACACGCGTCCAAGAGGCGCTGGAGCTGGCGCAAACCGAAAGCCTCGACGCCGCCATCCTCGATATGAACCTGCATGGGGACATGAGCTTTCCGGTCGCGGATGCTCTTCGGGAGCGCGGCGTGCCGTTCATGTTTCTGTCCGGCTACGGCGAGACGGCCGATGCGGCCCGGGCTTACAACGTGCTTATTCTCCCCAAACCCATCGAAGAAGATCGGCTGGAGCGGGCCTTAAGCGAGCTGCTCGGCGGCCCAAGCGCTCCCGCCGAGCAAGCGAGTTGACCGCCGGGTCAGGCGCGCTTACCTATGTGGGCCATGGCGATACGTCCGATCATCACCCTGCCCGATCCCGTGCTGCGCAAGACCTCGCAGCCGGTCGAGGCCGTTGACGACGAGACGCGCCGCCTCATCGCCGACATGTTCGACACGATGTACGATGCCCCGGGGATCGGCCTCGCCGCCCCGCAGATCGGCGTTTTGCGCCGTGTTCTTGTGCTCGACGATGCGCGCGGTGAAGAGGAAAAACGCCCCATCGCCATGATCAACCCCGAAATCCTCGGCTACGGTGACGAGAGTCGCCTTCACGAGGAGGGCTGTCTTTCAATCCCGGACATGTTCGCCGAAGTGGAGAGGCCCGCCTCGGTGACCGTGCGCTACGTGGACGAGCGTGGCCTCCTGGTGGAGCGTGTGTGCGAGGGGCTGCTCGCGACCATAGTCCAGCATGAGGTGGATCACTTAAACGGCGTGCTGTTCATTGATCACCTATCGCGGCTGCGGCGCGAGTTGCTCATCAAAAAGTTCTACAAAACTCGGCGCGAGGCCCATTCCGGCAACCTTTAGTTGTGGAGCGGGGCATCGTTTTCTGGCCGCGCCTGTTCTTTTTTAGTCGATCTTGTTTATAAGCTTACAAAAACCAACGCCGCTCGCCGCATGATCCGTCCTCGGCCGAACAACGGAGAGGCCCTTGCCGTCCTTACGCCTGATCTTCATGGGCACGCCCGATTTCGCCGTGCCGACCTTGAGCGAACTGGTGGTGGAGGGCTATGACATCGCCGCCGTATACACGCAGCCGCCGCGCCCGGCCGGACGCGGCATGGACGAGCGGAAATCGCCCGTGCATCGTTTCGCCGAGGAGGCCGGCATCCCGGTGCTGACGCCGAAAAGCTTCCGCAAGGCGCGAACGCTGGAGCAACTCGCCGCGCACAAGGCCGATCTGGCTGTCGTCGTCGCCTATGGTCTTATTCTGCCGAAGGCCGCTCTCGACGCCCCACAATACGGCTGCATCAACGTGCATGCTTCGCTTTTGCCGCGATGGCGAGGCGCGGCGCCGATCCAGCGCGCCATCATGGCCGGCGACGAGGAGTCCGGCGTCATGATCATGCGCATGGAGGAGGGGCTGGACACGGGGCCGGTGTGCGCGGGCGAGCGCGTCGCCATCAGCCAGGACATGACGGCGGGCGAACTGCACGACGAACTGGCCGAGCGCGGCGCCAAACTGTGCGCCCGAACCCTGGCGCGGCTGGAGACGGACGGCCTCACATTCGAGCCGCAGACGGCGGAGGGAGTGACCTACGCCGCGAAGATCAGCAACGACGAGACGCGCATCGATTGGCGCAGGCCCGCGTCAGAGGTGCACAATCACATCCGGGCCATGTCGCCTTACCCGGGCGCGTGGTTCGAGGCGCTGCTCGGCGGCAAGCCCGAGCGGCTCAAGGTTTTGCGCTCGGTAACGGTGCCGGCCACCGCCAAAGGCGAGCCGGGCGCGCTCATCGACAACATGCTGACAGTCGCATGCGGGCAGAACGCCGTGCGGCTCACCCAGGTGCAGCGCGCGGGCAAGAAACCCATGGCCTCGGCCGATTTCCTGCGCGGCTTCCCGCTCGCGAAAGGGTCTGTGTTCAGCTGAATGCCGCGCTACAAGCTCACCATCGAGTATGACGGCGCGCCGTTCGTCGGCTGGCAGATTCAGGGCGCGGGGCAGTCGGTGCAGGGGCGGCTGCGGGATGCCGTGCGCGCATTCTCGCGCGAGGATGCGATCCCGCGCGGAGCCGGGCGCACCGATGCGGGCGTCCACGCGCGCGGCCAGGTCGCCCATCTCGATCTCGCCCGCGACTGGCCGCCCGACACCGTCCTCCACGCCCTCAACTTTCATCTCAAGCCCGACCCCATCGCGATCCTCGCCTGCGAGCCGGTCGCGCCCGCGTTCGACGCGCGGTTCTCCGCCACGGCGCGCCACTATCTCTACCGCATCGTGACGCGCGTCGGCCCGCTCGCGCTTGACCGCAACCGCGCCTGGCTCGTCCGCCGCCCGCTCGACGTCGCCGCGATGCGGGAGGGGGCCGCCGCGCTCATCGGCCGGCACGATTTCACCACCTTCCGCGCCGCGCAGTGTCAGGCGAAATCGCCCGAGAAGACCCTCGACCTGCTGGATGTGGAGCGCGTGGGCGAGGAGGTGCATATCCGCGCCTCGGCCCGCTCGTTCCTGCACCATCAGGTGCGCTCCATGACCGGCAGTCTGAAGCTGGTCGGGGAGGGGAAATGGACGCCGGCCGATGTGCGCCGCGCGCTGGAGGCGAAAAGCCGCGCGGCGTGCGGCTCCGTCGCGCCGGCGAGCGGGCTATATCTGCTCCGCGTTGACTATTAAGAGATTGGCTAAGGCCTTGGCTTAAGGCTTCTGGGGTGGTGCGGCGCTTTCAGCCGCCGCCGACGTGCGCTTCGGCGCCGCCGCCGGCTTTGCGCTGTCGGTGGTGCGCGGGTCGAGTTCGTAAAGCGCGGGCGAGGATTTCTGCGGCAACGACACGTAAGCGTCGCGCTCGCCAGGCGGGAGCGGGTCACGCATCAGCGTGCGGTAAATCACAAGCGCCGCCACAACCGCATGGATCGCCGCCGTCCATAGAAACAGCCCTCCCGGCCCGGCGCTGTCCATAAGCATGGAGGCGAAGATCGGCCCACAAACGGCCGCGGCCGAAAACACGAGCAGGAGATTGCTGCTCACATCCACGCTGTCCTCGCGCTCGGCGTAGTCGTTCGCGTGGGCGAGCGAAATCCAATAAACCGGCAGCGCGCACAGGCCGAAGGCGAAAATCAGCGCCAGCTTGTACTCCGCCCGGCCCCCGCTCACGGCGTAAAGCGCAAGGCCGAGAAGACACGCCGCGCTGGTGATGACCGCAAGGACTTTGCGCCGGTCCACGCGGTCGGACACGCGACCGATGGGCAACTGCGCAAGCGCGCCGCCCAGAATGGCGAAGGTCATGAACACGGCGATGAGCGAAACCGGCAAACCGCTGCTTTTGGCGTAAACCGGGCCGAGGCTGTACAATGCGCCGTTGGCCAGCCCCGCTCCAGCCGAGCCGACCACCGCCGCCGGCGACAGCCGCGCGAGCCACAAGAGCCGAACCGAGGGCGCGCGCGGCAGGCTCGGCGTCGGCGCAAGGGTCAGCGCCACGGGCGCTGCGGCCACCGAGAACATGATCGCCGCCAGCGAAAACAGCTCGAAGCCGCCCGGTTCGCCCAAGTTGATGAGCTGCTGACCGAGCATCACCGCGGACAGGTTCACAATGGTGTAAATCGCCAGCACCCGACCCCGCGTGTCGTTCGTGGCGACGCCGTTCAGCCAGCTCTCGAACACCATGAGGATGCCCGCGAAGCACACCCCGGTGAGGCCGCGGATGAGCCACCAAACCTCGGGGACCACCCATATGGCTTCGATGAGCGGCGAGGCCGTCGCCACGGCGGTGAACACGGCGAACGCGCGAATATGTCCGACGCGCGCGATGGCCCACGGGCAGACGAGGCAGCCGATCATCAGCCCGGTGTAATAGGCGGAGCCGATGAGGCCGATTTCCAGCCGCGTGAAGCCCTCCAGATCGCCGCGCAACGGCAGCAGCACGCCCTCAAGCGCGTTGCCAGCGAGCACGATTGCGGCCGACAGGAGCAGCGCGGCGATTGGCTTGACGACGGCGACCATAGGGCGGGTTCCGATTTCGCGCAAACTTCGCATCTGCGCCGTCCGAGTCAAGACGGCTCAGCGAGCCTTGCCGGAACATAAACGCCGTGGGGCGCATTTTTGCTTCATATTCGAGAAAAGGAGATAGAGACATGATTGCATCGAAACGGTTTGCGTTCCTGGCGCTGGCCGCGCTTGCGGCGGCGACGGCGGGGCAGGCGGCGGCGAAGCCCGACAGCACGGTGCGCGCGGGCGTGCTCACCTGTTCGGTGGAGGGCGGCGCGTCGTTCGTCTTCGGCTCCACCAAAGACATGCGCTGCGTGTTCGAGAACGCCGGCGGCAAATCCGAGCGCTATGTCGGCCGCATCGACAAGTTCGGCGTCGACATCGGCGTGACGGGGAAATCGGTGCTGGTGTGGACGGTGTTCGCCCCAACCAACGACCTGTTCGAGGGCGCGCTTAGCGGCGATTATGTGGGCGTGGCGGCGAACGCGGCGGCCGGGGTCGGCGGCGGCGCCAACCTTCTCGTCGGCGGGTCGAACGACACGATTTCCTTGCAGCCCTTGAGCGCCCAGGCTCAGACCGGGCTCAACGCGGCGCTTGCGATCGCCGCGCTGCAGTTGAAGGCCGTGGACATCCGCTCGTAACGGAGCCATGCGTCGAGAAGGCTCGCCCGCAAAGGCGAGCCTTTTTTATTACTTCAGCGTGTCCGGTTCGAGGTCTTCCTCATCGTAACGCGAATATGGCGCGGGCTTTTCGTGATGATAGCCGTGCCGGCGCGGTTCGACGTCATAGCCGTAACGGGGATCGGCCTTGTAGCCGTGCTCCTTCGGTTCATCATATCGGCTATAGCCCGGATCGCGGTATGTGCGCCCGCTTGAGTATTCGTGCTTATGAAGCGAGAGCGCGGCGGTCAGCGCTCGGCTGCACGGCTCGCTCACCTCTTCCGCGTAATCGCCCAAGCACCGCACTGCGCGATCCTCGCCCGGCGGGACGTGCGAGCAGAACGTGTGATAGTCCGCCGAGCACGCTTTCACGGCCGCGGCGACGGTGAACGCCTTGTAGCAGACCGGATTGAGGTCGTGCTTGTTGTCCGCCAGGCAAGACAGGATGCGTCCGCCGCCGGGCGGAACGCCGGGACAGAGCCGGTAATAATCGTCGCGGCATGCGTCGATCATCTCGAAGAGCCGCTCTCCCGGTTCGGCGGAAGCAGGGGCGGTCGCGCCGACCGCCGCGAACACCGCGACAGCCAGGCTTTTTATAGTTAGGCGCATGTGGGTAACTCCATCAACCTCGGCGACGAATGATCCACCACGACTGCGCCGAAAACCCGGCGTAATGTGGCCGGAAGCATGGCGGCCAAGTAACGCTGCATCACAATGGGCGCCCGCCCGCATAGGTCATTCGGCCGCAGTTTTGAATTGCGCGACGCCACAATTCGACGTTAGGAGGGAAAACTTGCTGATTGATTAAGGAACTTTTCATGCGTTTGCACATGTTCGCCGCCGCCACGTTGTCCTCGCTTGTGCTCGCCAACGCGCCCGCCGCCGCCGGCGCTTTGTCCCTGCGCATCGCGGGCGTCAAGAGCGATGAGGGGATCGTCCGGCTCTGCGTGTTTTCGGAGTCGAGCTCGAAACCCGAGGCCTACCCGGATTGCCAGGCCGGGGCGCCGGTCAAAAGCGCCAACGCGGCGATAAAAGGCGGCGAGGCGACGGTGACGTTCAAAAACCTGCCCGACGGCGCGTACGCCGTGTCGCTGTTTCACGATGCCGATGGAGACGGCAAAATCAGCATGAAAAGCATGTTCGGCGTCGCGACCGCCATACCGCGCGAAGGCATCGGCATTTCCAACAACCCGACGCTTTACGGCAAGCCGAAGTTCACCCAGGCCCGGTTCACCGTGAAGGGCGAGACGGCCATCACCATCACGATGAAATACTTCTGAGGCTAGACCGGCCGCCGGGATTTCACCGCGGCCGCGAGCGTGCCCTCGTCGAGATAATCCAGCTCGCCGCCGACCGGCACCCCGTGCGCGAGCTTCGACACCGCGACGCCCGCCCCCTCCAGCTCGGCGGAAAGATAGTGCGCGGTGGATTGCCCCTCAACGGTCGCGTTAAGGGCGATGATCACCTCCCGCACCTCGGGCGATCCGGCGCGCTACAGCAGGCGCGCGATGTTCAAATCCTCGGCGCTGACCCCGTCGAGCGGCGACAGCACGCCGCCCAGCACGTGATACCGCCCGGCCATGACGCCCGCGCGTTCCAGCGCCCACAGGTCGCCGACCTCCTCCACCACGCAAATGAGCGACGCGTCGCGGCGCGGGTCGCGGCAGATGGAGCACGGCTGGACGGTGTCGATGGCCCCGCACTCACGGCATGTGGCGATTTTCTCCGCCACGTCCGTCATGGCGCGGATGAGCGGGGTGAGCAGCTGTTCGCGCTTTTTTATGAGGTGCAGCGCCGCGCGGCGGGCCGAGCGCGGGCCTAGGCCGGGCAAACGCCCGAGCAACTGCATCAGGGCCTCCAGCTCAGGCCCGGCGACCTTCCGGCTCATCAGGGGCTAAAACAGCTTCAGGCCTGGCGGCAGGCTCAGGCCGCCAGTGAGCGACTGCATTTTCTGCGCGAGTTCGGCCTCGATCTTGGCTTTGGCGTCCGCATGGGCCGCGATGATGAGATCCTCGAGGATTTCGCGTTCGCCGGGCTTGATGAGGCTTTCGTCGATTTTTAGGCCGAGGAGCGCGCCTTTGCCGTTGAGGGTCGCGGTCACCAGGCCGGCGCCGGACGATCCGGTGGCCTGCGTGGCCTCGATCTGCGCCTGCATGTCGGCCATTTTGCTTTGCAGCTCCTTGGCCTGCTTCATCATGCCTAGAATGTCTTTCATCGTCGCTCCTCGCGCATCGCGTTGATTGAGCATAAAGGGCGGCGCCCGTGCGGCCAAGCGCCAATCGTCATGTGGTCTCGCCGCGCTTCGCCGCCAGGGACCTGTGTTCGTCATCGATGCGCGCCACGGAGGTGATCTCCGCATCGGGAAAGTGCCGGAACACGGCCTGCACGGACGGATGACGGCGCGCCTCCTCCTTCAGCCGGGCCTCTTCCTCGCGCCGCACCTCGCCCATGGGGCGCTCGCCTTCGTCCTCGGTCACAGACACCATCCACCGTTCGCCGGTCCACTCCTGCAGCCGCCGGGTCAACTCCTGCGCGATGGTTTTGGGAGCGCCGTCCAGCAATTTCAGTTCGATGTGGTGCGGCCGGAACCGCACGAGGCTGACGCCGTCCTCCAGCGCGATCTTCATGCGCAAGTCGCGTTTGGCGGCGGCGAGAGCGATGACGCTGGCGAAATCGGTCGGATTGGAGCGCGGCGGGGATGGCGGGACGGGGTGCGCGGAGCGCGTGGAGCCGGCGGCGTGCTCGCTTTCAGGCCGGGCGCTTTCGGGCGAGGGTTCAGGGCGTTGCGCGGCGGCCTCCGCCCGACCGGAGCGGGCGAGATCGCCCGGCGTCGGCAGGTCGGACACGTAACACAGCCGGATGAGGATCATCTCGGCGGCGGCGAGCGTCCGCGGCGCCCGGCTCGTTTCCTCGATGCCCTTCAGCAGCATCTGCCATGCGCGGGCGAGCACCGGCGTGGAAAGCCTGGATGCGAGCGCTAGCGCGCGCTCCCGTTCGCCCTGGCTCAGCGCGTCCTCTGTCGCCTCGGCGCCCGCCGCCTTGATGCGCGACACCGCGTGCGTCGCCTCGGCGAGATCGGTGAGAAGCTGGATCGGGTCGGCGCCTGCGTCGTAGAGCGCGCTGAACTCAGCGAGCGCGGTCCGCACGTCTCCGCGCATGATCGTCGCGAGAAGATCGTAGATGCGCGCGCTGTCGGCGAGGCCCGTCATAGCGCGCACGTCCGCCGCCGTCACACGCCCGCCGCCAAGCGAAAACGCCTGATCGAGCAGCGACAGCCCGTCGCGCACCGAGCCTTCCGCCAGCCGCGCGATGACGGCGAGCGCCTCGTCCTCCACGCTCTGGCCCTCGGCCTCTGCGATGCGGGCGAAATGAGCTTTCAGCGTGGCCGCGTCCACCCGGCGCAGATCGAAGCGCTGACAGCGCGAGAGCACGGTGACGGGCACCTTGCGGATCTCGGTCGTCGCGAAGATGAACTTCACATGCGCAGGCGGCTCCTCCAGCGTTTTGAGCAGACCGTTGAACGCCGCTTTAGAGAGCATATGCACTTCGTCGATGATGAACACCTTGTAGCGCGCATAGGCCGGCATGTATTTCGCGGACTCGATGATCTCGCGGATGTCGTCGATGCCGGTGTTGGAGGCCGCGTCCATCTCGATCACGTCCATATGGCGTGACTCGAGGATGGCCTGGCAGTGCTCGCCCGGCTCGGCGATGGCGACGGTCGGCGCGGTCACGCCCGGCTTGGCGTAGTTCAGCGCGCGGGCGAGGATGCGGGCGGTCGTCGTCTTGCCCACTCCGCGCACGCCCGTCAGCATATAGGCCTGCGCGATGCGGCCAAGTTCGAAGGCGTTGGTGAGCGTTTTCACCATCGCCTCCTGGCCGATCAGATCATCGAAGGTGCGCGGGCGATATTTGCGTGCCAGAACGAGATAGGGCTTTTGCGGCGCCGCGGCTCCATTCAAGGCCGGTGCGTCCTGCGTTTCGCCAAACAGTTTTGGCTCCGCCGCCGCGTCAAGCGTGCCGGCGTCATCCGCCCAAGGCGGCGTATTGTCCTGTGTCGGCGGTTTGGGCGGCTTTTTCTTGCTCATCGGCCTCTCGCGCGCCGATGCGCCGCATGGCCGCAAACGTGGAATAGGAGGCTGGACAGCGACCCGCGTCGAAACTCGTTGGGGCTGCTTCCTTCCGGACCTGACCCGGTTGGCGAGGGATGCGTCCGCGCCAACCTCCCGCTTCCTATATCGGCCGTTTTCGCCTTAGAGGCAAGCCCTCGGTTTTCCTCACCAAGATTTTGAAAGAGTGATAAGTAGATATGTCTTGAAAAAAGGGGATTGGTGATGATGCGCGTTCTGTTTCATGTTTTTCTCGCCGCCACACTGTTCTGCATGACGCACAGTTCAAAAAGCGCCGCGCAAGACCAGAGCAAAACTCGCGAGCGTTACATGAAAGCCCTGAAATGTGCGGCGAGCTATGCAAATGCTATGGGTCTTGCCCATGCGGAAGGCCGTCAAGCCGACGTCCAGAGACTAATGCCGCTCATGAACGTTTTGAACGCGTCAATGGAGAAGCTTTTGGTCGAGGGAAATATTTCGCGCGAGCGAATGAAAACCGACATCATCACTATACAAGGCGAGTGGCAAACCAAAATCAACGCCGATCAGGCCGCCGCCATCGCAGAAATAAATAGCAACATCGCGCCTGGCGGTTACTGTGCGAAAACATTCAATAGGTAAGCCTTGACGCCCGGCGCTGACGCGAGCGCCGTGTCAAACGCGTTGCGTTAGGCGGCGGCCCGGCGCGGCGCCGTCTGCGGATCGAGCGAGCCGGAGGCGTAGCGCTTCGCCATCTCGGCGAGCGGGATGACGCGGATTTTGCTCGCCTGCCCCGCCGCGCCGAATTGCTCGTAGCGCAATTTGCACAGGTCGCGCATCGCCTCCATCGCGGGCTTCAGATATTTGCGCGGGTCGAACTCGGCCTTGTCGGTCGCGAGCACGCGGCGGATTTGCCCGGTCATCGCGAGGCGGCAGTCGGTGTCGATGTTCACCTTGCGAACGCCGTGCTTGATGCCCCGGATGATTTCCTCGATGGGCACGCCGTAAGTCTCGCGGATTTCACCGCCGTGCTTGTTGACGATCTCCAGCAGTTGCTCGGGCACCGATGACGAGCCGTGCATGACGAGATGCGTGTTCGGCAGGCGCTCGTGGATCGCCTCGATGACGCGCATGGCGAGCACTTCGCCCGTCGGCTTGCGCGTGAATTTGTAGGCGCCGTGGCTGGTGCCGATGGCCACCGCCAGCGCGTCCACCTTCGTCTCGCGCACGAAGTCGAGCGCCTGGTCGGGGTCGGTGAGGAGCTGATCGTGGGAGAGCGCGCCCTCCGCGCCATGGCCGTCCTCCGCCTCGCCGTGGCCGGTCTCCAGGCTCCCCAGGCAGCCGAGTTCGCCCTCGACCGAGCAGCCGACGAGGTGCGCGGTGTGCGACACGGCTTTCGTCACGGCGACGTTGTACTCATAGCTCGCGGGCGTCTTGGCGTCGGCCTCAAGGCTGCCGTCCATCATTACGCTCGTGAAGCCGTGCTGAAACGCGGTGTAGCATGTCGCTTCGTTGTTGCCGTGGTCGAGATGCAGGCAGATCGGGATGCTCGGATAGATGATCTCCGCCGCTTCAACCATCTTCGCAAGCATCACGTCGTTGGCGTAGGAGCGCGCACCGCGGCTCGCCTGCAGGATCACCGGCGCGTCCACGGCTTTGGCCGCCTCCATGATGGCGTTGATCTGCTCCATGTTGTTGATGTTGAATGCGGGCACGCCGTAGCCCTGTTCGGCGGCGTGGTCGAGAAGCTGTCGAAGGGTGATGTGCGCCACGGAGTTCTCCTTAAGTCTTGGATTGCTTCAAAACTGCGACGCCAGGCAAATCTTTGCCTTCCAGCCATTCGAGGAAGGCGCCGCCCGCGGTGGATACATAGGTGAATTCCTCCGTCACGCCAGCGGCGTTCAGCGCGGAGACCGTGTCGCCGCCGCCCGCGATGGTGACGAGGCGCCCTTGCCGGGTCAGCCGAGCCGCCGCGCGCGCGACCTCAAACGTGCCGCGCCCGAACGGCTCGATTTCGAAGGCGCCGAGCGGGCCGTTCCACAGCAGCGTGCGGCAGTTGGCGAGGCGCACCGACAGGTCGGCGATGGAGCGCGGCCCGATGTCGAGGATCAGGCCCTCGCCAGTGAGCGAGTTGACGTTCTCCACCCAATGACGCGCGCCCGCTTCGAACGCCGCGCCGAGCGTCGCGTCCACCGGAATGACGATGGACGACTGGCGCGCTTTGGCGGCGGCCACGATCTGCAGCGCCTTCTCAGTAAACGCCGGTTCGGCGAGCGACTTGCCGGTGTTGTGGCCGAGCGCGAGCAGGAAGGTGTTGGCCATGCCGCCGCCGATGATGAGCACATCGACGCGGTTCAGGAGGTTTTCGAGAACGGCGATTTTCGACGACACCTTCGCGCCGCCGACGAGCGCCGCGACAGGGCGCTGCGGGATGACGAGCGCGGCGGACAGCGCTTCGATCTCCGCCATCAGCGACGGCCCGGCATAGGCGGGCAGCAGTTTGGCGAGCGCATGAAACGATGCATGCTCGCGGTGGGAGCATGAAAACGCATCGTTCACATACAGGTCGCCGAGGGCGGCGATGCGGGCGGCGAAATCCGGGTCGTTCGCCTCCTCGCCGGGGTGAAACCGCACATTCTCGATGATGGCCGCCTCGCCCATGGGCACGCGCGCGCAATCCGCCGCCGTCTCCGGCCCGTCGCAGTCGGGGATGAAATGCACCGGATCGCCGAGCGCGTCCGACAAGGCGCCGGCCACCGGCCGCAGCGAGTATTTCTCGACGCGCTTTCCGTCCGGGCGCCCGAAGTGCGACAGTATCAACACCCGCGCGCCGCGATTGGTGAGAATTTTCACGGTGGGCGCGAACCGCTCCAGGCGCGTCATGTCCGACACGAGACCGTCGACCACGGGCACGTTCAAATCCGCGCGCACCAGCACGGTTTTGCCTCTCACGTCCGCGTGAGTGATGCTGCGAATGCCGTCCATCGCCGCTCCCTTAGCTGTCCGTCCCCGCGATCGCCGCTTTCGCCGCCGCCGCGACCGCATCTGCCGTGATGCTGAAATGCTTGTAAAGATCGTCGATGGGAGCAGACGCCCCGAAGCCGGACATACCCACAAATCCGCCGTCCGGCCCGATATAGCGATCCCACCCCTGGCGCACGGCCGCCTCAACCGCGACGCGGGGCGCGACGCCCAGCACCTCGGCGCGGTATTGCTTCGGCTGGCGCTCGAACAGCTCGAACGACGGCACGGAGACGACGCCTGCGCGCACACCATCGGCCGCCAGCAGCTTGGCCGCATCCACGGCGATGGCGACCTCGGAACCGGTCGCGAGCAGCGTCACGTCGCGGGCGCCGTCCGCCTCTTTGAGCACATAGCCGCCGAAGGCGCAGAGGTTCACGTCATTGCTCTCGCGCAACGTCGGCAGCCCCTGGCGCGACAAGCAGATGATGCTCGGGCCGCCGGTGTTTTTGAGCGCGCAGGCGTAGGCCTCCGCCGTCTCCACCGCGTCGGCCGGGCGCAGCACGAGCACATTCGGCATGGCGCGCAGGCTCGCCAGATGCTCAACGGGCTGATGCGTCGGGCCGTCCTCGCCGAGGCCGATGCTATCGTGCGTCATCACGTAGATCACGCGCTGACCCATCAGCGCGGAAAGCCGGATCGCGGGGCGGCAGTAGTCGGTGAACACGAGAAACGTGCCGCCATACGGGACGAACCCGCCGTGCAGCGCGATGCCGTTCATGGCGGCCGCCATGCCGTGCTCGCGGATGCCGTAATAGATATAGCGGCCGGAGAAATCCTCGCGCGTCACGGGCTTCATGCCTTTGGTGATTGTGAAATTGGAGTGCGTGAGGTCGGCCGAGCCGCCGATGGTGAGGTCGGTCGCGTCATTGATCGCCTGCAGCGCCATCTCGCCGGATTTGCGGCTGGCGAGCTTCGGCTTCTCGCCGGCGAATTTGGCTTTCAGCGCGTCGAGCGCGGCGAAGACTTCCTCTCCAATCTCGCCCTTCAACGCGGCGTCGTAGCGGGCGCGAACATCCGACGGGAGCGCATCGCGGCGCGCCGTCCACGCCTCGCGCACGGCCGCGCCCTTTTCGCCCGCCGCGCGCCAGGCGTTGAGGATATTCAGAGGCACGGCGAAGGGTTCATGCGGCCAGCCGAGATTGGCGCGGGTCTCGATCATCTCGGCGGCCCCCAGCGGCGCGCCGTGGCATTTCTCGGTGCCCTGGCGGTTCGGCGAGCCTTTGCCGATGATCGTTTTGCAGGCGATGAGCGTCGGGCGGTCGCTGCCCTTGGCTTGCGTGATGGCGGCGGAGACGGCGGCCGCATCGTGCCCGTCCACCCGCGTCGCGTTCCAGCCAGACGCGCGGAAGCGGGCGAGATGGTCGATGGAGGTGGAAAGCGAAGTCGGCCCGTCGATGGAGATGGCGTTGTCGTCGAACAGCACGATGAGCTTGTTGAGGCGCAGATGCCCTGCGAGATCGACCGCCTCGTGGCTTATGCCCTCCATGAGGCAGCCGTCGCCCGCGATGACGTAGGTGTGGTGGTCGCACAGCGCGTCGCCGAAGCGCGCCGCCAGCATCCGCTCGGCGAGCGCCATGCCGACAGCCGTCGCGATTCCCTGACCCAGCGGCCCCGTCGTCGTCTCGACGCCCGGCGCATGGCCGAACTCGGGATGCCCCGCCGCAGGGCTGCCGAGCTGGCGGAAGCGCTTGATGTCGTCGATGGACATACCCGGATAGCCGGTGAGATAAAGGAGGGCGTACAAGAACATCGAGCCGTGCCCGGCGGAGAGCACGAAGCGGTCGCGGTCGGGCCAGTCCGGCGCGGCGGGATCGTATTTGAGGTGTTCGGAAAACAGCACGGCGCCCACGTCCGCCATCCCCATCGGCATGCCCGGGTGCCCCGAGTTGGCCGCCTCCACCGCGTCCATGGACAATGCGCGGATGGCGTTCGCCATGTCGGCGAGCGACGGTTTCGCGTCCGTGCTGAGCGGCGCGGCCGCCGCGGTCATTTGTGTCATCAGGTCCTCAGAATACGCGTCGTTTTTGCTCGATCAGCTTCATGATCATTGGCGTTATAATCAGTTGCATCGCCAAATCCAGCTTTCCGCCCGGCACGACGATGGAATTGGCCCGCGACATGAAGCTGTCGTGGATCATGGTCTTCAGATAGGCGAAGTCGATGCCGCGCGGGTCCTTGAAGCGGATGACCACCATGGATTCGTCCGGGGTCGGTATCCAGCGCGCGACGAACGGGTTGGAGGTGTCCACCATCGGAACGCGCTGGAAGTTGATGTCGGTCAGGCTGAATTGCGGGCAGATGTAGTTCACGTAGTCGGGCATGCGGCGCAGGATGGTGTGGGTGACGGCCTCGGTGGAGTAGCCCCGGGCGGCGCGGTCGCGATGGATTTTCTGGATCCACTCCAGATTGATGACAGGCACCACCCCGATCTTGAGGTCCGCGTGGCGCGCGATGTTGACCTTTTCGGTGACCGCGGCGCCGTGCAGCCCCTCATAGAAAAGAAGCTGCGACCCCGCCGGCAAATCCGTCCACTCGGTGAAGGTTCCAGCCGGCGCGCCGTAAAGCTCCGCTTCTTTTTCGTCATGCACATATCGCCGCGTGCGGCCGGAGCCCGTCTCGCCATACTGCTTGAAGACGGCCTCCAACTCTTCCAGCAGGTTCGCCTCCAAGCCGAAATGGCTGTAGTGCATGTTGCCGCGCGCCTCCTCCTCGGCCATGCGCCGTTTCATGTCGTCGCGATCGTAGCGGTGGAAGGCGTCGCCCTCGATATCGGCCGCGAACACTTTCTCACGGCGGAAAATCTGGTCGAACGTCTTTTTCACCGACGTCGTGCCCGCGCCCGAGGAGCCTACAACGGAAATGATCGGGTGCTTGGCGGACATGCGGCCTAACTGCGAAACAGCCCCCTCGGCGTGAAGAGCGGCGATTTTTCGCCGATGGACGGCGGATTTTTATAGTGATGCGCCACCTCGGCGACCTCATTCTTGGAGCCGAACACGAGGGGGGTGCGCTGGTGCAGCGAGGTGGCGGGCGCGTCCATCAGCCGTCGCTCGCCATCGGTGCACACGCCGCCCGCCTGCTCAACCAGAAATGCGAGCGGCGCGCCCTCATAAAGCAGCCGCAGCCGCCCTTGCGCGTAGCCCTTGCGCGCGTCTCCCGGGTAGAGATAGACGCCCCCGCGCGTGAGAATGCGGAACGCGTCGGCCACCAGCGAGCCGACCCATCGCATGTTGTAGTCGCCGCCGCGCGGGCCGTCCGCGCCTCGTTCGATGTCGGCGATGTAGGATTGGATCGGCGCGTCCCAGTGCCGGAAGTTCGAGCCGTTGACCGCGTATTCGCGCGTGTTCGGCGGAATTTGCACATCCCGCTTCACCAGCAGCCATTCGCCTGAGGCCGGATCGGCCCAGAAAATCTGGCATCCCTGGCCGACGGTGAGCGCGAGCGTTGTCTGCGGGCCATAGACGATGAAACCGGCGGCGAGCTGCGCCGAGCCCGGCTGCAACAGCGGCTCCGGGCGGTCGGCGGGGAGAATCGAGAAGATCGTGCCGATGGAGACGTTGGTCTCGATGTTCGACGAACCGTCAAGCGGGTCGACGTTGACGGCGAGCGGCGCGCCCGCGTTGAGCGCAACCGCCGTCTCCACCTCTTCCGACCCCATCCAGGCGACCGGCGCGGCCAGAAGCGCGTCCGTCACGATGCGGTTGGTGACCATGTCCAGGTGCTTCTGGGTGTCGCCGTCGGCGTGCACCCCGACCGTCTCGCCCATGCGGCCGGCGAGCGGACCTTGCGCCACCACCGCCGCGATTTTGTTTCCCGCCGCAGCGAGAGATAAGATAGTCTCGGTCACCGCCTGGTTGCGCGCGTCAGTCTGAGCCCAAGCGCGGAGATGCTCCTCCAAAGTCGGAAAACCGGCCATGCCGCAGCGCTCCCTTACAGGTTTTGGATGAAACGACGACGCATATTGGATAGCCTACAACGGGAAGCGATCCAACATTGAATGTTTTGCTCCTTGCGCGCCGGAGCGGATTGAAACAAGTCTTATGCCATTCGATTTCGCATATTTTGTATGAAAAACATCACTCTCAAGCAGTTGCGGGCGCTAGCGGCCGTCATCAAAAGCGGATCGATGACGGGGGCCGCGCGCGAGCTGAACGTGACGCCGCCGGCCATCACCATCCAGATGCAGCTTCTGGAGGCGGCCATCGGCATGTCTCTCATCGAGCGCGCCGGCGACGGGCCGCTCGCCACGCAGGCGGGGGAGAAGGTGCTGCTCGCAGCCCAACGCATCGAGGCCGCGCTCGCCGACTGCGAGCAGGAACTGGCGCTGCTCAAGGGCCTGAAGGGCGGCAAGGTGTTCGTCGGCGTGGTGAGCACGGCCAAATATTTCGCGCCCCGGGCGCTCGCCGCCTTTCAGAAAGCGCATCCGCTCATCGAGGTGCGCCTCAGCGTCGGCAATCGCGGCGACACCATCCGCGCACTGCAGAATTTCAGCATCGACGTGGCCATCATGGGCCGGCCGCCGGAGTCCATGGACGTTCAGCGCGAGATCATCGGCCCGCATCCGCACATCATCGTCGCGCCGCCGGAGCATCCGCTCATCAAGAAAAAACGCCTCACTGGGAAAGAGCTTGGCTCCGAGACCTTCCTGATGCGCGAGGAAGGCTCCGGCACGCGCGCGCTCACCGAGAAATTCTTCCGCGACATGGACTTCAAGCCGCGCATCGGCATGGAGATCGGCTCCAACGAGACGATCAAGCAGGCGGTGATGGCCGGGCTGGGCATCTCGTTCATCTCGGCCCACACTGTTGCTGCGGAGCTGGCGTCCGGGCGGCTCATTCAACTCAACGTCGAAGGCTTGCCGCTGATGCGCGAATGGTACGCCGTGCGCCGCGCGGACAAACGCCTCCTCCCCGCCGCCGACGCGATGTGGACGTTCCTTGCGTCCGAAGGCGCAAATTTCCTGCCGGACGCGCCGAAGGGCTAGCGGCGCTCGTCCCATAAGCCGTTTTCAGAGGCGCCCATGACCAGCGAACAGAGCCGCGCACCCGCCGGCAAAAGCGGCGACAAGCCCGTGATCCACCTGCGGGATTACGCGCCGCCGCCGAGGCTGATCGACGCCGTGCGCCTCCATATCTCCCTTGAGCCGTCACGGGCGACGGTGCGCTCGACTTTGTCCGTTCGCGCCGGAGATGGGCAAGGCGGCCCGCTGGCGCTCGACGCGGAGAAACTGAGCCTGGACAGCGTCGCGATCGACGGGGTCGAACTTCAGTCGGACGCCTACGCATACGAAAGCGACAAGCTCACCCTGCATGCGCCGCCCGCGGCCGCGTTCACCCTCACGACCGTCTCTATCTGCGACCCGGAGGCGAACAAGGCGCTCTCCGGGCTTTACCGCTCGCGCGGCGTCTACTGCACCCAGTGCGAGGCGGAGGGCTTCCGCCGCATCGCGCCGTATCTCGACCGGCCGGACGTGCTCGCCCGCTTTCGCGTGCGGCTGGAGGCGGACAAAGCGGAGGCGCCCGTGCTGCTCTCGAACGGCAATCTCGTGGAGGGCGGCGATCTGCCCGGCGGACGGCATTTCGCGGTGTGGGACGATCCGCATCCGAAGCCGGCCTATCTGTTCGCGCTCGTCGGCGGCGATCTCGGCCACATCCGCGACGAGTTCACCACCGCTTCCGGCCGCAAGGTGGAGCTGCGCATTTACTGCGAGCGCGGCAAGGAGGAGCGCTGCTGGTGGGCGATGGACAGCCTCAAGCGCTCCATGGCGTGGGACGAGCGCCGCTTCGGCCTCGAATACGATCTCGATGTGTTCAACATCGTCGCCGTGTCCGATTTCAACATGGGGGCGATGGAGAACAAGGGCCTCAACATTTTCAACGACAAGCTGGTGCTCGCGGCGCCCGAGACCGCGACGGACGAGGACTACGAGCGCATCGAGGCGGTCGTCGCGCACGAGTATTTCCACAACTGGACGGGCAACCGCGTGACCTGCCGCGACTGGTTCCAGCTTTGCCTCAAAGAGGGGCTGACCGTGTTCCGGGACCAGGAGTTCACCTCCGACGAGCGCAGCCGCACGGTGAAGCGCATCGACGACGTGCGTTTCCTCACGTCGCGCCAGTTCCAGGAAGACGCGGGGCCGCTGGCTCACCCGGTGCGCCCGGAGTCGTTTGTCGAGATCAACAACTTCTACACCCTGACGGTCTACGAAAAAGGCGCCGAACTGTGCCGCATGCTGCACACGCTGTTCGGCGAAGAGGGCTTCCGCAAAGGCGTCGACCTCTATTTCGCGCGGCACGACGGTCAGGCGGCGACCGTCGAGGACTGGCTCGCAGCGATGGCGGACGCAAACGGCGCCGACCTGTCGCAATTCGCGCGGTGGTATTCGACGCCGGGCACGCCGGAGGTCGCCGCGCGTTTCACCTATTCCGCCGCGACGCAAACCGCGCGCCTGACCCTGGAGCAGAAGAACCCCAAAGGCGACGGCAAGCCGCTCCACATCCCCATCAAGCTCGGCCTTGTCGCAGGCGGCCGCGATCTGCCGCTGAAACGCGGCGGCGCGCCGGTCGGCGATCTGATCGAGTTGCGCAAGGCTCGCCAGACATTCGTGTTCGATGGAATCGCGGAACGGCCGACGCCCTCGCTGCTGCGCGATTTTTCCGCCCCCGTGAAGCTGGAGGCGCGCCAGGCGGACGAGCAGCTCCTGCAGATGATGCGGGACGATCCGAACGCCTTCAACAAATGGCGCGCGGCGCAAACGCTGGCTCTGCGGCTGCTCGTGCGGGGCGCGAAAGGGGCGCGATCCGGGCCGGTCACGCGCCGGTTCATCGCCGCGCTGGAGGCCGTCGCCTGCGACGCGGGCCTTGACCCCGCCTATCGCGCCGCGTTCTTGACGCTGCCGTCCGAGCGTGACGTGGCGCTCGCCATCGCCACGGACGTCGACCCGGAAGCGGTGCACGCCGCCCGGCGGAGCCTTCGCGCCAAGATCGGGCGGACGGCCCGCGCCGCGTTCCATGAGCTTTACGCCGCTTATGCGCCCAAACGCGGCGAGCCGTTCTCGCCGGACGCCGCATCGGTCGGCGCGCGCTCGCTGCGCAATGCGGCCCTCGCCTATCTCGCGGCGGGCGGCGGCAAATCCGGGCTGAAGCTCGCCGCGCGGCACTACGCCGAGGCCGCGAGCATGACCGACGCACGCGCCGCGCTTGCCGTGCTTTCCGGGTCGGACGGGCCGGAGGCGAAAGCGGCGTTTGCGCATTTCTTCGAGCGCTGGCGCGACGACCGGCTCACCATCGACAAATGGTTTGCGCTACAGGCTCAGTCTACGTCGCCCGGGGTGCACGACCGCATCAAGGAGCTGAGCGCGCATCCGCTGTTCAACCTCGCCAATCCGAACAAGGTGCGCGTGCTGTACGGCGCCTTTGCGGAGGGCAATCAGGCGCGCTTCAACGATGCGAACGGCCAGGGCTACGCCGCCGTGGCGGAGACGGTGATGGCGCTCGACGATTTCAACGCGCAGGTGGCCGCGCGTCTCGCCGGATCGTTCGAGAGCTGGCGCATGTTCGAGCCGGGCCGCCGCCGCTTGGCAGAGGTCGCCTTGCGCCGCATCGCGGAGAAGCCAGGCCTGTCGGCCGATGTGGACGAAATTGTGAGTAAAATCCTAAGCTAAGGCGGCTTCTGCGTCGATTTCGTTAGACTTGTGGCGATTCGACGTGAAAGCCGATCCATGAAACACAAAACCGCCGCCGGACGGGCATCGCAAGGGACGCCGCTCTGGGCGGCCTTGAGCGCCGCCTGCCTCGCAGCATTAGGCGCCGGCGCCGCGGTTTTGTGGGACGCGCCGCCCGCGCTGACGCTTTCGGCCTGTCTTGCGCTCGCGGCGTCTTCGGTGTGGGCCGGGTCCCGCCTCGCCGCCTCACCCGCTCCCGCTGAACCGAACCGGTTCCATCAGGCGCTCGCCTTTTCAGAGTTCGGCCTCTGGCTCGGCTCATGGGATCTGGCGAGCAACCACATCGAGTTGCCGCCCGAGGCGCTGGCGGCCCTTGGCCTGAAGCCGCGCGGCCCTGACGGACGCACGCCTTACCGCCAGATGCGCGAATATCTGCGTCCGCCGGATGATCTGCTCGCGGCGCTCAACCGGGCGCTCGCGGCCGGCTCCGACGACATGGAGGCCGATCTGCTCATCGCGCTGCCCGGGCGGCGCTGGCTGGCGGCGGCGCTCAAAGGCCGCATCATGCGCGATGCGGCCGGCGCGCCGAGAACGGTCGCCTTCGCCCTGATGGAGCCGCGAGGCGCGAAGGGCGACGGCCCCGCACTGCGGCTCATGGCCGCCATCGACGGCATGCCCGAGGCGTTCGCGCTGTGGGACGAGGACGACCGCCTCATCATCGGCAACGCCCGCTTCCGCGAGCTGTACGGATTGCCGGCCGACGCCGCCCATCCCGGCGAGGCCTATCTGGCCACGGCGGCCAAGGCGGCCCACGGCATGGCGCAAGGCCCCATCACGGCGCGCGGAGAGCGCAAGAGCGGCCATAGCGTCGGCTTCGCCAGCCTGCCCGGCGGCGCCTGGGTGCAGATCAGCGAAAAGCGCACGCCCGGCGCCGGGTTCGTAAGCTTGGCGACGGACGTCACCGCATTGAAGGCCAGCGAGCAGCGCCTGGTGGAGCGCGAGCGCGATCTGAAAGCCTCGGTCAGCGACCTTGAGCAATCGCGACTGCAACTCCAGCAGCAGACGCGGCAACTGGTCGATTTGGCCGAAAAATACGCGACCGAGAAGGCCAGGGCCGAGGCCGCCAACCGCTCCAAATCCGAATTTCTGGCCAACATCAGCCACGAACTGCGCACGCCGCTCAACGCCATCATCGGCTTTTCGGAGATGATGTCGCAGGAAATCTTTGGCCGTATGGGCAATAAAAAGTATCTCGAATACGCCGGCGACATCCACCGCAGCGGCGAATATCTGCTGGAGGTGATCAACGACATTCTCGACATGTCGAAAATCGAGGCCGGGCGCATGTCGCTCGATTTCGAGACCCTGCTCATCAGCGAGGTGATAGAGGACAGTTTCCGCGTCGTCGCGCAAACGGCCGCGCGCCGTCACATCTCGCTCAGCCACACGGGTGTCAAGCTCATCGACGTGGTGGGCGATAGGCGGGCGCTGAAGCAGGTGCTCATCAACCTCCTCTCGAACGCCATCAAATTCACGCCCGTCGGCGGCATGGTGAGCGTGCGGGCGTATCGCTACAAGGGCACCGTGCGCATCGGCATCACGGATACGGGCGTCGGCATCCCGAAGCCGGACATCGCGCGGCTCGGGCGCCCGTTCGAACAGGTGGAGAACCAGTTCGCCAAGGCGCATAAGGGCACGGGCCTCGGCCTGGCCATCTCGCGCTCCATCATCGAGCTGCATGGCGGCCGCTTGGAGATCAAGAGCCGGGTGGGGGAGGGCACCACCGTGACCTGCATCTTGCCCGCCGCCCAGAACGCCGAGACGCAGGAAACCGAGGCCGCCTGACACGATGCGCCTGAAACCTCTGCGGCCCGAGGCGGTTCTGACTTGGTTAAGCAATCATGCCGTTTATTTGAACCACTGCGCCCGTTGAGCCTTGCTCCAGCGCCAAAAATCCCGGATACATCGAACGATGGTCAACGAAGCCTCAGGTGAAGTCTCCTTGTCTCCGGCGCCGCAGCCCACGCTCCACACGCTCGCCGTGGAGCGCACCTCCACGATTTTCTCGCGCCTCGTGCGGGAGAACACCGGACCCGAGGTGGAGGTGCGCAACATCGTTCGCGGCCTCAAAGACCGCAGCTTCGGCATGTTGATGGTCATGTTCGCGGTGCCGAACGCGGTCATTCCGGGCATCTCGTTTATCCTGGGCGCGCCGATCATCCTGTTCGCGCTGCAGATCGTCTGGGGCCGCAAAACGCCCTGGCTGCCGGAGTTCATGCTGAAGCGCCGGCTCAGCCAGGAGCTGTTCCAGGCGATCACGCGGCGCGTCTCGAAATTTCTGGTGTGGACGGAGCGCTGGCTGAAGCCGCGCTGGGTTTGGATGTCCGGGCGCATCGGACAGGCGGTGCTCGGCGTCTATCTCGCGTTCACCGCCATCGTGCTCATGGCGCCGATCCCCTGGGGCAACGCGCTGCCCGCCTTCAGCATCGCGTTCATTTCCATCGGCCTTATCGAGAAGGACGGCGCGGCGATCAGCATCGGCGTGCTGCTCGGCCTCGCGGGCGCCGCCTTCGTCACCATTTTCGGCGGCGGCTTCATCTATCTTGTTCTGCGCTTCCTCGGCCTCGCGTGACGGTGGCGCCGGCGCCATAGTCGCGGGGCGTGCGCGCCCCTCCGGCCCCACGCGCGGTTGACGCCCGCCATCGCTGGCGCTAAGGCGGACAAAACTGCGGCGGAAGGGGCGGCATCCATGGAAAACTACCTGCTGGCCGCCCTGCTCGGCGTGATCGAGGGGCTGACCGAGTTCTTGCCCGTCTCCTCCACCGGCCATCTCATCCTCTTCGTCGATTTGCTCGGGTTCAAGGCGCCGCCGGGGCGAACCTTCGAGGTGATGATCCAGCTCGGCGCCATCCTGGCGCTTGTCGTGCTCTATTTCCGTAAGCTCTGGGCGACGCTCACCGGCCTGCCGACAGACCCAGCCGCGCGCCGGTTCGCCGCCGTCATCGTCGCCGCGTTCATCCCCGCGATGATTCTCGGCGCCGCGTTTCACAGCCAGATCAAGGCGGTGCTGTTTTCGCCCACGGTCGTCGCGACGGCGCTCATCATCGGCGGCTTCGTCATCCTCGCGGTCGAGCGGCTGCAGAAGCGCGTGCTCTATCCGACGGTCGATGATGTGCCCGTGCGCACGGGCTTTCTCATCGGTCTTGCGCAGGCCATGGCGCTCGTGCCCGGCGTGTCGCGTTCAGGGGCGACGATCATCGGCGGCTTGCTGCTCGGCCTTGACCGGCGCGCGGCCGCCGAGTTCTCATTCTTCCTCTCCATTCCGACCATGGCCGCCGCCTTCGCCTACGACGCCTTCAAAAACCGGGACGCCCTCAGCTTCGACGACGCGGGCGTCATCGCCGTCGGCTTCGTGTGCGCGTTTTTCGCGGCGCTCGTGGTCGTCAAGCCGTTCCTCGCCATCGTCAGCCGCGTTGGCTTTGCGCCCTTCGCCTATTATCGCATCGCGCTCGGCGCGCTGGTGCTCTGGCTTGTCCACGCCCATGGCGGTCTTTGAGGCGGGTTGCAGAAAGCTCGCAAGCCGCGCGCTGAGCCGCGCTGCATCTCTCAGCTCGCACTCCCACACCACGATTGCGCGCCAGCCGAGCGCCGCCAACCGCTCTAGCGTCGCCGCGTCGCGCGCCCTGTTGCGGGTGATTTTCGCGCGCCAGTACTCGGCGTTGGCCTTGGGCGCCCGCGCGCCGCGCTTGCAGTCGTGGCCGTGCCAGAAGCAGCCATGCACGAAAATGACGCGCCGCCGCCCGCGAAATACGAGATCCGGCTTGCCAGGGAGGTCGGCCGCATGCAGGCGGTAGCCGATCCCCAGCCCGCGCACGGCTCGCCTCACCGCCTGCTCCGGCGTGGTGTCGCGCGACTTGACCCGCCGCATGATGCGCGAGCGGGCGGTCGCGTCCTCGTCAGCCCGCATGCTCAAAACCGCATCGCGGGATGCGTTTCGCACATAAGGCTCATGCGGCGCGCTCCATTGCTTCCGGCGTCTCGCCGTCGCCATATTGTCAGGGAAAACAAAACCATAAATATCACCGGAGTGGGTTCCCATGCATGAATCTCACATCTGGGGAGGGATTATCCGCAAAGCGTGGCCAACGGAGATGGAAAAGTTCCGTGACCACTTGCTCAGACTAGACCCTGAAAGTCGCCGCCTGCGTTTTGGCATGCCCGTGGGCGATGAGTTCATCCGCGATTACGCCTCCCGCAGCCCGGGTCTTGACGGCCTCCTCTATGGCTATTTCCGCGAGGGCGAGATGCACGGCGCGGCCGAATTGCGCCAAATCGGCGACGGGCTCTCTCACGACGCGGAGGCGGCGTTCTCAGTCGAAGAGGCGTACCAAAATCGCGGGGTGGGGTCGGCCCTGTTCGAGCGGATCGTGCGGTCGGCCCGCAACCGCGGGGTCTCGCGCCTCTACATGAACTGCTTGGCCGAGAACCGCAAAATGCAGCGGCTCGCCAAAAAACACGAGGCCGAGCTGCATTTCGACCACGGCGAGGTGTCCGGCCAGGTAACGCCCGCCGGCTCCACCTACATTTCGCTCTGGCGGGAGGCGGTCGAGGACAGCGCAGGCTTCGTTATGGCGGTGATGGACTTTCCGCTCAGTTTGCGTCCGGCGGCCTGATTTTACGGCCCGCCGAGGTTGACATCCACGCCATGATAAACTTTAGTATGACCCGAAGCCGCATCACGGCCGCCGCAGCACGCCTACCCGTTATGTAATGCGTTCTGATATTTTGACTGCCGCTTCAGCGGACTGCAAGATTGAAGCCTGGGGGGCGCCTGTGCCGTTCGACGCAACGACGATCGCCGTTTACGACGCCTACGCCAACGAATACGCCGCCCGCCCCGTCCCCAAAAGCAGTTGGAACGCGCTGAAATTTTTCTGCGCCAAGCTTGCGCCCGGCGCGAGGGTGCTCGATCTCGGCTGCGGCGCCGGTTGGGCGTCTGAGGAAATGCAGCGGCGCGGCTTCGACGTGCACTCCCTGGATGCGTCCTCCAAGCTCGCCGCGCTCGCCTCGCCCAAATTGCGACGCCCGGTGATGGTCAAGACTTTCGACGCCGTCGGCTCAGACATGCAGTTCGACGGCGTTTTCGCGTGCCACGCGCTGCCCCATGTCCCCAAGGATAAAGTCCCCACGATCCTGAGCATAATCGCGAGCGCCATGCGCGAAAACGCGGTGCTCTACGCCTGTTTCCCGAGCGGCGACGGCGACATGCGCGACCGACTGGGGCGGTACTATGCGATGTATCAGGCGGAGGAGGTGCTCGCGTTGTTTGAGCGGCAGCCGAGCCTCAAATTCTCGTCGCTGCGCACGGAGAGCATCGAGGACGATTTCGGCTCGCCGCAAATCCTGTTCGGCGTTTTCGCGCGCAAGACCAGCAGCAAATCGCACTAGCGCTGAATGATGATTCGCGTGGCGGCGCGGCCGTAGTCGCGCACCAGCGAATAAAACACGCGCGCGTGTTCGGGGTGCAGCCGGATGCAGCCGCGGGACGCCGGCCTCCCTAGCGCCCTGACCTCATAGGTGCCGTGGATGGCGTAGCCGCGATGGAAAAACACCGAGAACGGCATGGGCGCGCCGCCATAGCGGCTGGAGCGATGGAAGCGGCTGAGGAAGGTCGGCCGGAACGCGCCGATCGGCGTGTTGTAGCCGCCGCGGCCCGTGGAGATGACCCAAGTTGAATAATGCGCGCCTTCGACATACACGTGCATCAGCTGCTCCGATTTGCTGATATAGGCCGTGACTGCCGCGAAAGCGTTGACAGGGGCAAGGAACAAAAGCACAGCAAGCATGAGGCGGCGCATCATGGAATCCTCCCGAACGTCTTGGATTGCAAAAGGGATGATGAAATTTAACTGCAACATGGACGAAAAGCGTAAACATTTAAGTAATGACGCCGCGTCGCGTTGCGGTGAGTTGCGGGAGCGCGGAGCCGCGGTGCGTCGGCTGTCGCTGATCGCGGCGCTTGTTGCGGCATGCCCGCTCATCACTCCAGCGCCCGCCTTGGCTGAGGCCAAATCGGCGCCCAAAGCCGCCGCCAAATCGCAGCCGCCCGCTAAGGAACTGTTCGGCGCCGTCACGCAGCCCGCGCCTCTCGCCGCCCGCGCCATCGGCGGATACGCGCGCGGATGCCTGGCGGGGGCGCGCGCCCTCCCGGTCAACGGCCCGGCGTGGCAGGCGATGCGTCTTTCGCGTAACCGCAATTGGGGGCACCCGGCGCTTGTCAAATATGTCGAGACGCTCGCCCGCGATGCGCGTGAAAAGGACGGCTGGCCGGGGCTGCTCGTGGGCGACATGGCGCAGCCGGCGGGCGGGCCGATGCGCACGGGGCACGCCAGCCACCAGATCGGCCTTGACGCCGACATCTGGCTCAAACCCATGCCGCCGCGAGAGCTCACCCGCGAGGAGCGCGAAACCCTTTCGGCCGATAGCATGCTCGGTGACGACAAGCTCACCATCAACGCCAAGCTCTGGACGCCGCAGCATGTGCGGCTGTTGCGCCGCGCGGCGCTTTACCCGCAGGTGGCGCGCATCTTCGTCCATCCCGTCATCAAGCGCGCACTGTGCGAGGCGGCGGGGGAGGATCGCGGTTGGCTCGGCAAGGTGCGGCCGTGGTGGGGGCACCATTATCATTTCCACGTGCGGCTCACGTGCCCGGCCGATAGCGCGGGATGCGTGAACCAGCCGCCGCTATCGGGCGACGACGGCTGCGGCGCTGAGTTGGACAACTGGTTTAAGCTGCTGACGCGCCCGCCCGCCCCGCCGGATCCGAACCGCAAGCCGCCGAAGCCCAAGCCGCCGCTCACGCTCGCCGATCTCCCAGCGGATTGCGCGAGGCTGCTCGGCGTGGCGGCGGCGACCGCTCCAACGCCCGACGTGGAGGAGCAGCCGGAGGACACGCCCGGCGAATGAGCTTAGGCCTGCGCGGCGGTTTCGATGTCGGAAGCGAGAGCGGCCAGCGCGGCTTTTGGGTCAGCGCTTTCGGTGATCGGGCGCCCAACCACCAGGTAATCCGCCCCCGCGCGCACGGCCTCGGCGGGCGTGGCGACGCGCGCCTGGTCGCCCGCCGCCGATCCGGCAGGCCGCACGCCTGGCGTCACCACGAGGAAACCGGCCCCGCACAGGCGCTTCACTTCCGGCGCCTCCCACGCCGAGGCGACGACGCCGTCCAGTCCCTCCTCGCGTGCGATGGCCGCGCGGCGACGCGCCGCCTGCGCCGGATCGCCGAGGCCCTGTTCGGCCAGATCGGCGGCGTCCAGATTGGTCATCACCGTCACGCCGAGGAGCTTGAGGGGCGAGATGGAGCGGCCGCGCACGGCGCCTGCGAGCGTCTTGCGGTCGGCGGCGTGCACGGTGAGAAACTGCGCTCCCATCCCCGCGATGACGGCGGTCGCGCGCTCGACGGTGCGTCCGATATCGTGCAGCTTGGCGTCGATGAACACAGCGTGGCCCGACCGCGCAAGCTCGTCCGCGAGCGCAAGTCCGCCCGCGTAAATCAACTCTACGCCGATTTTGTAGACGATGGGCGGCGCCTCGATCCGGTCGATGAAGCGGCGCGCGTCGTCCGGCGTGGAGAAGTCGAGCGCCAGCGCGATCCGGCTGAGCGCGGCCCGGCCCGTCATCGGCGAAACCGGGCAGCCGCGTCGATCGCCGCGCCGACCACGCGCTTCAGCGCAGCCGCGGAGCGGTCGTCCGTGAGCGCGCCGGCTTCATCGAAGGCTTGCCCGGCGTTCGGCACGGCGATCTGATCGGGCAGAACAAGGGCGCCGAGGCCCAACTCCATGCAGTGCCTGAGGGCGATGAGGCCGCGCATGCCGCCCAGCGCGCCCGGCGAGGCGGAGCCGATGGCGAAAACGCGGTTTTTGTAGGCGAAGAGCGGCGGCTCGCCGTCGGCCTTCACCCGCGAAACCCAATCCAGCGCGTTTTTCAGGAACGGCGAGATGGACGCATTGTATTCAGGGCTGGCGATGAACACGGCTTGGGCTGTTTTGAAGTGGTTCGCAAGCGCCACGGCGGCGTGCGGCGCGCCCTCACGGGCCTCAAGGTCGCCGTCGTAGAGCGGCATGGCGTAATCCCGGGGCGAGAGCAGTGTGACGACTGCGCCTTGAGCCCCGGCTTCGCGCGCAGCGGCCGCCGCGAGGCGCTGGTTGAACGAGGCGGCGCGGGCGCTTCCCGCCAGGCACAGGAATGTCACGGGCTGCGTCATCGGGGCTCCAGTTTGGCGTTAGTCGGCTGCGTCGCCCCAGAAGGAACGGATGCGGGCGAGGAAGCTTTCCGCCTCCGGGTTGTTCTCACGCGTGGAGGCTTTCTCGAATTCGCGCAAAAGCTCTTTCTGCTTGCGCGAGAGGTTTTGCGGCGTCTCGACCTCGACCTGGATGTTGAGGTCGCCGACGATCTTTTGCCGCAGCACCGGCATGCCCTTGCCGCGGATGCGGAATTGCTTGCCGCTTTCCGTGCCTTCCGGGATTTTCAGCTTGGTGCGGCCGCCGTCGATGGTGGGCGCTTCGATCTGCCCGCCGAGCGCCGCCGTGATCATGGTGATGGGCACGCGGCAGAAAAGGTCCGCGCCGTCGCGCTGGAAGATGTCGTGCGGCGCGATGGACAGGAAGATGTAGAGATCGCCAGCCGGTCCGCCGCGCATGCCCGCTTCGCCTTCGCCCGCCAACCGGATGCGCGTGCCGTCCTCGACCCCGGCGGGGATGGTGACGGACAGCTTGCGTTCGCGGTTGACGCGTCCGGCGCCGGCGCAGCCTTGGCACGGATTTTCGATGACCTCGCCACGGCCCTGGCAGGCCATGCACGTGCGTTCGATGGTGAAAAATCCTTGGCTGACGCGGATTTTGCCATGCCCGCCGCAGGTGGTGCAAGCTGTCGGGCGGGAGCCGGCTTCAGCGCCTGCGCCGCCGCACGCCTCGCATTGCACGGAGGCGGGAACGCGGATCGTCGCGGTTTTGCCGGCGTAAGCCTCCTCAAGCGTGATTTCCAGGTTGAACCGGATGTCCTGCCCGCGTTCACGCGAGCCTCGCGCCCGGCCGCGCCGCCCGCCCATGAACTCGCCGAACAGGTCGTCGAAAATATCCGACATGGACGTGGCGAAATCGGCGCCGAAGCCGTGCGGGCCGGGGCCGGCGCCGTTGCCCTCGAACGCCGCATGGCCATACTGATCGTATGCCGCCCGCTTCTGGGGGTCTTTCAACGCTTCATACGCTTCGTTGATTTCCTTGAAACGCTTTTCCGCATCGCCGTCGCCGGGGTTGCGATCCGGATGGTACTCTTTCGCCATGCGGCGGAAAGCGCTCTTGATGTCGTTTTCGTCTGCGCTTTTCGATACGCCGAGCACTTCGTAATAGTCGCGCTTCATGTGTGTGTTCGGTCACTTCTATGAAACGATAACGCCGGGATATGGCGCAGTCTAAGACGCCGCCCGAGCGATGCGATAAACGGGCCTCGTTTACGTGCATCGCGCAGGCGGCGTGAACAACCTGCTCGCCGAGGGCTTAGCCCTGCGGTCAGCCTTGCGACCGTTTGCGATCGTCCTCCTTGACCTCTTCGAAGTCCGCGTCCACCACGCGATCCTCCGCGGAGGCGCCGGGCTTCTGCGGCTCGCCGTCGTTTTGCTTGTACATCGCCTCGCCAAGCTTCATGGCGGCGCGGGCCAGTTCCTCGGTTTTGGCGGCGATCTTGTCTTTGTTGTCGCTGTCCAAGACGCCGCGCAGCTCGGTGATGGCTTTTTCCACGGCGGACTTGTCGTCGGCGGAGATCTTGTCCGCCAGGTCCTTCAGCGTTTTCTCGCTGGAGTGGATCAACGCTTCGCCCTGGTTTTTGGCTTCGACCAACTCGCGGCGTTTCTTGTCCTCGGCGGCGTGGGTCTGCGCCTCTTTCACCATGCGGTCGATATCCGCGTCCGAGAGGCCGCCGGAGGCCTGGATGCGGATGGACTGCGCCTTCTGCGTCGCCTTGTCGAGCGCGGACACGTTGACGATGCCGTTTGCGTCGATGTCGAACGTCACCTCAATCTGCGGCACGCCGCGCGGCGCCGGGGGTATGCCGACGAGATCGAACTGGCCGAGCATCTTGTTGTCGGCCGCCATCTCGCGCTCGCCCTGGAAGACGCGGATGGTGACCGCGTTCTGATTGTCCTCGGCGGTGGAGAACACCTGGCTTTTCTTGGTCGGGATGGTTGTGTTGCGGTCGATGAGGCGCGTGAACACGCCGCCCAACGTCTCGATGCCGAGCGACAGCGGCGTCACGTCGAGCAGCAGTACGTCCTTCACGTCGCCCTGAAGCACGCCGGCCTGGATCGCGGCGCCCATGGCCACCACCTCATCCGGGTTGACGCCCTTGTGAGGCTCTTTGCCGAAGATGTTCTTCACGGTAGCGGCGATTTTCGGCATGCGCGTCATGCCGCCCACCAGCACCACCTCGTCGATCTCGGCGGCCTTCAGTCCGGCGTCGCGCAAGGCGGCCTGGCACGGCTCGATCGTCTTTTGGATCAGGTCGTCAACCAGGCTCTCGAGCTTGGCCCGCGTCAGCTTCATGGTCAGGTGCTTCGGCCCGGTCTGGTCTGCGGTGATGAAGGGCAGGTTCACCTCGGTTTGCTGCGTGGAGGACAGCTCGATCTTGGCTTTTTCCGCCGCCTCTTTCAGGCGTTGCAGCGCCAGTTTGTCGGCGCGCAGATCGATGCCGTTCTCTTTCTTGAACTCCGCCGCGAGATATTCGACCAAGCGCATGTCGAAGTCTTCGCCGCCGAGGAACGTGTCGCCGTTCGTCGATTTCACCTCGAACACGCCGTCGCCGATCTCTAGGATCGAGATGTCAAACGTGCCGCCGCCGAGGTCATACACCGCGATGGTCTTCGAACCTTCGCGCTTGTCGAGGCCATAGGCGAGGGCCGCCGCAGTCGGCTCGTTGATAATGCGCAGCACCTCGAGGCCCGCGATTTTGCCGGCGTCTTTCGTCGCCTGCCGCTGCGCGTCGTTGAAATAGGCGGGGACGGTGATGACGGCTTTGTCGACCTTTTCGCCGAGATAGCTTTCGGCGGTTTCCTTCATCTTCTGCAGAATGAAGGCCGAGATTTGCGAAGGCGAGTATTTCTGGCCGTGGGACTCCACCCAGGCGTCGCCGTTGTCGGCTTTTATGATCTTGTACGGGACGAGCTTCTGGTCCTTAACCACCATCGGATCGTCGAAGCGGCGCCCGACAAGGCGCTTGATGGCGAAAAACGTGTTCTCGGGATTGGTCACGCCCTGGCGCTTGGCCGGAAGACCGATGAGGCGCTCGCCCTCGGCGGTGAAGGCGACGATGGAGGGCGTCGTGCGCACGCCCTCGGAGTTCTCAATCACCTTCGGCGACGAGCCTTCCATCACGGCGATGCAGGAATTGGTCGTGCCCAAGTCAATTCCGATAACTTTTGCCATTATGTACCCCTAGTGCAGTGTTAGCGAACCGGCCGGACCATGAAGCAGCATCCGGGTTGTTTTCGAGCCGCGCCGCATTTTGCGAGCGTGGGACGTATCTTCCGGTCCCTATGGATGCCGTGTTAATGCGCAAGTATATAGGAGAGGGCGTCAGCACGCGCAAGCAGCGAGCCCGCGCGCTTAACTGTTTTGCGTCGTCCCCGGCGCGTGGCGCCGGAGCGTCAGTCCGCATCAAAATCAGGGCCGTTGGCCAGCCCCACATACGGCGCGGGCGCTTCGATCTCACTCGCGCCGCCCATCACCGGCATCGTCATCGAGGACGGGCGCTTGGTCGAGAGCACGCTCGTCGTCACCGTCACCGGGCGAATGATCTGGGCGCGGCGGGCGCCGCGTTGGGATTCGAGAGAGCTCCGGCGCTGCATGCGCACAATGGTTGCGGACGCCGCTTGCGGCGCTTCGCTGTCGGCGGGCGGCGTCTCGGGCGGTTCGCTTACGCCTTCGGCGGCGGCGGGCGCGACGCCCTCGTCGCCGGCTGAGGGTTTCGGCTCGCCAGAGCCGGTCGGCGCGCCCGTCGCCGCTTTCGCGACAACGACGGCGGCGGCGCGCAGCACCCTGTCGCCGATCATATAGCCGGCTTGGTAAACCTGGAGAATGGTGTCCGGAGCGGCGTCGGCGGTCTCAACCCGCATCATGGCGTCATGGATGTGCGGATCGAACTTTTCGCCCTTAGGGTCGAAGCGGACGATGTTCTGCCGCTCAAGCACCTTGAACAGCTCGCGCTCCGTCACCTCGACGCCCTCGATGAGGGTCGCGAGCGCAGGGTCGTCCGCCGCCGCGTGCTTCGGCACTGCCTCAATGGCGCGGCGCAGATTGTCGCCGATGCCGATCACGTCACGGGCGAAGGACGAAATCGCATATTTTGCGTTCTCGGCGATTTCGCGCTCGGTGCGGCGGCGCAAATTCTGCATCTCCGCCTCGGAGCGCTTCCAGTTATCGTCCAGACGGGTTTTTTCGGCCTGAAGCTGCGCGTTCTCCGCCTTCAACGCCTCATTCTCGGCGGCGAGCCCGGCGAGGCGCGCGCGGATGGCCTCAAGCTCGGCGGTGGTCAGTTGCTGATCGGCGCCGGCCGCGGTCTCCGCGGCGGTGTCGGCCCCAACCACGTCGCTATCCTGCAACTCGGTTACCGTTGTTTCCGTATTGCTCATCATGTTCTGCCTTTTCCTCGCGAAGAAAATCGGCGTCGGCGAAAAATTTCCTCGCTGCGTCGGGTATCGGCCGCTTCACGCCCAGAATCAAGTCAGCAGACGACCCACCATCTTGGCCGTGTAATCCACCATGGGGATAATGCGGGCATAATTAAGCCGCGTCGGCCCGATGACCCCCAAAACGCCGACAATTTTACGCTCGTCGTTCCGAAACGGGGAGACGATGAGCGACGAACCCGACAGCGAAAACAGGTGATTCTCCGACCCGATGAAGATGCGCACGCCGTCGGCCTCCTCCGCCAGCGTGAGAAGCTGCGCGATCTCCTTTTTCGACTCAAGATCGTCGAACAGCATGCGAATCCGGTCCAAATCCTCCATGGCCCTCACGTCGCCAAGGAGATGCGAGCGCCCCCGCACGATCAAGCTCTTGTTGTCGTCCTCGCCGCCCGACCATTGCGCCAGGCCCGATTGCACGACGCGCGAGGTTAAATCGTTCAGCTCGGCGTTGCGTTCCTTCAGCTCCTGCTCGATGCGCGCGCGGGCTTCGCCGAGCGTCTTGCCCCGCAAGCGCGCGTTCAGGTAGTTGGACGCCTCGTTGAGGGCGCTCGGCGGGATGGCCTGCGGGAAGCTGAGCACGCGGTTCTCCACGCCCCCGTCCTCGCCCACCAGCACGAGAAGCGCCCGGTGCGGATCGAGGCTGACGAATTCGAGCTGTTTGATGCGCGTGATGTGCTTCTCCGAAACGACGACGCCCGCGCAGCGCGACAGGCCGGACAAAAGCTCGCTGGCGTCGGCCAGGATCTTGCCCGGCTGCAGCCCGGCGAAGGTTGCGTCGATGCGCGCGCGCTCCGCCTCGTTCATATCGCTGAGCTCCAACAGCCCATCGACGAACAGCCGCAGCCCCGACTCCGTCGGCACCCGGCCGGCGCTCGTGTGCGGCGCGTAAATAAGCCCGAGCGCCTCCAGATCGGACATGACGTTGCGGATCGAGGCGGGGGAGAGCGTCATGGGCAGCACGCGGCTCAAATTGCGCGAGCCGATAGGCTCGCCCGTCGCCAGATAGGATTCGACGATGCGCCGGAAAATTTCGCGGCTGCGCGCGTCGAGCGCGAGCAGGCCGCCGTCTTGGCCGCTCCCCGCAAGCGGTTGATAAAGGTCGCTCCGCCGCGACGATCTGGTTTTGGAATCGCCTTGTTGCATTGCGGCAATAATATGTGCGCATCAAGCGTCGCCGTCAAATGCGTCCTCGCGCTTTATCGCGCGTCGATCGCAATTCGCGCGGACCCGCTCCATTATCCGCCGTCGTCACGGCGCACGAGGATTTGGGTAAGCTGTAACTTCAAGCGATTTCCGCCTTCGCGCAATGTTCGCGCGCTTGATCGTCTTTGCCTGTTCACCTAGTGTGCGCACAAGGAAACGCCTGTCGCCAAGCCGCCACGGGCCATCAGCGGTACCCCTCATGCGCCCCTCGAAACGCGACTTCGATCTGCTCCGCCCTGTCACCATCGAGCGCCACGTCTCCGCCCACGCGGAAGGCTCATGCCTCATCAAATTCGGCAATACGCATGTGCTGTGCACGGCGAGCCTGGAGGAGCGCCTGCCGCCCTGGCTGAAAGGGCAGGGCCGCGGCTGGGTTACAGCGGAATACGGCATGCTGCCGCGCGCCACCCATGAACGCATGCGCCGCGAGGCGACCGCCGGGCACCAATCGGGCCGCACCCAGGAAATCCAGCGCCTCATCGGCCGGTCCATGCGCGCCGTGATCGACCTCGTGGCCTTGGGCGAGCGGCAAATCACCATCGACTGCGACGTGATTCAGGCGGACGGCGGCACGCGCACGGCCTCCATCACCGGCGCGTGGGTCGCGCTTTACGATTGCGTCGAATGGATGCGGGCGCGGGAGATGGTGAAGGCCGGCGTCCTCACCGACCAGGTCGCGGCTGTGTCGTGCGGCATCTACAAAGGTCAGCCGGTGCTCGACCTTGACTACGCCGAGGACTCGGAAGCCGACGCCGACGCGAATTTCGTCATCACCGGCGGCGGCGCGCTCGTCGAGGTGCAGGCCACCGCGGAGAAAAAGGCGTTCTCCGACGAAGAGTTCGCCGAGCTCATGCGCCTCGCCAAAAAAGGCGTCAAGGAATTGGTCAGCCTGCAAAAGCTCGTGGTGGGCTGATGACACTGAAACGCGGCGACACGCTCGTCATCGCCACTCACAATCCGGGCAAGGTGTGGGAGATCGGCCAGCTCATGGAGCCGTTCGGGGTGAAGTGCGTGGCGGCCGGCGACCTGGGCGTGCCGGAACCGGAGGAGACCGGCGCGACCTTCGCGGAGAACGCGCAACTGAAAGCGGCGGTCTCCGGCTTCGCGACGGGTCTGCCCGCACTCGCCGACGACAGCGGCATCGAGGTGCACGATCTGGACGGCGCGCCGGGCATCTACGCCGCGCGCTGGGCCGGGCCGGGGAAGGATTTCACCGTCGCCATGCAGCGGGTGCAGGACGAGTTGACCGCGAAGGGGCTTGAGAATGGCCCGCGCCGCGCCACCTTCGTCTGCGTGCTGGCCTACATGGCGCCGGGCGAGAACACGGTCACCTTCGAGGGCCGCGTCGAGGGCCGCCTGACCTGGCCGCCGAAAGGCGCGAACGGCTTCGGCTATGATCCGATGTTCATCCCCGACGGGTATGACGAGACATGGGGCGAGATGCAGCCTGCGAAGAAGTACGCGATGAGCCACCGCGCCGTCGCCTTCGCCAAATTCAAGGCCGCTGTGCTGGATGAGTGACGACCTTGCGCTGTATGTCCACTGGCCGTACTGCGCCGCCAAATGCCCTTACTGCGACTTCAACTCCTACGCTCGGCAGACCGTCGGCGAAGAGCGCTATCTCGCGGCCATCCTGAAGGAGATCGGCCATTACGCCCAGCTAGCGCCCGGGCGGCGGCTCACCAGCATTTTCTTTGGCGGCGGCACGCCCTCGCTGATGAGCGCGGATACGGTCGGCCGCATCCTCGATCACGCCGCCTTGCTCTGGAGCCTCGCGCCGGACGCGGAGATCACGCTGGAGGCCAACCCGTCGAGCGTCGAGGCGGCGCGCTTTCGCGGCTATCGCGCGGCGGGGGTGAACCGGGTATCCATCGGCGTGCAATCGCTGCGCGATGATGCGCTGAAGTTCCTCGGGCGCTTGCACGACCGCGCCGAGTCCATCGCCGCTGTCGAGGTGGCGAACGCAACGTTTGAGCGGGTCTCATTCGACCTCATTTATGCGCGGCCGAACCACGCCGCCGCCGAATGGCGCGCGGAACTCGCCGAGGCGTTGGCGCTCGCGCGCGGCCACCTCTCGCTCTATCAGCTCACCATTGAGGAGGGCACGGCGTTCTTCGATTTGGAGCGTCGCGGACGCCTGCGCGTGCCCGAGGGCGACTATGCCGCCGCGCTGTACGAGGTAACGCAAGAGATGTGCGACGCCGCCGGACTGCCCGCCTACGAGATTTCCAACCACGCCGCTCCCGGACAAGAGTCGCGGCACAATCTCACCTATTGGCGCTACGGCGATTATGCGGGGGTGGGACCGGGCGCGCATGGCCGCTTGAGGATTGGCGGAGAGCGGTTTGCGTTCGCCGCTGAGCGCGACCCGGCGCGGTGGACGGCGGCCGTGGAGGCGCAAGGGTGCGGCGCGGCGGCCGAGCCTATCGGGGCGCACGGCCAGGCGCTCGAAATGACGCTCATGGGGTTGCGGCTCGCAGAGGGGCTCGATGTTGCGGCTTTGGAGCGCGCGACGGGTCTGCGCGTCCATCGGAGCGCGCTCGCCTCGCTTATCGAAGACGGCCTGCTCCGCGTGGACGACGAGCGCATTGCGTGTACGAGAGCGGGCAGGCTTGTTCTGAACAGTGTGGTTGCGCGGGTGGCCGACGCCCTGATCGAGAGCCGCCCGGATCAGTACTGCGGCGTAGTCCCCGCTCCCGTGAACGCCACAGGCGCCGGATCGGCGATGGTCGCGCCGTAGCGCTGCACCTCCAGCACCGCCAGCCCGCGCTCCACGGCGCCGTCCGCGCGCAACCGGAACAACCCATCCACGCCGGCGAAACCGCTTGGCCGCGTCAGTTCGGCGGTCGAGAAGCGCCGGCCCGGGGGATTGTTGGACAGCGACACGGCAAGGCTCACCGCGTCATAAGCGAGGCTGGCGAGCCGCGGCGGCACGTCGCCATAGGTCTCGACATAGCGGCGGGTGAAGTCCTGCCAGCCTTTCGGGTCCGGCGCGGCGTACCAGGCCCCGTGCAGCGACTGCTCCTTGCCGGCGCCGGGATAGTCCCACCCCGAGGCGCCAAGAAGCTTCACCGCGCTCGTGTCCACACCGTAATAGGGCATGAGCGGCGCGAGAAACGGCAGCGTGTCGGCGGCGGCGGGCATGAAGATCGCGTCCACCTGAGGCGGCTCGCCCTTCTTGGCCAGCGCCGCGATTTGCTGCACCGGCTCCAGCATGCCGTTGGCGTCGGGCGGAAACTGCTGCGAGGCGACGATCTGCCCGCCTTGCTGCTGCACGGCCTGGATGAACGCTTGCTCGACAATCCGGCCGTACTCGGTCTGCGGCGTCAGGGTGGCGTAGCGGCGCAGGCCTTTGGACATGGAGTAGGAGACGATGCGCGGCACGTCCCCGCCCGCCAGAAAGCTGAGGAGATAGACCCCTTCGCCCGCCACTTTCTGGTCGCTCGAAAAGGCGATCACGGGAACGCCCGCGCGCTTCGCCTCGGCCGCCGCGGCGGTCACCTCGTTGGCGAACAGCGGCCCGATGATCAGTTCGGCGCCGTCGCGGATGGCCTCCCGTGCCGCCGCCTGGGCGCCGTCGGGGGTGCCGCGCGTGTCCTTCTGGGCGATCTGGACGTTGGGGTTGTCGAACTCGAACAGGGCCAGCTCGCCCGCCTGTTTCAGCGCTTTGGCGACGGATTGCGCGTTCCCCGGGCCGGAGAGCGGCAACAACAGCGCCACCTTGACGCCCGGCCCGGAGGCGCGTGTTTCATCGCCCCCCGCGAGCCCCGTTTCGGGCGATTTGGAGCTGTTGATCGAGCACGCGGCGACGACGAGCGCCAGAAGCGATCCGGCTACGATTTTCGTCACCGCCTGCAAAATCATGCACCCCGTCCGTTCGGTCCGCGCAAACACGTCTATACTTGCGTTGCGAATATGGCGAAACGATTGTGCGACAAACCGACTCCCGACAGAGAGCGACATTCATGGCCACAACGCCTGCCACTGACGCCGTGATGGCTAAAGCCATCGCCGCGGCGTTCGCCCGCCTCGTCGCCGAACCGCTCGGCCAAGGCTTATACATCGTCGCCACGCCCATCGGCAATCTCGGCGATGTCAGTTTGCGCGCTTTATCGGTTTTGGCCCGCGCCGACGACGTTTACTGCGAAGACACCCGGCACAGCCGCAAGCTGCTCTCGGCTTACGGCCTCGGACGCAGGCTGATGGCGTATCACGATCATAGCGACGACAGGTCGCGCGAGGCGATCCTCGCCAGGCTGGCTGAGGGCCGCACCGCTGCGCTCATCTCGGACGCGGGGACGCCGCTTGTCTCCGATCCGGGATACAAGCTGGCGCGCGCGGCGCAAGAGCGCGGGATCGCCGTCTTCGCGGCGCCGGGGCCATGCGCCGCCGTCGCCGCGCTCTCAATCAGCGGGTTGCCGTCTGACGCGTTTCACTTCGCCGGGTTCCCGCCCAATCGCGACGCGGCCCGGCGAACCGCGCTGGCGGCGTTGGCCAACATTCCGGCGACGCTTATTCTGTACGAGGCGGCGAACCGTCTGGCGCGGACGCTCTCAGACATGGCGGAGGTTTTTCCAGGACGGGACGCGGCCGTCGCGCGGGAATTGACGAAGCTGCATGAGGAGGTGCGGCGCGGCCCTATTGCCGACCTGGCGGCTGAGGATTGGAGCGCGGTCAAGGGTGAAATTGTCATCCTCGTGGGCCCGCCGCCGGAGCAGGCCGCCGTTTCGGACGACGATCTGGACGCCCGATTGTGGGCGGCGCTCCAGCGATCCACACTGCGGGACGCGGTCGAAGAGGTTGCAAGGGGGCTTGGCGTGCAACGTAAGAGAGTGTATGATCGAGCAATCTTACTGCAGCGGCGTGGCGGATGACATGGGGACGGTAGCTCAAACTCGTTATGGTTCGGGCGTTGCCGCGGAGGCCGAGGCCGCCGGCGCGCTTCAAACTCATGGTTATGAGGTGCTTGCGCGGCGCTACAAATCCCCGTCGGGCGAGATCGACCTCGTCGTATCCAAGGCCAATGTGGTCAGCTTCGTCGAGGTTAAGCGGCGCCGCTCGCAGGAGGAAGCGGCCTGGGCCGTGACGCCACGTCAGCAGCGGCGCATATCCGAGGCCGCGGCATGCTGGCTGCAGGCGGCGCCCGCCTACGCCCGTCACGACGTCACATTCGACGCCGTTCTCATCGCGCCCGGATCGCCACCCTATCACATGATCGACGCGTTCCGCCCAGGTTGTTGACAACGCCGTCGCCACGGCCATCATGCGGGCCGGAAATGGGGACGATGATGCCTCTGTCGATCGCATTTCAAATGGACCCGCTGGGGGGCATCGCCATCAGAGGCGATACGACCTTCGCCTTGATGCTCGAGGCGCAGCGGCGCGGGCACGCGCTGTTTTATTACGAACCGGCCGCTTTGGGCCTGAGGGACGGGGCTCCCTTCGCCCATGCTAGACCGGTCAACGTCAAGGACGAGCAAGGCGCCCATTACAGCCTGGGAGACGCAAAGACGACGCCGGTCGCGCGGTTCGACGTGGTGTTCCTGCGCCAGGACCCGCCGTTCGACATGGCCTATCTTACGACCACATATCTGCTGGAGCGGGTCAGGGCGACGACGCTCGTGGTCAACGATCCGACCGAAGTGCGCAATGCGCCAGAGAAAGTGTTCGTCACCGATTTCCCTGACCTGACCCCGCCGACGCTGATGACCCGCAGCCTTGAGGATCTGAAAGCCTTCCGCCGCGAATTCGGCGATGTGATTGTGAAACCGCTTTATGGAAACGGCGGCGCGGGGGTGTTTCGTCTGGCGGCCGGCGACGCGAACGCCGCGGCGCTTGTCGAGATGTTTCAGGCAGCGTTCCGCGAGCCGTTCATAGTGCAGCAGTATTTGCCGGACGTGCGGGCCGGCGACAAGCGCATCCTCCTTGTGGAAGGCGAGCCGGTCGGCGCCATCAACCGCGTGCCGGCGCCGGACGAAACCCGCTCCAACATGCACGCGGGCGGGCGGCCGGAGCCGTCGCCGCTCACCGACCGCGACCGGGAGATCTGCGCCGCGATCGGGCCGGAGCTGCGCCGGCGCGGACTGATACTCGTCGGCATCGACGTGATCGGCGGCCGGCTGACGGAAATCAACGTCACCTCGCCAACGGGCGTGCGGGAAGTCGCCCGGTTTGGCGGGGCGGATATCGCGGCGCTCACCCTCGACGCGGTGGAAGCCCGGTTGGAGCGATTGCGGGCGGCATAAAGTTCTTGTAATGTTCTATGCGCGCGGGTAAGGTCGAGGCGGTTCAACTCAAGGTCGTCGCGCCATGTATGCCCAGATCGCTACCGTCGCGTTTCACGGCGTCGAAGCCAAGCCGGTCAATGTGCAGGTGATGGCGGCCCCCGGCCTGCCTGCCTTCACCATCGTCGGTCTCGCTGACAAAGCCGTCGGGGAAAGTCGGGAGCGGGTCCGGGCGGCCTTGACGGCGGTCGGCCTGGGGCTGCCGCCGAAGCGGATCACGGTCAATCTGGCGCCCGCCGATCTGCCCAAGGAGGGCGCCCATTACGATCTTCCAATCGCGCTCGGCTTGATGGCCGCGTTCGGCGCCATCCCGAGCGATGCGCTGGACGATTATGTGGTGTTCGGGGAGTTGAGTCTGGACGGGGGGGTTGCGGCGACGGCCGGCGGCTTGCCGGCCGCCATCGGCGCGACCATGCTCGGCCGCGGCCTGGTGTGTCCGGCTGCGTGCGGCGCGGAGGCGGCCTGGGCGTCAAGCGAACTGGACATACTTGCGCCCGATCATTTGCTGGCGCTCATCAATCACCTCAAAGGAACAAGCACCTTGCCGCGGCCTAGGCCGGTGATGCGGCCGCGCGCCGTCGCCAAAGGCGACTTGAGCGACGTCAAGGGCCAGGAAACCGCGAAACGCGCGCTTGAAATCGCGGCCGCAGGCGGGCATCACATGCTGATGACGGGCCCTCCGGGCGTGGGCAAATCCATGCTGGCCGAGCGTTTGCCATCGATCCTGCCGGAAATGGAGCCGAACGAAGCGCTTGAAGTCGCCATGATCCAGAGCATGGCGGGAATCCTCGCAAGCGAGGGGCTAAGCAGCGTGCGGCCGTTCCGCGCGCCGCACCATTCGGCCAGCATGGCGGCGCTGGTCGGCGGCGGCTTGAAACCGCGCCCCGGGGAGGCGGCTCTCGCCCACAACGGCGTGCTGTTCCTCGATGAACTGCCCGAGTTCGCGCCGCACGCGCTCGACGCCTTGCGACAACCGCTCGAAAGCGGGCAAACGGTGATCGCGCGGGCGAACCACCGCATCGTTTACCCTTCTCGCCTCCAACTGATCGCGGCCATGAACCCGTGCCGGTGCGGACGCGCCGACACGCCGGGCGCCTCTTGCAAACGAGGGCCGCGCTGCGCCGCCGAATATGAGGCGCGGGTATCCGGCCCGTTTCTGGACCGCATGGACATCCGGGTCGACATGAGCGCGATGAGCGCGGCGGACCTCGCTACGCCAGCCGCCGGCGAAGCAAGTTCGGCGGTGCTCGCCCGGGTTCAAGCCGCCAGAGCTCGGCAAGCCGCCCGATACGAGGGGCGGGGGCTTGAAGGCGTTCGCGTCAACGCCGCCTGCCCGGCCGTACTCTTGGATGAGGAGCTGGGGCGCGATCACGCCGCGCGCGCGTTTTTCCACGACGCCGTGACGACATTGGGCGTCACTGGGCGGGGCTATTATCGCGCCCTGCGCGTCGCGCGGACCATTGCCGATCTGGACGGCTCGCCTTTCATGCGGCGGATTCATCTTGCGGAGGCTCTCACCTATCGAGCGGAGGCGCGCAGCTATGCGCCGGCGTAAGGCATGGCGCTTGCGCCATCCCTGTTTGGGGGCCCGCAACGGTGCGCCGGCGAGCGCCCCATGCCGCAGCTGACAAGTCCGGGGCGGCGCGGAATAAGCCGTGACGGCGCGCGCGGCAAAGGCTAGGCTGAAACGCCGTTTTGTGAAGGATGCGGGCGTCCGCGTCGCTAAATTCCCTTGCGCGGCGATCATGATGACAGGATTGGGATAACGCATGGTCCTCAGCCCGCGCCGACTGGTGAGCCGGTTCAAGTCGCCACGGCGCGCCCGAGCCTCGGCCCGCGGCCTGTTCGCGCTCGTCCCCCGGCCCATCGGCAAAAAGCCGAAACGCCCCGGCAAGCTGCCCATCGTCCCCTACGGCCGCCCGCAGAAAATCTACGGCGCCATCGGCGGCCTTGAGGTGCGGCTCGCTCGCACGCGGGGCGATCTGCGCCGGGCGCAGAAACTGCGCTACCAGGTCTTTTACGAGGAGATGGCCGCTACGCCTGGCCTGCGCGCCAAGCTCAGCCGCCGCGACGAGGACAAATACGATCAGATCTGCGATCACCTGCTTGTGGTCGATAAGGGGACCCCGGCGGCGCGCAAGAAAAACTGGTTGAAGCGCGCCCGCGTCGTCGGCACCTACCGCGTTCTGCGCCAGGAAGTGGCCGAAAAGCATGGCGGCTTCTACACGCAAGGTGAGTACGACATCGCGCCGCTCGTCGCCGCCAAGCGCGCCACCCACCGCTTCGTCGAACTCGGGCGATCCTGCGTGCTCAAACCGTATCGCAATCGCCGCACGGTCGAGCTGCTCTGGCACGGGCTGTGGACCTATGTGCGGGAACACGGCGGCCACGTGATGATCGGCTGCGCGAGCTTCCCCGGCGTCGATCCGGAAAAGCACGCGCTGGCGCTCAGTTTTCTTTACCACCGCGCCAGGGCGCCTGAGGAATGGCGCGTGAAGGCCCACCCCAAGCTGTTCGTCGACATGAACATGATGAAACCCGAGGAAATCGACGCCAAAGCGGCGCTGAAAGCGATGCCGCCGCTCATCAAGGGCTATCTTCGGCTCGGCGCGTATGTGGGCGACGGCGCGGTCGTCGACAGGCAATTCGGCACTACGGACGTGCTGGTGATTCTGCCGATCGAGGCCATCGACCCACGCTATTTCTCGCATTTCGGCGCGCCGGGGGAGACGAGGTCGGAACTGGACGGGGGATCGGACTGAACTTCCGCGCGCGGCCGCCGTCCGGCCGGCGAAAACCTGCGGGAAACTCGCGGCGGGAGCGGCGGGTTGGGTGGCCGAACGCCGCCAAAGGCCGCATAACGTCCGAGCGCGCCCGCTTCGTGGCGGATCGGCGCGCTTGAAGGGAGACATGCCGGAGTTGTCGTCATTCGCCGTTGTCATCGCCTTGTGGCTGGGGGTGAGCGTTTCGCTGTGGTGGGCCCATCGGGAGGGGCAACGCCGCAAACGGCTCCGCCAGCGCCAACTGATCGCGAGGGCGGGCGAGACCGTGCGCGACGCCCAGGCCGTCTACGACCGCATTCGGGCGGGGGACGAGCCCGAGGCCGCTGCCGCTGGCGATTCAGCCGAGGCGGCGGACGGCGAGGATGAAAACGCGCGGCTCCGCAACGCGGCCACCGCTCTCCTGCGCCGCGTTCAAAGCGAGGGGCCGTTTTTTGACGCCGCGCGCGTCGTCGGGCGCGATCTGAAGGCCTTGCTAGGCGTGGACGACTGCGCGCCGCTCACCGAGATCCTGCAAATACGTCGGGACATCTGGGCCGCCTCGGAAATCATTCTCATCGACGACGCGGCCGCGCTCGGCGACGCATTCGCCGACCCCGGCAGCTACCAGCGCTTCTGCGAGGACGCCCGCAAACTGCTGTTCAAGGGGGCGGCGGAGGCGGCGGGCGGCGACGACCTGATCGACCTTCGGCTCGCGGTCGCGCGCGCGGACGCCGACGCCTTCGCGCGTGACATCGAGGCCGAACTCGCCGCGTTGGAGGAGCGCGAAAGGCTGCCCACGTGGCGCGAGATCGTCAGCTATCCGGTGGCGGCGGCGCGGGCGGCGCCAGGACAGTTCCGCGCCTTCCGCGCGCAGGTGCTGGAGACGGCCGATCAGATCCGCCTGGCGGCGCGGGCCGTGCGTTCATCCCCGACCGTCGCCGAAGCGCTCGACGAGCTGCGCCGCGCGCGAAACCAGCTTCCCGGCCGTCTGCAGGCCACGCTCGAGCGCGCGTCCGCGCTGGCCCGACACGGCCGCGACAGCATCGTGGCCCATCAGCATGTGCTCGCCAAAGCCTACGACATCCAGACCCGTTATCAGGACGCGCTGCAGCGCGCGCCCGAGCTGACCGAACGCGGCCGCCAGTTCATCGCGCGCCTGGAGCTGGCGCGGCGCTCAGAAATGGTGCGCGAAACCTCGAAAGGGCTCGCCGACGATGGCCGCCGGCTTCTGGTGCGGGGTCTCGCCCACATGATCGCGGCGTTGCAGCGCCTGCAAAGCGCGCTCGACGCGGACGCCACGACGCCCGCCACGACACAGGGCGAGAGCATGGCGCGGGCGGAGCCGGCGACAACCCAGCCCTTGCCTGCGCCGGTTGTCCCTGAACCGTCGGCGCGACCGAGGCCCGCTCCGCCCACATCCGTCCCGCCCATCGTCGATCGGCCCGAGGACGCCGCAACCACGGCGGCCCGCCTGGACGCTTTGTTCCGCAGCCGCAAAAGCGCCGGGGCCGCCGCGAAAAAGCAACAGTCCGCCGCAAAGCCGTCCCCGTCTCCGGAACCTCAGCGGCTTCCGCCCCCCGCCGCGCCGCCGGCCGGCAAGGCGCCCGCGCGCAAGCCGCTTTGGCCGTCGCTCGACCGGCTGCGTCAGGCGCCGCCCGACGCCGTCGCGCCGCCCGCTTCGCCTGTTCCGCAGGAGAGGGTGGAAAAACATGCGGAGGCCGGGACGGCGCGATCCAGCCCGCCCATCGCCGACGGGCCGCGCCGCGAGAAGACGCCGTCGCGTTCCTCCGAGGCCGTGGCGCGTAAATCCAAACACACGGCCGATCCTCGGCCGCAGGCGACCGCGCCGACGCAAACCGCGCGTCCCACGGCCCCGCGCCGCCGCCTCTTCGGCAAGAGCCGCGCCAGCGAGGTCGAAATCTTTCCGCCCGCGCCGAAGACCTCAACGCCCGCGGAAAACACCATCGCCGCCATGCTCGCCCGCCTGCGCTTGGAGGAGTTGGAGACGCTCGAACTTGAGGCGCTCGGCCCGCGCGAACCGGTGCGCCGGCCCGCCTCGCTGATGTCGAAGCTGTCCGAGGTGGCGCCGCCGGTCAGCGAGGCGCCCATGGCGAAGACCGAGGCAGCGCCGCCGCCGAAACCCGCGCCCGCCGCGCCCCCGCCCGCTGGGCGGCGGCTGTTCGGCTTCGGCCGCAAGCCGGGAGGCTGATCAATGCTGCTCGCCTTTTTCGAGGAGCTGCGCCGCGCGCGCGTGCCGGTGAGCGTGAAGGAGCATCTGATGCTCATGGAGGCGCTCGCCGCCGACCTGGCCGACAAGCGCATGGAGGATTTTTATTACCTTGCGCGCGCCGCGCTGGTGAAGGACGAGCGGCTGCTCGACAAGTTCGACCGGGTGTTCGCCCGCGTGTTCCAAGGCGTCGAGACCACGGCCGAACTCACCCCGCAGACGATCCCCGAGGAATGGCTGAAGGCGCTGACCGAGCGCGTGCTCACCGACGAGGAAAAGGCCGAGATCGAAGCCCTGGGCGGCTGGGAAAAGATCATGGAGGAGCTGAAAAAGCGCCTCGAAGAGCAGAAGGGGCGGCACCAGGGCGGCTCGAAATGGATCGGCACGGGCGGAACCTCCCCATTCGGCGCCTATGGCTACAACCCGGCGGGCGTGCGCATCGGCCAGGCGGGCAACCGCAACTTCCGCGCGGTGAAAGTGTGGGACAAGCGCGAGTTCAAAGACTTGGACGGCGACGTACAACTCGGCGCGCGGAGCATGCAGGTGGCGCTGCGGCGGCTGCGCCAGTTCGCTCGCTCCGGCGCCAAGGATCGCCTCGCGCTGGAGGACACCATCAACGCCACGGCCCATCGCGGCTACCTTGACCTGCGGTTCGAGGCCGAGCGGCGCAACGCGGTCAAGGTGCTCGCTTTTTTCGATGTGGGCGGCTCCATGGACTGGCACGTGGCGCAGGTGGAGCGGCTGTTCACCGCCGCGCGCTCCGAGTTCAAGCACCTGGAGTATTTCTACTTCCACAACTGCGTTTATGAAACGGTGTGGCGTGACAACGCCCGCCGCCACGCCGAGCGAACGCCCACCATGGACGTTCTGCGCACCTACGGGCCCGATTACAAGCTGATCTTCGTCGGCGACGCGTCGATGAGCCCTTATGAGATCGCCTTGCCGGGCGGCTCCGTCGAGCACTGGAACGACGAGCCGGGCGAGGTGTGGCTGTCGCGTCTGGTCGAGACCTACAAGAGCGCCGTCTGGCTCAACCCCGCGCCCGAGGCGCACTGGGCGTATACCGCCTCGGTAGGCATGATCGCGTCCATTATGCAGGGCCGCATGTTCCCGCTAACCCAGGACGGGCTTGAGGCGGCGGTTCGGGAGTTGGCGCGTTAAGCGGACGTCAACGCGAGGGCGTCAAGGCGCGAGCGCCGGCCACACCTTGACCGCGAGGGCCGCCATCCATTTCTGGCGCAGGTCGATCTCCTTGGGCGTCCAGTGCTCCATATCGGCGAGCGCCCGGGTGATGGCGACGGACGCGCCGCGATAGATCGTCTTCTTCTCCGCGAAGCCCTTGTTGCCGAGCAGCTGGTTCTCGCTGGGCGAGAGCAAGGTCATGTTGCCGAGCCTGTGCACATGCGCCTCGAAGCCGCCCTTGAATTTACGCTTCGCGGGCAGCCAGGCGAGCGAGGGATTGAGCGGCAGGATGTGGTCGATGCTGAGCTGGTCAGGCGCCGCCTCGCCGCCGGACTCCATGGGCGATAGCGCGTCGTTGAGCATTCGCAGAAGATAACGGCTCACCGCGTTATCCTTGCTCTTCTTGTTGCGGAAATCGGCGGCGAACGCGGCGTCGTCGGGGCATAGGGGAGCGAAGAAGCGTGCGCAAAGCGCGTCCGCGTCCACCTCCGAGGACCGGCGCACTTGCGCAGCCGCCTTCACGTAGGCCGCGGCCGCTCGGCTGGGCGCCAGACCGCATATGGTTGTGTAGCGGACGGTGAACGCGACGACGGCCCTCATCAAGCGCGCGGTTTGCGCGGCGGCGCGCTCTTCGCGGGTCGCATCGAGGGCGGCGAGAAGCAAAGTGAAGGGCTGGGAAACGCTTAAGCTGCGAAAGGCTTGCGCGCACGCCGTCATCGCCGCGCGCTCCGCGTCCGGGAAACGGCGCCAGAACGGGTGGGCCGGCTCAAGCAGCGCGGCCCCGTGCTCGGACGAGCGGCGCAAACTCTCCAGATAGTCTATCGCCGCGCGGCCGTCGCCGACCGTGGATTTGATCTCGTCAAACAGGTGCTTCTCCGCCGCAGCCTCCCCGCGCGAACTCCAGTGGATGCGCAGGAAATCGGAAACCGACTGGTCGCGGAGATTGTCCTCGACCGCGTCCCAGGCGGCGAGCGCGGCGGACGCATTCGCGCCGGCGAGCGTCAGCAGGTAGTTTTTGACGATGTCGCACTGGGAAAGCTCCAGGCCGCGCTCGTTCAAGGTCTCGAACAGCACGAAGGCGTTGCGGTCGTCGGCCACCCCGATATGGATGAGGGTGACCCGTTCATCGAGCGCGGCTAGAATTTTCTCGGCGAATTCCTCGATCGTCAGGCCGTTGCCGCGCAAGGCGCGTCCGATCTTCTTGTGCATGAACATGAAGCAGCCGAGCAGCAGCGCATTCGTATTGGACGAACGCTTGCCCTTTTTCTGGTCGTGCACGGAGCGGATGGCTGACAGGCCGTAAATGTGGTCGTCGAAGGTGTTTTTGTTGGCGGTGTTCAGCGTGAAGCGCGGCCCCGGCTGACCGGTCTCGGCGTTCACGCCGCGCAGGAACTCGGTCTCGATGCGCTGGGCGAGTGCGTCGCAGCCTTGGGCGCGCAGATGATGCCGGAGCGCCGAGAGCAGCACGGCGGCCGTCGTCAGGCGTTGTTGGCCGTCGATCACCACGAGCTGGCGCAGCCCGTTGGCGGCCGCGCTGGGCTTGAGCACGCTGGCGCCGATGAAGATTTCGCCTTCGCCGTTGAAGGCGCCGGTGAGATCCTCCCAAAACGCGCTGTATTGCTTTTCGCCCCAGGCGTAATTGCGCTGGAATGGCGGCACGAGGAATGAGTCTGTGGAGCGGATGAGGCGGCCGAGGGTGACGACCTCGCACGAAATGGAACGCGGCATGACTATGAACCAGCACGGCCGGAGGCGGCGGCCGCGGGCGTCGAACGCGCCCCCGCGACCGCCGTTTGGCGTTATTTTACGGTGATCGTCACCACCTCGGACGCGAGCGGCGGGTTGTGCGGAATGTGGTTGTGATCCCCCATCAGCAGTTGCAGCGTGTGCTGGCCCGGCGGAAGTTCGATGGTGGCCTGCGTCTGCCCGCCGCCGAAATGCACGTGGTTCTTGTCGGCCACGATCGCCTCGTCGAGCGCTGCAGGGATTTTCGTGTTGATCAGAAGATGGTGGTGCCCGGTCTTCTCTTTCTCGATGCCAGCCGGGGCCACGCCAAGCCCCTTGAGGCCAAACAGCACGGTCACAGGGCCGGAGACAGTCTCGCCGTTCTTAGGCGAGATGATGTAAAGTTTAGCGTCCGCCGGCCAAGGGCTTTTTGCCGGTTGTGCATGCAATGCGCCGGCGCTGAGCGCGACGATGCCCGCCGCAAGGGCGATTCTGATCATGGTAGCCTCCCATTTAGGCGTGAGTAATGTTTTGTGCGGCCCAAAAAATGCGAGCCGTTACAAAATACTATCATCAAGCCCGCTTGGATGGGAGACGAATCGTGAAAAGTCTCAGCTCTTAACGGCCCAGTTGGTTCTGCGCCGCCACGGCCAAAGCGCGCATGGCGTCCTGCGGAAGAAACCCGGCGAGCACATAGCTGACGCCGCCCGCGCTCCAGCCGACCGTCCGCACCTCGCCCCGCGCCAGGTCGGTGAGCCGAGCATCAGTCCCGCCCGCCATCACATAGAGGGCGACCGGTTGCTCCTCCGCGCCGGAATAGGCGAGCTGCATGAAGCGCGCGCCCTGATAGTTCAGCACCTGGCTGCGGGCGAGCGTAAGCCCGTGTTTGGTGAAGTCCGGCGGCGTCAGGGCGCTCGCGCGGGGGATGAACTGGCTGAGCTGGATGGCGATCACGTCGCGGCCCGGCCCTTCGCCGGCGGTCAGCGTGTCGCGCGACAGGAACGAGTGCAGCGTTGCGACCTCGCTTTGCCACGGGGAGGCGCCCGGCGCGTCGGCGATGCGCTCGGCGAGCTTGAGAGAGGGCGTCGGCTCAGAGGGCCCGAGCGTCGCGTAGCCGACGACGACAAGGGCCGCCACGGATGCGAAGATCGCCGCGAAGGGCGCGCCGGTGAGCCGGAACACGCGCGCGGGCGGCTCATCGAGACGGATCGCCGCATCGAAGGGCTGCGCTTCGTGGGTGCGCAGGATGGCGCTGAAGGTTTCCGAGAAGCGGCTTTGCGTCTCCTGCAAACGCTTCACGCGGGCGGCGATGTCGTAGTCGTCGCGGGCGAGTTGGGCGACGGCGCCGGCCTGCGGCTTGTCGAGCTGACCGTCCACGTAAGCCAGAAGCAGTTCATCGGAAAGCCGGGTCATGCGGCCTGCTCCTCATAATAAAGATGAGCGTTGCGGGTCGAGCTTGCGCCGCGTTCGTCCTGGCCGGGCGCGCCGCGATGCTCCATCCAGCGGCTGAGCGCCTTGTGACAGCGCGCGAGGCGCGTCATCAGCGTGGAGACGGGGGCGCCATAGACCTCCGCCGCCTCGTCATAGGAAAGACCCAGGCCGTAAACGAGTGTGAGCGCGCCGCGCTGCTGGGGCGGCAAATGCGCGATGAATTTCGCAAGGCTCGCCGTCGCGGCGGAGGGGCGGCCGCGCGGCGCCGCGGGAAAGAACAGCTCCGGCTCAGCCGGTTCGCCGCGTCGCGGTCCGCTGCGGGCGGCGAGGCGCTGCACCCAGAGCGTATGCATCTCGGTCAGCGTCCACAACAGGAGCGGGGTTTGCCCTTTGTCGCGCGCGGCGCGGGCGAGCGCCGTCTGGCAGATGGTGGCGGTCAGATCGAGCGCGCTGGCGCGGGAGCCTGTCAGCGCGGCGGCGAAGTAGTGCAGGCGAGGCATCAGCGTCTGCAATTCTTGCTGGATCGAGGAGGCTTTGTCGGCGCCGTATCCCATGGTACACACTCGCAACTGTCTTAGAACAACTCAGACGTGTCGAACTCTTTACCTTTATGCAGCGGGAACGGTTACCGCGGGGTGAATGCGGACGCGGGCGCGGCGGTTTTTTTTAAGGATGAAGCGGGTTTGCAGGGGCCGCGCGGGCGCTTTTCCGCCGTTCGGGCGACGATATCGCCGATGCGCCCACGACTTGCCTCCAAATTGGCCGGATTTGCGCAATACTGAAGAAAATGCGTATGACAGGGGTTGGGCATGGGGCAGAACGCGAATAAGTTTACTGGCGAACGCCTGAGCAAATTTTCGCATGTTGACCGTCGGATTTGGGGCGCTGAGACGCAAGCGCCCGCCGGCGCCGAGGCATGGGGCGCCGAGCCTTCGGCGGACGCGGCCTGGCGGGAGCCGCAGCGCGAGGCGGCCGAACGCGCACCGGCCGCATCTCCCACGCCCGCGACGTATGATCAGGACTTCGCACCGCAGCCGGAGCCGCCGCTCGAGTATTTGGCGGAGGCCGAATGGGCTGGCGACTGGCGGGTGGAGCAGGCGATTGCCGCTCCCCCCGCGCCGGAGCCCGCAGCTGCCCAGCCGCGCCAGGCAGGTTACGCCCGCGATGAACGCCGCCCCGCGCCGCCTATCCATCGTCGCCGCAACGCCGCGCCCGCCGAGCCGCGCTTCCGCTACGACGCGCCGCCACCGCCCGCGGAGGAGACCTGGTCGCGCGCCGCGCCGCTTCCGCCCGCGCTGGAAGCATCGCAGCCCGTCGTCGCAGCCGAGGCCGCGCCTCTCGTCGCGCAGCCTGCCCAGCCGGCTGTCGAGGCGCCCGGAACCGCCGTGGCCCTGCGCGAGCGCCCGGCGCGGCGGCGCCCTTCGAAGGAGGCGCGCGAGCGCATGAAAGCCCGGGCCGCCGAAGCGCTGCGCAACGGCGCCTCGGTCATCAAGCGTAACGCCAGCCGCTCCCGTATCGAGGAGAATTACGCGCGGGCGCTCACCGCGCTCCACCGCCATATCTTCGACCGCAAGCTCGAACAGCTTTTCTTCCGCCCCACCGTCGAGCTGGAGACTCGGGCGGCCTTGCCCGCCGTCGCCGGCGCCGAGCCGCCGCCTTTCCGCTATGACGGGCCGGTGCCGCGCCTTGCCTTCAACTGGGCCATGTCGGCGCTGCCTCGCGATTTGAAATCCTTCGCCTTTGTCGATTTCCGCGCCCAGCGCGGCCGGGCGATGATGCTGGCCGCCCGCCGCAACTTTGAGCGCATCATCGGCTACGAATATGACGAACGGCTATATGACGACCTTCAGATGAACGTGGCGCAGTTCCCGCGCTCGCTCATGCAGTGCCGCAACATCGATTGCGTGCGCGGCGACCTGAGCGGCGTCATCGTGCCCGATCAGCCTGTGGTGATCTACTTCGCCAACGCCTTCCGCGAGCGGTTCCTCTCGCTTATCATGAGCCACGTGGCCACGTCTTACCGGCTTCGTCCGCGACGTATGTATCTCATCTTCGAAAATCCGGGCGACGCGGTCGATCTCGGTCGCGACGAGATATTTTACCGCATTCACGCGCCCATCCGCGAGCGAGCGCTGCTCAGCGCCTTCAGCCCCGTGCGCATGCTGGTCTACAGGTCGCTGGCCTAGACACGGGCGCGCGCAAGGCCGGGAGTTTCGCGGAACTCGTCCCGGAGGCGCCGCGTGCGCGGGATCAGGTGGCGCAGCGCGTCGGGGCATTCGCCGCCATGCGCCCAGTCCAGCAGCTCCACCGTGTGGACGACGGGCGCGCTCGTTGCGCCTTCAAGCTGGGTGATGCACCCGATATTGCCCATGGCGACGCAATCCGGGGCGACGCTGTCGATGTTGGCGGCCTTGCGGGCGCGAAGCTCCGAGGCGATCTCCGGCTGCAGGATGTTGTAGACGCCCGCCGAGCCGCAGCAGATATGCCCCTCGGGCGGCTCCACCACCGCAAAGCCGGACTCGCGCAGGAGCGTACGCGGCTCGCTGTTCACCCGTTGCGCATGCTGCATGGAGCAGGCGGAGTGATAGGCGACGCGGATGTCCGACCAGATTTCCGGCGCGTCCATGCCGAGCGCGGCCAGATATTCGGTCACATCCTTCGCCATCGCCGACACCGTCTTGGCCTTCTCGGCGTACGCCGCATCATGCGCAAGCAGGTGGGCGTAGTCTTTCACGGTGGTGCCGCAGCCTGAGGCATTGATGACGATGGCGTCAAGAGAGCCGTTCGCGATGTGCGGCCACCACGCGTCGATATTCGCCCGCGCGAAGGCTTTCGCCTGCTCCTCGCGCCCCATATGCAGCACCAGCGAGCCGCAGCACCCTTCCCCGCGCGCCAGCAAAACATCGACGCCCTGGCCGTTCAGCACGCGCACGGTCGCATCGTTGATCTGGGGCCGCAGCACGCGTTGGGCGCAACCGCCAAGCATGGCGACGCAGCCCCGCTTCACCCGTTCCCGCGTCGCGGCCAGTTGCGGCTGGGTGTACTCGCCGCCGCGCACGGGGGAACGCGGGGCGAGGTCGAGCATCGCCGCCATCTCCGCCAGGCCGAGCTTGGCGAACAGCGAACGGAACGGGCGCGCGAGCGATGCCGCGAGCAGGGCGGCCCGGAAGCGGCGCGGATGCGGAATGACGAAAGCGAGCAGGTTGCGCAGCATCTGCTGTTTGGGCGGGCGCGGCGCCGTCTCCTCGATGCGGGCGCGGGCGTAATCGGCGAGGTGCATGTAATCCACGCCGCTCGGGCATGTGGTCATGCAGGAGTAGCACGACAGGCAGCGATCCATATGCGTGCGGATTTCCCGCGAGGCCTGCTCGTCCCCCTCCAGCATGTTCTTGATGAGGTAGATGCGGCCGCGTGGGCTGTCGCGCTCATCGCCCAGCAGCACATAGGAGGAGCACGTGGCGGTGCACAGGCCGCAATGCACGCACCGGCGCAAGATCGCCTCCGCCTCGCGCAGTCTCGCGTCTTGAAGCTGTTGGGCGCTGAACTGAGTTTCCATGCTGTCTCGCTGTTCTGGATTGGCTAGACCCCGGCGTACATGCGCCCAGGGTTGAGGACGCCGTGGGGATCGAACGCCTTTTTCAGCCCCCGGATCAACCGCATATTGGCCTCGGGCGGCGGATGAAACACCTCGACGGATGCGCGCACATGCGGCTCCGCGCGCACCAGCATCGCGTCCGCGCCGAACTGGCCGATGACGCGGCGCAGGTCGGCGGCGTTCGCGTCCATGGAGGGCGGCGCCTCCAGCCAGATCAGGCCGCCCGACCAGTCGAAGGCCGCCCGGCATTCGATGATCGCGCTGATGGCGGCGACGAGCGGCGCCGCTTTGTCCGGCGACACGGTGATGCGCCACAACGGCCAGGCGCTCGCCAGATGCTCCATGCTTTTGATGTCGGCCCAGAAGGCCAGCGAGCGCGGGTGGTCAAGCTCGTAAATCTCGCCGAACGCCGACAACTCGCGCCGCAGCGCGTCGAGCCGCCGCGGCATGGAGGCCGAGAAGGCTTCGAGCCGCAGCGCGGTGATCGCATAGCCGAGAGCCGCCAGATCCTGATCCGCGATGCGGCGGGCGAGCGGCGCCTGCAGATGAATCGCGCCCGACACCTCGTAGGGCGTTCCCATCGCGGCGCACATCAGGCCGGTCGCCGCCTCGTCGGGCAGATTGATGAAGATAAGCGTACGGGTTTCCTCCGCGCGGGGGAGCACTTTCATCGTCACCTCGGTGAAGACGCCGAGCGTGCCCCACGAGCCGGCGAGGCCGCGCACCAGATCGACGCCGGCCACGTTCTTCATCACCCGGCCGCCCGCCTTGATCGCCTCGCCGCGGCCGTTCACCGCGCGCAAGCCGAGCATGTGATCGCGTGCGGCGCCGCGCAGAATGCGTCGCGGGCCGGAGGCGTTGGTGGCCGCCACGCCGCCGATGCTGACCCCAAGCGGGCGCTTGTTGACGACGCGGGCCAGATCGGCCGGTTCGAAGGCGAGTTCCTGATTGTTGGCTGCGAGCAGCGCTTCGATCTGCCCGAGCGGCGTGCCGGCCAGCGCCGAGATGACCAACTCGCTCGGTTCGTAGAGCGTAACGCCCGACATGGCGTTGAGGCTCACGCAGGCGCCCGGGTTGATGGGCCGGCCCACATGCCGCTTGGTGCGGAAGCCGGCCACTTCGAGCGGCGTGCCAGAGGCTGCGGCCTGCGCGACCAGATCGCACACGTCGCGTTCGTCGCGCGGCGCGAACACATCAACCATGCTCGGAACCGCGTTCGGCGGCCTGGAACGCCGCCTGCTCCGCCAGCGGGAACACCTTGCCGGGGTTCAGCCGCCAATCGGGGTCGAACACGTGCTTGACGCGCATTTGCTGCTCCAGGTCGGCGGGCGTGAACTGCACGGGCATCAGATCGCGCTTTTCGATGCCGACGCCATGCTCTCCGGTGATGCAGCCGCCCGCCTCCACGCACAGCTTGAGAAGTTCGGCGCCGCAGTCCTCGGCTTTTTGCTTCTGAACCGGGTCGTTGGCGTCGAACATGATGAGCGGGTGCAGATTGCCGTCGCCCGCGTGGAAAATGTTGGCGACCTTGAGGCCGTAACCGTCGCAGATATCGTTGGTTTTGCGCAACACGTCAGGCAGGCGCGACAGCGGGATCACGCCGTCCATGCACAGATAGTCCGAAATGCGCCCCAGCGCGCCGAACGCGGATTTGCGGCCCTTCCAAATGGCGGCGGCCTCCTCCGCGCTCTGGCTTACGCGCACTTTCGTGGCGCCGTGGTCATCGGCGATGCGGGCGATGTCGGCGAGCAGAGCGGCGATTTCATCCTCCGATCCCTCCACCTCGACGATGAGCATGGCCTCCACGTCCAGCGGATAGCCGGCCTTGGCGAATTCCTCGCACACTTTGATCGCAGGTTTATCCATATATTCGATGGCGACGGGGATGATGCCGCGCGCGATGATCGCCGCGACGCAGGCGCCGGCTTCTTCGGCGGTGGCGAAGCCGATGAGCATGGGCCGCGCGCCCTCCGGCAGGCGCAGGATGCGGACCGTCGCCTCCGTCACCACGCCGAACTGCCCCTCCGAGCCGACCACGAGACCGACAAGATCGTAAGCGGCCGGATCGAGGCCCTGTCCGCCCAACTCGATCACATCGCCGTTGGCGGCGACGAGGGTGAGGCCGAGCACGTTGTTGGTCGTCACGCCGTATTTGAGGCAGTGGGCGCCGCCGGAGTTCATGGCGATGTTGCCGCCAAGCGTGCAAGCGAGCTGGCTGGACGGATCGGGAGCGTAGAAAAAGCCGCGCGCCGCCGCCGCGTTCGATATGGCGAGATTGGTGATGCCCGCCTCAACGCGCGCCGTCCGCGTCTCGAAGTTCATCTCCAGGATGCGGTTCATGCGCGACACGCCGAGAATAATGGCGTCCGCGGTGGGCAGCGCGCCGCCGGTGAGCGACGTGCCGGCGCCGCGAGCCACAACGCGCAAGCCGTTTTCGTGGCAAAAACGCATCACCGCAGATGTTTCCGCCGTGGATTTTGGCAGCACGGCGGCAAGCGGGGGGCAGCGATAGGCGGTCAGGGCGTCCGTCTCGAAAGCCCGGCGGCCGGCTGGGTCCGACACGATGCTCACGCCGGGCGCCGCGCGCGCCAGGGCCGCTAAAATCTGCTCGCGTTTGGCAACGATTTGCTCATCGGCGCGCGCTAAAGGAATTGGCGGCATGTTAGCCCTCTCGCTTCGATCGCATCGGCTCTGACCATAAATATGTCATAGCGCTCAATTATTCTTACCCAAATGGAACAAAGCCTCAAACGTTTGGATTAGAGGGGTTCGCCTGCACCGCTCTGCACGCCGAACTCGTCAATTTGTTGCTAACATAGCATAATTTGCATACATTGAGGCGGACACAACAAGGCATAAAACAGTGTCGCTGACACATATCGACGATCTCCGAATTTTTGCCCGCGTGGTGACAGCGGGCAACATGTCCGCTGCGGGGCGAGACATGGGTCTGTCCCCAGCCGTGGTGAGCAAACGCATCAGCGGCATGGAGGATAGGCTTGGCACGCGCTTGTTTCAACGGACAACGCGCCATCTTCAGCTCACCGAGGCGGGATCCGGCTTTTACGACCGCGTCGTTCAGATCCTCGCAAGCGTGGAGGAGGCGGAGTCCTTCCTCGCCCAGGGCAACGGCCAGGCGCGAGGCTTGCTGCGCGTGACGGCCCCGAGCGCGTTCAGCCGCATGCATCTGGCGCCGCATTTCGCGGGGTTCTTGCGCCAATATCCCGATATCACGCTCGACCTGTTCGCCAGCGACGCCATGGTCGACATCGTCTCCGAGGGCATGGACCTGGCGATCCGCATCGCCGAGGTGGAGGACAACGCGCTCGCCGCTCATAAGCTCGCCCCGTGCACGCGAGTGCTGTGCGCGACCCCGGAATATCTTGAGCGATACGGCGAGCCGCGCGACATCGAAGCGCTCTCGAAGCATAACTGCCTCGCCATCGGCTCCAACTCGACATGGCGGCTGGAAGGACCGGACGGCCCGGTGCTCGTACGCGCATCCGCGAACATCCGCACCAATTCGAGCGAGGTGGTGCGCGAGTGCATCATCGCCGGTTTGGGCATCGGTCTGCGCTCCACCTGGGACGTTTACAAAGAGTTGAAGTCGGGCCGGCTTAAGGTCGTTTTGCCAAAGTACAAGGTGTCGTCACGGCTTGGCATATACGCTGTCCACCAGCGACAAGACCACGTGCCCGCCAAGCTGCGGGTTTTCATCGAGTTTCTCACCGGACTTTATGGCGCGTCCCCCTATTGGGAGGAGGACATCGACTCATTCGCGCCCGAGGCGGGGTCCAATTTAAGGCTTGTCAACACCGCGGCGGGATGATCCTCTGCTGCATTGTGTCGCCTCGCGTTTATCGAAAAAAAGGGCGCAATATCATACATACACGCAGCCAATTTCCCTTGCTGCGCGTTATAAAAATGAAGTCACCAAGGAGCGTTCGATCATGAAAAAATTCATTCTCGCGGCCATCGCCGCAGCAGCCCTCGCAGCCCCGGCCGCCGCTCAGTCCGCCGGAGACCCAGTGAAAGGCGAGCAGGTGTTCAAGAAGTGCAAGGCGTGCCATCAGGTTGGCGAAGGCGCGAAGAATGGCGTCGGCCCGCTCCAGAACGGCATCGTCGGGCGCAAGGCCGGCTCCGTGCCCGATTACAAATACTCGAACGCGCTCATTGAAGCCGGCGCCAAGGGTCTTGTCTGGGACGAAGCGAACCTGGACAAATACCTCGCGGATCCGCGCGGCTTCCTGCCGGGCAACAAAATGGCCTTCGTCGGCCTCAAGAAGGAAGACGAGCGCGCCGACGTCATCGCCTACCTGAAGACGCTGAAATAATTCCCTGACGCTAGGCCGAACGCTCAACGCCGCCGTGCGGACGGATGCGGTCGCCGCATCCGCTCCGTCCGGCGCAACGCCCGCAGCCACATCATCCGAGGCGCCTTTCGCATGAGCGACGCAATCCAACGCCGCCGCCCGCGCGTCGCCCTGTTCGTCACCTGCCTCGTCGATATGATGCGGCCGAGCGTCGGGTTCGCTGCAGTGCGCCTTTTGGAGCGAGCCGGCTGCGAGGTGAGCGTGCCGCGCGCCCAGACCTGCTGCGGCCAACCCGGATACAACTCCGGCGCCAAGGCGGACGCGGCCGACATTGCGCGCGGGGTCATCGCAGCGTTCGAAGCCTATGATTACGTGGTCGCGCCGTCCGGCTCTTGCGCGGGCATGTTGCGTAAGCACTACCCCATGCTGCTGGCCGACGACGACGCGTTCGCGCCGCGTGCGCGGTCGCTTTCGACCAAAACCCATGAGCTGATCTATTTCCTCACCGAGGTCATGCGTGTTACCGGCGTCGAGGCGCAGTATTTCGGCTTGGTCACCTACCACGACTCCTGCTCGTCCCTGCGCGAGATCGGCCTCAAGGAGCAGCCGCGCCGCCTCCTCTACTCGGTGAAAGGGCTGGAGCTGGCCGAAATGGAGGATACGGACGTGTGCTGCGGCTTCGGCGGCGCCTTCTCGGTGAAATATCCCTCCATTTCAAACGCCATGGCGACGCAGAAGGCCGACAAGGCCGCAAGCACGGGGGCCAGTCTCGTCCTCGGCAACGATCTCGGGTGCCTCATGAACATCGCCGGCAAGCTGAGCCGCGAGGGCAAGCCGATCCAGGCGCGCCACATCGCCGAGGTGCTCGCCATGGAAACGTCGGCCCCGCCCATCTGCGCGCCGCGCCGCAAAGGCTAAAACGCGGCCCGCGCCGTATAGACCAACGGGTATTCGCGCGCGCGGTGAAACCGCGGTAGAGTGTCGTCATGGAGTCCACATCCCACGCCTTCAAATCCAACTCCGACCGCGCGCTCGCCGACGAGCAGTTGCAGCGCGCCCTGCTGAATGTGAAGCGCGGCTTCGTCTACAAGCGCGCCAAAGCCCGCGAGGCGCTGCCTGAATTCGACGCCCTGAAGCGTCAGGCGCGCGAGATCAAGGATCACACGCTCGCCAACCTGGACATCTATCTGGAGGAGTACGAGCGCAAGGTCGTCGAATCCGGCGGGCATGTGCATTGGGCGGCGACCGCCGAGGATGCGCGGCGCATCGTGCTCAAGCTGTGCCAGGACGCCGGGGCCAAGAGCGTCACCAAGGGCAAATCGATGATCGCCGAGGAGATCGGCCTCAACGGCGCGCTGGAGGCGGCGGGGCTGGAGGTGGTCGAGACCGACCTCGGCGAATACATCATCCAGATCCGGGGCGAAGGCCCGAGCCACATCATCGCGCCGGCCATCCACCTGACGCGGGATCAGATCGAGGCGGACTTCCGCCGCGTCCACCCGACCTTGCCCGAGGATCGGCGCCTCGACGACCCGGAGCAGCTTGTCGGCGAGGCGCGGGCGATGCTGCGCGCGAAGTTCCTTGCGGCCGATGTGGGCATAACCGGCGCGAACTTCCTCATCGCCGAGACCGGCACGTCCGTGATCGTGACCAACGAGGGTAACGGCGACCTGACGCAGCTTCTGCCGCGCGTTCACATCGTGATCGCCAGCATCGAGAAGATCACGCCGACCCTCGAGGACGCGAGCGCCATCCTGCGCGTGCTCGCCCGCTCGGCGACCGGGCAGGAGATGTCCACCTACACCACATTCTCCACCGGCCCGCGCCGCGAGGGCGACCCGGACGGCCCGGAAGCGTATCACGTGGTGCTGCTCGACAACGGCCGCACGGATATGCTCGGCGGAGAGTTTCACGAGATGCTGCGCTGCATCCGCTGCGGCGCCTGCATGAACCACTGCCCGGTCTACAACGCTGTGGGCGGCCACGCCTATGGCTGGGTCTATCCCGGCCCGATGGGCGCGGTGCTCACGCCGCAGCTTATCGGCGTGCACGAGGCCGGGCATTTGCCCAACGCCTCGACATTTTGCGGGCGGTGCGAGAGCGTCTGCCCGATGGAGATTCCGCTCACCAAGCTGATGCGGCAGTGGCGAACGCGGGAATACGACGCCGGCGGCGCGCCGTGGCGGGTGCGGGCCGCATTGAAAATCTGGGCGTTGCTCGCCAAGCGGCCGGAACTGTACCACGCCGTCATGCGCCTGGGGCCGGCGGCGCTCGCGCTCCTCGCGCGGGGCAAAGGGCGGCTGCGGTCGTTGCCGCTGGCGGGCGGATGGACGCAGCACCGGGATTTTCCTGCGCCCGAAGGCCCCACATTCCAAAGTCTGTGGCAGGCGGAGGCCGTGCGCCGCGAGGCCGCCGCCCGCGAAGCGATGATGGCGGACGCGCCGTGAGCGCGAACGAGGGCGACCGCGACCGCATCCTGCGCGCCGTTCGCGCCAAACTCGGCGTGCGCGGAGATGAGGCGGGCAGGCGCGGCCTCGTGCGCACCCGCATCGACCGGGCGCCTGCGGGCATCATTCCGGCGCGCGCCGCCGAGGATCGCGCCGCGCTGATCCGCCGCTTCATCGCCGCGCTGGAGGGGCAGAACGCCACCGTGCAGCGCTTGAAGAAACGCGCCGAGGCGCCGGAGGCCATCGCCGCCTATCTGCGCGGGCTGAACATGCCGCTGCAGCTTCGGTTCGGCGCCGATCCGGCGTTTAGCGAGATGCCGTGGGATGAAACGCCCATCGAAGTGCGGCGGGGCCCTGCCGACGGCGCCGATCTCACCTCGTTCAGCGTGGCGTCGGCCGCGGCGGCGGAGACCGGCACGCTGTTTCTGGCGTCGGGACCGGACAACCCGTCCACGCTCAATTTCCTGCCCGAGACGCACATTGTGATGATCGCCGCTGAGGACATCTTCGGCCCCTACGAGGAAGCGTGGAGCAAAATCCGGCGCATCCACGGGCGCGGCCGCATGCCCCGCACGGTGAACCTGATCAGCGGCCCCTCGCGCACCGCCGACATCGAACAGACCATCGTCAACGGCGCCCACGGGCCGAAGCGTCTGCATGTCCTTCTGGTCAGCCGATAGCCCGCCGTTGTTCATGGCAATCGCCTAGGTTGCATGCACGCGCGCAAGACCCACACGAAACCGCTGTGAATATGGCGATTACGCACTTTCCACACATTTCTATGGCTGTGGAGAATGGATGACTCCGCGGCCAAAAAGCGCGGAAATTATCAACAATTAGGTTGATTTATCGCCGGGAAGAATAAATAAATCATTCTCGTAATGGTTGTTTAACCGCTACGCAAACTTATAAGGGCCTTGGCAACCCCGCGCCAAGGCCTTTTTTTGACATCCACCGGTTGTATTGCGAATCGTCTGTCGCGGCCGGCGCAAGAGCCAAATTCGAGCGATCTTGTCCGAGTATTCGATCGTTGCTACTCTGCCCCCAGCTTGCACCACATGATGACGGCGCGATGCGGCGACAGCGATCCTGCTTTCAGAATCAGACGGCCACATGCACCGCGTAAGGTCGCAAAGCGCAACGCTTGAGACCGGGGCCGCATATCGCGCGCAAACCATCGTGCGCGCCGCCCGCAAGCGCGTCGCCGTCGTCGCCACCTCCGCCTCCGCCATGCCGGACGTCGCCCTGTTCGTCATCCGCGAGGCCAGGCGCCGGGGCCATGACGTGTTCTGCTTCGCGCCCGACTGGGACGAGCGCAGCTATAGGATCGCCTCCGCCTACGGCGCCGAGCCGCGCGAGACCGGCCCCATCTCCCGCGGCGTGTCGCCCATCGCCGACGAGCGTGCGATCAGGCGGCTGCAGGCGGGGTTCCGCTCCGTCGCGCCGGACGTGGTGCTCGGGGTGTCCATGAAGGCCGCCGCGCTCAGCGCGCTCGGCGGACGGCTGGCGGGTGTTCCGCACATCGTGCCGCTGCTTCTCGATTTCGGCTCGGCGGTCGGCGCGCTGGGCCAGCCATCCGCCTGGGCGCGCCGCCAGATCATGAAGCCGTTCTGGTGGACGGCGCTGCGGGCGAGCCACGGCGTCATCCTCCCGAATTCCGGCGACAAAGAGCTGCTCGCCTCGCTCGGTCTGCTGCCGCCGCATCTGCAGGTGACGTGCATCGGCGCGCCGGGCGTCAATCTGGACGAGGCGCCGCACCTCGCGCTGCCGCCGCTTGACCGGGGCGCGCTGTTTCTGATGGTCGCCGATTTGCGCGCCGACAGCGGCGTTCAGGATTATTGCGAGGCGGCGGAGTTGCTGCGCGCCCGCGCTCGCAACGCCCGGTGCCTGCTCGTTGGCAAGGCCGCGGCGGGGGCGGGCGCCGTGTCTTTGGAGGAGCTTCGCCGGTACCGCGCCGCGATCCAGTATCTCGGCCCGCGCGAGGACGCGGTGGAGCTGGTCGCGCGCTCGCATTGCCTGGTGATCCCGGCGCGCAACGGGGGCAGGCCCGACATCGCCATCGCCGCGCTGGCGTTCGGCCGACCGATCATCGCCACCAACACGCGCGGGTTGCCCGAGGCGGTGGAGCATGGAGTGAACGGCTATCTCGTGCCGCCGCGCGATCCGGTGTCGCTCGCCAAGGCGATGTCGTATGTGCTGCAGCGGCCCGACCTGATACCGCGCATGGCGAACGCCAGCCGCGCCGTCGCCGAGCGCACCTTCGACATCCGCGCTGTGACCCTCGCCGTGCTGGGCGCGCTGGAGCTTTAACGGCCGCCGGTCATCATGGTGAACGTGTCGCAGCCGCGCGTGGATGCGGGTTTGCACCGCCCGATGACGTCATCGGGCTTGAGCGTAAACAGCTCCAAAATGAGCGTTTTGCCGCCATTCACGTCAATGCCCGCGGCGCACGCGACCGGCTGCGGCGCAGCCCCGCCTTTGTCGGCAAACACTTTAGAGAACCTGCCCAGCCGTCTCGTTTCGACAAAGGCGTAGGCGGCCGAACCGTCCAGCAGCGCCTGGGCGGCGCCCTCGGGCGAGGCGAATTTTGTGTCGGTGCCGTGCAGGAAGACGGCGCTCGGCTCGTTATGCCCGGCGAAAGCGACAGGCCCGCGCGCGCATGGCAGAAACGGGGCCAGCGCCTCGGCGGCCTGTTGCGAGGGCCAGATCGGTTTCAGCGCGGGGAGCACGCCGCCAAATGCCCCAGCGTTGAGCATGCCCGCCGCCGTCACGGCAAAAGCCAGCGCCGCGTAACTCTGCCGCCTCCACGCCGCGACCGCCGCCACGGCCGCCACCGCGATCAGGGCCGCGCCGAGCAAGGCGAGCGCCGCGCTCCACTCCGCCTCGAATCGCCAGAAGCCGTAGCCAAACACCACGATTTGAGCCGTTATGACGAAGGCCCATATGCCCGCCGCCTGCTTGTAGGTGCGCGCCGGGATTTGGGCCGCGCCCTCCCGCAGCGCCCAGGCCGCCGCCATCGCGATGGCGGGGTAAACAGGCAGCGCGTAGTGCGGCAGCTTGGTCGGCGTCAGTTCGATGGCGATCCAGTACGGGATAATCGAGGCCAGCAGCCACAGCGCGCGCCGCCCTATGCGCCGCCGCCAGAGCCAGATCGCCGCGCCCCCGGTGACAACGAGCGCGCCCGGCCAGAAGCTCCACCAGAACGTGATGAGGTAAAATCCGGGCGGCGCGCCGTGCGCTTCCTGACCGCTCACCAGCTTGCCGGCGAAGTCCTTGCCGGCCGCGCCCGCGAAAAATGCGCCCTCGGAAATCACGCCGATGGCGATGAACCAGGGCAACACGATGGCCAGCATCACGGGGACGCCCCAGGCCGCATGCAGGTTGCGCAGCCAGCGCCGGTCTTTGTGGAAGATAACGAGCGCCGCGCCGGTGAAGCCGATGACGGCGGGCGCGACCGGGCCTTTCACCAAAATCGCCGCGCCCATCGCCACCCAGAACACGGCGGCCACGCCCACCATTTCGTGGCGCTTCCTGTCGAGCAGAAAGATGCGCGCGAACGCCCCTTGCGCGAGGATGATCAAAGCGAAAAGCGCCGCGTCCGACTTGGCGATGCGCGCCTCGAAGCTGACGGTGATGGCGCTGGCGAGGATGACGGCGGACAGCAGCGCCGTCCGGCGCCCGAAAATGGGCCGGGCCGCCCACCAAGTGAGAAGCGCCGCCGCGATCATCGCGAGCAGCGAGGGGATACGGTAGGCCCAGATGTTGTTGCGCGCCTCGTTGCCGAACGCCGCGACGCTGAGCGATTGAAGCCAGTGAATGCCGACCGGCTTTTTGTAGCGCGGTTCGTCCTGGAAGCGGATGTCGATGAAGTCGCCCGTCTCCAGCATTTGTTTTGTCGCCTGCGCGAAGCGGGCTTCGTCACGGTCGGTGACGGGGAGCGAGGCCTGGCCGGGAAGATAGAGCGCGAGGCACAGCACAAGGAGCAGCCCCGCCGAACGGGCGGGCGCGGCGCTCAGCCAGTCGAGCGCCTGAGAGCAGGCCGCATTCAGTTTCGTCAGCATCATCCGCCGCCCCGAGGTTGCCCGGCCACGTCATAAAGCAAGGGCGGCGAACGACAAACCGCAAAAGTGCGCGTGGTTACTCGGCCGCCAGGCGCGTTTGCGGCGCGGAGCTGTCCAGCCGTTTGAACGTCTCCTCGAACATGGCGAGCAGCGACGCGGCCTGCGCGTCATAGGCGGATTTGTCGGCCCAAGTTTCGCGCGGATCGAGGATGGTGGCCTCAACGCCCGGACACGCGGTCGGCACGGCGAAACCGAAGACCGGGTCGCGGCGCATGGGCGCATCCGCGAGGTCGCCGTTCAGCGCGGCGGCGAGGAGCGCTCGCGTCATGGCTAGCGGCATGCGTCGCCCCTCGCCGTAGCGGCCGCCGGTCCAGCCGGTGTTGAGCAGCCAGCAGGCGACGCCGTGGCGGTCGATGAGATCGCGCAGAAGCGCGCCGTAGGCGGCCGGCGGCCGCGGCATGAACGGCCCGCCGAAGCAGGCGGAGAACGTGGCTTGCGGCTCGCTTACGCCTTTCTCCGTGCCCGCGACCTTGGCCGTGTAGCCGCAAAGAAAATGACGCATCGCGTCCTCGGCGCTAAGGCGCGCGATGGGCGGGAGCACGCCGAACGCATCGGCGGTCAGCATCACGATGTGGCGCGGGTGGCCCGCGCGGCCCTCGCGGCTCGCTCCGGGGATGAATTCGAGCGGGTAGGCGCCGCGCGTGTTCTCGGTGCGCGAGGCGTCGTCGAAGTCCGGGCGGCGGCGTGCGTCAAGGGGCACGTTCTCCAAAACGGCGCCGAAGCGGTTCACGGCGGCGTAGATCTGCGGCTCGGCCTCCGGCGAAAGGCGGATAGTTTTCGCGTAGCAGCCACCCTCGAAGTTGAACAGGCCGTCGGCGCTCCAGCCGTGCTCATCGTCGCCGATCAAGGTGCGCGAGGGGTCGGCGGAGAGCGTCGTCTTGCCTGTGCCCGAGAGGCCGAAGAACACCGCCGGCCCGTGCTCGCCGTCATTGATCGAGCAATGCATCGGCATGACGCCTTTGGCGGGGAGCGTATAATTCAGATAGCTGAAAACCGATTTCTTGATCTCGCCGGCGTAAGACGTGCCGCCGATGAGCACGAGGCCTCGCGTAAGGTCGCAGGCGATCACCGTCTCGCTGCGGCAGCCGTGGCGCGCCGGGTCCGCCTTGAAGCCGGGCAGATCGATGATGGTGAGGCCCGGACGGAAGGCCGCAAGCATTTCCGCCGCCGGTTTGATGAGGAGATGACGGATAAACAGCGCATGCCAGGCGTATTCGCAGATCACGCGCACATTGATTCGGTGAGCCGGGTCGGCGCCGGCCAGCAGCGATTGCGAGAACAGCGCGCGTCCGCCCGCGTAAGCGGCCATGTCGGCAAGCAGCGCCTCGAACGCTGCGGGCGCCATCGGCTTGTTGTTGTCCCACCAGACAGCGGCGTCGGTCGCGGCGTCGCGCACGATGAATTTGTCTGCGGCAGAGCGGCCAGTGTGCGCGCCCGTCTCCACGCTGAGGGCGCCGGTCGCCGTAAGCCGCCCTTCGCCGCGCGCGACGGAGGCCTCCAGAAGCTCGGCCTCGGTCTGATCGGCGCGCCCCAAGGCGCTGTCGATAAAAGGCTTTACGTCAAACGCCTCGGACGCCAGTTTCAGCACTGATCTCTCCTCGTTTTGGGTGGGCTGATTAAGCCGAGCTAAACCGACATTTAGAAAAAAATAAATAGCCATTTCGATCAACTGCGGGGCGCGTCGGGTTCGCGGATAAAGACGCTGCGCCGGAAGGGTTGCGTCGCGTGCGAAAGAGTCTAGGATGTGCGCGTGGGTTTGTGGATTTTCCGCCACATTTCGTCCCCAATGGGGCCATAGGGCAGCACTCCAAGCAACAATGGCGGGAGGCGATACTTTTTATGCCAACGATCGCACTGGTGGACGACGACCGGAACATCGTCACGTCCCTGAGGATGGTGCTTGAAGCGGAAGGATATAAAATACAAGCGTATAACGACGGCGCATCCGCCTATGACGGCATCGTCGCCGATCCCGTGGACATGGGCATCTTCGACATCAAGATGCCGCGCATGGACGGCATGGAGCTGTTGCGTCGATTGCGCCAGCGCAGCGAGATGCCGGTGATCTTCCTCACCTCGAAGGATGAGGAGATCGACGAGCTGTTCGGCCTCAAAATGGGCGCGGACGACTACATCCGCAAACCGTTTTCGCAGCGGCTGGTTGTCGAGCGCGTGCGGGCCATCCTGCGGCGCTCATCTCCGCGCGACCCCGCCGCCGCCGTCGAAGACCCTGCGAAAATCATCGAGCGCGGCAAGCTGAAGCTCGACCCGGAACGCCACACATGCGTCTGGGACGGCCGTCCGGTGACGCTCACCGTGACGGAGTTCCTCATTCTGCAGGCGCTCGCCCACCGCCCGGGCGTGGTCAAGAGCCGCGACGCGCTGATGGACGCCGCCTATGACGACCAGGTCTATGTGGACGACCGCACCATCGACAGCCACATCAAGCGCCTGCGGAAGAAGTTTAAGGTCGTCGACACGAATTTCGACGTGATCGAAACGCTGTATGGCGTCGGCTATCGCTTCAAGGAGTAGGGCGCGCCGCCCATGACCATCGACGTCGCCAGCGCCTGGGAGACGGACGACGCGAAGCCGCCAAAGCGGGCGCGCGCCTCACGGTTCCGGCGGCGGACGCTCGCGTTTCTGCGCCGCATGCGCCAACGCTACAGCTTCACGAGCATCGCGCGGCGGATCGTGGTGCTTAACGTGTTCGGTCTGCTGGTCCTCGTCGCGGGCATTCTCTATCTCAACCAGTTCAGGGCGGGCCTGATCGACAACCGGCGGGATAGCCTGCTGGAGCACGGCAAGATCATCGCCGTGACGCTCGCCGACAAAGCCAACGCGGAAGCCGGGCGCATTGCGCCTGGCGCCGACTTCATGCTCCAGCTGCCCTCGGTCTCGGGGCTGGACGACGCGATCAACGCCTCCGCGCTTTCCTTCGCGCTCGACCCGGAAATCGTCACGCCGGTCATCCGCCAGATCGCCAAGCTGACGGGCATGCGCGCCCGGATTTACGACCACGAGGGCGTGCTGCTCGTCGATAGCAAGCGCCTGTACAGCAGCGGCCAGGTGCTGCGGTTCGATTTGCCGCCGGTGGTGGAGCAGGAAGACGGGCTTCTGCGGCGCTTCTGGGTTTGGCTGGGCAAGATCTCAGCCGATAAAAACCTGCCCGTTCATCGCGACATCGGCTCGGCCAACGGCAAGGCCTACAAGGAAATCAAGGTGGCGCTCACGGGCGAGCCCATGAATCTCGTGAGCCTCACGGAGAAGGGCGAGACGATCGTCAGCGTCGGCGTGCCGATCCAGCGCATGCGCACGGTGATGGGCGCGCTGCTGCTGACCTCGTCGGAGGGCGAGATCGACGACATCATCGCCAAGGAGCGCGCCGCCATCCTCTCCATGGCCGCGCTTGTGGTGCTGGTGACGACTGTGCTCTCGGTGCTGCTCGCGGGCGGCATCGCCGAACCCATGCGCAGGCTCGCGGCCGCCGCCGAGCGCGTTCCGACGAGCATGCGCAGTCCGGAGCCGATCCCGGATTTCTCGCATCGCTCTGACGAGATCGGGCACCTCTCGCGCGCGCTGCGCAACATGACCTCGGCGCTGTTCAAGCGCATGGAGGCGACAGAATGCTTCGCCGCCGATGTGGCCCATGAACTGAAAAACCCGCTCACGTCGCTGCGCAGCGCGGCCGACACGCTGGCGCTTGCAAAAACCGACGATGATCGCGCTCGCCTCGTCGGCATTATCCAGCACGACGTGCGCCGCTTGGACCGCCTCATCACCGACATCTCGGACGCCTCGAGGCTCGACGCGGAGCTTTCGCGCGAAACGGCCGAGCCGGTGGATGTCGCCGCCCTGCTGCGGGCCATGTGCGGCGCCATGAACGACCTTCACCGCGAGGGCGCGCCGCCAATCGACGTGCGCATCGAGGACGCAGGGCGTCGCGGCGAACGCACGGCTCCGAGCTTCATGGTTCGCGGGCACGAAAGCCGCCTCAGCCAGGTGATCGCCAACATCATCGACAACGCCGTCTCCTTCTCGCCCGAAGGAGGCAAGATCTATGTCACGGCGCGGCCGGTGCGGCGCACCCGCGAAATTGAAATCGCCATCGAGGACGAGGGGCCGGGCATTGCGCCGGAGAACCTGCAAAAGGTGTTCGCGCGGTTCTACACCGACCGGCCCGCCCATGAGGCGTTCGGGCAAAACTCCGGCCTCGGCCTGCACATCTCGCAGCAGATCGTCGCCGCGCACAACGGCCGCATCTGGGCGGAGAACCGCATCAATCCGGCGCCGCGCCGGCCAGGATCGAGCGCCGCCGAACCCGGCCGCATCTACGGCGCGCGCTTCGTGATCCGACTGCCGGTTCAGGGGTGAGCGCGGGGCGGTCAGACGCGGACACGGAAAGCGTCCGCGTTCATGCGACCTGCGTCGCCCTCGGCGACCGCGCGGCCCTTCTGCGCGGCCCGCCCGGCGCCGGCAAATCCGACCTCGCTCTTCGCTTTATGGACGCGCCGCCCATGGCGGGCGGGGCAGCGCTCGTCGCCGACGATCAGACCATTCTGGAGCGGCGGAACGGCCGCGTCATGGCTCGCGCGCCCGATCTGCTGGCCGGCAAGCTGGAGGTGCGCGGTCTCGGCGTGTTCCCCGCGCCGCATCTGGCCGAGGCCGAGTTGTGTCTCATCGTCGACCTGGTCGGGCCGGACGAGATCGGCCGGGCCATTCCCCAGCCGCTCCCCGTCGAGCATGTGCTGGGCGCGCCGATCCCGGTCATCGCGCTTTCCCCGTTCGAGGCCTCCGCTGCGCGCAAGTTGCGCCTCGCGCTGCATTTTGCGCCGAACCTGAACGATCCTGTGTCGTTTTAGCCTTAACGCGCGAAAATGGCGCAGGCGTTGCCGCGAAGCGGTGACAAAGCCAGGGCGGCGGCTATGATGTTGCAACGCGCTTTAACCCCGGCGCTTGTGGTGGTATGCTGCTAAGGCAACAATACGTTGGGCCAAATGATCGGCGTCGTCATCGTTACGCACGGCAATTTAGCCAATGAGTTCCGAGCCGCTCTCGAGCATGTCGTCGGCCCGCAGGAGCAGATCGCCACGATCTGCATCACCCCGCAAGACGACATTGAAGAATGCCGCAAATCCATCATGGACGCGATCGTCGATGTGAACAAAGGCGACGGCGCGGTGTTGCTCACCGACATGTTCGGCGGCACGCCGTCCAACCTCGCCATCTCGGTGATGGACAGCGCCGTGGTCGAGGTCATCGCCGGCATCAATCTGCCCATGCTCGTGAAACTCGCCCGGGTGCGCGAAACCGCGAGCATGGACGACGCCATCCGCGAGGCGCAGGAGGCGGGGCGCAAATACATCCACGTCGCCAGCCACGTGCTGAACGGAAAATAAGCCTGAAGAAGTTCGCCGCCCTCTTGGCGCGCGCCGTGCTGGCCGGATAAGCTTCACGCCGTTTGCGCTTCTAGGGTCGCCATGTCCGCCTCGCCCACCGAAGGGGTTTATCAGTGTCTCGCCGAGGTTGTGATCCCGAATGAGCGGGGGTTGCACGCGCGCGCCTCGCGCGAGTTTGTGCTGACGGCGGAGCGGTTCGACGCCGAGATTTTCGTCAAAAAAGACGGCGAGACGGTGGGAGGCGGCTCGATCATGGGCCTCATGATGCTGAACGCGCGCAAAGGCTCGACGATCCTGATCGAGACCGAGGGGCCGGACGCGGAGGAGGCCATGGAGGCGCTTGTCGCCCTCGTCGAGGCCGGCTTCAACGAGATGGACGGCGGCGAGCCGGAAGACATCACATAGCTGACGCGTCTGTCGCGGGTGTGCTAAGCCTCGCCAGAACCGGCGAGGTGTTTTTATGTTTGCCTATCAGTTGTTCATGTTTTTCTTTCACGATCTGCCGATCGTGCTGTGGGACAAGATCACCGGTCCGAAGCGCAGATTTTACTCGGGCACGGCGACGATAAAGGCCCCTCGCTCTGACATCTGGCGCTTTCTCACTGCGGACCGCACCGAACTGACCTCGGTCGGCCTCGTGTTTGAGCGAACGCCCGCCCAAGAGGAAAGCGATGTTTATTCGGTCAAGATCTCGTCTCCGCGCATCGATAAGCCGATCAACGCCGTTTACCGGCGGGTGTTTGTCGAGCCGGAGCGCCGGATGGTCTTGCAAATGCTGTCGGTCGACTCGACGGAAGTGGATGCAATCGACGGCTTCGAGGGCTATGCGCTTGAGGACACGCCGAAGGGCGTGCGGTTACAATTATTTGAGGACGGGGTGCACCGCTTAAGCCGCGCCCAGTTGAATGCGCTCCAAGTCACGCGCGGCATGGCGCATCTTTTCAAGCGGGAAATTGAAGGGCCGAAGCCGCCGTTGTCGCTCGCCGGCAAGGCGGCGCTGCACTCCGCGCTGCTGGTCGGCTTCATCGCGAGTTTCGCATATCTCATCAATCTCCAGGCGGCGATTATCCTGGCCGTCGTCATCCTTCTGCATGAGCTCGGGCACGTCATCGCCATGCGCATGGTTGGCGTCCCCGTGGCCTTTGTCGGCCTCATCCCATTTCTGGGCGGCGTCGCGGCGCCGAAACGCGCATACGATAACGACGCGCAACATGCTTTTGTCGCGCTGATGGGGCCGGGCTTCAGCGTGCTTCCCGCCTTGGTTGCGCTGTTGTGGTTTTTCACGAGCGGAGACGCCGTCGCGAAAGAGGCGGCGCTGCTGTTCACTTCAGTGAACGCGATCAACCTGGCCCCGCTCTACCCGCTTGACGGCGGCGTCATCGCGCAAAAGGTCCTCGCCTCGCTAAACCGGGGCGCGGCGAAGGGCTATTTGTGGATTTGCGTGCTTGGCGCGGCGACGGCGGCGCTTTATCTCCAGGAGCCGTTCTTTTTGTTGTTCGCCGCCCTGTGCCTGCCCGCCGTCATGATGACGAGCGACCTAACGCATGAACGTATGCGCATGCCGGCTCTGCGCTCCGGCGCCCTCTTCCTTGGCTATCTCACCGTGCTGGCGGCGCTCATCGGCATGGCGTTCCTCACCCTCGACCATGACCGCTTTCTCGACGGCAAACGCAGCTTTTTCCCCGCGTTTCATAAAATGGTGTCCGGCGTCGCTTACTGATATAAAAAAATGTTTATATGTTTATTGCGCAGGCTGGCCGCCGACGCTATAGCTTTGGCTAAACTCAACCGCTGTTTGCATCACGGGGGCCGGCCATGAACGACATGAGCGCGTTTCAAGATTACATCGTCAAGGACATCGCGCTTGCGGACTGGGGCCGCAAGGAACTCGACATCGCCGAGACCGAGATGCCGGGCCTTATGGCCGCGCGCCGCGAGTTCGGCCCGCAGAAGCCGCTGGCCGGCGCGCGCGTCGCAGGCTGCCTGCACATGACGATCCAGACCGCCGTGCTCATCGAGACGCTGCAGGAGCTGGGCGCCGACATCCGCTGGGCCTCGTGCAACATTTTCTCCACGCAGGATCACGCCGCCGCCGCAATCGCCGCGCGCGGCACGCCGGTGTTCGCGGTGAAGGGCGAGACGCTCGCCGAGTATTGGGATTACGTCGACCGCATCCTTGAATGGCCGGGCGGCGAGACGGCGAACATGATCCTCGACGACGGCGGCGACGCGACCATCCTCGTCATGCTCGGCGCCGAGGCGGAGACGAACCCCTCCGGGCTCTCCAATCCGAAGAACGAGGAAGAGGAGGAGCTTTACGCGACCATCAAGCGCCGCCTCGCCCGCAATCCGGGCTGGTATTCCAAGGTTAAGGCCAACATCCGCGGCGTGACTGAGGAGACGACGACAGGCGTGCTGCGCCTGTATCAGATGGAGAAGAAAGGGCAGCTCACCTTCCCGGCCATCAACGTGAACGACAGCGTCACCAAATCGAAGTTCGACAATAAATACGGCTGCCGCGAGAGCTTAGTCGACGGCATCCGCCGCGCGACCGACGTGATGATGGCGGGCAAGCTCGCACTCGTCTGCGGCTATGGCGACGTGGGCAAAGGCTCGGCGCAAAGCTTGCGCGGCGCGGGCGCCCGCGTGGCGGTGACGGAAATCGACCCGATCTGCGCGCTGCAGGCGGCCATGGACGGCTTCGAGGTCGTCACCATCGAGGACGCGCTGGACAAGGCCGACATCTTCGTCACCGCGACCGGCAACAAGGACATCATCACGGTCGACCACGTGCGCGGCATGAAGGACATGGCGATTGTGTGCAACATCGGCCACTTCGACAACGAGATCCAGGTGCAGGGTCTGCGCAACTTCAAATGGACAAACGTCAAACCGCAGGTCGATCTCATCGAGAAGCCGGACGGCAAGCGGATCATTCTTCTCTCGGAGGGGCGCCTCGTGAACCTCGGCAACGCCACGGGCCACCCGAGCTTTGTTATGAGCGCGTCCTTCACCAACCAGGTGCTCGCCCAGATCGAGCTGTGGAAACACGGCGCGAAATACGAGAACAAGGTCTACACGCTCCCCAAAGAGCTCGACGAGCGCGTGGCCACGCTGCACCTCGAAAAACTCGGCGTGAAGCTAACGAAGCTGACGCCGGATCAGGCGAGCTACATCGGCGTGTCCGAGCAAGGTCCGTTCAAGTCCGAGCAGTATCGCTACTAGCTGTAGCGGAGCGAGGGGCGGCTCATCACCCCGCGCCCGGTTTCAAGGCGACGCCGTTAACGATAAGATAACGAACGATTCGTGCAATGAGGGCGGCGGTCGCGCCGCCGGCGTGGGCGTCGCTTTGATGAGGGATTCGTCCATGATTCGCCGCACTCGCTTCGTCGCCGTCGCCGTCGCCGCCGCTTTCACCTCGTCGCCGTCGCTCGGCGCGCCGGTGTTCGTCGCCGCCGATTACGCGTCGCTGGCGAATGAGGCGCTGGTCGGGGCGATTCTGTGCGGCGTGATCCTCTTCGCGATGGCGGCCGCCGCGCTGCTGTTGCGATCGGCCAACAGGGCGCGCCGGGCTGAAAAACTCGCCGCCGACGAAACCGCGGCGCTCACCCGCCAGCTCGATCTCGCCAAATCCATGATGACGGCGGAGCCTCAGGCCCTCATGGTGTGCGAAGGCGACGCCGAGCCGCGCCTGGCCGCATACTCGCTCGCGCCCGCCTCCGGCGTGCCGGCGAAGCCCCGCATGCTGCTTCGGTTCGGCTCATGGATGGAGCAGAGCGCAGCGAGCCTGGCGGAGGCGCATTATCGGCGTCTGCGCGAGGCGGGCGAACCGTTCAGCCTCATCGTGAAGACGCTGCAGGGCGCGATGATCGAGGCGGAGGGCCGCGCGGCCGGCTCCTGGCACTATGTGAAGTTTCGCGATCTTGGCGGGCGCCGCATCGAGGTCGCCAACCTGATGATGCAGCTTCGCGCGCAGTCGGAGGAGTTGGCGCTGCACAAGGCGCTTCTGGACGCGCTTCCCTTGCCCGTTTGGCTGCGCGGCGCCGACGGCCGGCTCACATGGGTGAACAAGGCATACGCCATGGCGGTGGAGGCGAACGACCCGGCCGACGCCGTCGCGCAACAGGCCGAGCTGCTGGAGCTGCGTCAGCGCGAGAAAACCCACGCCGAGCTCGCCAAAGGCGAGGCGTTTCGCGGCCGCATGCAGACGGTGGTGGGCGGAGGGCGGCGCACGTTCGAGACGGTGGTGGCGCCCTCTGGCCAGCACAGCGCCGGCGCGGCCATCGACCTGGCGCCGTTGGAGACGGCGAAAGACAAGCTGTCCCGGCACATGGCGGCTCATGCGCGCACGCTCGACCGCGTTTCGACGGCGGTCTCCATTTTCGGCCCCGATCAGCGGCTCGTATTCTACAACCAGGCCTATCTGGAGTTCTGGAGCATGGAGGCCGATTGGCTGGAGACCAAGCCTAAGCTCGCCGAAATTCTCGACCGTCTGCGCCAGTCCCGCCAACTGCCCGAGCAGCGCGATTACCGCGCCTGGCGCGCGGAGCAGTTGAAGGCCTGCGAAAGCGCCGAGGCCTTCGAGGATTGCTGGCACCTGCCCGACGGCCGCAGCGTGCTCGTCGTCATGGATCAGCGCCCGGACGGCGGCGTCACGTTCCTCTATGACGATGTGACCGAAAAATTCGCGCTCGAGAGCCGCTACAACGCGCTCATCGACGTGCAGCGCGAGACCCTCGACCATCTGCGCGAAGGCGTCGCGGTGTTCGGCTCCGACGCGAGGCTGCGGCTCTATAACCCGAGCTTCGCCGCGCTGTGGCGCCTCGACGCAGCCGCTCTGCAGCGCGCGCCGCATATCGACGAGGTGGCGCATTTGTGCCGGCTCGGCGGCGAGGACGACGCCTGGGCGCTCGCCAAGCAGGCGGTCACCGCGCTCAGCGACAAGCGGCAGGCTTTCGAGGGGTTTCTCACGCGGGCCGACGGCGCCGTCATCGCCTATGCGGGAGTGCCGCTCCCCGACGGCGGGACGCTTCTCACCTATGTGGACATCACCGATCGCAAGCGGGTGGAGCACGCGCTCATCGAGCGCAACGAAGCCCTGGAGGCCGCCGATCGTTTGAAAAACGCCTTTATCAGCCATGTGTCGCGCGAGTTGCGCACGCCGCTCACCAACATCATCGGTTTTTCCGAACTGCTCGCGGGCGACCATGTGGGCAGCCTCAACCCCAAGCAGCGCGAGTATCTGAACGACATTCGCTCCTCCAGCGTGGCCCTGCTCTCGATCATCAACGACATCCTTGATCTGGCGGTGATCGACGCGGGCGCGTTGGAGCTGACCTTCGCGCCGGTTTCGTTGCGCGAGGTGATCGACGCGGCCGAACTCGGCGTGCGCGACCGCCTGGCCAAAGCCGGCATCAAGCTTGAGTTGCAGATCGATCCGAGCGTGGGCCAGATCATCGCGGACGGCCAGCGGCTGACCCAGATCCTGTTCAACCTCCTGTCCAACGCCATCGGCTTCTCGGAGGAGGGCGGCGTCATCACGCTCAACTGCCGCCGCGAGGGCGGACACATCGCCTTCGTGGTGCAGGACATGGGCTGCGGCATCCCCGAGGAGTTCCAGAAAACCGTGTTCGACCGCTTCGAAAGCCGCGCGCTCGGCTCGAGGCACCGCGGCGCTGGGCTCGGGCTGTCGCTGGTCAAAAGCCTCGTCGAGCTGCATGGCGGCAAGATCCGGCTCATGTCGAGCCCCGGCGCCGGCACGACCATCATCGTGCGCATCCCGGACACCGGCCCGCGCCGCTACTCCGCCCAGCCCGAGCAAAGCAGCCAGCCGCGCCGTGAAGCCCGGACGAATTCCGCCGTATTTTCCTAATAACGGCCGCACGATGACGGCAGGTTAAATACAATGCTCGATCGCGAGGACACGGCGCTCACAGGCCCCACGCCGCTGGGGGACATGGCGCTGCTCGCCCGCGTCGCAGCGGCGGTTCTGCGCCCGGGCGACACGCTCGCGCTCTCGGGCGAGATCGGAGCCGGCAAGACGACCTTCGCCCGATTTCTCATCCGCGCCCTTGCCGCCGACGACGCGCTCGAGACGCCGAGCCCGGCCTATTCGCTGCAGCAGGTGTACGACACCCCCCGCGGCCGCGTCTCCCATTTCGATTTTTACCGGCTAAGCCCCGGCGAGGCGGACGCGCTGGGGCTCGCCGAGACGCTTGAGCACGACATCTCCATCATCGAGTGGCCCGAGCGCGCGGGCGGCCAGATCGCGGCGGGGTTTCGCATCGCGCTCGCCGAGACGGACGACCCCGACGCGCGCGCTCTCGCCGTCTCCGGACCTGGCGCGCGAGGGCGGCCCGCCGCCCGGCTTGTCGCCATGGCGGCTCTCCTGCGTGACGCCGGATGGGGCGATGCGCGTGTGACGCCGCTCACCCCCGACGCCTCCGCGCGCGTTTACTACCGCCTCCGCCGCGGCGATGAAACCGCGCTGCTTATGGATTGGCCGGCCCACCCGGACGGTCCGCCCATCCGCGGCGGGCTGCCTTACAGCCGCATCGCACGGCTCGCCGAGAATGTGGGCGATTTCATCCGAATGGCGGGCGTTCTCGCCTCGCTCGGCGTGTGCTCGCCGCGCATTATCGCCGCAGACGAAGCCGCCGGGCTGCTGCTGGTGGAGGATTTCGGCGACGGCGTGTTTCAGACGCTCGTCGGCGCCGGGGCCGAGATGGCCCCCCTCTGGCGCGTGGCGGTGGACGCCCTCATCGGCCTGCGCGGCGCGGGCGCCCCGGCGGCGGACGCGGCGCCCCCTTATGACCGCAACGCGCTCGCCATCGAAACCGAGCTGCTGATCGACTGGTGCGCCCCGGCCGCGTCGGGGCGGCCGCTCGACCCTGCGGCGCGCCAAGAGTTCGCTCAGCTGTGGGGCGAACAGTTCGATTGGCTGCTGGCGCAAACGCAGGAAACCGGCGTCGTTCTGCGCGATTTTCACTCGCCGAACCTCATTCTCCTCAGCGACGGCGGCCTCGGCGTCATCGACTTCCAGGACGCGCTCATGGGCCACCGCGCCTATGACCTCGTTTCGGTGCTGCAGGACGCGCGCGTGGATGTCCCCACGGCCCTCGAGTCCGAACTATACGACCGGTACGAGGCCTCCGCCGCCGTTGAGCCAAGCTTTGACGCGGAGGCCTTCCGCCGCGCCTACGCGACCCTCGGCGCCCAGCGCGCATCCAAAATTCTCGGCATCTTCGTGCGGCTCGACCGGCGCGACGGCAAGCCCGGCTATCTGCGGCACCTGCCCCGCGTCCGTCGGCATCTGGCGCGAAATCTGGCCCATCCCGCGCTTGCCCGGCTGAAGGCCTGGCATGAGCGCCACATGCCCGACCTGTTCGACGAGGAACGCCCATGACTGCGCCGGCGCGCATCTCCCAGGCCATGGTGCTGGCGGCCGGCCTCGGCACGCGCATGCGCCCGCATTCCGAAAGTCTGCCAAAGCCATTGGTGAGGCTCGCGCGCCGCGCTCTCATCGACCACGTGCTCGACAGGCTGGCCGAGAACGGCGTTGAACGCGCCGTGGTCAACGTGCACCATCTGGCCGAGCAGATCGAAGCGCATCTAGCGGGCCGGGCCGCGCCGCGCATCGTTATCTCCGACGAGCGCGGACGCCTTCTGGAGACCGGGGGCGGCGTGGCGAAGGCGTTGCCGCTCTTTGACGGGGCGCCGTTCTTCATCCACAATTCCGACTCGGTGTGGATCGAGGCCGGCCGCTCCAATCTCGCGGCCCTCGCCGACGCCTGGAGCGCCGATCGTATGGACGCACTTTTGCTGCTGGCGCCCGCCTCGCGCAGCCTCGGCTATGACGGGCGGGGCGATTTTCACATGACCTCCGGCGGCGCGGTCGCGCGGCGCGGCCCTGCGGACGCCGCCCCCTTCGTGTTCACCGGCGTGTCAGTCGCGCATCCCCGGCTTTTCGAGGCCGCGCCCGCCGGCCCCTTTTCCCTCAACCGGTTGTGGGACGCGGCGCTGGCGCGCGGCCGCGTGTTCGGCGTCGAGCATCAGGGGCTGTGGATGCATGTGGGCGATCCGGCGGCGCTGGCGGCGGCTGAGGACGCGCTCGCACGGTCGCAGGCCGCGCAGTGACCGCTGCGAACATTTTCACCATTTCGCCGGGCGTCGCGTTTCTAGAGCGGCTCGCGGAGGCGGTCGTCTGGGGCGAACTGTTCGGCCACACGCGGCTTTCGCCGCTGGAGCTGGCGCGCGCCACGATCTATCTGCCGAGCTCGCGCGCCTGCCGGGCCATGCGGCCTGCGTTGCTGAAGGCGTGCGGCGGCCAGGCGACGCTGTTGCCGGCGCTTCTCACCCTCGGCGCGGACGACGACGCGGCCTCCATCCTAGGCGACGCCCCGCCGGATGCGATCGCGCCGCTCGACCGGCGCATGGCGCTCGCCAACCTCATTCTGGCCTGGGCGAAGCGCCTGGGCGAGGGCGGCGGGCGCGCGTTCAACGGCGAGCCGCTGTTCGTGGAGGCAAGCCCGGCGGCCGCGGCGGGCCTTGCGGCGGAGTTCATCGCGCTTCTCGACGAGGCGCAAACCCAGGGCGTCGATCTGCGGCGGCTCGCCGACTGCGCGCCGGCGCCCTTCGCGCGCCATTGGCAGCTCTCCGCCGAGTTTCTCGCCATCCTCTCGACCGCATGGCCGCAACTGCTCGACCGTCTCGGCGTGATCGAGCCGATCGAGGCGCGAAACCGGCGCATGGCGCAGGACGCGGCGCGCATCGCAGGCGGCGGCGCCCCCGTCGTCATCGCCGGTTCGACAGGCAGCATCGCTGCGACCGAGGCGCTGATGCGCGCGGCGCTCGCCTCGCCCATGGGCGCCGTGGTGCTGCCCGGCCTCGACAAGGAGCTGGACGACGCGGCGTGGTCGGTTTTGCCGCCCGAGCATCCGCAATACGGCCTCGCCCGGCTGCTTGCGGCGCTCTCGACGCCCCGCAGCGCGGTGCGGGAGCTGGCGCCGCCGCCGCCTCATATCGCAGCCCGTTTGCGGTTGTTGCGGGCCGCCTCGCGCCCGGCCGCCGCAGGCCCCGTATCCGGCGTTGAAGCGGATTTCAACGGCCTGAGCGACGTCAGCCTCATCGAGGCGCCCACGCCCCAGGCCGAGGCCGCCGCCGTAGCGCTGGTGATCCGGCGGACGGCGGAAACGCCCGGGCGCACGGCCGCGCTCGTCACCGCCGACCGCGATCTCGCCCGCCGCGTGTGTGCGCAACTCAAGCGCTGGGGCCTCGATATCGAGGACTCGGCCGGCAAACCGCTCGGCGCCACGTCGCCTGGTGCGATCCTGACGCTCATCCTCGACGCCCAGTCGGCCGCCGCGGCGCCCGCGCTCGTCGCTCTCCTGCGCCATCCGCTCACGCGTCTTGGATATGACGAGGCCGCCGTCGCCGAATGCGCGCATCTTCTGGATTTGGCCGTGTTCCGCGTCCCCGGCGTCCGCATCGGCGCATCGAGCCTCCCCGGCGCCGTGAAGCGCGCCCGCGCCGCCGCGTCGCGCCACCCCGCACAGAAGCGTCTCACGCCGGATGACTGGGAGCGGGCCGCCGAAGCCGCGCGGCGGATCATGCAAGCCTTCGCGCCGCTCGCCGCCGTCCGCGGAGCCGCGCTTTCAGCCTTCGCCCGCGCGCATCTGGAGACGGCGGCGCTGCTCTCCGCGTCGGCCGGCGGCGAGACCTTCGCGGCGTGGTCCGGGCCGGATTGCGACGCCGCCTTGCGCTTCATGCGGAGGCTGGCCGATGAGCGCGGCATGGGGCCGGCGATGGGCGCGCGGGATTATCCGGCCCTGTTCCGCCAGCTTCTTGCTGCGGAGACGGTGGCGAGGCCCGCAAGTCTGGGGCGGTTCGCAATCCTTTCGCCGCTGGAGGCGCGGTTGCAGCGGCCGGACGTGATCATCCTCGGCGGGCTGAACGAGGGCGCATGGCCTCAGGCGTGCGATCCGGGGCCGTGGCTCAACCGCGCCATGCGCGCCGAACTCGGCTTTGCGCCGCCAGAGCGCCGCATCGGCCAGGCGGCCCATGATTTCGTTGAGGCGTTCGGCTGCCCGGAGGCGTATCTCACCCGCGCGGCGAAGGCGGACGGAGCCCCGACCTCGCCCTGCCGCTGGCTGATGCGGATGAAGGCCGCGCTCATTGGCGCCGGTCTGGACGACGCGCTCGCGCCACGGGAGCCTTGGGCGGCTTGGACGCAGAGCCTTGACGCGGCCGCGCACAAACGCCCCGCCGTGAGGCCCGAGCCGCGACCGCCCGTCGACGCGCGTCCGCGCACGCTGACGGTCACCGAGATCGAAAAGCTCATCGCCAACCCCTACGCGATCTATGCGCGGCGCATTCTGGCGCTGGAGCCGCTGCCGCCCGCCAGGTCGCTCGCCGCCGCCGCGGAGAAGGGCAAAGCCATCCACATGGCGCTCGGACGGTTCTCCGACATGCACCCGGAAACGCTGCCGGAAAACGCCGCCGCCGTTGTTTTCGACCTGGCGGCCGAGCAGTTGGCGAAACTGGGCGATCACGACGCCGCGCGCGCGTTCTGGCTTCCGCGCCTGCGCCGCTTCGCCGGATGGTTCGCGCAGACGGAGGCGGAGCGGCGGGCCGGCGTGGCGCGCGTCATCGCCGAGGCGCCCGGCGAAATTCGGTTGGACGCTCCGGCGGGGCCGTTCACGCTCGTCGCCCGGGCCGACCGCATCGACGTCACGGCCGGGGGCCGCCTGCGGATTTACGACTACAAGACCGGCTCCGCCCCCAAAGGCAAGGACGTGGACGACCTGCGCGCGCCGCAACTGCCCCTGGAGGCCGCCATCGCCGCGCAAGGCGGTTTCGCCGCGGCGCGAGCCGGAACCGTGGAGAGCATGGCGTTCATTCTGGCGAAGGGCGGAGAGCCGCCGGGCGAGGAGCGGCGGGCGGGCTCGCGCGACCCCATGGAGCTGGGCGCGGAGGCGCTCGCCAAGCTCGCCGCGCTCATACGCCGGTTCGACAACGCCGCAACGCCGTATCCGCCACTGCGGCGGGAGGCTTTCGCCAGCCTCTACCGCTTCGACGATTACGCCCATCTGGCCCGTGTCGCGGCATGGTCGTCCGCCGAGGAAGGGGACGCGGAATGAGCGCCGCCCGCGCCGCCGAGGAGGCGCAGGCCCTCGCCGCCGACCCCACGGCGAGCGTGTGGGTGTCGGCGAACGCCGGCTCGGGCAAGACCTACGTGCTCGTGCGCCGCATCCTGCGCTGTCTGCTCTCGGGCGCGCCGCCGCAAAGCATCCTGTGCCTCACCTACACCAAGGCCGCCGCCGCCGAGATGTCCAACCGCCTGTTGGCTGAACTCGCCCGGTGGACGGCCGATGCCCCGGAGGCTTTGTCCCGGCGGCTGCGCGGTCTGCTGGGCCGCGATCCGTCCGATGCGGAGGCGACGCTTGCCCGCGCACTGTTCGCGCAAGTGCTGGACGCGCCAGGCGGGCTGAAGATTTTCACCATCCACAGTTTTTGCGACCGGGTGCTGCGCCGCTTCCCGCTTGAGGCCGGCTTGAGCCCCGGTTTCGCCGTGATGGACGACGAGGCCGCCGCGGCGGCGCTGCGGGAGGCGGCGGCCGAGGCGCTCAATCTCGCCTCGTCCGGCGAGAACCCGGCTCTCAGCGCGGCGATGGAGACGGTGGCGGCGCTCGTCGCCGAAGACGGTTTCATGCGGCTGTTGCGGGACGCACTCTCCCGCCGTCGCGACATCGAAGCCGTGCTGCGCCGGCAATCTCCGGAGGACGACGTCGAAGCGTACGAGGCCGCGCTCGGCGTCGCGCTCGGTCTGGCGCCGGGCGAGACGCTCGCGGCGGTCGAGGCGGCCATGGACGATATTCTCACGCGCGGCGAGATCGCCGAAGCGGCGGCCGTGCTGCTGGCGTCATCCAAGAAAACCGATCACGATCGCGGAAAAGACCTGGCCGCCGCGGCGCGGTGCGGGGCGCCCATGCGCGAGGCGCTCGCGCCCGTTTTTCTTACGACCGAGGGCGAGCCGCGCGACCGCTTCATCACCAAGGAGATCGCCGAGCGGCGGCCGGACATCGCGGCGATGTTGACAACCGCCCGCGACGCTTACGCCCGGCTGGAAACGAAAGCGCTGGCCGCAGAGGCCGCATCGGCGACCGCCGCGCTCATGCGCCTCGCCCGCGAGGCCATCGCCCGCTATCAGGCCGCCAAGAGCGACGCGGGCGCGGCGGATTACCAAGACCTCATCGAGAAAACCCTCTCGCTGCTCGGCGGCCGAAGCGCCTCTTGGGTGCTCTACCAGCTGGATAGCGCGGTGCGCCACGTGCTCATCGACGAAGCGCAGGACACCAACCCCGATCAATGGCTTATCATGCGCCGTCTGACGGAGGAGTTTTTCGCCGGCGAGGGCGCGGCCGAGGATGCGCGCAGCGTGTTCGCCGTAGGCGACGAGAAGCAGTCCATCTTCGGGTTCCAGGGCGCCGAGCCGAAGCGTTTCCGCGACGCGGGCGCCGCATACGCCGACGAGGTGCGCGGCGCGGGCGGCGTGTGGCGGGACGTGTCGCTAAGCCTGTCGTTCCGCACCGTGCCCGCGGTGCTCGAAGCGGTGGATTTGACGTTCCGCGACGCATCGGGCCTGACCGCGGCGGGCGGGGCGGTGGCTCATGCGGCGCACCGGACCGGGCAAGGCGGCGTGGTCGAACTGTGGCCGACGGTGAAGCCGGGCGACCGGGGCGGCGGCGACGCGTTCGAGCCGTTCGACGACGAAGCGGCGGCGCAGCCCCCGGCCGAGCGACTTGCGGATCAAATCGCGCTGCAGATCAGGCGCTGGCTCGACGAAGGCGAAACGCTCGCCTCCGCCGGGCGGCCAGTGCGCGCGGGCGACATCCTCATTCTGCTGCGCAAGCGTGAGCCGTTCGCGCGGGCCGTCATTAAGGCCTGCCGGGAGCGGGGCGTGCCGGTCGCGGGCGCGGACCGGCTCAGGATCGCGACGCAACTCGCGGTGCTCGATCTGCTGCGGCTGGGCGATTGCCTGCTCCAGCCTGCCGACGATCTGGCGCTCGCCGCGGCCCTCAAAAGCCCGTTGTTCGACTGGTCGGACGAGGATCTGTTCCGCGTCGGCCATGGGCGGGAGGGATCGCTGTGGGATGCGATCGCCGGCGCTGCTGAAACCGACGCGCGGTGCGGCGCCGCCATGGATCGTCTGCGCCTCTGGGCCGGCGAGGCGGCGGCCGTCCCGCCCTTCGAGTTTTTCTCCGCCCGACTTCGTGAGGACGACGCCCGCGCCCGCTTCGTCGCGCAGTTGGGGCCGGAGGCCGAGGACGCGCTCGATGAGTTTCTCGGCCTCGCGCTGCGTTACGAGCGAAGCCACGCGCCGACCCTCGCCGGTTTTCTGCACGCTATGCGCGAGGCCGAGGCGGAGGTGAAGCGCGACCTGGACAGCGCGCGCGACGAGGTGCGGGTGATGACCGTGCACGGCGCCAAGGGTTTGGAGGCGAACATCGTGTTTCTCGCCGACACCTGCTCTACGCGAGGTCAGCGCGCCTCCGACATCGTCGACATCCCCGACGCGACGGCGCCGCCGACCGAACCGCCGCTGTTGTGCTGGTGCGTGGGCGGCGCAAAGCGCTTGGGCCCGGTAAAGGCCGCGCGCGAGACCATGAAGGAGGCGGAGGCCGCCGAGTACAGGCGCCTTCTTTACGTGGCCATGACCCGCGCGCGCGACCGGCTGTATGTGACGGGCTATGACGGCGCGCGAGGGCGAGACGCGGGCTGCTGGTACGATCTGGTGGCCGCTGGGCTTACGGCGCGCGCCGAACCGTTCGAGACAGGGCACGGGCCGGGCCTGCGTCTCGCCTGCGCGCAGACCGAGCCGGCGCGGGCTGACGCCGCTCCCCCCGGCCTCGACGCGCCTCTGCCCCCGTGGGCTGCGCGCCCCGCCGCGCAGGACGCTCCGCCGATGCGCCTCCGTCCTTCCGCCGCCGTCGAACACAGCGCTCACACGGGCGGGCGCGTGCGAGACGACGCGGCGCTCCAAGGCGTGCTCGTGCATGCGCTGTTGCAATATCTGCCTAGCCTGGACGCCGGTCGCTGGGCCGAGGCCGCGGAGCGATATGTGGAGGCGGAGGGCGCGGGCCTGCCGCCTGCTGTGCGTCGCGGCCTCGCCGATGAGGCGCTTCGCGTCTTGCGCGCGCCCGATCTTGCGTGGCTCTTCGCGCCGGAGACGCTCGCTGAGGCGGCGTTCGAGGCGCGGCTCACGTCGCCGGGCGGGGTGTGCGCGCAGGTGTCGGGCCAGATCGACCGCATCGCGCCGCTGGGGGGTGAACTCTTCATCGTGGACTACAAGACCGGGTCGCCGCCCGGCCCCGGCCCCGAGGCCACGCCCGAGGCCTATGTGGCGCAACTCGCCATCTATCGCGCGGCGCTGGAGCCGCAATTCCCCGATCGGGCCGTGCGCACGGCGATTCTGTGGACGAAATCCGCGGCGCTTATCCGCATCCCGGAAGCCATGCTGAACGCGGCGTTATCCGCCCTTTGGGCAAGGGGCGCCGCCCTTGACGGGGAGAAGGCGTCCTCTTAACTGTGGCAAACGATCAAACCGCGCGTGCGGCGAAACGTCCGAACGCCCCTGGGGGATGAAAAAATGGCTGTGGTTAAAGTATCCGATGCGACGTTTGAGAGCGAGGTGTTGAAATCCGCCGCCCCCGTTGTTGTCGATTTTTGGGCTGAATGGTGCGGGCCCTGTAAAATGATCGCGCCTGCACTTGAGGAAATCTCGGCGGAGCTTGAAGGCCGCGTGAAAATCGTCAAGCTGAATGTGGACGAAAACCCGGATGTGGCCGCGCGTTACGGTATCAGAGCCATTCCGACTCTGATGCTTTTCAAAGGCGGGGAATTGGCCGCGCAGCAAGCGGGGGCCGCGCCGAAAAGCAAGCTGAAAAGCTGGATCACGGACTCCGTTGACGCCTGACCAAGAAAAAGCCCGCCTTGCGCGGGCTTTTTCATGCCGCGTCGCGATTGTCCGCAGGCGCGGGGTCGTAGTTTAGGATGGGCGCGAGCCAGCGCTCCGCCTCCGCGAGGGCCATACCTTTCCGACGCGCATAATCCGCGACCTGATCCTCCTCGATCTTGCCCACGCCGAAATAGTGGCTCTCCGGGTGGGAGAAGTAGAGGCCGGAGACGGCGGCGGGCGGCGTCATCGCGTAGCTCTCGGTCAACTCGACGCCCGTGTGCGCGGTGGCGTCCAGGAGGCGGAACAGCGTCGCCTTCTCGGTGTGGTCAGGCTGCGCCGGGTAGCCCGGGGCGGGGCGAACGCCTTGATATGTCTCGGCGATCAACTCCTCGGGCGTGAGGGCTTCGTCTGGCGCATAGCCCCAGAACTCGGTGCGCACGCGCTGGTGCAAACGTTCCGCGAAGGCCTCCGCCAGCCGGTCGGCGAGCGCCTTCACCATGATCTTCGAGTAGTCGTCGTTGGCGCGCTCGAACCGCTCCGCGATCGCCGCCTCGCCGATGCCCGCCGTGACGCAGAACCCGCCGATGTAGTCGGGCGCGACGCCTTCCGGCGCCACGAAATCGGCGAGCGCGACATTCGCCCGGCCGCCGCCCGCGCGCGCGATCTGCTGGCGCAGGCTGTGCAGCGTGGCGAGCGGGCGCCCGCGCGTATCGTCGGCGAAGAGCCGGATGTCGTCGTCGCCGATGCTGTTCGCGGGCCAGAAGCCGATGACGGCGTTCGCCGTCAGCCACTTTTCCTCAAGGATTTGAGCCAGCATCGCTTGCGCGTCGGCGAACAGGGCGGTCGCGGCGCGGCCGTAGCGGTCGTCCTCCAGCACGCGGGGATAGGCGCCCTTGATCTCCCAGGTGGAGAAGAACGGCGTCCAGTCGATGTACTGCGCCAGTTCGGCGAGGTCGTAATCACGGAAGGCGCGCACGCCGGTGAACGTCGGGCGCGGCGGCGCGTAAGCGCTCCAATCGAGCTTCAGCTTATTGCGGCGAGCCTCGGCCAGCGATGTGCGCGCCTTGGCCTCGCGCCCGCGTTCGTGGGCCGCGCGCACGCGCACGTAATCGTCGCGAATGCTCTGCACATAGCCGGCGCTGCCGTCGCCAAGAAGCTGGGAGACGACGCCGACCGCGCGGCTCGCGTCCGTCACATAGATCGCCTGGTTGCGGCGATAGGAGGGCGCGATCTTCACCGCCGTGTGCACCTGGCTTGTCGTGGCGCCGCCGATGAGCAGCGGGATCGTGAAGCCCTGCCGCTCCATCTCGGCGGCGACATAGACCATTTCGTCCAGGCTCGGCGTGATGAGGCCAGACAGCCCGATAATGTCCGCGTTCGCCTCGCGCGCCTTGTCGAGGATGACCTGCGCCGGAACCATCACGCCGAGGTCGATGACCTCGTAATTGTTGCACTGCAGAACGACGCCGACGATATTCTTGCCGATGTCGTGCACGTCGCCCTTCACCGTCGCCATAACGATGCGGCCGGCGGATGGCGCGTTCTCCAGCCCCATCTCGCGCTTTTCCGCCTCCATATAAGGCATGAGATGAGCAACGGCCTTTTTCATCACCCGCGCGGATTTCACCACCTGCGGCAGGAACATCTTGCCCGCGCCGAACAGGTCGCCGACGACGTTCATGCCAGCCATGAGCGGCCCTTCGATGACGTGCAAGGGCCGGGCGTAGTTGTGGCGCGCCTCCTCCGTGTCGGCCTCGATGAACTCCGCGATGCCGTGCACGAGCGCGTGGGTGATGCGGTCGGCCACCGGTTTGTCGCGCCAGGCCGTATCCGCCTCGCGCTTTTTACCCGCACCCGCCTTGAAGCGCTCGGCCGCCTCGATGAGCCGGTCCGTCGCGTCCGGCCGCCGATTGAGGATCACGTCTTCGACGAGATCGCGCAGCTCTGGCTTGATGTCGTCGTAAACAGCGAGCTGCCCGGCGTTGACGATGCCCATGTCCATGCCCGCGTTGATGGCGTGGTATAGGAACACCGAGTGCATCGCCTCGCGCACCTGCTCATTGCCGCGGAACGAGAACGACAGGTTCGAGACGCCGCCCGACACGTGCGCGTGCGGCAGCTCGGCCCGGATGCGGCGCGTCGCTTCGATGAAATCGACGCCGTAGTTGTTGTGCTCCTCGATGCCGGTCGCGACCGCGAAGATGTTGGGGTCGAAAATGATGTCCTCCGGCGCGAAGCCGACCCGCTCGGTGAGAATCCGGTAGGCGCGCTTGCAGATCTCGAATTTGCGCTCGGCCGTGTCCGCCTGCCCCTGCTCGTCGAACGCCATCACGACCACAGCCGCTCCGTAGCGCAGGATTTTCTTCGCCTGTTCGATGAACGGCGCTTCGCCCTCCTTCAGGCTGATGGAGTTCACGATCGCCTTGCCTTGCACGCATTTCAAGCCCGCCTCGATCACGTTCCACTTGGACGAGTCGATCATCACCGGCACGCGCGCGATGTCCGGCTCGGCGGCGATGAGGTTGAGGAACGTCGTCATCGCCTTCTCGCTGTCGAGCAGCCCCTCGTCCATGTTGATGTCGAGGACGTTCGCGCCGTTCTCCACCTGCTCGCGCGCGACGGACAGCGCAGCGTCGTAGTCGCCCGCCTCGATCAGCTTGCGGAATTTGGCCGAGCCGGTGACGTTGGTGCGTTCGCCGATGGTGATGAAGGAGCTGGCTATGCCGGTCATGAAAGCGGGTCCGTGTCGGGCTCGTGAAGGCCAAAGGCTAAGGTCGTCTCTAGGACGAAATGGCGAAGACGGCGCACTTCGGCGATGGTTTCAAAGTCGCGGTCATTGTGAATAAGAGGCAACTCGTTTTCGAGGGCGAGCTGCGCGATGCAGCAATCCAGGATGCTGCGCACGGTTTTGCCCTTGCGGCGCAAGTCGTAAAAAATCCGCGCTGCGTCTTCCCAGGTGTTCTTTTCGCACTCGACGAAAGTCTGGCTGTCCATGAAATCGGTGATGAGCAGCCACTCCGCCTCGTCGCGGCACCCTTTGAGAAGCTCCAGCTCCGTGAAGCGGGTGAGCATCAGCTCTTCGCCGCCCAGCAAAGCTTCGAGGCGCTCCCGGGTTTTCCCTGTCCGATCCCGGAAGACGCCGATAAGGGCCGAACTGTCCACGATCATGGATCACTTCATGCCGTGAGCTTTGGGATCGTAACCATCGTAGAATTGAATCTTGCCGGCCAGATCCAGCAGGTTTTTCTTGCGTTTGGTTTTCAAGAATTCCCGCAAGGCCAAATCCACGGCCTCCTTTTTGGTTTTCACGTCTGCCATTTTCATCACCTCTTCAATAAGCTTGTCGTCGATGTCGATGTTGGTGCGCATGCTCGCCTCATGTGTACGATTACCCCCATTATACACATCGACTCCACCAATTTCAATCACCCATGCACAAACGGCTCCAGCCCTGACAGCCGCATCTTGGGCGGAACGGCTGGCAGCGGACGCGGCGCAAAGCGCTCCACATGCTCAAGGATATGCGCGATGTGCTCCGGCGTTGAGCCGCAGCAGCCGCCGACGATGTTGAGAAGCCCGTCCTGCGCCCACGCTTCCATTTTGCAGGCCATCTCATGCGGGGTTTCGTCATATTCGCCCATGGCGTTCGGCAGACCGGCGTTCGGATAAGCTGAGACATAACAATCCGCGACGGCCGCGATTTCCGCGACGGCCGGGCGCAGATGCTCGGCTCCGAACGAGCAGTTCAGGCCGATGGAGAACGGCTTTAAGTGCCGCATGGAGTACCAGAACGCCTCGGGCGTCTGGCCGGACAGGTTGCGCCCCGACAGATCGGTGATGGTGCCCGAAAGCATGATGGGCAGCGTGACGCCGGTTTCTTCGAACACGCTCAGCACCGCGAAGCCTGCGGCTTTGGCGTTGAGCGTGTCGAAGATGGTCTCGATGAGGATGGCGTCGCATCCGCCTTCGATGAGCGCGCGCGTCTGCTCGGCGTAGGCCTCAACCAACTCGTCGAAGCTGACATTGCGGAAGCCCGGATTGTTCACATCCGGCGAGATCGAGGCGGTGCGGTTGGTCGGCCCGATGGCGCCCGCAACGAAACGCGGCCGGTCGGGCGTTTTCGCCGTCCATTTGTCCGCCGCCGCGCGAGCGAGCTTCGCCGCCTCCAAATTGATCTCGTCGGACAGCTCCTCCATGCCGTAATCGGCCATGGAGATGCGCTGCGCGTTGAACGTGTTCGTCTCGACGATATCCGCGCCCGCCTCAAAATAGGCCTCGTGGATGCCGCGGATGATCTCCGGCTGGGTGAGCACGAGCAGATCGTTGTTGCCCTTGATGTCGCGCGGCCAATCGGCGAAGCGCGCGCCACGGTATTCGGCCTCGCCCAGCTTGTGGCGCTGGATCATGGTGCCCATTGCGCCGTCGATGATAAGAATGCGCTGCTTGGCTGCAGCTTCTAGCGCGGCGTATGATAAATGGGTTTTCATTTGCTTCACCTGTATTGAGCCAGCCAAATTGTATGGCCGCCGCAGCTAATATCGTTAGTGACATGATGAACAAGATCGAAGCCGTGCGACTCTAGCAAAGATCTGTAGACTTCCGGGCTAAGGCTTGAGTGATAAACCTCATGGCCGTTCATCGTACCCCAGGCTTCGCCATCCTCCGGCCCGGTTGTAAACATCAGGGCGGCTCGCGGCGCGGCGTGCGCTTTGAACACGGGAAACATCGCCTGCTGCTCTTCCTTGGTTAGATGAAAAAAACTATCCCAGGCGATGACGACGTCAAAGGTGCGGCCGAGATCGAGGCCACGCATGTCGGCGCAAATCCAGTCGCTATCGGGAAAGCGCTGACGGCACAACGCAATCATGTTGTCCGCACCGTCAACCCCAGTGACAGTACAGCCGCGCTCCTTCAAATACCGCGCGATGGGCTCTCCGGAGCCGCAGCCCAAGTCAAGAACGGCAGGTTTAGGCCCAACCACGCCTAGCATTCGATCCAGCCACGGGCGCTCAAATAGAGCCTTGCCTCGCGTCGCGTCAAACCACCCCGCGATTGCTTCATAAATCGGAAGTGTGTCGTATTTTGCGTATGGGTCGTTTTTCATCATGCAGCGACGGGTCGCGCCGTGCTGGCAGCCGCCGCTGTGGCTTGAGCGGGGCGCAGGCCTAGCAGGTGGCAGATGGCGTAGACGAGGTTCGCACGGTTCAGCGTGTAGAAATGGAACAGCTCCACCCCTTGCGCGGCGAGCGCCGTCACCAACTCGGCGGCGACGGTCGCGGCCATGAGCTTCGTCGTCTCCTCGTCGTCCTCAACGCCCTCGAAGCGCTGCGCGACATGGGCCGGTATCGTCGCGCCGCATTTGCCCGCAAAGCTCGCCACCTGGCGGAAGTTGTGAATGGGAATGAGGCCGGGGATAATCGGGATCGTGATGCCGCGCGCGCGCACCTTGTCGAGATAGCGGAAATAGTGGGCTGGGTCGAAAAAGAACTGGGTGATTGCTCGCGTCGCGCCCGCGTCCACCTTGCGCGCCAGCACGTCGATGTCGGCGGCAAGGCTCGCCGCTTCTGGATGCTTCTCAGGGTAAGCGGTCACCGACACCTCGAAATCGCCGATGCGCCGCAGGCCAGCCACCAGGTCGGCGGATGTTTCATAGCCGCCCGGATGCGGGGCGAAAGCCGAACCGGCCCCCGTTGGCGGATCGCCGCGCAGGGCCACGATATGACGCACGCCCGCCTCCCAATAGCCGCGCGCGACGGCGTCCACCTCCGCCTTGCTCGCGGCGACGCAGGTCAGGTGCGCGGCGGGCTTCAGGGGCGTCTCCTTGACAAGGCGCGCGACCGTGTTGTGCGTGCGCTCGCGCGTGGAGCCGCCAGCGCCGTAGGTGACGGAGACGAAATCCGGCCCGATGGGCGCCAGCCGCTCAATGCACGACCACAACTGCGCCTCCATATGCGCCGTCTTGGGCGGGAAAAACTCGAACGAGACGCGCACGCTTCCCGTGTTGAAGCTGCGGCCGGTCGAGGCGTCTTTCAAAACCATGTCGTCCTCCTTCATGCGGCGCGCGCGGCCGCGCCCTTCGGTTTCTCGGCGAGCCAAAGCGCCAGCGTGAGGGCTTCGGCGCCGGTGGGCGCGTCAGGGCGCAACTCGCGCGTCTCGATCAGCGCCAGCCCAGCCCGGCGCAGCCATTCCGTAATCTGTGCGGTCTCGAAGCCCAGACGCTGATGCGCGTAGCTCTCGCGCAGGATTTCCAGGCCGTGGGGGAGGAAATCGGCGATGAGCAGCCGTCCGCCGGGGCGCAGGATACGCGCGGCCTCGGCGACGGCGCGCGCCGGGTCGTCGAGGAAATGCAGCACCTGATGCAGCGTCACCGCGTCGGCCGCGCCGTCGGCCAGGCTCAAGTTGAAGATGTCGCCAAGCCGCACTTGGGTGTGGCCGAGGCCGGGCTTGTCGAGCCGCGCGCGGGCGTAAGCCAGCATGTCCCTGTTCACGTCGACGCCAAGGCCGCGGCGCGCGTAAGGGGCGAAAAGCTCCAGCACGCGGCCGGTTCCGGTGCCGAGATCGACGTGCAGATCGAACGGGCCGTCGCCGAGCGCGTCGCGCATGGCGGCCTCGGCCTCCGCCTCGGGCGCGTGCAGGCCGCGCAGACGGTCCCACTCGGCGGCGTGCGCGCGGAAGAAGGCCTGCGCCGCCTCGAAGCGCTCGCGCCGGACAGCCTCCGCACGGTCGCGATCGCGGGCGAACACCGGGTCGTCGGCGCTGACGAGACCTAGCAGCGCGCGGGCGATCTCAGCCTCCGGCCCGGCGCCGGCCATGCGGAAATAGGCGTAGGCGCCCTCGTGATAGCGCTCGATCAGCCCCGCTTCGGCCAGCAGCTTCAAGTGGCGGGAGACGCGCGGCTGGCTTTGGCCGAGAATGTGGGTGAGGTCCTTCACGTTCAGCTCCTGCGCGGACAGCAGCGCGAGCATGCGCAGGCGCGTGGCCTCCGCCGCGGCGCGCAAGGCGGTCAAAAGCTGGGCGGAGGAGACATGGGGCATCGGGCGCATCCAAACGATATAAACATATGTTTATATGTCTCAGCGCAAAATGCAAGCCTTCAGGTCGCCAAAACGTTTACCGCGCGGCGCGCCAGGCCTGAAACCGCGCCTCTTTCCCCGCCGCATCAAACGCCTCGAACTCGGCGCGCTCCGCCGCCTCGGCCTCGGCCGCCGCCCGCGCCGCCTCCTCCGCCGCCGATCGCTCGGCGACGCGCCGCTCCGCGTCCTCGATGCGCGCGACGAGCGAACGCTGCTCCGCCGCCGACCGCATGGCCTTCAACAGCGCGTCGCACTCCTCGGCGTTCTTCGTTTGCAGCAGAGCGGCGACCTCGTCTGCGCTTGGCCGGCGCATCTCGGCTGGCGCTCCGCCCCACGCCAGACGGTTACACAAGTTAACGAGCCGGTTCATCTCGTTCACGGCGTGGAGCTTGGCGTTGGCGAGCGCGGCGGGCATCAGCGCCCAATGCTCCACCTTCGCCTGCTGATCGGCCAGGAGATCGGCGCTCAGCGCGTCGAGATACCCAAGGCTTGCGTCGAACTGCCCGCTCATCATCCGCCCTCCCGCTGTGCGCCCGCGACCGGGATACGGCCAAGCCCGCGCACGCTCAAGCAAATTCGCTCACGCAGATTTTGCCCCTGCCCAAGGTTGCCAACCGGCGAGCCGGCGCCATCTGCGAAATCATGATCCAAGCCGCCACCGCCCGCGCCGCCCGCCTCTTCCGATCCGAGATCGCGCCCGGCGTCATCCTCATCGCCGCCGCAGCGGCCGCGCTCATCGTGGCCAACTCAGGCCTCGGCCCCGCCTATCTCGGCCTGCTCAAGACTTATGTCGGCCCGCTCAGCGTCGCGCACTGGATCAGCGACGGCCTGATGGCGGTGTTCTTTCTGCATGTGGGGCTGGAGGTGAAGCGCGAGCTGAGCGATGGCGAATTGGCCACCTGGCGGCAGCGGCGGCTTCCCGGCGTGGCGGCGCTCGGCGGCATCGTGGCGGCGGCTCTCATCTTCGCCGCGATCAACTGGAGCGAGCCGGCCAACATGCGCGGCTGGGCGATCCCGACCGCCACCGACATCGCCTTTGCGCTCGGGGCCCTCTCCCTCGTCGGGTCGCGGGCGCCGCTGTCGCTGAAAGTGTTCCTCAACAGCGTGGCCGTGCTCGACGACATCGCCGCCATCGCGATCATCGCGCTCGTCTACACGGCCGGCATCGCCGCGCCCATGCTCGCGCTGGCGCTCCTGTGTCTTGTGGGCCTTTTCCTGCTGAACCGCAGGGGCGTCTCCGCGCTTTGGCCTTATCTCGGTCTTGGCGCGCTGATGTGGTGGTTCACGCTGCAGTCGGGCGTGCATGCGACGCTGGCGGGCGTTGCGCTGGCCGCGGCGATCCCCGCCCACGCGCCGGCGGGAGGCCACTCGATGCTGGAGCGGTTGGAGCATGGTCTCGGGCCGTGGGTGGCTTTCGCGATCCTGCCGCTGTTCGCTTTCGCCAACGCCGGCGTGTCGCTTGAGGGCGTCAACCTCGCGTCCCTCGCACAGCCGCTGCCGCTCGGCATCGCCGCCGGACTGTTTCTCGGCAAGCAGATCGGGGTTTTCCTCAGCGTTTACGCCTCCGCCAAGCTCGGTTTCGCGGCCCCGCCCGCTGGCGCGTCCTGGGCGCAGGTGTACGGCGTCGCGCTGCTGTGCGGCATCGGCTTCACCATGAGCCTGTTCATCGGCCTGCTCGCCTTCCCGAGCGAGGATGGCGTGGCCGAGGCCGTCAAGATCGGGGTGCTCACAGGATCCATCGCATCGGCGGCGTTGGGGCTGATTGTGTTGTTCGGCTCGGCGGGCGGACGAAGGCGTTAACGCCGTATTAACCAACCGCGCGGAAGATGATAGCTTCGCCGGCGTTGGTTTTTGTGAGCGTTCTCAGTATGCGCGTTTTCTGCCTTCCTCCGCCCTCGATCGTCAACGCCGTCATCCGCGGCGACTGTGTGGAGGCGATGTGCGCGCTGCCCGACGCGTGCGCCGATCTCGTGTTCGCCGATCCGCCCTATAATCTGCAGCTTGACGGCGACCTTCTGCGCCCGAACAACACCGTCGTCGATGGCGTGCATCAGGCGTGGGACAAGTTCGAGAGCTTCGAGGCCTATGACCGCTTCACCCGCGCCTGGCTCGCCGAGTGCCGCCGCGTGCTGAAGCCGGACGGCGCGATCTGGGTGATCGGCTCCTACCATAACATCTTCCGCCTCGGCTGCGCGCTGCAGGATTTGGGCTTCTGGCTGCTCAACGACGTGATCTGGCTGAAGACCAATCCGATGCCGAATTTCCGCGGCCGCCGCTTCACAAACGCGCATGAGACGCTGATCTGGGCGGCGCGCTCGGCCGACAGCCGCTACACCTTCAACTATGACTCCATGAAAGCGTTCAACGACGACCTGCAAATGCGCTCGGACTGGACGATCCCGATCTGCTCGGGGCCGGAGCGGCTGAAGGACGACACGGGTCGCAAGGCGCACCCGACGCAAAAGCCGGAGGCGCTGCTGACCCGCGTGCTGCTGGCGAGCACGAAGCCCGGCGATCTGATCATCGACCCATTTTTTGGCACAGGCGCAACCGGCGCGGTCGCCAAACGCCTCGGGCGCCGCTTCATCGGCATCGAGCGCGACGCGGATTACGCCCGCGCGGCCGAGGAGCGCATCGCAAGCGTTGAGCCGATGAGTGCGAGCGAGATCAAGACCTTGCGCGGCAAACGCGCCGAGCCGCGCGTGCCGTTCGGCGCGCTGCTCGATCTGGGTCTGCTGCAGCCGGGCCAGCATCTCACCGACGCCAAGGCGACGCTGAGGGCCAGCATCGTCGCCGACGGCTCCGTGCGTCTCGGCTCCCAGCAAGGCTCGATCCACCGGGTAGGCGCGCATGCGCAGGGACGCGCCGTGTGCAACGGCTGGACGTTTTGGCATGCGGATTTGGATGGCGCGCTGCGGCCGCTCGACGATTTGCGCGGCGAAGCGCGCCGCCGTCTCGGCCTTAGCCCGCAGATTTAGGCCGCCGCCCCCGCGCGCTTGATGCTGACCACCTGGAAGGCGCCGCAGCCAGAGCACATGAGATAGCGCTGCACGCCCTTCTCGGCGCCGTAGCCATACTCCATATCCCGCACGCTGAGGCTGTGGCGCCCGCAATCCGGGCAGTGTACGCTCTGCGCGGATTGGCTCACCAGCGTATGCGCCACGTCGCGCCAGCGATCGGCCGCGCTCTCTTTCACGTCCTTCATCCGTCCTCCCAGTTTTTTGTCCTCGCATCCACGTGCGATTGGCGCAAGCGACCATCATCCCAAATCGCCGGGGGCCGATCAAGAGGCGGTTGTAGCGGGCGGCATTCACAAGTTATGCGCTTTTGTTACAGGGTCTGACGGCCTTGAAGGGCGTTTTCCGCGCGCGCAAAAACGCGATCTGTAACCTCAAAGCCATAGTCAGCCGCGGCCTTGGTCGGCATGATGCGGCCAATCAAGCTGCAACCTGAGGAGGCGTTCGCCGTGTTGAACCGTACAATCTTCGTCGCGCTGGCCTGCGCCGCCGTGCTGTCCGCCGGCGGCCCCGCCGAGGCCCGCCAATGCAAGAGCTTCGGCTTCGCCGTGAACGACTACGGCAAAGAAGGCCCGACGCGCGACGCCCTGGCGCTGCTGGACGTCCACATCAAAAAGCAGATGGACGAGCGCGGCGTCAAAAAATACACGGTCGGCAAAAAAAGCGTCTCGTGCAAACTGTTCCTCGATTTCATCGTTTTCGACGAGTGGACGTGCACAGCCGTCGCGGACGCGTGCTGGGGCCTCGGCCCAGTCACGACTCGGGTCGACGGCGAGCCGACCTCCGGGCCTGCCAAATCCCGGTAAAGGCTCCGGGGATAACCGGGAAATCCGATCACGCCACTTTAACTCCACGCGGGATTGCAATATATTCGCAATGCTGGTTCGCCAGCTATGGGGATAAACGGCTGCTGCAATAAACTCTTCGGACCCGGGGGCGGTACCCGGCGCCTCCACCACATGCGGTCGCCTCGACGCGATCCGGCCGCATCTGATGGGGGCGAAATAGGATCGACGAGAGCGTAAAGAGCGTGCTTTCTTCCGGGATTGTTCCGCCGTTACCGGGCTACAATAGTAGTTGCAAACGACAACTATGCTGGTGCTCGTCTCGCTGCGTAATGCGGCGCGACTGTACCGATCCAAAGTCCTAGCGGCCTAAGCCGCCGTTAGGCGCGGCAGGAGGGCGCCGGGCAACAGAAGCCCTCCACTTTCTTTGTTCTGCGTCGCTGCAATGCGCCTCGGGGGCTATGTCCGACGATACCATCGAATATGACGTGTTGGCCCTGGATGCGATGCGCGGCGTCATTCGCACCGTGCTGCAGCGCGTTCAAAAGCGCGGCATGCCCGGCGAGCACCATTTCTTCATCAGCTTCGACACCTCCTCGCCGTCGGTGCTCATCTCAAAGCGCCTCAAAGATCGCTACCCCGACGAGATGACCATCGTCATCCAGCATCAGTTCTGGGATTTGCAGGTGTGGGACGACCGCTTCGAGGTGAAGCTGTCGTTCAACAACGTGCCCGAGAGGTTGGTGGTGCCATTCTCCGCCGTGCGGCGCTTCCACGATCCAAGCGTGGATTTTGGCTTCAATTTGCAGGTGTTCGATCCGGCCGCCCGCGCCGCGCTGCAGCACGCCCATGCGGCTGCGGAAGGTCATCCCGGCGTGCCGTTGCTTGTCGATCAATCCGGCGGCGCCGACGAGGCGGCGCAAGACGACGGCGACGGGCAGGGCAAGCGCTCCGCCGAGATTGTCAAGCTCGACACGTTCCGCAAAAAATAACCTCGGGCCTCAAGCCGCCGCTCAGCTTGCCGCCCTGCAAGCATCGCCTTGGGAGCATATGCCCCCCGGCCCGTGTCACGCCGCCGCGCGCTCTCCGCTGGCGGGCGACCCGATACGCTTCACCTCCCACTCCAGCGTCACCCCGCTCGTCGCCAGCACACGCGCCCGCACGGTTTCGCCCAGCGTCTCGATGTCGGCGGCGCTCGCCCCGGCGTCGTTGATGAGGAAGTTGCAGTGCATCTCCGACACATGGGCGCCGCCGACGCGCAGGCCCCGGCACCCGGCCGCGTCGATCAGCTTCCACGCGGAATGTCCCGGCGGGTTCTTGAAGGTCGAGCCGCCGGTGCGGCTTTTGGTCGGCTGATGCGCCTCGCGATAGGCGGCGACGTCCGCCATCTCGCGTTCGAGCGCGGCCGGGTCGGCGGGCGGCCCGGCGAAAACGGCCTCGGTGAAGATGAAGTCTTCCGGCGCGCCGCAGTTGCGATAGACGAATTTCATATCGGCGTTCGAAAGCGCGTGCCGGCGGCCCAGCCCGTCCACCGCGCGCGCCTCGACCAGTCGATCCTTGGTTTCGCCGCCATGGGCGCCGGCGTTCATGCGCAGCGCGCCGCCGATAGTGCCCGGAATGCCTCGATAGAACGCCAGCCCGCCGACGCCCGCTTGCGCCGCCGCTTGGGCGAAGCGCATGTCCGGCACGGCGGCGCCGACGCGAATGCGGCCCTCGCCCTCGGCGCGCGTCTCGGAGAAACCGCGCCCCAGCCGGATGACCGCGCCGGACACGCCGCCGTCGCGCACCAGCAGGTTGGAGCCGACGCCGACCACGTAAACCGGCAGGCCGCAGCGATGCTCCATGAAATAGGCCAGATCCTCCTCGTCGGCGGGGGTGAACAGAACCTGCGCCGGTCCGCCCACGCGGAACCACGTGATGTCGGCCATCGGCGCATTCGGCGTAAGGCGACCGCGCAACTCCGGCATGCGGTCGCGCAGCGCGGGCGTGATGTCGGGGAAGGCCACCGGCGTTACTCCGCTGCCGCGCTCAGCGTCGCGGCGCGCATCTGCTCGGGCCAGGCGTTCGCCCAGTCGGTGATGGTGCCGGCGCCGAGGCCGATGACCAGGTCTCCGGGCTCAGCCAGCGATGCGATGAGGGCGGGGATTTCGGATGCATCATCGACGGTGCGCACATCGGCGTGGCCCAAGCGGCGCGCGCTCGCCGCGAGCGTCAGATGGTCGACGCCGTTCGGCTTCTCCCCCGCCGAATAAACCGGCGTCAGGATCACCGTGCGCGCATCCGTGAAGCACGCCGAGAATTCGTCGAACAGGACTTTCAGCCGCGAGTAACGGTGAGGCTGGGCCACGGCGATGACCCCGCCTTGCGCATTTTGCCGGGCCGCGCTCAGCACGGCGGCAATCTCGGCCGGGTGGTGGGCGTAGTCGTCGTAAAAGTCGACGCCGTTCCAAACGCCGGTGTGGGTGAAGCGCCGCTTGACGCCGCTGAACGACCCGAGCGCGGCGCGGATGGCGTCGTCGGACACGCCCGCCTCCGCGCAAACCGCGATCGCCGCGAGCGCGTTCAGCACGTTGTAGTGGCCCGGCACGAGCAGCTTGACGCCGAGCAATTCGCGCGGGCCGCCGGGCGCCTTATCGCTGAACGCCGCGTCGAAGCTAAGGCCAGATCCGTTCATGCGCGTTGCAAGCAGCCGCACGTCGGCGTCTGGCGCCGCGCCAAATGTGACGACGCGCCGGCCGTTCTCCACCTGGCCGATGCGCTCAACGATCTCGCGCACCACGGGGTGATCGAGGCCCGCAACCGCCACGCCGTAAAACGGAATGTTGGAGAAGAAGATCTCGAACGCCTCGTGCAGGCCGTCCAGGGTCTCATAATAGTCGAGATGCTCCGGGTCGATGTTCGTCACCACGCCGATCTGGGTCGGCAGCTTGATGAAGGTGCCGTCGGATTCGTCCGCCTCGACCACCATCCACTCGCCGCGCCCGACGCGCGCATTCGTCCCCCAGCCGTTGACGATGCCGCCCGCGATGACCGTCGGGTCGGCCCCCGCCTGCTCCAAAATCCACGAGATCATGGAGGTGGTCGTCGTCTTGCCGTGGCTGCCGGTGACCGCAATCGTGCGATGCATGCGCATCAGTTCGGCGAGCATCTCGGCCCGGCTGATGATGGGCAAACCGGCGGCGCGCGCGGCGTCCAGCTCCGGGTTGCCGGCCTTCACCGCCGACGAGATCACGACGCGCTTTACGCCCTCAAGGTGGGCGGGATCGTGCTGGTCGAACACCGGCACGCCTTTTTCGGCCAGCCGGCGCAGATTGGCGCTGTCTTTCTGGTCGCTGCCCTGCACCGCGTAACCGTGGGAGTGCATGATGTCGGCGATGGCGCTCATGCCGATGCCGCCAACGCCGATGATGTGATACGGCCCGGTGTTTTTCGGCATGATCATGATTGGGCGGCCTCCGGTTGCGCCGTGGCGACGGGGGCCGACGGCGCGGGCATGGTGAATGCGAGGTGGGTGAGAAGATCGGCGAGATTGTCCACGGCGTTGTACTGCGCCATGCGGGTGGCGGCGGCGGCGGCCTTCACCAGGGTGAGCGGCTCCTCCAGCAGTCGGCGGATCGTTCCGGCGAGCCGCTCGGGCGTAAGGCCCGCCTGTTCGAGGCACCAGCCGCCACCGCCGTCCTGGAAGCGCGAGGCGTTCTCGAACTGGTCGTTGTCGAGGGAGTGGGGCAGGGGCACGAGGAGCGCCGGGCGGCCGACGGCGCAGAGCTCCGAGACTGTCGTGGCGCCCGCCCGCGCGATCACCAGATGGGATTGGAACATGCGCTCGGCCATGTTCTCGAAGAAGGTCGACAGCTCGGCCGCGACGCCGGCCGCCTCATACTGATCGAACACGCGGTCGATGTCCTCGGCGCGGCACTGCTGCACGACCATAAGCCGTTCGCGCATGTGCGTCGGCAACTGGCTCAACGCCTCGGGCATGACGTTGGAGAACACCTGCGCGCCCTGGCTGCCGCCGAAAATCAGCAGGTTGATCTGCGAAGACGACGAGGGCGGGCGATAGGGTTGTCCGCGCATCTGCAGCACCGAGGCGCGCAGCGGCGTGCCGGTGAGGTGCGCCTTCGTCAGCAGCTTGCCCTCAAGGTATTTGGTGTTCTCGAACGAGCAGGCGATGGCCTTCACCATGGGCGCCAGGAAGCGGTTGGCCCGGCCCATGACGGCGTTCTGCTCATGGATCAGCGAGGGCACCCCGCGCGCCATGGCCGCCAGCATCGGCGGCAGCGTCGGATAGCCGCCAAAGCCGATGATCGCCTTGGGCTGCGCGTCGGCCATCACCTTATAGGCCAGTTGAAAGCCGTTCGAGAGCGTCGCCATGGTGCGCGTCGCCTCGATGGGGGACTTGCCCTTGAATGTGGCGGCGGGCACCTTGTAGACGTTGCGCGCTGGGAAATCGGCGCCGAAATAGCCGCCGCGCGTGTCGGTGATGAGGTCGATGACATAGCCGCGCCGGATGAGCGCCTCGCTGAGCGCCTGCGCCGGAAAAAGATGGCCTCCGGTGCCGCCGGCCGCCACCATGATAGACGGTTGCATCACGTTCGCATCTCCCTCGAAGGGGCCGTGCCCGCTTCATACGCAAAGTCACGCCCCGCATCCGCCGCGGCGACCCGCCGTCCCAGCGCCAGCGCCATGCCGAGCATGATGGCGGCCGACAAGAGCGACGAACCGCCATATGATATGAGCGGCAACGTGACGCCCTTGGCCGGCAGCATGCCGATGTTGACGGCGATGTTCGCCAGAGCCTGCACGGCGAACAGGGTGAGCAGGCCGAACTTGGCGAGGTTGCAAAAATCGTTCGCCGCGCCCGACCGGATCGTCAGCCCCCGCCATGTTATTAACGCATAAATAACGACGATGAAAAGGCAAGAGATGACGCCGAACTCCTCCGCCGCAACCGCGAGCACATAGTCGGTGTGGCTGTCGGGCAGGGTCATTTTCAGCACGCCTTCGCCTGGACCGCGTCCGAACCAGCCGCCCTCGCGGAACGCGCTGAGCGCAATCTCGGCTTGAGCGTTCTCGTCCGCGGCGCCCCCGGCGAGAAACTGGTCGATGCGCTTTTTCACGTGGTCGGTCGCCAGGTAAGCCGCGCCCGCACAGGCGAGCATCGCGGCGGCGAACGCGCCCATCCAGGCGAGCGGGTAGCCGGCCACGAAAAACATGCAGCCCCACGCCGCCAAGATGAGCAGCATCTGTCCGATGTCCGGCTGGGCGGCGAGCAGTGCGGCGAACAGCGCGAGCAGGGCGAGGGCGAGCGGGAGCGCGGGCATCGCCGGGTCGCGCCGGCCCTCCGCCAGCAGCCAGGCTGAGAGCACGATGAAGCCCGGCTTGACGAACTCCGACGGCTGCAGCGAGACCCCGCCGAGCGTGATCCAGCGCACCGCGCCATTGCGCTCCTCCCCTTGCGCGAGCGCGGCCGCCATCAGCGCGAGCCCCGCCGCCGTGATAAGCAAAGCCAGTTGGCGAATGCGCCGGGGCGGCAGCATGGACATCCCGATGAGGATCGGCGCGGCGGCGGCGGCGAACAGGGCCTGCCGAACGACGAAATGAAACTCAGGCAGCCGCAGCTTCTGCGCGACCGCCGGGCTCGCCCCGAGCGAGAGGACGACGCCCACGGCGCCCAGCGCGAAAATCAGCGAGATGCTCGTCTTGTCGACGGAGAACCACCACTCCGCCACCACGCTGCGGTCTGCCCGGGACAGCCTCATGCGTCCCCGGTCTGTAGCGCGCCGACGCCGGCGATGCGGGACAGCGCCGCGCGAAAATCGTCGCCGCGCGCCATAAAGTTGGGATACTGATCGAACGACGCGCAAGCCGGCGAGAGCAGCACCACGGGATGCGCGCCGCCCATGGCCTCCGCGTCGCGGGCGGCCTCGGCGACCGCCGCCGCCATATGGCCGCACAGCGCGTAGGGCACGGCGCCGTCGAGCGCGCGGGCGAAATCGGCCGCCGCCTCGCCGATAAGATAGGCCTTGCGCACGCGCGGAAAGAACGGCTCAAGCCCGGCGAGGCCGCCGTCCTTGGCGCGGCCGCCCAGAACCCAGAAAATGTCGTCGAAGCTGGCCAGGGCCTTGGAGGCCGCGTCCGCGTTCGTCGCTTTCGAGTCGTTGACAAACAGCACCCGGCCCGCGCGGCCCACCTCCTCCATGCGATGGGCGAGGCCGGGGAAGCTGCGCAGGCCGTCGGCGATCTCGTCGCGCGCGAGGCCGAGGCCCCGGCACAGGGCAAACGCGGCGGCGGCGTTTTGCCAGTTGTGCGCGCCGCGTAAGGAGCCGACGCCGTCGATGCTGACCGGCGCGGCTTCGCGGCCGTTCTCGGCCTCGATCAGGTGCGGGCCGCGCGCGAACACGCCAGTTGCGACGGGTCGCGCGGCGGAAATGCGCCAGAGGCTGGCGGGCGTGCGCAGCCGGTCGGCGACGGCGGCGGAGATCGGATCGTCAACGCCGACGACGGCGGCGCCGGCCTGCCCGAGCCGGTCGAAGATGCGCGCCTTCACGGCGGCGTAGTTCTCCAGCGTGCCGTGCCGGTCTAGGTGATCGGGCGTGATGTTGAGGAGCGCGGCGGCCGTCGGTTCGAGCGACGGCGTCAGGTCGATCTGATAGGACGACAGCTCCAGCACATAGAAGCGGTCATCGGCGAACGGCGCGAGATCGAGCGCGGCGACCCCGATATTGCCGCCCATCGCCGTATCCCGCCCAGCGTGGCGCAGGATGTGCGCGGTGAGAGCCGTGGTCGTGGATTTGCCGTTGGTGCCGGTGATGGCGGCGACGGGCGCGCGCGAGCCGAGCCGCCGCCGCTCGCGGAAGAACAGCTCGGTGTCGCCGATCACCTCGACACCCGCCGCGCGGGCCGCCTTCACCGTCCAATGCGGCTCCGGATGCGTGAGCGGCGCCCCGGGGGCCAGGATCAGCGCCGCGAAGCGGCCCCAATCCGCGCCGCGCAAATCCTCTATCACGAAGCCCTGGCTGCGCGCGTTTTCGACGCCGCTCGGGCTGTCGTCCCACAGGATCGGCGCAGCGCCGCCGGCTGCAAGCGCGCGCGCCGAGGCGAGGCCCGAAAGACCCAGGCCAAACACCGCGACTTCGCGCCCCGCAAATCCGCCGATGGGAATCATGAGCCGAGCTTAACGCAGTTTGAGCGTCGATAAACCGATCAGCGCCAAAACCACCGCGATTATCCAGAACCTGACGACAACCGTGGGTTCGGCCCAGCCTTTCTGCTCGAAATGGTGATGGAGCGGGGCCATTCGGAACACCCGCTTGCCTGTTAGCTTGAACGACAGCACCTGCACGATGACCGACAGCGTCTCCAGCACGAACAGCCCGCCGATGATGCCGAGCACGATCTCGTGCTTGGTGGCGACCGCGATGGCCCCGAGCGCGCCGCCGAGCGCCAGGCTGCCCGTGTCGCCCATGAAGATCATGGCGGGGGGCGCGTTAAACCACAAAAAGCCGAGGCCCGCGCCGATGAACGCTGCGCACACCACGGCCAGTTCGCCCGATCCGGCGACGTAATGCACTTGCAGATAGTCCGCGAAAATCTTGTTGCCTACAAGATAAGCGATGATGCCGAAGGCGGCGGCGGCGATCATCACCGGCACGATGGCGAGGCCGTCAAGCCCGTCCGTCAGGTTCACCGCGTTGCCGGCGCCCGCGATGACGAACACGCCGAGCAGCGTGAAAAAGATGATGCCCAGGTCGAAGATCGCGTCCTTGAAGAACGGGAAGGTGATCGAGGTTGAGAACGGCTGGTCGCCGATGCTGGCGATGGCGTAGGCGGCCACCGCCGCGATGCCTAGCTCCAGGATGAGCTTGATGCGGCCCGAGAAGCCCGCGGACGAGCGCTTCGTCACTTTCAGGAAATCGTCGTAAAAACCGATCAGGCCGTAGGAGAGCGTCACGGCCAGCACCACCCACACATACTGGTTGGACAGGTTGGCCCACAGGATCGTCGCCACGCCGACGCCGAGCAAAATCATCAGCCCGCCCATGGTCGGCGTGCCCTTCTTGCTGAAATGCGTTTGCGGCCCGTCCACCCGGATCGGCTGGCCCTTGCCCTGCCGAAACCGCAGCGTGTTGATGAGGCCCGGGCCGAACACGAAAATCACGATCATCGCCGTCATCACGGCCCCGCCCGCGCGGAACGTCGTGTAGCGGAACAGATTGAAGAACTGCCACACGTCGCCGTATTGGCTGAGGAGATAAAGCATGCGTTTGCGCGCCCCTTACTGTGTGCCGGAGGCCGGGCCGCCGCTGGCCCTGGCGCTCAAGTTCCGTTTCAAGGCGCCGACCAATGCGCCGGTGTCGCTTCCCAAAGACCCCTTGACCATGACCGCGTCGCCCGGACGCACGGCCTCCACAAGCTGCGGGGCGAGATCGGCGGCCGTCGGCGCGTAACCGCCCTGGCGGGCGGCGGGCAGCGCGTCGAAGAGCGACCGCATATGCGGGCCGCACGCAAACACAACATCCACGCTCGCCTCGTCAATGGGGCCGGCGAGCGCTTTATGCAGTTCCGGCGCGGCGTGGCCCAACTCCAACATGTCGCCGAGGGCGACGACGCGGCGGGGATGCTCCGCCCGGGGCACGGCCGCCAGCACGGCGAGCGCGGCGCGCATGGAGGAGGGGTTGGCGTTGTAGCTTTCGTCGATGAGGAGCACGTCTCCGCCGTTGAGCGCGAAACGCGCCCGCACGCCCCGCCCGTCCGGCGTATGAAAGGCGGCAAGGCTAGCGGACGCCAGATCAGCGTCACCGCCCGCGATCTTGACCGCCGCAAGCACGGCCAGCGAGTTGAGCGCCAGATGCTTGCCCGGCGCGCCAATATCGGAGACGAGCGTCTCGCCCAGCACGCTGGCGGTCGCGCGTGACCTGTCGCTGAACAGTTCGATGCTGACGAGGCGCACGTCGGCGGAAGAATGCTCGCCGAAGGTGACGATGCGCGCTTTCGCCTCTTTCGCCCGCCGCTCAAGAATTTCGTACTGAGGCAAATCGCGGTTGATGATCGCGACGCCGTCCGCTTCCAGACCTAAGAAAATCTCGGCCTTCGCCTCGGCGATGGCGTCGACGCCCGAGAAGAACTCCAGATGCACCGGGCCGACGGTGGTGACGATCGCCACATGCGGACGCACCATCCGCGTCAGCGGCGTGATTTCTCCGGCATGGTTCATGCCAATTTCAAATACGCCGAACTTCGTCGCCTTCGGCATCCGCGCAAGCGATAGGGGAACGCCCCATAGATTGTTGTAGGATTTTTCCGAAGCGTGCGTCGCCGCTTGAACGCCCAAGGCGAGGCGCAGCATCTCCTTGGTGCTCGTCTTGCCCGCGCTTCCCGTCACGGCGATGATTTTCGCCTCGGTGCGGGCGCGGGCGGCGCGGGCGAGCGCGTTCAGCGCCTCAAGCGGATCCGGCACGCGCAGGAGCGGACCGGCGGCGCCGAAATAATCCTTCACCACCACGGCGGCGACCGCGCCTTTCTCCAGCGCCTGGCTTACATAATTGTGCCCGTTGACCCGCTCGCCCTTGATGGCCACGAACAGATCGCCGGGCGCGAGCGTGCGGCTGTCGATCGAGACGCCGTGCACCGCTTCCGGCTTGCCGCCCTGGAGGCCGCCTTTCGTCGCTTTCAAAATATCCGCAAAGAGCCAGAGCGGGGCTGACGGCGGCTCACCGGCGGCGGCCGGCGTTGGCGCGATTTCCGGTGCGGCGGGCGGCGGCGGAGCTTCCGGCTCAGCCTGAGGCTTGGATGCGGGCGCGGCGGACGGCGCGTCGCGCGGCGGTTCGGGCGGCGTTTCCGACGTGGCCGCAGCAGGAAGAGGCGTTTCGGGCGGGGGAGCGTTCTGCGGCGCCGGCGTTTCGACCGCTTGCTCAACGCTTGTAGAAGCGGCGGCTTCGTTCTCGGACTTTTGATCCGCTGTGGCGTCCGCGACGCCGGGGGCGGGCAGGGCGTCTGCTTTTGACATGGCAGCCTCCGGCGGCGGGGTGGAGGCGGACGGGGCCTCGGCGGCAGGCTCGGTCGCGGGCGCTTCAGCCGTCCGGCCTTCGGCGCCCGGCTCGGCGGCGCCTGCGGGTTCGGGCTGCGCCAAGACCGGCTCCGGCGCGGCGTCGCTCTCTGGGGCGAGTCCATCCGCCGGCGCAAGCGCTTTCAGGGCGGCGCGCACCGCGTCATGATCCGTGTACGGGATCACCTCGGCGCCGACGATCTGTCCGGTCTCATGGCCTTTGCCCGCCACCAGCAACACGTCGCCAGGCCGCATCCCGGCCACGGCTTCGGCGATGGCGCTCGCCCGGTCGCCCACGTCTCGCGCGCCCGGCGCGGCCGCCAAAATCTGCGCGCGGATGGCGGCGGCGTCCTCGCTGCGGGGATTGTCGTCCGTCACGTACGCCACATCGGCGAGGCGCGCGGCGACTGCGCCCATCAGCGGCCGCTTGCCCCGATCCCGGTCGCCGCCGCAGCCGAACACGACTATCAGCCGACCGGCGGCGTAAGGGCGCAGGGCAAGCAGCGCCTTTTCAAGCGCGTCCGGCGTGTGGGCGTAGTCGATGAAAATGGGCGCGTCGGCGGAGGTGCGGCCCACAAGCTCCAACCGGCCCTTGGCCCCGGTGAGCTTCTCCAGCGCGGCGAACACGGCGCCCGGCTCGCCACCCGTTTTGATCGCGAGACCGGCGGCGACGAGCGCATTCGCCGTCTGGAAGGCGCCGGCGAGCGGCAGGAGCGTCACGTGGCGGCGCCCTGCGCAGCGCAAGGTCAGACGCTGGCTCAGACCTTCGGGCGCCGCGTCGATGAGTGTGATGCCAGCGCCGAGCCTGCCCACCGTGAACACGTCGAGCGAGCGCATGATCGCGGCCCCCGCCACATGGGCGGCGTGATCGTCGTCGGCGTAGACGACCGCCGGTGCGCCGGGCGGCGCCAAGTCCTCGAACAGACGCAGCTTGGCGCGCAGATAGGCTTCAAAATCGCCGTGGTAATCCAGGTGATCGCGGGTGATGTTCGTGAACGCCGTCGCCGCCAGCCGAACGCCGTCCAGCCGGTGCTGCGCCAGGCCGTGGCTGGACGCCTCGACAGCCAGGGCGTCGACGCCTTGCGCGGCGAGTTCAGCGAGCATGGCGTGGAGCGCGGCCGGATCGGGCGTCGTGTGCTCCAGCGGCGTCTCGCCAGCGGGCGAAACAAGCCCCACGGTGCCGAGGCTCGCCGCCTTGCGCCCGAGCGAGGTCCAAATCTGACGCAGGAAGGACGCGACCGAGGTCTTGCCGTTGGTGCCGGTGACGGCGGCGACGGTCTCCGGCTGGGCCCCGTTCAGCCTTGCCGCCATCAGCGCGAAGCGGCGGCGGGGGTTGGGGTCGCGCAGCACCGGCGCCGCGACGTCTTCCGGAATGACGGCCGCGTCGTGGGCGAGCACGGCGGCGGCCCCGTTCCTCACCGCATCGGCGATGTAGCGCGCGCCGTCCGTCTTGCCGCCGGCGAGCGCGGCGAACAGATAACCGGGCTTGGCCGCGCGGCTGTCCGCCGTCACGCCCGTGATGTCGACCGACGCCCAATCCTCGGACATCGCGACGCCGTCAACCAAATCCGAAAGTTTCATGCGCTGGCGACGGCTCGACGCCGCTCCGTGATCCGGGCGATGCATGGCGGAAGCGCCACGGCACGTGTCTAGGACGCCCGTCGCCGTTCGTCAAATGGCGCTTTGCCGGGCGGGGTCAGCGTGCGTGGGGCGGGGGCGCTTCGGCTAGGGCCGCGCCCGTCGGCGCGATGCCGAGCATGGGCAGGATGCGCCGCAGCATTTCGCCCGCCGCGGCCGCCGCGTTGTAGGCCGCTTCGTTGCCAGGGGCGCCGTCTTCGGTCTGCGGCTCGTCCAGGAACACATAGAGCAGATAGTGCGGCTGCTGGATGGGGAAGGCGGCGAAGAAGCTCGTCACCACCTCGTCGCTGTAGCCGCCCGGCTTCGGTTTCAGCGCCGTGCCCGTCTTGCCGCCGACGCCGTAGCCCGGCGCGCGAGCCCGCTTGCCTGTGCCGCGCTCCACCGCCGCGTGCAGCATGCGGCGCATCGCGAGGCTCGTCTCAGGCTTTAGCACGCGCTGGCGGGGCGGCGCCCTCTCCGCATCCGTCAGGAAGCGCGGCGCTACGGCGTATCCGCCATTCACCAGCGACGCCGCGGCGGCAGCGAAATGGAGCGGCGAGGTCGAGAGGCCGTGGCCGTAGGAAATCGTCGCCGTGTTGATGTCGCGCCACTCTTTCCCATAGCCGGGGGGCGGCGTGCGGCCAACGGCTGTCGTCATGGGCGAGAGCAGCCCGAGCTTGCCGAGAAACGCCTTTTGACGCTGCGGCCCCGCCAGCAGGCCGAGCCGCGCGGCGCCGGTGTTGGACGAGTGAACGATCACATCGTCGATGGAGGCGAAACGGCGCTTGGCGTGCTCGTCGCGGATGGTGAAGCCGTTCACCACAAGCGGAGTTGCGATGTCGATGTCCTCGTCGCGCCCAACCAAACGCTCGTCGAGCGCCAGCGCGGCGGTGAACGCCTTGAACACCGAGCCAAGCTCGTAATTGTCGGCGACGACCCGGTTGCGGCGGTCGGGGGAAAGCGCGGTGTCGCGCCGGTTCGGGTCGAAGTCGGGCAGCGAGGCGAGGGCCAGCACGCCGCCGTCGTTCACATTGATGAGGACGGCGCCCGCCGCCTTGGCGCGGTGTCGGGTCATGGCGGCGGCGAGTTCCGCGCGCACCGCGTGCTGGATGCGCAGATCGAGCGTCGTGCGCACGACGCCGAGCGACGGCGCGCCCGGCTCCGCGGCGATCGCATCCAACCGCCGCTCCAGCCCGGAGAGGCCGCGGTTGTCCACGTCGGTGTGGCCGAGCACATGGGCGAATGTCTCGCCCGCCGGGTAAACGCGCTGAGGCTGTTCGGTGAGCACGAAACCGGGCACCCCAAGATTGTGCACGGCGGCGGCCTCGCGCGGCGACAGACCCCGTTTCAGCCAGACGAACCGCCCGCCGGCGCGAAGCTTCGCGCGGATCTCGTCCACGGCGAGGCCGGGCAAGGCGGCGTTGAGCTGTTCGGCCGCTTCGTCCGGATGGATGACGGCGCTCGGGTCGGCGTGAAGCCAGTAAACGCGGATGTCGGTGGCGAGCACGGCGCCGTTGCGATCGAGGATGTCGGGGCGCGCGGAGGCGCGCTCGGCCGCCTCGGCGAGCGCAAGGCGCGGGATCGGGGCGGCGTCGGCTCCGAACAGCGCCAGGCGAACCGACACCGTGGCGAAGGCCCCCGCGAGACACAGGCAGGCGACGGCGAGGCGCGCCTGCGAGGCGTTGGGGCCGCTCTCAACGCGATGCGTCATGGCCCGGCGCCCCCAGCGCTTTGGCCGAGCGCCCGATGAGCGCCGCGATGCCGTCCTCGGGAAGGGCGCCCGTCGCCGCCGCGCCCGGACGCCACACTACAAGCTGCTCCGCTTTGACCGGCTCCAGCTTCAGAACGTCGCGCGCGAGCGTCTCCAGGCGCTCCGGGCGCGTCGCGTGGCTCCACTCGGCGCGGGCGACGGCGAGATTTTCGCGCTCCTCGGCGATGGCCTTGTTGAGCGTGGCGGCGCGCGCCTCAAGCCTGCGCGCGTCATAGGATTTGTCGTAGATGAGGAACGCTAAGCCGACCCAGATCCCGAACGCTAAAACTGTGAGAAAACGCATGGATGACCTGTGGAGCGCCGCTTTGGGTTGAACTTATCGGCGACTGGTAAAAATGCGGTTAGCCGTGTCATAGACGTTCGGCGGCCCGCAGCCTGGCGGAGCGGGCGCGCGGGTTGGCGGCGACCTCCGCCTCGGATGGCTCGACCGGCTTGCGCGCCAAAAGCTTGAACGTGGGCGCGGGCCGGGATGCGGCGGGCGCGTGACGCGACGGCCCAGGCGCCTTGCCTGACCGCTCGGCCAGGAACTGCTTCACGATGCGATCCTCCAGGCTATGGAACGTGACGACGCCAAGCCGCCCGCCGGGCTTGAGGATCGCCTCAGCCGCCGCGAGCCCGCGCTCGATCTCGCCCAGTTCGTCGTTCACATGCAGCCGCAATGCCTGAAACGTGCGCGTCGCCGGGTGCTTGTCGCCAGGCTTCTGCCCGAGCACGCGAGCGCAGACGGCGGCGAGTTCGGCGGTCGTCTCGAACGGTTTTTCACTGCGCGCCTTGACGATTTCGCGGGCGATGGCGCGCGAGCGCCGCTCCTCTCCGAACTGAAACAGGATGTTCGCGATGGCGTCCTGCTCGTAGCCGTTCACGACATCCGCTGCGCTGAGACCCTCCCCGGACATGCGCATGTCAAGCGGGCCGTCGCGCATGAAGGAGAAGCCGCGCGTCCCCTCGTCGAGCTGCATCGACGAAACGCCGAGATCGAACACGACGCCGTCGGCGGGCGAAAAGCCGTGCGCTTCGGCCACATCGGCGAGTTCGCCGAAGCGTGTCTGCGCCAGGGTCAACCGATCCACATAAAGCTGTTTTAGAGACTGTCCGCCCGCGATCGCGGCCGGGTCGCGATCGAGAGCCAGCACATGCGCGCCCGCCTCAAGCATGGCCCGCGCATAGCCGCCCGCGCCGAAGGTGCAGTCGATGTGCCGCTCGCCGGGCATGGGCCGTAGCGCTGCCAGGACTTCAGGCAAAAGCACGGGAGTGTGACGCGCTGGTCCGCCTGGACGCTGGGAGCCCTCGATCCCGCGCCCGCCCGTCATCACTCCCGTGTCCCCTCTGCCTGGCCGCCCGCTTGTGGCGAACGGCCCCCCGCTCCGAGCTCTTTTCTTAAGCTACGCGCGCGTTCCCGCGCTTCAGCCCGGAATTCCTCGTAAGCTTCGGGCGCCCAAATCTGGAACTTATCCCCGAGGCCAACAAAAACCGCAGTGTCGCCGATGCCTGCATGGTCTCGCAGCCGCTTTGAGAGCACGGCGCGCCCGTCCGGATCGACTTTAATCTTCTCGCTCTCGCCGAAGTAAACGCTGGCGATTTCGTCACGTTCGGGGCTGTCGATGGCAAAGCCTTCCAGTATCCCCTTAATCTTTTCGACCAGACGGACGCCGCCAGCCTCAAGCGCGGGCCTGTCCAGGTGTGGATAACAAAAGATGTCTTCGGCCCCTTCCTTGGCGAGGGCGGCCCGGAACGGCGCAGGGATCGAAACCCGGCCTTTTCCGTCGATCTTGTTATCGAACCTGGAGGCAAATTCATCCATCTCCGCCCCGGGCGCCTCTCAAGCCGCAACGCCATACGCTTGCCTGCAGCGCCGAAATCCGTTGACCCGTCCCGCGACCGAGGAGAGGCGCATCGCCTTGGCGGTTGGCCGACCGCGCGCGGCACACGCGCCGCCTCCCCTCGAATCACCGTTTATCCGAACGGGTATTAATGGGATAGCATGGGATTATATGGGCGTCAACGGAAGCTAACGGGTTTTAACCCCTTTAGTCTGGGAATGGCTATCAGCGTTAACGCGGGGTGAACGAGCTGCTTTTGTAATGTGATGCGGAGGAAATTTTCGCGCCGGCCGCATCCGGGCGCGCGGTTCGCCGGTTTTCAGAGGGTTGAGAACGCCGCCTCCGGCCCCCGCCTGCAGCCGGGACGGGACCGCGGCGCACTGAACAGACGGCGGATCCCCGGCCGTCCACCTGAAGGCCGGCTCTCGCCGGCCTTTTTTTGCCCGCGCCCGCTCAAAAGCGTTGCGCCGGCGCCGCCTTCGGCGAACGGTTGACCAAACCGGCCGCGAGGGACGCCCCCATGTTCGACAGCCGCATCCGCCGACGCATCCAAGCGCCGCTCGACGCTGTGGGCCGCAGGCTCGCGCGTGCGGGGGTCAGCGCGGAGGCGGTCACATGGGCGGGCTTCGGCTTCGGCTGCGCGGCGGCGGCGGGGATTGTCGCAGGCGCGTTCTGGGCGGCGCTGGCGCTCATCGCCTTGAACCGCCTGGCCGACGGTCTGGACGGCGCCGTGGCGCGGGCGAGCGCGGCGACCGATCGCGGCGGATTTCTCGACATCACGCTCGATTTCGCGTTCTACGCCGCGGTGCCGCTCAGCTTCGCGGCGCACGATCCGCAGGCGAACGCGCTTGCGGCCGCGGCGCTGCTCGCGGGCTTCACCGTGAACGGCGTCGCGTTTCTCGCCTTCGCACTGATGGCGGAACGGCGGCCGGGGCTGGCGCCGGACCGGGCGGGGAAGTCCTTCGCCTATGTGGCGGGCCTCGCGGAGGGCGCCGAGACCATCGCCGTGTTCGCAGCGTTTTGCGTGTTTCCCGAGTGGTTCGCGCCCGTTGCGTTCGGCTTCGCCGCGTTGTGCGCTGCATCCGCCGCCGCCCGCATCGCGCTCGGCGCGAGAACCTTCCGCGCCTAGGCTTCAGCGCGGGAAGCGGCCGCGTCGATGAGCGCGCTGGCGATCTCGCCGGGCGGCGCGGCGCCCGTCACGATGATCGACCCGTCGGCGATGAGCGATGGCACGCTGTTCACGCCCATGGCACGAAAAGCGCGCTCCTCAGAGGCGATTTCGGCCAACCCCTCGTCGGAGGCGAGAAGCGCCAGAGTGCGGCGGCGGGGCAGGCCTCCGGCTTCGGCCAGTTCCGCGAGCGTTGCGGCCTCGCCGATGTCGCGCCCCTCCAGGAAATAGGCGGCGAACACCGCCTCGACGGTTGCGTCCTGGTCGCCCTCGCGGCCGCTCAGCCAGATGACGCGGTGCGCGTTCAGCGTGTTGGGCGTGCGGGTCATCAGGTCGTGGCGGAAGGCGACGCCCTCGGATTTCCCCGCGGTCGCCACCTGCTGGTCGAGCCAGCGCGAATAGTCGAGCGAGCCGAATTTGCGCAGGCGGTATTCGAGCCGAGGCGCGCCTCCGGGTGGCATGCCGGGGTTGAGCTGGAAGGGGCGCCAAGAGACGCGGATTTTCAGACGGGGCAAGAGCAGCGCGGCGGCCTTCGCCAATCGCCGTTTGCCGATAAAGCACCATGGGCAGATCGCGTCGGAGACGACGCTGACGTCGAGCATGCGCATGGCTGTCAGTGCGCCTCGCGGCCGAACAGCGTCAGATACATGAGCTTGTAAATGTCGGTGTTGTCCATCTTGCCCTTTACGAGGTGGCTGTTTGCCCCCTCGGCCCGCACCAGAATGGCGCCGGACACGTCAGCCCGCGTCGCCCAAGAGATGGCGAACGGCCAGGATTTGCCAGCCTTGTCGGGCGCGGACATGAACGGCTTGAAGGCCGTCGGCGCCGCCCCGTCGAGCAACGCGCCGGCCCTGTCGCGCATGTTGACCTCGCCGAGCGCCTCGTCCGTCTCGGCCGGGTCGGGGCCGATCACCTGCATCCCGCCCGCGTCGCTGTCGGCCGCCATCAGCAGCAGCGTGTTGGGGCTTTCGGCCACATGGGCGCGGAACACGGCGATGGCGTCGTCGGCGCGCTTCAACGCCTCCATCTGGCCGATGGCGTTGTTGACGTTGCCCATGTTGTCCGCGCCCTCCTCCTCGGCCACGAGAAAGAAGCCGTCCGGGTCGCGCTTCAGGATGGCGAGCGCCGCCGCGCCCATCTCGCCGATGGTCGGCGCGCTCGGCGTGTAGTTCGGCTTGCCCTCGGCCGCGTTCTTTTCCTCGGGCTGATCGTTGAAGGTGTTGCCGTGCGCGAAGACGCCGAGCAGCTTCTGGGTGGCGGCCAGGTCGAGCGCGGCCAGCTCATCCCGCGTGTAGACCACCGTGTACCCCAGTTCCTTGGCCCGCAGGACGAGGTTGAGGCGATCCTTGCGGGCGCCCTTGCCGTGGCGGCCTTCGACGCCCTCGGGCAGCAGGAATTTCTCGCCGCCCGCCATGATGACCTCGGCCCCGGACTCGATCACCTGCAGCGCGATCTCGTCCACCGCGCGCCGCGACTTGGCGGAGGCGACGAACGCGGCCGTGCCCGGTTCCGCGATGTGCCCGGACTGGATGAGGCCGAGCGCGCGGCCGGCGGCCTTCGCCTCCATCATGATGCTGAGTTTTTTCTGACCGGCGGCGTCCTTGATTTCGTCTTCGCCGTCCAGCCCGAAGCTTTTGGCCTTCACCTTCACGCCGTAGGCATGGGTGGTCGCGCCGCCGTTCGACGTGCCGGTGAGCGCGTCCTTCATGTGGCCCATATAGAGCGCCATGGCGGGCAGCTTGTCCCAGTTGATTTCGCCGTCCGGGCCGACCGTCAGATAACGCATGGCGTTCCAGTGCGCGGCGCCCGTTCCGTCCGGATGATAAAAAATCACGTCCTTGCGGTCCGTCGCGTAGGTGGGGGCTGCGCTTAAAGCGGCGAGCGCCAAGCCGAAAACCATGAGTTTGGGTCGCATGTGGTCCTTCCTGGGCGCCGATCGGTCTGCTGCGGCGCATTTGAAGAGTGCGAGGATAGCGCCCGCGTTCAACAACTTCATGAAGGCTGCCGGGAAATGTGGGAAACGCCAATGGAACGCGGATGACGCCCAAACGTTGACGCCGGCTAACACGGGAGGCGATCATGCAGCATCAGCGGCAGTCACAGGGCAGGGGAAACAACTCGGGCCGCGACGACGACGTCCAAGTGACGCCCACCGAGTCGCGGCAGGGCCCGCGAGGCGTGCGCATGTGGTATGTGCTCGCCATCAGCCTGCTGCTCTCGGCGCTTGCCGGGGCGATCCTGATGGGCTGGATCTCGGTTTAGCGCCGCACTAGTTGCGCTTGCGGCGCGGCCTGTTCGTATGTTTCGGTCAGACGGCCCTGCTCGGCGTGATGGGCGATGAGCGGCGTGTCGGCGGGCTGGGTCCGGCGCCTTTCATCCGAGACCAAATGCGGCTCGGCGGCGCCAAGCACCTCCAGAATGTGCGTCCAGGCCCCGCTCTCCACGTGATAGATGCGGAACTCGGCGCATCCCGTAAAGCTGCTGTTGCGGTTGCGCAGTTTGGCTTTGGCTTGCTCGGGGGTCGCCGCCGCCGCCAGCGACAGGAGCCAGGCCGCCTCCAGGGCGAGCGCCAGCCGCTCCAGCGCCAGCGCGGCGGGGTCTTTCGAGTCGAGTGGGACGGCGATGTAGTAGTCGCCGTCAAGATCGAACAAAACGTCTTGAAGCAGCGCGAGAGCTTTTCGCCCCTCCGCCGCTGCGACAGTTTCGGTTTTCCGGAAAAGCATGCGACTTGGCCCCCCGCGGGTGATTCATTTTAACCCAGAATATCGCCCGACCGCGCGGCCGGTCAATTTGGCGGCGCTTGCCGGACACGAGCGCGGTCAGCTTTGGGAAAGGCGCCAGTCGGCCTGTAAGCCGGGTTCTGTTCGGGGTCGCCCCCGCGATGGCCATTCATCTGGGACGGCGATTGCTCGCGCGCCTCTAGCAACCAACCCGGACGGCGGCCCGGAAAAGGCCTGGCGGCTTGCGCCGCGCGCGCCGTCCCTATTCGGTTTTGCTCCCGGCGAGGCTTGCCATGCCGCGTCTGTCGCCAGCCGCGCGGTGCGCTCTTACCGCACCTTTTCACCCTTACCCGCATGTGCGGGCGGTTCGTTCTCTGTGGCGCTGTCTCTTGGGTCGCCCCAGCCGGACGTTATCCGGCGCCGTTTTTCCGTGGAGCCCGGACTTTCCTCCATCCGCCGCGCGGGTCTGACCTTTCGGCCCACAGATGCGCGGCGGACAGCGGCCATCCGGCCAACTGGCGAGAATAATAAGCGCGTGATTGCCGCCGGCGTCAAGGCTTCGGCGCGAAGGACGGCGGGAGATAATCGTGATCTACAAGCAGCCGCCGCGCCATGTCCTGCCGAAAGGTTTTGATCGAGGCAAAGTCCGGGCCTTCTGTATACAACGCGAAATAGGCGCGCTTTTTGTCCGGCCCGATCACCCAGCCTACAAGCCAGCCGCCGAAGCGCCCTTTAAAAGCGAGGAGCGGGTCGTCGCTGTCAGCGCGATCGATTGGCCCGGCGCTGGTTTTGCCGTGCAGCGAGTAGCCGTCCGCGCTCTCGATCTGGCTGATGTAATCCAGCGCCGCGAGCGTGCGTTCGCTGGCGCCCAGACCGCCGCGGAAAAGCGCGGCAAGAAATAGGATTTGCTCGCCCGGCGACACCTTCAGGCTGCTCGACAGCCAGAACTGATCGACGCCGCCGGAGATGTCCTTGTTGCCGTAATGGAATTTCGCCAGCGCCGAGCGGTAGCGCTCCTCGCCGATGCGCCGCGCCAGTTCGCGGTAGTACCACACGACCGAATTCTTGAAGGCGGAGGCGAGCGTGTGATCCTGCGCCCAATCCTCCGGCCACCAGTCCCTTTTGGGATCGCGCGCGGGGTCATATTGCAAGGCGAACGCCGGGCCGTCCGCGACGGCCGTCTCCAGCGCAATCACAGCGTTCGCGATCTTGAAGGTCGAGAACGGCGAAAACTGCGTCTTCGCCATCTCCGGATTTAGAACATGCTCTCTGCCGCATCTCCAACCGGGCATGCCAGGCGACGCAGTTGAGGGCGTAAAAACTACGAACGTAAGCGCGCGGTCACCGATCAACGGATCATATCGGCCCTGCCTAATCGCCTCACCCCGGCACGCGAAAGCGTCCACCGCACCGGCAACGCACAAAATCAGCAAGATGAGAATACGAGTGATCATTTTGTCCTCCACCCGGATCAGATGGAGGGGTATGTGGGCGAGAATAGGCCGGGATGCCTATTTGCACAGCGTCGCGGTGGCCGTGCACTCATACTCGTTGAGAAGGGGCAGCCACGGCTTGCACTCGACCGTGCGCGAGGTTTCTTTCGCCGCCTCGTTGCCTGGCTTGGCGCGATGTTTGCCGATCTCCTCGTCCAGCCGCTTCACCGCGTCGGCGCGCGTGATGTCCTGTCCGAAGAAAACCATCGCGCCGGTCAGCGTCGCGCAACTTTTGCCGGGGCTTTTGGGTTTTGATTTGGGCGCGAGCGCTGGAACGGCGGGGGTCGGCGTTTGCGCCACCGCCGCGCATGACCCGAGTATCAGCAGCGCGGATGTGAGCGCCGCACGGCCGATGACGATCGGGCGCATGGATTATGTCCTTAAGGTCGAGCGAGTTAATCGCTGAGTTGCAGATTGACGGCTTTAGGGCCTTTGCCTTTTGGGTCTGGCTGGGTCTCGAATGAGAGGCGCATGCCCTCGTCGAGCATGGGAACGCCGGAGCGCTCAACGGCGGAGATGTGCACGAACACGTCTTTTCCGCCCTCGTCCGGAGTGATAAACCCGAACCCTTTCGATTGATTGAAAAACTTCACGGTGCCGTTCTGACGCATCAAGCTCTCCACGCTTCGAGTATGAATAGAAAACCAGCGTTCGCCGCGTCCGAGCAGGACGACGGGTTATTCGATAAGCGGGGTAAGTTTGAACGCCCTGCGATGCATGCGGGTGTGTACGTAGGCAACGTCATGTATTTCCGCCGAAGCCGCCAGTCTATGGAATGGCGGCATTATGTCCGAAATGCGGTTTTCTCGCAAGCATGTGATTGGACAAAGGCGATGCGCTAGGGCCACAGCGCCGCCGATTCCTCATTGCGCGGCGGCGAGACGAGCGTTGAGCCGGAACAGCGCGCCCTCCGCCAAACGATCGACGACGGCTGAAAAGTTCTTTCGATCAACGGCTTGGTTATACGGGATGTGCTGTTCGTCTGCCATGGCGAGCAGAACTTCGGCGCTTCCAACGGCGCGCATCTTCGCCTTGAGCGCCTCAGACCCTTCCATATGCAGGGTGGCGACAAAACTGAACGACGGCGCGGCGCTCCAACTTGGCCCTTCGGGTGCGAATGGGTTGAAGACATCTTTCGCGGCGCCGTCGATGGCCGCAAGCAGGCGGCTGGCGAATTCGGGCCGGGCGCGCGCCTCGGCCGCGATGACCTCGAAAATCCGTTCTAAGCGGTCGGCCGGGTGTACAGGGTCTTTTCCCGCCATGCGTTCATCGCGCCTTTTTTATCGCCAAGCGATTTTACCATCGGCGACAGCTCGTTGAAAAGCTCCCTGAGCATGCCGACGGCCGCGCCGTATTTCTTGTCGATAAGGCGGCGCTCGCGCTCCCAGTCGAACGCGTTGGCGACGGCGGGCGATTGCGGGATGCGTGTTTTCATCACCGGATGGAATGCGCCGATGTCTTCGATCAGCCGCTGGTGCGAAGGCTTCTGCTGATAGAGATTGACGAGCGTCACGTAGCGGCGGGACGCTTTGGGGATTTCCTGCAGAGCCCGGGGGTTGGGCGCATCCTCGATCATCCGCGCGATGCGGTCGACGGCGAATACGGAAACGTAGTCGGGGCGAAACGGCACCACGACCTTATCGGCCATGGCGAGCGCCGCCTCCATCGCGAAAGACACGCCTGGCGGGCAATCCACGATCACGGCGTCGTAGTTCATGCCCGCCTGCTCGATGCGCTTGGTGATGCGACCCTTGATCGTCTCGGCGACGCGGTTGAAGTCGGTGTGCGAGCCCGAGAGCCGGTGGAGGAGGTCGCGCTCGTAATTCTCCATTTCAAGCGAGCCGGGGATAAGGTCGATGGCGGGCACGAAGCCGTCCAGGTCGAGCACGTCGCCCACCTGCGGAAAGATATAGCGCGCGCTGTCTCCCCGGTCGCTCGAGAACTGCTCGAACAGGTAATCCGCCGCGGTGCGCTCCTCGATACGCGCCTGCGCCCAGCCGTTGCCGCCCATGAGGATGAGCGACGAGTTGGCCTGGCTGTCCAGGTCGATCACAAGAACGCGCTGCCGGCCCCAGATCGCGAGGCTATGCGCCAGCATGGTGGACACCGTCGATTTGCCGACGCCGCCTTTCCTGTTTGCGATGGCGAGAATGACGGTCATGGGATTGGTGCGAGCGCCGGTTCTGTGATTGTTAAAATTATACTGCTTCGCGGCGTTTGTCGCCCCTTGAAGCGCCCTCTGGAAAAGCGAGGATGCGGCGCTCGGCGAGGGCGCGCGCGGCGTAGGCGTGGGCGGAGCCGCCATTCCGGGCCAAGCGCTTCAAATCGCCGGTGAGCGCTGCCCTCAGCGCGCGCAGGCCAGCGCGGCGGAAATGGGCGGCCGCATCCAGCTCCACCCCGTATTTGCGGCTCACATACACGCGGGAGACGGCCCTGTGGTAGTGGCGGGCGTAGTCCGCGCGAAGCGAGCGCGGCGACGATGCGCCCACCGAATGGCGCGCGGTTACGTCGGGCGCATAGATGAGCGAGCCATGGGCGCTAAGCCTCCGGCAAAGGTCGTCGTCCTCATAGTAGAGGAAGATGTTGTCATCGAAGCCGCCGGCCGCCTCGAACGCCGCGCGCCGGCACAAGAGGGCGGCGCCGGACAGGAACGACACGCAGACGCGTCCCTCCGGCGGGGCGGCCGGCACGCGCGGCGCTGGCTGCATGGCCGTGTGCGCGCGGAAACGACAGGCGCCGTCTGGCTCGGTGAGGCGGGGGCCAGCGGCGGCCACGCCCGGCGCGTCGGCGACGCCGGCAAGGCGGGCGACGGCGTCCTCGGTCATCAGCGCGTCGGGGTTGAGAAACAGGATGTGCTTGGACGCTGACGCCGCCGCGCCAATGTTGCACGCGCGGGCGAAACCAAGATTGGACGCGTTGCGGATAACGGTCGCGCCGGCATCTTTTGCGATGCGCGCGCTCGCATCGGCGCTGGCGTTGTCCACCACAACGATGGGAAGCCGGGTCCCCAGGCTGGCAAGGCACGCATTGATCACGGCCGCGCTGTTATACGCGACGATGACGACCGCGACAGTCGGGGGCTGGTTCATACTCGACCCTTACAACTTTGAGTTTTATACCAGAGATTGCAGCCCGTGCGGCGCGAAAGCGAACAGAGGCGCGCATATGACAAGCGTCCAGTGTCCGGCGCGCAACAAATGCGTGTGTAAAAGATAAGAGTACACGCGGAGGGCGTTACAACAGGGCCGCGCGCTTTTATGATCGCGGCGCAACGGCAGTAAGGCGCGCCATGCGTAACGCGGTTTCTTTTCTCGCCAAGACCAGCGATGATTTCGCCACCCTTTCGCGCATATTTTCGGCCTATTTTCGCAAATTCGCCGGCCGTTACGCGGTCATCGCGGCGCTCATCATCGTGTCCTCCGCCGCCACCGGAGCGAGCGCGTGGTATGTTAGGGACATCGTTAACACGCTCTTCGTGCAGAACCGGTTCGAGTACCTCTATCTCATCGTGTTCAGCGTGATCGCGCTGTTTTGCGTGCGGGGTTTGGCCACCTATTGGCAGTCCATTCTGATGACGCGCATCTCCTCGCGCATCATCGCTGACATCCAGTCGCGCATCTTCGCCCATGCGCTGGGCCAGCGCGTCGGCTTTTTCGAACGCTACGGCTCGGACACGCTGGTTATGCTCGTGAACCAGGGCGCCGCATCGTTCAACTCCATTCTCACCCGCGTGGTGCTGAATGGCGCCCGCGACATCGCGACCGTGCTCGGTCTCGTCGTGGTCATGGCGCTGCAGGACCCGATCCTTACCCTGCTGTGCGCGACAATCGTGCCGCCCGTGTTCTTCGGGGTGAACATTCTTCTGAAGAAAATCAAGACCTTGTCGGAGCAGGAGGTGCAATCCGTCACCGATCTGAACCGCCATATGCGCGAGACGGTGCAAGGCGCCAAGCTCATCAAAACCTTCAATCTGCAGGGCAAGGTTCTGGGCGAGGCGAAGGGCGTGATCGGCGCGCTACAGACCCGCACCAATCAGATCGCCGCGCTGCACGAGGCGCCGGTGCCAATCCTCGATACGCTCGGGGGCGTCGCGGTCGCCATGGCGATCCTCTATGCGGGGCTGCGCTCGTCCTATGGCGGCTACGACGTCGGCGCGTTCATGTCGTTCCTAACCGCGCTGCTTCTCGCCGCCGACCCGGCCCGCCGCATCAGCCAGTTGCGCGTGAACCTGCGCAAATCGCTGATCGGCGTGCGCATGGTTTACGACCTGCTGGCGGACGACGACCCGGAGCCGGTTGGGCGCGGCGCCGTCGCCGAGGGACCGCTCGGCCTGCGCTTCGAGGGTGTGACCTTCGCGTATCCGGGCGGCCCGGCGGTGCTGGAGTCGGTCAAATTGGAGGTGGAGCCTGGGGAGGTGCTGGCGCTGGTTGGGCCGTCGGGCGCCGGCAAATCAACGATCTTCAACCTCATTTTGAAGCTGCATGAGCCTAACGCCGGCCGCATCCTCATCGGCGGCGTCGACGCGGCCGACTGGGACACTGCGGCCCTGCGCTCGCGGATCGCCTATGTGGGGCAATCAAATTTCATCTTCTCCGGCAGTATTGAGCAAAATCTTCGCCTTTGGCGGGAGGACATCACCCAGGCGGAGATCGAGCGCGCCTGCGAGGCGGTGGGGCTGACCGGCTTCATCGAGGCGCTGCCTCGGCGTTACGCCTCGCCCGTCGCCGAACTCGGATCGTCCATCTCCGGCGGCCAGGCGCAGCGGCTCAACATCGCGCGCGCGATCTTGAAGGACGCGCCGATCCTGTTGCTGGACGAGGCGACCTCCGCCCTCGACGCCGATAATGAGGGTTTGGTGAAGAACTATATCGCCGCGCAACGCGGGCGAAAAACCATCCTCATCATCGCCCATCGGCTCTCGACCGTGCGCAGCGCCGACAAGATCGCCGTGCTCGACCAGGGCATGCTGACGGCCACCGGACGCCATGGCGAACTGATGCAGTCGAACGACTATTACACGAGGGTCGTCTCCATGCAGCTTGCCGGCTAGGCTTCGGGGCGGTCGCATCCGCGACTCTTTTACGGTACGGCAAAAGTCACGCGCACTCGACGCGCACGGCATTCCGGAAAAACGGGCAGCGCTCCTTGGGCAGCGTGGTGAACAGCGGCGCGTAGAAATCCTGCGGCGTCAGTGCAATCGGCCGCGCCAGCATCATGCGGTCGTCGAAGGTGATGCGGTACACGCTCGGTTTCGTGTCCGGCGCGCCCAGCCGCGTGCTCGGCGTCTGAAACATCAGCTTCTCCACCAGCCCGGCGTAAGCCGCCACCTCAAACCGCGCGTGCCGGGCGTTCGCCTCCTTCTGCGCCGCCGAACGCAGAATGCTCATCATCTCCAGCACCTTGTCCTTCATGCCCTTCGACCCGCCGCCGTCCATCAGCGCGGACGCCGCGTGCTCCAGCTTCATGTATCCAACCGGGTTCTGCTCGTTGAGATAAGCAGGGGCCAAAATCCAGCTCTCGGGCGTCACCGCGCCGATGATCGTCTCAGAGATGGCCTGGAACGGGCCGGCGTCGCACAAATCCCGCCTCGGCGTAAAGCACGGGCGGCGCCCGGCGATGACGTTTTCCGCCGCGATGATGAGGCTTGCGGCCGCCGCCGCCATATGATTGCGCGCCGCGCCCCGCCCGGACCGCAGCCGCTCATAGAGCAGGTTTGTGTCCTGCGTGCGCACCCGCGCAACGGATTTCCAGGCCTGCCGCAGCAGGATGCGGATGAGCGTGCTGGCCGGCGCCTCCTCGTAATGCAGCATCAACTCGTCGAACCAACCTTTTGAGAAATAGGCGATTTTCACGCGCCAATCGCGGCGGATGTCCTCGAATGCGCGCAGACACATGAGCTGGTCAAGCAAGGACGTCGCCTCGCGCAGTCGGAAATGGTCGATCTGCTCGCCAAGCGCTTTCTCGAGCTTGTTGATGTTCTGCTGCGTGCTGAGGTTCGGCAGCGCATGAATGGAGGCGGCGCCGGCGACGATCTGCCAGGCCGGTGTTTTTGGGTGCGGCAGCTCGGTGAGCGCGTCGGTCATCTCGAACAGGCCGATCGCCTCGCCCGCCGGCAGCAAAGCCTGCGAGACCTGCATGGTGGCCCCAAGGCTCACCGCATAGTCAAGAACTTCACACGAGTTCTCAAGAATAAATCCGAGGGGCAAGCCTTGCGCGATGATGAACTCGTCCGGCACCGGCGCGCCCCCCCGCCAGTAAGGCCAGCCATCTTCGATGATCTTCTCGCCGTAATCATACTCGACGATGGCGACCTTGAGATTGGGGCGACGCTTTTCGGGAACAAATGAGTAAAACCGGGAGAGATGCTCGCTCAAAGGCGCCCTGACGTGGCGAAACTGCGCGCACGCCTCTTCCCAACTGACGAGCATTCTCGAGTGCTTTCCCGGATCTTCGCCGCGTTCATTTGTGTCAATTGAATGCAAATAACACAAAACTGGCCGCTAAAAAAGCGGGCTTAACCGTGAACGTAAATTAGCCCTCGTTTTCGAGGCGCTATTTGTGAAGTCTAAATTCACCCGAAAAGTTGCGCCTGGAATTTGCACTCATCTGCGGCTGGGCCAGATCGCTTGCCAAAAAACCCAGCTGTCATCGGCGGCTTGCTTTCCGTCGCGGTTTCGCGCTCGCGATCGTCGTCTGAGTTTTCGTGGGCAAAATCCGATCCGCAAAACAAAACCATTCTCAGAATACAGAAAAACACGTCCAAATAATTTTATTTAACACCAAGTTAACGGCGATATTATCGGCTTGTGAGACAACATAGGAGAAAAACTATGTCGGAGCGCACAAGTTTTGTGGATGTTTTAGGTCTTCTCGTCGCGGTGATCGGATTGATGTTCGTCGTCAAGGACGATCTACGCAAGGGCGGACGCGAAACCTCGCCGGGATATGAGGTCGACCATCGCTCAAAGCCCCGCTCCACCGAGGACGTTACGGGATCGACCCGGCCGGATGAGCCAACCATCGAAGAGCTCATCGAGCGGACCGGGCCTAAAAAAAAAGAGAAAGCCTTCTAAGGCTCGGCCGGCTGCGCCCGGAGCGGGACGGCCTATGACAGGAAGGGCGATCAGCCCGCGAGCGCGCATTAACTCAAAGCGGCGTTTGCCGCTTGTCATGGACTGCCCAGCCGGATATTGGACGGACAGAACAAGAGGCGGCCATGACGGTTATTTACAACATCCTCCTTTTCACGGCGCTGTTCCTCATCCTGAAGACGATCCAGATTTTGTGGAGTTTTGGATACACTACCTACAAGTCGATCACCATCCACCAGTCCATGGCCCACGCTTTTAACCCGGGGCTCGGTTATCGGCTGCGCCAGGGCCTTATCGGCGACATCGCCTACTTCATCGCCGGCATCCTCATCACGCTGTTCTCCGAGGAAATCCGCGCGCTGTTCGCCTAGGCTTGAGCGCGGCTCGGGTGAACGGTTCGCGCCCGCTACGCGTTTTAGTCCGTGAAACCGGACGCCAACGCCATGCTCGACCTGTTCGACCGACAAACCCTCGATGACCTGCGGGCCGAAGCCCGGGGATGCACGCGCTGCCCGCTGTTCGCGCCGGCGACGCAAACCGTGTTCGGCGAAGGGCCGCAAAACGCCGCCGTGGTCATGGTGGGCGAACAGCCCGGCGATCAAGAAGATATTCAGGGTCGCCCGTTTGTCGGCCCCGCCGGCAAGATGCTCGACAGAGCGCTTATCGAGGCTCGCGTCAACCGCGCCGCGCTGTACGTGACGAACGCGGTGAAGCACTTCAAATTCACGCCGCGCGGCAAGATCCGGCTGCACCAGAAGCCCGAGACGCCGGAGATCAACGCCTGCCGCCACTGGATTGAACGCGAGGTGGCGCTCATTCAGCCCGCTCTCGTCGTGGCGCTCGGTGCGACCGCCGCCCGCTCCGGCGCAGGCAAGGCCGTGACGATCGGCAAGGTTCGAGGGCAAGATGTCATGCTCTACGGGCGCCCGGGTCTTGTCACCGTGCATCCGTCCTATCTGCTGCGCCTGCCAGACCCTCAGCTGGCCGCGCTTGAATACGCGAAATTCGTCGAGGATTTGCGCCGCGTCGCCGAACGCGCGCCCGCCGTCCGCCTCGCCGCTTGACATTATCGCCCAATAACAGCATGTGTGAGATGTCCGCAGATAGCGGCGTCGCGCCTGGCCGCGTGAGCGAATGCCCCGCAAGGCATAATCGGCTAATTCGGCGCACAATACTTTCCCTGAATTGACCATTTCACGCGGGTCGTTCACCAACCCGCGCCCGGCTTCCCGGCCGCACAAACGCTTGCGCTTTTGCGCGCAAGCCGGAGCTTACCCTTGACAGATTTCAAATCACTGGGCCTCGACCCAGCGCTTCTCAAAACGCTCGCAGCCGAAGGCTACGCGACGCCGACGCCGATCCAAGCGCAGGCCATTCCGCCCGCGCTCGCGGGACGCGACATCCTTGGCATCGCCCAGACCGGCACCGGCAAGACCGCCGCGTTCGCGCTGCCGATCCTCCAACGTCTCATGAACGACCGCAAACCTCCGATGCGCGGCGCGGCGCGCGCCCTGGTGCTGAGCCCCACGCGCGAGTTGACCGCCCAGATCGCGGAGAGCTTTCGCGTCTACGGGCGTGGTCTCGGCCTCAAAACCGCCGTCGCGTTCGGCGGCGTGGGCCACAAGCCGCAGTCCGACGCCATTCTGCGCGGGCTTGATGTGCTGGTCGCCACGCCGGGCCGGCTCATCGACCACATGGAGAACGGCGCTCTCAAGCTCGCCATGACGGAGATCGTGGTGCTCGACGAGGCCGACCAGATGCTCGACCTCGGCTTCATTCACGCCATCCGCAAGATCGTGAAATCGTTGCCGCACAAGCGCCAGAGCCTGTTCTTCTCGGCGACCATGCCGAAAGCGATGGACGAGATCGTCGGCGGCTTGCTGCGCGACCCCGTGCGCGTTGCGGTGACGCCCGTCGCTAAAACGGCGGATCGCGTCGTCCAGCGCGTCATCTTCATCGAGACGGCCCGCAAGCGCGCGCTCCTCGCCGAGGTGCTGCGCGGCGAAGGCTTCGGCCGCACGCTTGTGTTCACTCGCACCAAGCACGGCGCGGACCGCGTCGTGAAGCATCTGGAGGCGGACGGCATCGCGGCCTCCGCAATTCACGGCAATAAGAGCCAGGGCCAGCGCGAAAAGGCGCTCGCCGCATTCCGGTCGGGCGCCGCGCCGATCCTCATCGCGACCGACATCGCCGCGCGCGGCATCGACGTGGACGGCGTCACCCACGTCATCAACTTCGACCTTCCGAACGTTCCCGAGCAGTATGTGCACCGCATCGGCCGCACGGCGCGCGCGGGCGCGGAAGGCGTCGCCGTATCGTTCTGCGACAATGAGGAGCGGGCTTATTTGCGCGACATCGAGAAACTGACGCGGCAACAGGTGCCTGCGGAGGATCGTCGCGAGAACAAGAGCGAACCTCGCGAGGGGCGGGCGGCGCGGCCGGCTTCAGCTTATAAGAACCCGAAATCGCAGAACGAGCGTTTCGCCGAGCGGCGTTCCGGACGCGGCGACGGCGGCTCGCGGCGGGACGGCGCCCGCGCCGACGGCGCGCAGAGAAGCAACGCCGCCCCTACACGCGCGCCCCGAGCCGATGGCGATGCGGCTCCGTCGCGCAAACCATGGCGCCCGGAGACAGGGGCCGTCACCCCGCAGCCTGCGCCCGCGGCTCAGGCTGCGCGGCGGCCTCAGCCCGGCAAAACCGCCCGTCCCGAGGGCGGCCGTCGCGACGGCGACCTGTCTGGCGTCGGCTTTCTGAACAAGAAGGGCTCCGAGCGCGCCGCGCCACCGCGCAAAAGCAACCAGGGCGGTGGCGCCCGGAGTCGCGCCGCCGCTCGCTAAACCGCCCGCATATGCTATAGCCTTCCGCAAAACGGAGGGCGCATGGGCGCTGTTGTTGGCTGGGATATCGGCGGCGCTCATGTGAAATGCGCGCGCATCGAGGGCGACGCGGTCGCGGCGGTGCGTCAGATACCCTGCGCGCTGTGGCTGGGCGAGGACCGCCTGGACGGTGCAGTCGCGGCAATGGCGGGCGTCGCCGGCGGCGCGTCGCTGCACGCCGTCACCATGACCGGCGAACTGGCCGAGACGTTCCCCACACGGGCGCATGGCGTTCGCGCCATCGCTGAGCGCATGGCGCGGGCCATCGCTCCCGCCCGCGCGCTCATCTATGCAGGGCGCGCCGGATGGCTTTCGCCCGATGAAGCGGGCGCGATGGCCGCAGACGTGGCCTCGGCCAACTGGCACGCCTCGGCCGCGTGGGCCGCACGGCGCAAGCCGCGTGCGCTGTTCATCGACATCGGCAGCACCACCACGGACATCATTGCCCTCGCGGACGGCGTGGCCGCGCGCGGCTATACGGATGCGGAGCGGCTGACGACCGGCGAGTTGGTCTACACTGGCGTCGTCCGCGCCTCGCTCATGTCCATCGCCGCACTGGCTCCCTTCGCGGGCGCCATGCAGCGGGTGGCGGCCGAGAATTTCTCGACCATGGCCGACGTCTATCGCCTGACGGGCGAGTTGCGCCCCGAGGAGGACCAGCACCCCGCATCGGACGGGCGCGGCAAATCGCCAGCGGAGTGCCGGGCGCGGCTCGCCCGCATGCTGGGCCGCGACGCGACGGACGCTTCGGATGCGCGCTGGGATGCGCTCGCACGGTTTTTTCGCGAACGCCAGATCGGCGCGCTTTGCGAGGCGACGGCGCAGGTTCTGTCGGGCGTTGAGATCGGTGCGAACGCGCCGGTGATCGGGGCTGGGGCGGGGGATTTTGTCATCCGTGAGATTGCCGCCAGACTCGCGCGGCCTTATGTCGATTTCGGATCGTTGGTCGGCGGCGAGAACGCGCGCGCGGCGAGTTTGTGCGCGCCGGCCGTGTGCGTGGCCATGCTGGCGCGGGAGACGGCTGCATGAAGCGAAAGCTGAACGACGTTCGGGCCATCGCCCAGCAGGCTTTCGACAGTCTGCCGGAGCGTTTTCGGCGCGCGGCGGAGGGCGTCGTCATCCGCGTGGAGCACTGGCCCGACAACGAAACGCTGAAAACCATGAACATCGCCAGCGTGTTCGGACTGCTCGGCCTCTATCACGGCGTCGCACTGCCGTTCAAATCTGTCCTCGACGCGCCGACCGCCGCCGACATGGTGACGCTGTACCGGGCCCCAATGATCGCCTATGCGAGGCAGACGGGCGAGCCGCTGGAGGACGTGGTGCGGCACGTGCTCGTCCACGAACTGGGGCACCATTTCGGCTTTTCCGACGAGGACATGGAGGCGATCGAGGCCCGCGAGGATGCGTGAACGGCTCGCCTCCATCGCGGCTTTCACGCTCATCTGCGCCGCCGGGCTTCTCGCCGCCTTTTGGCTGCGCTTCACCAATGCGCCGCCGACGTCGGGCGAGTATCTCTCCAGGCTGGGCGCGGGCGCGGGGTTCGTGGCGCCAGGGTCGCTCGCCTTCGGCGGCGTACGGTTCGAGTGCGGCCGTCGCCCGACGGTGCTCGCGCCGGGGTTCGAGGATTACGCCGCCGCTTTCCCTGGCTTCCTGATCGTCAACCCCGAGCGCTTTCCTAAGCTGACCTTGATCGTGCAGCGCTGGGCCTGGGCGCACGAATGCGGGCATCAGTTCGTCGGCCGCGACGAACTGGCGGCGGATTGTTACGCCATCGCGACGGGCCGCGCGCAAGGATGGCTGGACGCGGCCGGAATGGACGCCATCTGCGCTTTCATAAGCCGCGCGCCCGGCGGGTCGAACCATCCGCCCGGCGTTCAGCGCTGCGCGGTGATGCGCAAGTGCTTCGCCCGCGCCCGCGTCGGCCTGGAGGCACCGTGACCGAGACCGCGCTTACCGCGTTCGCCACCTTTTTCGCCACCATCGGCCCCATCGAGGCGGCGGTCGTGTTCGCCGCGCTGACCCCCGGCTACACGCGGGCTGAGCGTCGCATGATCTCGTTCAAGGCCTGCGGCATCGCGGCGCTGATCCTTCTGTTTTTCGCGCTGTTCGGGCAGACGATCCTGCGTCAGCTCGGCGTCGGCTTCCCGGCGCTGCAGGCGGCCGGCGGCGTCATCCTCATCATGATCGCCCTCGATATGATTTTCGCGCGGCCCTCCGGCGCGCTCGCCATGACGCGGCCCGAGACGGTCGAGGCGGGGCAGAAGCGCGACGCGGCCGACCGCGACGAGATCACCGTGTTCCCCCTCGCCACGCCCATTCTCGCCGGCCCGGGCGCGATGGCCTCCGCCATGCTGCTGATGGCGCGCGCCGACGGCGATCTGGCGCAGGAGGCGGCGGTGATCGGCGCGCTCGCCTGCGTGATGGCGCTCACCCTCGCGCTGTTCCTCGCCGCGCAGGAGCTGCAAACCTGGATCGGCGTGACGGCGCAGCGGGTCATCATGCGCGTGTTCGGCATCCTGCTGGCGGCCATCGCCATGCAGTCGCTGTTCGACGGCGTTGCGGCGAGCGGAATTTTTGCTAGAACGAACTAGAAGAGGTGGCACATGCAAAAATTCACGACGCTCACCGGGGTCGCCGCGCCGTTTCCGCTCATGAACGTGGACACGGACATGATCATCCCGAAGCAGTTTCTCAAAACCATCAAGCGCACGGGGCTCGGCAAAAGCCTGTTCTTCGAGATGCGCTACGACGAGACGGGCGCGGAAAACCCGGATTTCGTGCTGAACAAGCCGGCCTATCGCGGCGCGCAAATTCTCGTGACGGGCGATAATTTCGGCTGCGGATCCTCCCGCGAACATGCGCCGTGGGCGATCCTCGATTTCGGCATCCGCTGCGTGATCGCGCCGTCCTTCGCCGACATTTTCTACAACAACTGCTTCAAGAACGGCATCCTGCCCATCGCGCTGCCGCAAGCCGAGGTGGACAAGCTTATGGACGACGCCGAGCGCGGCTCCAACGCGACGATCACGGTCGATCTGGAGGCCCAGGAAATCCGTGGGCCGGACGGCGGTGTGATCCGCTTCGAGATCGACGCGTTCCGCAAACACTGTCTGCTCGAAGGCCTCGACGACATCGGTCTGACCATGCAGAAGAGCGACCGCATCGCCGCCTTCGAGGAGCTTGCGTCCATGGCGAGGCCTTGGGCATGACGCGCCGTCTGATTTCGACAGGCTCCGCCTTCGAGGAGAAAGCGTCCTATTCCCGCGCGGTGGTCGATGGGGGCTTTGTTTTCGTCTCCGGCACCACCGGCTACGACTACGCGACCATGCAGATGCCGGAGGACGCGGGCCAGCAGACCGAGAACATCCTGAACACCATCGACATGGTGCTTGGCAAGGCGGGCGCGTCGCTGAAAGACGTGGTGAAGGCGACGTACATTATCACCGACGCGGCCCACGCCGAGGCGCTGTTTGAGGTCATCGGGCGCCGCTTCAAGGACATCCGACCCACGAACACGCTGTTTATTGCGGGCTTGTTGCGGCCGGAGATGAAGGTGGAGATCGAGGTCATCGCCAAGCTGCCGGCGGCGGCCGAGGGCGCTCCCACCGCATGACATTCGAGCAGTGGCTCATCTTTATCCCCGCCGCGTTCGCGCTGAACGTGTTTCCGGGGCCGAACAACATCCTCTCCGTCGCGCATGCGTCGCGCTATGGCTTCGCGCCCGCGTTCTGGGCGGGGTTCGCGCGGCTGCCGCCCTTCGCGGTGATGATTGCGCTTGTCGCCGCCGGGCTTGGCGCGCTGCTCTCGGCGTCTGAGACGGCGTTCATCGCGCTGAAATGGATCGGCGCGGCGTATCTTCTCTATCTCGGCGGACGAATGTTGCTGGCCGAGCCGGAGATGGAGCAGGGCGCCGCGAGCGCTGACATCGGCGCCCTCATGCGCCGCGAGTTTATCGTCGCCGCCAGCAACCCGAAAGCGATGGCGATCTTCGCCGCTTTCATGCCCCAGTTTTTAGCGCCTGGCGCGCCGTTCTGGCTGCAGCTCGTCGAGATGGGCTGCGCGTTTCTCGTGATGGAGGTTGTCGCGATGGCGATTTACGCGGGCGGCGGCGTGGCGCTGAAGCGCTCCGGCGGCGCTTCGCTGAAATGGATCGGACGCGGCAGCGGCGTGGCGCTCATCGGCTCAGGCGTGGCGCTCGCCCTCGCGCGCCGCGGCTAGCCGGCCCTCGCGCGGTGGCCAATCTTCGCGCGCCTTGCGGGATATGCACATGCTGTTGCGGGGGCGGGCTTGCGGCCCCGGCGTTGCGGGGATAGCTAATCTCTGGTTGAGGCGGACGCCGCTTACGGCGTTCTTTTGCATGGGCGGGGACATGGGGACATTCAACGTGCTTCTGTTGGCGGGCGACGGCATCGGACCGGAGGTGATGGCGGAGGTGAAGCGCGTCATCGCGTGGCTGAACGCTCGCGGCGGGAGCACCTTCAACACCGAGGACGATCTCGTCGGCGGCACCGCCTATGACGCGCACGGCGAGGCGATTTCCGACGCGGCGATGGCCCGCGCCCACGCGGCGGACGCGGTGATGCTGGGGGCCGTCGGCGGCCCGAAATGGGACGGCGTTCCCTACGCTCAACGCCCTGAAGCGGGGCTGCTGCGCCTGCGCAAAGACCTTGGCCTGTTCGCCAACCTCCGCCCGGCCATCTGCTATCCGCCGCTCGCCGACGCCTCGAGCCTGAAGCGCGAGATCGTGGAGGGCCTCGACATCATGATCGTGCGCGAGCTGACGGGCGGCGTCTATTTTGGCGAGCCGAAGGAGCTGGTGACGCTGGAGAGCGGCGAGCGCCGCGCCGTCGACACGCAAATTTACGCGGAGCATGAGATCGAGCGCATCGCGCGCGCCGCTTTCGACCTGGCGCGCAAGCGCGGCCGGCGCCTGGCCTCCGCCGAGAAGAGCAACGTGATGAAGACCGGGGTGCTGTGGCGTCAGACGGTTTCGCGCATCGGCCGCGAGGAGTTTCCGGACGTGGAACTGACGCATGTGCTCGCCGACAACTGCGCCATGCAGCTCGTGCGCAACCCGAAGCAATTCGACGTGCTGGTGACGGATAACCTGTTCGGCGACGTCCTCTCCGACATCGCGGCGATGCTGACCGGGTCGCTCGGCATGCTGCCCTCCGCCTCGCTCGGCGCGCCGTCCGGCGGCCGCACGCCCGCCATGTACGAGCCGGTGCACGGCAGCGCGCCGGACATCGCGGGGCGCGGCATCGCCAACCCGATCGCCACTGTCGCCAGCTTTGGGATGGCCCTGCGATATACGTTCGGCATGGGCGCGGAGGCGGACATGCTCGACAAAGCGATCGCGGCGGCGCTTGGCAAGGGCCTGCGCACCGGCGACATCATGCAGCCGGGCATGACGCAGGTTTCGACCGCGCAGATGGGCGAGGCCATCGTCGCCGAACTCGACGCGCTCACCGGTTAAGTTCGAAATGGATCGGACGATGGACTTTAGAGATACGATTGCTTGGTCTCAACGGGCTTACAGACACAGTCCCGAATGCACGAACGAGACCCTCGCAAAATCTATTCTGATAATTCCGTTCTTTGCTCAGCTTGGTTATGATCCGAGCGACCCACGGGCAATGATGCAAGAGCATCAGGTGCATTCGAACAAAAAATATCCGAACCGCGCGGATATCGTTTTATTTTCAAAAGGTAAGCCCGTTATCGTTGTAGAGTGCAAGTCTCCGGGGAGACAGCTTTCGAATCACTACGGGCAACTCGCCAATTACTTCAAGCATCAGGACGCGACCCTGGCGGTGTTGACCGACGGCTTAAACTTCCTTTTCTTCAGCGACGGAGACAGCGACGGCAATTTGGATGACGAACCGTTCTTCGCCCTGAGTTTGGAGAAGGTAGCCTCGCGCGGGTTGACGGAAACCGAGAAAAACTTCCTCGGTCATATCGGTCGAGACACTTTCAACGAAGACTGGGTCGCCAATTTCGCTCAATCTGAGATGATCCGGATCAAGCTGACGCGATGGCTCGCCGGGCAACTCAAGAAGCCAACGCCTGATTTTTGCCGGTACGTTCTTGCTCAGTTAAATATCAAGCGCATCCGCGACAATCGACTGGATTTGTACTCGACGCTTTTGCAGGAGGCGTTCTCGCACAGCCTAGCGGGCGAAATTCATGAAAAGATCCAAAACATGAAGGCCGCAGCGCCGCGGGTGCGAACTGCACCGGCGCAAATCAATGGCGTTGCGCCGAAAATCATCACAACTGAACATGAGAAGCAGATTTTCGCTTTCTGCAAAAACCGCCTTCGCGAGAAGGTGAAACGACCCTCGGAGCAAATCGAAATCGATAAAATCAGGTATCGTGATAGAATCGAGAAATTTTGTGTTTATTATGATAGACTGAACAAAGGACGGCTGTTTGATTATTATGAGGAAGAAGGTAGAGACAAGTTTATCTTCTATATTGGCGACGAAAAACAGACTTTTTACGACATAAGCACTATAGATCAACCACTTGTCACGGCCTTTCGGCAAAGGCTATCCGAAGCGCAAAGTTGGTGAGGCTGCGAGCGAATGTCTGACCACTTCAGCGTCATCGGGTTCAAGGCGGGGTCGGCGGAGGAACTCGCCGGGCTGCTCGCCAGCCTGCCCGAGCAAGGGGCTGATCCGAAGCCGTGCGCGCCTGGCTATTACTACCGCTGGACGTCCGGCGCCGGGCCGGAGCTTTGGATACACATGCAGCGCGAGGCCGCGCAGGCCTCGACCGAGGACGCGGAGGAGCGCCTCGCCATCGTCGGCGTCACGCCGTTCTTCGCCGGCGAGGGGCGCGTGCCCGTGCGCGTCATGACGATGCGGCGGCGCCCCGCCGACAACGCCTTCGAGGGCGCAGCGTTCGTGGAGATCGGACCTGGCCCGCAGCCGCATCAATGCGCAACCGTCGCGCTCATCGACGTGGTCGATTTCGCGTGCTTCGAGGGCCGCGACACGCCGTTCATCGCCGCCGCGCAGATCGCCGCCTTTCCCCACGACATCGCCATGTTCCCCGATGAAGCCTCGTTCACCGCCGCGCAGGCCGGCCAGGAAGTGCGGTTCGCGCCGAAATCGTTTTTCGCAAGCGGCCTGTTCACGCCGCTCGGCGGCGAGGCGCCCGGCGCGCCGATCTATCACGACCCCGACGGGCCGGACTTCCGCGCGCCGTCCAAGGCCTATTTCACCGGCGTCGTGGTGCGCTCGGAACTGCGCGCCAACCCCGTGACAGGCCAGAACTTCCGCTGGGCGCTCGTCTCCACGCTCGGCGGCGAGATCGACGTGCTGGCGAGCGAGGCGCAATTCCGCAGCGATCCGCGTCCCGGCATGATCGTGCAGGGCGAGTTCTGGCTGTGCGGGCGGCTGCTTGACGAAGGCGTGCAGCTCGGGCTGCCGGGGTTGGCGTGAAGGATCTGGGCGCGGGAGAGACCGCGCCGCCGCCCGTCCCTTCGCCGCCGCCGAAGCCGTCTTTCAGCGACATTTTCGAGCGCACGGCGTTCGCGCTCATCATCGGCGCGGCCGGGGGCGCGCTGTTCCACGCCGCCGGGCTGCCGGCCGCCTGGCTCACCGGCAGCATGCTCGCCGTCGCCGCGCTCGCCCTGTTTCACGCGCCGATGGAGCTGCCCGGGCCGCTCGCCAGCGCCTCGTTCGTGCTGGTCGGCGTGTCCATGGGGGCGGGGTTCGACGCGCAGATTTTGGCTGGGCTGACGAAATGGCCGCTCAGCCTCGTCGCGCTCTTCCTCTCGGTGCCCGCGATCATGGGCGCGGTCGCGTTTTACCTGCGCAGGGCCGGCTGGGACGCGCCTACCGCGTTCTTCGCCTCGATCCCTGGCGCACTCTCCTACGTGATCGCCATGAGCTTGCAGAGCCGGGCCGACGCGAGGCTCGTTGTGATGGCGCAGATGGTGCGGCTGATGATCTTGATGGCGATTTTGCCGCCGCTCATCGTCGCGTTGACGGGCGAGGCGGAGATCCCTGTGGCGGCCATGGCGCCCGCGCGCTTCGAGGGTGCGGCGGGTTTCGCCGTGATGATCGCGGGCGGCGCGGCGCTGGGGCTGCTCCTGCACTGGCTGCGCGCGCCCGCGGGGCTGCTGCTCGGCGCCATGATCGCGAGCGCGACGCTGCACCTGACGGGCCTGGTCGCGGGGCAACTGCCGGGCGCGATCCTCGTGCCGACGCTCGTCGTGCTCGGCGCCTACACGGGGATGCGGTTCGAGGGCGCGAGCGTGGCGGCGCTGGTGCGCTCGCTGCCCGCGTTGCTCATCGCGTTTTTCGTGGCGCTGGGGGTCGCCGCGCTGTTCGCCGCCGCAGTGGCGGAGGGGCTGGGCGTGCCGTGGGGGCAGGCGCTGCTCGCCTTTGCGCCGGGCGGGCTGGAGGCGATGATCATCCTGTCGTTTCTGTTGGGGCTTGACCCAGCGTATGTCGGGGCGCATCAGTTCGCGCGATTTCTGTTCATCGCGCTGCTGCTGCCGGTCGTGGCGCGGCGGTATCTAGCGCCCGCCGACCGCGCCACACTACCTTAGTTGTTCACAAGGTCATTCAAACCGGGTATGATGAGAATATTGAAGCTTTAGAATTGAGATAAGCTTTCTCGGACACTGAATAGATGTTTTTGCACGATCTACCGAGACCTCTGGGGATACAGAGTAAAATAGTTTTACATCCAACGTTGCGGGCTCCTATCGCTGTAACTACAGGTTCAAAGATTTACGTAACGTTCAGAAGAGTAAATTCCTGGGGATTTCCTGAATTTATTATTTCTCCGTATGGAATAGAAACTTGGCCCGACATGTGGAACCTGGACCTACAGTTGCTCGATAGCCCTGGTCAAATTGAGCGGCTTTTAAAGATTTTCGATCGCTTTTCGATTCGCGTGCTGCACTATGTTTCACGGGCTGCTTACAACTCTAGGTATCATTCAAAATACTTTGTGCTTGATTGCACGTCATACGACTCAAGTGAGATTGATCTCCGTCCGTCAGATAGGGAGCGTGATCCTAACAATGGTCTTTTGGGGCTTTACTATAACATTATAGTCGAGTTTCTCCACGAGATTCGTATAAACCCCGACAACTCTCCAGTTCTTCGCTTGTATAGAAATATGCTACACTGGAATATGTGGGAGGATATAAGGTACTCGCGTGATGACCGGAATGGATCAAGTCTTCATCAACCTGCTCAAACAACCTATAGAAAGGATGGATTTGAAATTCCACCGCCTTTTTTGAATGAGCTAAATTTAAATAAAAACAGTTATGTGGTTTCATCTGTAAATGTCAAATCTCACGCCATTTATTGCGGCGTCCAGAACATTGAGAATCCCAATGCTATTCATATTTCAATTTATTTTTCGCAACGTGAGATTGGGCATTCGCAGATCGCAAGCGTTATGAGGGCGATGGGGCTAAACATAGTTCGAAGTCAGTTGGCTCAAAGAAAGCTTGGAAGCACTTCATTTACCTCGGAGTCGGATATAAAAGATAATGAATTATCTACCTTAAATATATTAGCATCAACTGCTGCTCCAATTGACAAAAATAATTTTATCAAGCAGCTTAATAGCGAGTTTTCTTCTTTTTACAAGAAGAGACAATTTTTTGCAAAGATTTTAAATCCTGTGAAATTTCACCAAGTAAGGTCGCGGCTATGGTAGACATTCTTCCTGGATCTCTTTCTCACGAGAATGTTTTGAAGAATTTATCGAGGCGGATATCAGAGATAAAAGAAAAGAAGAAAAACTTGCCTCCAAATGAGTTTCTAGTTGAGTACGACTTAGAGAAACGTTATCAACTCGCATGGGCTTTACGGGAAGAAATTAAGCAGAAAATTAGCGTGAATCATTCTTACTTGAAAGAGGTGTCGAAAGGTAATATATATTCATTGTTTTTATCAAGAAATATAAATTACGGCCAAGCGCATGAAATCCGTACAATGGTTGTAGCGGAGTGCGAATTTTTACACATAAGAGTACTGGGCTCGGGAGGCGGGCTTGACGCGCCGCTAACACATTCGACCTTCGCTGATGTAGCAGTTAAAATAAGAAATTGTGAGGCGTTACTGGCAATTGTGACGCCAAGGAATGACGAAAACACAAACATATGGATTGTAGCAGAAGTTTCTATGGCCCTTGCTTTGCAGATGCCAGTTTTTTTATTGATCCATGACGAAGCAAGTGACGAACAATGGGGCCGCTTAGGCGATAGTTATAGAAAATTACGATTTAACGATCAGAATTTTAGCGAAAGAATAAAGGCAGCCATTAAAGAACTAGATGAATGGGTTTACAATTCAGTTACACGTCAAAAGAATTTCTAGAACCAGGCAATCAAGGGTGGCGAGAGGCTCTGTTGTGCGAGCCTTCAGTCTTCCGTATAAGGGGCGCACCGTTATCGTTAGCGCGCACAACCCCCAGACGTGCGAGCAAAACAAAGCAGAGTTTAAATGACCTACACCGTCGCCGTCGTCGGCGCCACAGGCAATGTGGGCCGCGAAATGCTCAACATCCTCGATGAGCGTGAATTCCCCATCGCGGCCATCCACGCCATCGCCTCGCGCCGCTCCCAGGGCCTGCCCGTCTCCATGGGCGACCGCACGGTGAAATGCGAAGACCTCGCCACGTTCGACTTCGCCAAGTGCGATTTCGCGCTCATGTCGGCGGGCGGCGAGGTGTCGAAGGAGTGGTCGCCCCGCATCGCCGCGACGGGCTGCGTCGTCATCGACAACTCCTCCGCCTGGCGGTACGACATGGACGTGCCGCTGATCGTGCCGGAGGTGAACGCCGACGCGGTCGCCGGTTTCTCGAAGAAAAACATCATCGCCAACCCCAACTGCTCCACCGCGCAGCTCGTTGTGGCGCTGAAACCGCTGCACGACGCGGCCACCATCCGCCGCGTGGTCGTCGCCACTTATCAATCCGTCTCCGGCGCCGGCAAGGACGCGATGGACGAACTGTGGACGCAGACGAAGGGCATCTTCGTCACCGACGCGCCTGAGCCGAACGTGTTCACCAAGCAGATCGCGTTCAACGTCATCCCGCACATCGACAAGTTTCAGGACGACGGCTTCACCCGCGAGGAGTGGAAGATGGTCGCGGAGACGAAAAAAATCCTCGACCCCAAGATCAAGCTCACCGCCACCTGCGTGCGCGTGCCGGTGTTCGTCGGGCATTCGGAGGCGGTGAACATCGAGTTCGAGCGCCCGATCTCGGCGGACGAGGCGCGCGAAATCCTGCGCGAGGCGCCGGGGCTTATGGTCGTGGATAAGCGCGAGGACGGCGGCTACGTGACGCCCGTCGATTGCGTGGGCGAGTACGCCACGTTCGTCTCCCGCATCCGCGAGGACATCACGGTTGAGAACGGACTGTCGATGTGGGTTGTGTCCGACAACCTGCGCAAGGGCGCGGCGCTCAACACGGTGCAGATCGCCGAGACGCTGATCAACCGCGGCCTGATCCGCCCGCGCGCGGAGTGACCGCCCGTTTCATTTTCGGAAATGGTCGAGCAGGTAGACGCGGATGGCGCTCGACAGGTTGGTTTTGCCGCGCTTGGCGTCGATCTGGAAAATGAGCGAGGCGACAGTTTTGCCTTGCCCGCGCGCCACGTCCTGAAGCGCCGTCCAGAACGCCTCCTCCAGCGAGATCGAGGTGCGGTGCCCGGCGATGGTCAACGAGCGCTTCACCGGCCGCCCGGCCTCCGCCGCCAGCCGCCGCTCCGAAAGCGGTTTCGGCGGCGCCGGGAAAAGCTCGAGCGTGGGTTCGTCGCGCGGCATCAGATCAGCGCGGGCCGACCATGGTTTCCGGCCGCATCAGCGCGTTGAACTCCTCCTCGGTCACGTAGCCGAGGCGCAGCGCCTCCTCGCGCAAGGTCGTGCCGTTCTTGTGCGCGGTCTTGGCGATCTCGGCGGCCTTGTCGTAGCCGATCTTGGGGTTGAGCGCGGTGACAAGCATCAGCGAGCGCTCCAGCAGGTCGGCGATGCGGGCGCGGTTCGGCTCGATGCCGACGATGCAGTTGTCCGTCAGGCTCACGCTCGCGTCAGCGATGAGGCGCATGGACTGCAGCAGATTGTGGATCATCACCGGCTTGAACACGTTCAGCTCGAAATGGCCCTGGCTCCCTGCGACCGTCACCGCGACGTGGTTGCCCATCACCTGGCAGCACACCATCGTCATCGCCTCGCACTGGGTCGGGTTCACCTTGCCGGGCATGATCGAGGAGCCCGGCTCATTCTCGGGCAGCGACAGCTCGGCGAGGCCGGAGCGCGGGCCGGAGCCGAGCAACCGGATGTCGTTGGCGATCTTGAACAGGCTGGCGGCGAGCACATTCAGCGCGCCGGACGCCTCGATCACCGCGTCGTTGGAGGCGAGCGCCTCGAACTTGTTGGGCGCGGTGACGAACGGCAGGCCCGTTTCGCGCGCGACGCGGGCGGCGAAATCCTCAGCGAAGCCCGCCGGACAGTTCAGCCCGGTGCCGACCGCCGTGCCCCCTTGCGCCAGCGCGTAAAGGCCGGGCAGCGTGCGCTCGAGGCGCGCGATCCCCATGCGCACTTGGGCGGCGTAGCCGCCGAACTCCTGACCCAGCGTCATCGGCACCGCGTCCTGCAGGTGCGTGCGGCCGATCTTGATGATGTCCCGGAAGGCTGCCGCCTTCGCCTCCAGCGCTTCCGCGAGGTGGCGCAGCGCCGGGATGAGCGCGCGGTTCGCCTCGACGGCGGCGGCGATGTGCATCGCGGTCGGGAACGTGTCGTTCGAGGATTGCGACTTGTTCACATGGTCGTTTGGGTGCACGGCCTTGCCGCCACGCTCGCCGCCGAGCAGCTCAATAGCGCGGTTGGCGATCACCTCGTTGGCGTTCATGTTCGTCTGCGTGCCCGAGCCGGTCTGCCACACGGCGAGCGGGAACTCCGCGTCGAGCTTGCCCGCGATCACTTCGTCCGCCGCCTGCACGATGGCGCCGCCGATGCGCGCATCGAGGCCGCCGAGCGCCATGTTGGCTTCGGCCGCGCATTTCTTGATGACGCCGAGCGCGCGGATGAGCGGCGCGGGCATCTTCTCCACGCCGATCTTGAAGTTGCCGAGCGAACGCTGCGTCTGCGCGCCCCAGTAGCGTTCGGCGGGCACTTCGATAGGGCCGAAGGTGTCGTGTTCGGTGCGCGTGCTCGCCATGACGATCTCCATGGATGTTTCGCCGCCGTATACCATGCCGGGCGCATGCCCGGAAGGCCGCCGCGGCGCGCTGAGGCGCCGTAGTCGTTCATATGTCGGCATTTCGGATTGCGGCGCGGGCCGCATCCGCTTATCCCTCGCGCTATGACGGCGGGCGAGAACCACCTCTATTACGGCGACAACCTCGCCGTGCTGCGCGAGCACATCGCGGACGAAAGCGTTGACCTCGTCTATCTCGATCCGCCGTTCAACTCCAACGCCAGCTACAACGTGCTGTTCAAGGCGCCGGACGGCGCGCAGTCGGCGGCGCAGATCGAGGCGTTCGACGACACCTGGCACTGGAACGATACGGCGGAGGCGGCCTTCGGCGAGGTGGTGCGCGGAGAAAACGCGGCGGCCGCGTCCATGCTGCGGGCCATGCGCCAGTTTCTCGGCGAGAACGACATGATGGCCTATCTCGCCATGATGGCGGTGCGGCTGATCGAGCTGCACCGGGTGCTGAAGCCGACGGGCAGCCTCTATCTGCACTGCGACCCGACGGCGAGCCATTATCTGAAGATCTTGCTGGACGCGGTGTTTGGCGCGCGACACTTTCGCAACGAAATCATCTGGAAGCGAACAAGTTCGCATAACGATGCCTCTCAAGGACTGACCCGTTTTGGCCGTGCTCACGATGTTCTTTACTTCTATGCGAAGGAGATGCGTCCGATCTGGAATCTTCAGTACGGAGACTATGACGAGGACTATAAAAAGCAGCATTACGGTAACATCGACCCTGTGACAGGGCGGAGATACAAGACGAGCGATATGACGGCGGCCAAGGGTGGCGGCGATACTTCATATCTCTGGAAAGGTGTGCCCCCGCCCGGCGGTCCATTTTGGGCTTATTCCAGAGCAAACATGGAAAAATTTGATGCTGAAGGACGGATACATTACTCGAAAGGTTCTAATGTCCCTCGACTAAAGCACTATCTTGAGGAGATGCCAGGAATACCCTTGGGAACGGTTTGGACGGATGTTTCCCCGTTGAACTCCCAAGCGCAAGAACGCCTCGGCTACCCCACCCAAAAACCCGTCGCCCTGCTCGAACGCATCCTTTCCGCCTCCTCCAACCCCGGCGATGTGGTGCTCGACCCGTTCTGCGGCTGCGGCACCACCGTCCACGCCGCGCAGAAACTCGACCGCCGCTGGATCGGCATCGACATCACCCACCTCGCCATCGGCCTGATCGAGAAGCGGCTGCGCGACGCCTTCCCCGGCGTGCAGTTCACCACCCACGGCGTGCCGCATGACCTGGCGGGCGCCCGCGACCTTGCTGCGCGCGGGAAATATCACGAGTTCGAGAAATGGGCGCTCTCGCTCATCAACGCGCGTCCGGGCAATATGTCGAAGAAGGGCGCCGACCGGGGCATCGACGGCAATATCTATTTCGGCGCGAAGTCCGAGGGCCGCGCCATCGTGTCCGTGAAGGCGGGCGACAATGTCGGCGTCGGCATGATCCGCGACCTGCGGGGCGTAGTGGAGCGCGAGGGCGCCGGCGTGGGCGTGTTCCTGACCCTCGCGGAGCCGTCGCGGCCGATGCTGACGGAAGCCGCGGGCGCTGGCGAATATGTGCTGCCCGGCTTCGCGCCCGTGCCGCGCATCCAGATCGTCAGCGTGAAGGACGCCATGGAGTTGCGCGACCGCGCGGTGCGCCTGCCCGCCCGCCGCGACGACGCGTTCAAACGCGCCGCGCGTGAAGACGGCGGCAAACAAAACGAGTTCGACCTATGACCACCGCGCCCGCCATCGCCATACCGCCGCGCACCTTTGAGCATGTGGCGGTGCTGATCGGCGGGCTGTCCGCCGAGCGCGAGGTGAGCTTGCGTTCGGGCGCGGCCTGCGCGCAGGCGCTGGAAGGCGAGGGCTACCGCGTCACGCTTGTAGACGTTGGGCCTGACCTGCCGACGCGCCTCGCCGAGCTCCGCCCGGACGTCTGCTTCAACGCGCTGCACGGCCGCTTCGGCGAGGACGGCTGCGTGCAAGGCGTGCTGGAGACGCTGGGCTTGCCCTACACGCATTCCGGCGTGCTCGCCTCCGCGCTCGCCATGCATAAGGAGCGCGCCAAGACCGTGCTGCGCGCCGTCGGCGTGCCGGTGGCCGAGGGCCGTGTGGTGAGCCGCGCAGAGGCCGCCCGCGAGCATCCGCTGCCGCGTCCTTACGTGCTCAAACCCGTCGCGGAAGGCTCGAGCGTCGGCGTGTTCATCGTGCGCGAGGATCACGAGCATCCGCCCCAACAGCTGTCCGCCGCAGACTGGCCGCACGGAGAGGAACTGCTCGCCGAGGCCTACATTCCAGGCCGCGAACTGACCTGCGCGGTGATGGGCGACCGGGCGCTTGGCGTGATCGAAATCCTGCCCGCCGAAGGCCTGAACTTTTACGATTACGAGTCCAAATACGCCCCCGGAGGCTCCCGCCACATCCTTCCCGCGCAAATTTCACCGAATATTTACCAATTGGTCCAGACTCTGTCGCTGAGGGCGCATCAGGCTCTGGGCTGTCGCGGCGTCAGCCGGGCGGATTTCCGCTACGACGACACGCCGGGCGGCTCGGGGCTGCTCGCCTGTCTTGAGGTCAACACCCAGCCGGGAATGACCGCGACGTCGCTCGTGCCGGAGCTTGCCGGCCACGCTGGGCTGACATTCGGCGAATTGACGCGCTGGATCGTGGAGGATGCGAGTTGCAACCGTTGATTGCGGGCCAAAACCGGGTACACTTTGATTCGGACAGCGATGGTTCGTTTCTTGGAGCCCGCCGCTTGTATGGCGGCCGGTTTTCGCCGCGCGACGACGCGAAGGGCGGATGGCTCCATTGGTGGCTCGCGCGGGGCGACGCCGCCGCCAGGCTCGGTTTGGCGGCCAGCATCTTATACCTCGCGGCGGCCGGAGGATATGCGGCGATGTTGAGCGGGTCTATGGAGCAGGCGACGGCTTTCACCGTTGGCGCGGCGAATGCAGCGGCTCGGAGCGCCGGCTTTGAGGTCTCGAAGGTGGTCATCCGCGGGCGCGTCAACGCGTCGGAGCAGGCGCTGCTGGCGGCCCTTGACGCCGACGTGCGCGACTCCACCCTATTTTTTGACGCCGATGCCGCCCGCCGCCGCATCGCCGCCATCGGATGGGTGAAAACGGTCGAAATTCAGAAGCTGTGGCCCGCGACGTTGGTCGTCGCCGTCGTGGAGCGTCAGCCTGTCGCCGTATGGGTGGACGGCGCAGGCGCTCAGCATGCGGTGGACGAGCGCGGCGCGGTGCTTGGCCCAGTGAAAGCGGCGGAAATGTCCGGCCTCATCCGGGTGCGCGGTGAGGGCGCAGCGGCCGCCTCCAAAGGTCTCGCCGACGCGCTGGCGCCCCATCCTCGCATCCGCGCGGCTGTCGTCGCCGCCGAACGCGTGGGCCGCCGCCGCTGGGACTTGCTGTTGAAAAGCGATCTGCGCGTGAAGCTGCCCGAGGATGCGCCCCCCGCGCTGGCGGCCTTGTCCGATTTGCTGGCCGATGACGCCGCGCCGCTCGCGCAGGCCTCCGCCGTCGATCTCCGCGTCGCCGGACAAGCCGCCCTGACGAGAAAAACGGCGTCAGACGGTCTGCGCCCGAGCGCCATCGCGGGCGCCGCGACGGTGACTGCGGCCGTCGCCGACGCGCGTTAGTCATGCGTGGGCCTACGGTGTGGCTCGGGCAGCGGGTGTTCCCCGCAAAGCCTGTCGCCATGCTGGACGTGGGGAGCCACAAGATCGTCTGCCTGATCGGCATGCGGGCGGACGGCGCCGCCGGCCGCGGTAGGCTGCTCGGCTACGCTTATCGACGATCCGAGGGGGTCGTGGGCGGACGCATCTCGAATATGGCCGCCGCCGAAATGTGCGTCCGTCAGGCCATCGCCCAGGCCGAGAAAATGGCGGACGCAACGGTGGACGTCGCTTTCGCAGCCATGTCGACGCCTGCGCGGGCCGAGCGGTTTCAGGCTCGCGCGGCCCTGCCTTTCGGCGCGGCCAGCGGGGACGACATCGACCGCATTTTGCTCGCCGTCAGGCGCGATGCGGCCCGGCGCGGCGAGGCGGCGTTGCATCTTCATCCGCGCGGGTTCGCGGTCGACGACGACGAGGCGACGCCCGATCCGCGCGGGCTGCCCGGCGGCGTGCTCTCCGCCGATCTGTCCGCCCTGTTCGCGGAGGCGCAAACCGTGCGGCGGGTGCAGGCGTGTCTGGCGCGGATGCATATTGCGCTGGGAGGCTTTGCGGTTTCGAGCTTCGCGAGCGCGCTCGGGGTGTTGAGCGATGCCGAGGCGGAGCGCGGCGCGCTGGTGATCGACATGGGCGCGGCTTCGACGGCGGCTTGCCATGTCGCGGGCGGCGCGCTCGCCGGGGCGGCGTCGGTGCGGGAGGGTGGAGCGGCCGTCACCGCCGACCTGGCGCAAGCTTTCGCGCTTAGCATGGCGGAGGCCGAACGGCTCAAGACCATGCACGGGGGCGTGCTGTCAGGGCCTGAGGATGAGGGCGAGAGCATCCGGCTGGCGATTGACGCGCATGGTGGGCAAGTGCTGGTGTCGCTGCCAAAGCCGGAGGTGAACGCTGTCGTCCGCAAACGGCAGGAGGCGATTTTCCGCGCGCTTGCCGCCGAAATCGGCACGGCCGCCGCAGGTCGTCCGGTGATCCTGACCGGGGGCGGAAGCCAGCTGCTTGGCGCGGCGGCTCTGGCCGAGCGCGTGTTCGGCGGGCCTGCGCGGGCGGTGGCGCCGGCGCCGTTGTTCAACGGCCCTTCGCCCGAGGCGGGGCCGGGCTTCGCGGCGGCCGCCGGACTGTTCAGTCATGCAGGGCGCGCCGACTTCGCCGCCAATGTGAGCGTGCTTGCGCCCGAGGAGCCCGCAAGGGGATATTTCGCCCGAGTTGGAGAGTGGTTAAGGCAGGGATTTTAACATTTCGCTAACGCTGTCGCGCCACGGTTGCGCTTTTTTGGCCGGGTCGAAAGCGCAAGGCCGCGAACAGTGCTAGATTCGGACAAACGACTCACTTCGCCGAGGCTGTGATGAGCATCAAATTGAAACTTCCCGACCTGATGGAGATGCGTCCGCGCATCGTCGTCATCGGCGTCGGCGGGGCGGGCGGCAACGCCGTCAACAACATGATCCAGTGCGGCATCGAGGGGGTCGAGTTCGTCGCCGCCAACACGGACGCGCAGGCGCTCGCCATGTCGAGCGCGGGCAACCGCATACAGATGGGGGCCGGCATCACGGAGGGGCTGGGCGCCGGCTCGAAGCCGGATGTGGGGGCCGCCGCCGCCGAGGAGGCGATCGACGAGATCCGCGCGGCGATCGAGGGCGCGCACATGCTGTTCATTACGGCCGGCATGGGCGGCGGCACGGGCACGGGCGCGGCGCCGGTCATTTCGCGCGCGGCGAAGGAGCTGGGCGTGCTCAGCGTCGCGGTGGTCTCCAAGCCGTTCGAGTTCGAAGGGCAGCGGCGCATGCGCATCGCCGAACAGGGCGTGGCGGAGTTGTCCAAGTTCGTCGATACGATGATCGTCATTCCCAACCAGAACCTGTTCCGCATCGCCAACGAGAAGACCACGTTCATGGACGCATTTCAGCGCGCCGACGACGTGCTGAAGTCGGGCGTGTCCTGCATCACCGATCTGATGGTGAAGGAGGGGCTGATCAATCTCGATTTCGCCGACGTCCGTGTCGTGATGCAGAACATGGGAACGGCGTTGATGGGCACCGGCGAGGCCGAGGGTGAAAAGCGCGCTTTGAAGGCGGCCGAGAGCGCCATATCGAACCCGCTCCTGGGCGAAATCAGCATGCGCGGGGCCAAAGGGCTGCTCGTGAGCATCACGGGGGCCGGCGATATGACGCTTTACGAGGTCGAGGAGGCGGCGTCGCGCATCCGCCGCGAGGTGGACCCGGACTCGAACCCTGACGTCAACATCATCGTCGGCGCCACCTTCGACCAGGAGCTGAAAGGGCGGCTGCGCGTGTCGGTGGTGGCGACAGGCATCCACCACTCCTTTGGCCACGACGGCGGCCGCGCGCCGGATGCCGGCCGCAAGGACGGCCTCACCGACCGCCTCTACGCTCCGCCGCCGCGCGCGCCGGAGCCGGACAAGCGCGCGCTCCAGGGGCCGCAGCCGGGCCGCGCGCCAAACCCGCCGAAAGGCTACGCCGATCAGCGCCAGCCGCCGGTGCGAGGCCGCGCCGAGCCGGCGCCTGCGAGCTTCGAGCCCGCGCCGCCCAAGACCCCGCTCAAGCCGCCCCGCCGTCCTCTCACATCGGACGATTTCCCCGAGCTGGGCGGCGGCGCGCAGAAAGAGCCTGCCCGTCGCGGGCTGTTCGATTGGATGGCCGGGCGCGTGCGGGCGCGCGAGTCGTCAAGCGCCGCCGCTGTGGCGCCCGAGCAACGCGAGCGGAAATCCTTGAGCGCCGCGCCCCAGAGCGGCGTGATCATCGAGCGCCATCCGGAGGCGAAATCCCACGGTCGCGCGCCGGAACTGAACGGCGGCGCGCGCCGGTCCGAGCCTCCGCTCAGCGACCCCAAAGACCGGCATCCTGGCGACGAAGGCTTTGATATACCAAACTTTTTTAAGCGTTGATGCGGCCGTGCGGACGACCGGTTCGCCCAGATCGCTCAAAGGCTCGATGCCTTCGGTTGCGGCCCTGATCCCGCATAAACGCGTCTTTTTCCGCACATTTCCGCCGTTCGCCGGAACCGTTCCGTAACAGAGTGTAAACAAGCGTGATTTGTCCCGCGGGGACGACGCGGGCTAGGTTGCCGTCACCGAGCAGACAACGGCGCATAACAAGTCATCACAAGCCAAGTCGCACGATTGTAGGGCCGGGGTGTAGTTTACCCCGGGGGGCAACAAACAACGGCGAACGGATATGAGCTTTAACGGCTGGGGCGACTATCAAACGACGATCGGTCGCGAAATCGTTTTGCAGGGCATCGGAGTTCACGGCGGTAAAGAAGTCTCCCTCGTTCTCCATCCCGCCACCGCCAATTCTGGCTATAACTTCTACCTCAAAGCGCAAAACGGTTCCCTCAATCATATTCCTGGCGACTTCCGCTTCGTCAACAACGTTACCCTCTGCACAATTCTCGCCGGCGCCAATGGCGCAACTGTCGCGACCGTTGAACATCTGCTCGCCGCTTTGCGCGGAATGGGCGTCGACAACGTCGACATTGAGGTGGACAGCGCCGAGATCCCGATCATGGACGGCAGCTCCGAACCCTTCGTGAAGGCCATCGACATGGCTGGCGTTCGCAACCTCGCAGAGCCGCGCAAATACATCCGCGTCACCCGTCCTGTCCGCATCGAGGAGGGCGACATGGTGGCAGAGTTCACGCCGTATAACGGCTTTAAAGTCGATGTGGAGATCGACTTCGACACGCCGGTCATCGGCCGCCAGCGCATGGCCATCGACGTAACCCCCGCCAACTTCCGCCGCGAACTGTGCCGCGCTCGCACCTTTGGCTTCATGCGCGACGTCAAGAAGCTCTGGGCATGCGGCCGCGCGCTTGGCGCCTCGCTCGAGAACACCGTCGCTGTCGGCGATGACCGGGTGATGAACCCGGAGGGCCTTCGCTTCAGCGATGAGTTCGCCCGCCATAAGGCGCTCGATGCGGTCGGCGATCTGTCGCTTGCAGGCGCTCCGATCCTCGGCGCTTTCCGCTCCATCCGCGGCGGCCACAAACTGAACTCCATGATGCTGCACGCGCTCTTCGCCGCGAAATCCTCCTGGGAAATTGTGGAGACGGTGCGCAAGCCGCGCTTCGCCGATGCGATCGGCCACGCCGAGATCGGCTTCGGCATCCCGCAGCCCGCTTTCGCCCCTCCCAAAGCCTAACAATCAGCGCCGCCCGGCGCGACCCCGCAGCCCGAACGCCTTTTGTCCAAAAAGCTCGCGGATGGCGCCGCGGCCTAGAATCACCATAATTCATGAGCTTAGTGCAGCGGTCGAGCGCGGAGCTTGCGGCTATGCGGCCGGCGCCGTATCGTTAGCGTCGCCAACATGGGGTCGAATCGCGATGGCGAAAGTTTCTCGATATTGTGGCTTAGTCGGCGCGCTGGCGGCAAGCCTAGCGCTTGCAGGATGCTCGTCCGGTTCGCTCGGCTCGATGTTCTCCAGCGAGAAAAAGTACGAGGAGGGCAAATCTCCTGCGGTGCTCTTTCAGGAGGGCGACGTGCTCCTCGCCAAAGGCGAATACACCTACGCCGCCGAGAAGTTTGAGGAGGTCGACCGCCAGCATCCTTACGCGCAGGAAGCGCGCCGTGCGATCGTCATGTCCGCCTTCGCCTATCAGAAAGCCGGCAAATCCGTCGAGGCCGTCGCCGCCGCCCGCCGCTACATCACCATGCATCCGGGCACAAAAGAGGCGGCCCTCGCGCAAAACATCATCGCGACCTCCTATTTCGACCGCATGAACGATCCAAAACGCGATCAGTCCGACACGCGCAAGGCGCTCGTTGAACTTGAGACGCTCGTGCGCCGTTACCCCGACAGTCGGTATGTGGACGAATCGAAAAAGCGCATCCGCATCGCCCAGGACGTGCTCGCCGCTTCCGAGATGAATGTCGGTCGCTATTATCTGAAGCAAGCCAACTACCTCGCGGCCATCAACCGCTTCCGCACCGTCGTTTCCGATTATCAGACGACCGCTCATGTGGAGGAGGCGCTGATGCGTCTCACCGAGGCCTACATGGCGCTCGGCATCGTCAACGAGGCGCAAACGGCCGCCGCTGTGCTCGGACACAACTTCCCCGAAAGCCGCTGGTACAAAGACAGTTACGATCTGCTGCGGACGGGCGGGCACGCCCCGCGCGAGGACACCGGCTCCTGGATCAGCCGCACATGGAAAAAGGCGGTCGCATCCGTCGGCTAAATACGCTGGCCGTCCGGGCAAATCAAAGCTAAGGGTTGCGTATGCTCGCCGCCCTTTCGATCCGCGACATCGTCCTCATCGACCGCCTCGATCTTCAATTCCATGCGGGCATGACCGCCTTCACGGGCGAAACTGGGGCCGGCAAATCCATCCTTCTTGACGCCTTCGCGCTTGCGCTCGGCGCGCGCGGCGACCCCAAACTCGTCCGCGCCGGCGCCGCTCTCGGCCAGGTGACGGCGCAGTTCGACCTCGTCTCCGACCATCCAGCGCTCGCGCTCGCCGTGGAGCATGGCGTGGAGGCCGGCGACGACCTGGTTCTCCGCCGCGTCCAGACGCCGGACGGCCGCGCCAAGGCCTTCATCAACGACGCGCCGGTGAGCGTGCAGACTTTGCGCCGTGTGGGCGCGCTGCTCGTCGAAATCCATGGCCAGCACGACGACCGGGCGTTCACGGAGAGCGCGACCCACCGTCGACTGCTTGACGCCTACGGCGGCCTGTCGGGCGATGCGACGCAGGTGGAGGCGCACTGGCGAGCTTGGCGTGAGGCCGAGGCCGCCCTGGCCGAGCGGCGGGACATGCACGCCGCTGCTCAGCGCAGCCTGGAGTACGCGCGGCACGCAGCCGATGAACTCGAAGCACTGGATTGCCGCTCGGGCGAGGAGGACGCCCTCGCCGAGGATCGGCAGCGCATGCAGAACGCTTCGAGGATCGCCGCGGGGCTTGACGATATCGCAACGGCGCTCTCCGCCGGCGGGCTGGAGAACAAGCTTGGAGGCGCGCTGCGGCGGCTCGAACGGCAGCCGGGCGCGCGGCCGAGCGGCGTCGCCGCGGCGGTGGAGCGTGTGCTTATCGAGGTCGCCGAGGCGGCGGCGGTGGTCAAGGCGGAGAGGTCGGCCTTGGATTTCAACGACGCAGACCTTGAGCAGGCGGAGGCCCGCTTGTTCAAGCTGCGCGAGACGGCGCGCAAGTATCGTTGCGCGGTCGCCGATTTGCCTGGGCTCGCCGAGCGCTTTCGGGCCGAATGCGCCGCCGCCGACGCCGCGGACGCCGAGCGCGCCAGCCTTGAAGCCGAAACCGAGGCGAAGCGCCATGCGTATGTGGCCGCCGCGCGCCGCCTGTCCGAGGCCCGGCGCGCCGCCGCGACCCGCCTTGACGCCGCCGTCGGCGCCGAACTCCCCGCGCTCAAGCTTGACCGTGCGCGCTTCATGACCGACCTCGCCCACGACGCGGCGGGCGGCCCTTCCGGCTTCGAAACCGCGTCCTTCACGGTGCGCACCAATCCCGGGGCGGACGCCGGCCCGCTCATGAAGGTGGCGTCGGGCGGCGAGCTGTCGCGCTTCATTCTCGCCCTCAAAGTCGCGCTGGCGCAGCAAGGCTCCGCGCCGACCCTCGTGTTCGATGAGGTGGATCAGGGCGTCGGCGGAGCAACGGCGGCGGCCATCGGCGAAAGGCTGGCGACGCTCAGCCGCGCGGCGCAGGTGCTCGCCGTCACCCATTCGCCGCAGGTGGCGGCGCATGCGGATCATCATCTGGTCATCTCCAAGCAGGCGGTGGTGGCCAACGGCATAGAAGCCATGGTGACCCGCGCCGCAGCGCTCGATTCGGATGGACGCGTAGAGGAGATCGCGCGCATGCTGGCGGGCGCCCGCGTCACCAACGCCGCCCGCCGCGCCGCCGCCAGCCTGATGGGCGCGCCCCATGGGTGAGGAGGCGCTGCTCGGCGTGGTGTCCGGCAAGGCCGTCGCAGCCATGACGGAGGAGGAGGCGGCGCTGGAACTCGCCCATCTCGCCGCCGAGATCGAGCGCCACGACCGCGCCTATTTCGAGCGGGACGAGCCGGACATCTCCGACGCCGAATATGACAGCCTTCGCCGGCTCAACGCCGCCATCGAGGCGCGTTTTCCCGCGCTCGCGCGCGCCGATAGTCCTTCGACGCGCGTCGGCGCCGCGCCGTCGCAAAAGTTCGCGAAAGTCGCCCATCGCGTTCCGATGCTCTCGCTGGGCAACATTTTCTCGGAGGAGGAGGCGCGCGAGTTCCTCGACCGCATCCGGCGATTTCTGAAGCTTTCCGCCGAGGCCGCGCTGGAGATGACGGCCGAGCCGAAAATCGACGGGCTGGGGCTGTCGCTGCGCTACGAGGCCGGCCGCTTCGCCGTCGCCGCAACGCGCGGAGATGGGGTAGAGGGGGAGAACGTCACGCCGAACGCGCTCACTGTCGCCGACATCCCGCAGCGGCTGAAGGGCGGCCCGCGCGGCGCCTTCGAAGTGCGAGGCGAGGTGTATATGACGCACGCGGATTTCTCCGCGCTCAACGAACAGCAGGCGGCGGCGGGCGAACGGGCCTTCGCCAATCCCCGCAACGCGGCGGCCGGTTCGCTGCGGCAGTTGAACCCGGCGATCACCGCGTCGCGGCCACTGCGCTTCTTCGCCTATTCGTGGGGCGAGGCGGAGGCGTTGCCTGGCGCCACGCAGTTCGATGTGGTGCAGGCGTTCAAGGCGTGGGGCTTTCAGGTGAACCCGCTCATGCGTTTGTGCCGGTCGGCGGACGAGCTGCTCGCCGCTTATCGCGAGATCGAGGCGCAGCGCGCGACGCTCGGCTACGACATCGACGGCGTCGTCTATAAGGTAAACGACCTAAGGCTGCAGGAGCGCTTAGGCTTTGTGTCGCGCAGCCCGCGCTGGGCGGCGGCCCACAAATTCGCGGCGGAGCAGGCGACGACAATCCTGAAAGCCATCGACATTCAGGTGGGCCGAACCGGCGCGCTGACCCCCGTCGCCAAGCTGGAGCCGGTGACTGTCGGCGGCGTGGTGGTGCAGAACGCCACGCTGCACAATGAGGACGAGATCGCGCGCAAGGATGTCCGCGTCGGCGACTGGGTGCGCGTGCAGCGGGCGGGCGATGTCATCCCGCAGATTCTCGGCCACCTGCCCGAGCGGCGCCCCTCCGGCGCCGTCCCGTTTCAGTTTCCCACCGAGTGCCCGGTTTGCGGCAGCGCTGCGGTGCGCGAGGCGCACCCGAAGACTGGCAAGCTCGACGCCGTGCGGCGTTGCACCGGCGGGCTGATCTGCCCCGCCCAGGCGGTGGAGCGCTTGCGGCATTTCGTGTCCCGCAACGCTTTCGACATCGAGGGCCTCGGCGAAAAGCAGATCGCGGCGTTTTTCGAGGAGGGACGCATCCGCACGCCCGCCGACATCTTCACGCTGGCCGAGCGGGACAAAACCTCGCTGAAAAAGCTGAAGGACAAAGACGGGTGGGGCGCGCGCTCCGCTGCGAACCTGTTCAAGGCGATCGAGGAGCGGCGGAACATTTCGCTCCCGCGCTTCATCTACGCGCTCGGGGTGCGCCACATCGGCGAGACGACGGCAAAACTGCTGGCGAAGACGTTTCGCACGTTCGCCGCCGCGCAGGCCGCGCTTGAGGCCGCCGCCGACCCGGACAGCGAGGCCTATCAGCATCTCATCTCCGTCGACGGCATCGGCGAGGCGGTTGCCCAGGCTGGCGCGCAGTTTTTCGCCGAGGGGCACAATCGGGAGGCGGTCGCCAGGCTTTTGGAGCAGGTGCGCGTCGAGGATTACGCGGAGGAGCGGGCGAGAGACTCGGCTGTGGCTGGCCTGCGCGTCGTGTTCACCGGCGCGCTTGAGCGCATGACGCGGGACGAGGCGAAAGCCATGGCGGAGCGGCTCGGCGCCCATGTGGCCGGCGCGGTTTCGAAAACCACGGATTATGTCATCGCCGGAGCGGACGCCGGCTCGAAGCTGAAAAAGGCGCAAAGCCTAGGGGTGAAGGTGCTGACAGAGGACGAGTGGCTGGCGATGACGCGGACTGTGTCCGTCGAAGACTAAATGGATCTTCGCGCATCGAGGCCGGTCATCTCACGCCCAAAATAAAAAACCGCGCTCTGGCTGAGCGCGGCTTCCAAATTGTCCGGGTCAGACTTATGGCTTCTTGGCGCCAGCGGCTGCGGCGGCGGGGTCTTTCGTCGCCTCTTCGATTTTCTTCTTCGCGGCTTCCTCGCGGGCCTTCTTCGCCATCTCGATCTGGCGCTCGCGGATCGCGGCCATCAGGCGCTGACGGGCTTCTTTGTAGCGGGCGTTGTCGACAGGCTGACCGTCATAGGCCGGGCCGAAGCCGACAAGCGGAACAGGAAAGCCGACCGGTTGTCCGGCCAGGTTGATGGCCGCGACGACCATCTGCTTGCCCTTTTTCATCTGCTCCACGACCTCTTTCGGAGCCTCGGCCTCGGCCGTGCAGCCCGACTGGTGGCAAAGCGTGAAGGCGAGCTTGATCGGCTCTTTGTCGTCCACTTTCACTTGCGCGCCTGGGGGCAGGGCCATGCCGAGCGGCACCATGATCATCAGCGATTCCTTGGGCTGGCCTTTCACCTGGCGCAGCGCGGCGGACACGAGAACGAGGCCGGTGTTGCCGTCGATGCGCTCGTGGTGCGTCAGGCAAACCTCGACCTCTTTGCCGTCGGCCTTGCCGTCCTTGTTTTCATCGACGAGGCTCGGGGCTTTTTCACACAGCTTGACCCAGGAGCTTTTTTCCTCCTGAGCGCCGGCGGCCGGGGCGGCTCCCGCCGCAGGCTTCGCATCGCCCTTCGGAGCGGGAGCGGCGGGCTTTTGCGCCTGCGCGAAACCTTCGGATGCGAACACGACGCTCAAGCCGAACGCGGCGACCGTCACAATTCTCATGGCGCGAAACGCCTTGCCGCTCTCCACCATTCCCATCTTACCCAACATGAAATCCACCTCTCCACATGGCCAAGCGCTTGGCCGTCGCCGCTCCCAACCTATGCGCTCCCTCGCGCGTCGCCTTGTCTTGGTACTCCGAATTGCGGCAATCCCGTGACGTGGATAACAATCCAGGCGGCCCCGCGTAAATGTTCGGCCGCCGTGTTGGCGCGGTGACTCGAGGCGAAGCATTGACCGCGATCCGAGAGCCGCGTCATCGAAGCAACAAACTTATGCGCCAGGTCAGCAGCTTATCGCGCGGTTTCGAGACGACGTCGCACGCGCGCCAGGCCGGCGCGGCTTATCCACAAGGAATGCGCTGATGATTTTTCGATGCGTGCTGTTTTTTGCGCTCGCTGCGGCGTATCCGCTCCACGCCGCTCCCCGTCACGGCGTCGCGATGCACGGCGAGCCGAAGCACGGGCCGGATTTCGCCATGCGGGAGTATGTGAACCCGCAGGCGCCCAAGGGCGGCGCGATCGTGTTCGCGCGGCAAGGCTCGTTCGACAATCTCAATCCATTCATTCCCAAAGGCGAGGCCGTCTCCGGCGTGCGCGACTATGTGTTCGAAAGCCTTATGGCCCGCGCCCAGGATGAGCCGTTCTCGCTTTACGGCCTGCTCGCCGAGAGCATCGAGACGCCGGACGACCGCAGCTCGGCGACCTTCGTGCTGCGCGCCGAGGCGCGGTTCTCGGACGGCAAGCCGGTCACGCCGGAGGACGTGATCTTCTCCCATGCGCTGTTGCGCGAGCAGGGCCGCCCGAACCACCGCGAGTATTACTCCAAGGTAAGCGCGGTGGAGAGGGTGGGCGAGCGCGGCGTCAAATTCACCTTCAACGCCGCCGACTGGGAGATGCCGCTCATCATGGGGCTGATGCCCGTGCTCCCCCGCCACCTCTTTTCGGCCGAGACGTTCGGCGAAACGACGCTGTCGCCGCTTGTCGGCTCCGGGCCGTACCGCATCGCCAAGGTCGATCCAGGCAAAGCGATCGTGTATGAGCGCGATAAAACTTACTGGGGCAGGGATTTGCCCATCAATCGCGGCCTCTACAATTTCGACGAGATCCGCTACGACTATTATCGCGACAGCTCGACCATGTTCGAGGCGTTCAAGCGCGGCCTGTTCCACGTGAACGCCGAGCAGGACCCGTCACGCTGGGCCAAGGACTACGACTTCCCCGCCGTGCGTGACGGCCGCGTGCGTCTGGCCACGTTCGAGACGCGCACTCCGGCGCCCATGACTGCGCTCGTGTTCAACACGCGGCGGCCCATTTTCGCCGACATCCGGGTGCGCGAGGCGCTCTCCGGGCTGCTCGATCACGACTGGATCAACAAGAACCTCTATTTTGGCCTGTTGCGCCGCACCGAGAGCTTTTTCGATGGATCGCATCTCGCCGCCCCCCCGGAGGCGCGGCCGCCATCCTGGCCGACGGGCGATGAACGGGCCGCGCTGCGACGCGCTCTCGCGTTGCTGAAAGAGGCCGGCTACGAAAACCGCGGCGGTCGGCTGGTGAACGCGGCGACAGGCGAGCCGTTCGCCTTCGAAATGCTCGCGGTGACGCGGGAGCAGGAGCGGCTGTTCCTCACCTACAAAAGCGCGCTGGAGCGAGCCGGCGTCTCGGTCGCCATCCGCCAGATCGATTCGGCGCAGATGCAGCGCCGGCGTCAGCAGTTCGACTTCGACATGATCCAGAACACCTGGGCGTCGTCGCTCTCGCCGGGCAACGAGCAGAGCTTCCGCTGGTCCAGCGCGGCGGCCGACGCCGAGGGCAGTTTCAACTACGCTGGCGTGAAGGATCGGGCCGTCGACGCCGCCATCGCCGCCATGCTCGCCGCGCGCGAAGCCGAGCCGTTCGCCGCCGCAGTGCGAAAGCTGGACGAGGCGTTGCTGCGCGGCCGTTATGTGATCCCGCTGTTCCACGCCCCTTCCCAATGGATCGCGCACTGGGCGCATTTGAAGCATCCGCCGCAACCCACCTTATCGGGCGCGCGCATCGACGCTTGGTGGCGGGAGGGCGAGGGGCCCTGAGACGGCGCGGGAACGAATCGCCGGGCGACGGCGTTTTTCCAGCGCTGACCTTGAGCGATGGCAAGACGCTTGAGGCCAGCGCTCATTTCCATTGCCACGCCCCAGGCAATAGCGCGGCCCGGCGGAAGCGTCGGGTCGCGTTTTATCCGTAGCGCAATTTTAGCGCCAATATCGCCGCCGATTGCACAAGCGTCAGCAGGTTGGCCGCGATAATCGGAATGTCGCCGATCAGAACCCCATAAACGAGCCACAGAACGACGCCGGCCGTGAACACGGCGTACATGGCGAGCGAAATGCCCGCCGTCTCACGCGTGCGGATGATGCGGATCGCCTGCGGCAGGAACGCGCCGGTGGTGAGCGCCGCCGCGACGCCGCCGATCCACGTCTCCATCACGCCTGCGCCCCCGGCAGAGGCTGCGTCGCCGCGCGCAGCCAGGCCGCCACGTCGGCCGGCAGATGCGACGCGAGGGCCTCGAACACCCGTTCATGATACGCGTTGATCCAGCGCGTTTCGGCCTCGGTCAACAGCGTCGCGTCGATGAGGCTCGCGTCGATAGGGGCGAGCGTCAAGGTTTCGAATGCCATCATCGGGCGGTCGCCGCCAGGAACATGCTCCGGCGGTAAGGCGAGCATCAGGTTTTCGATGCGAATGCCGTACTGGCCGGTGCGGTAGTAGCCTGGCTCGTTCGACAGGATCATGCCCGGTTCGATCACGGCCGAGCCGCGCTTGCCGATCGAGGCCGGGCCTTCATGCACGCTGAGATAGCTGCCGACGCCGTGGCCTGTGCCGTGGTCGTAATCGAGCCCTGCGCGCCATAGAGCCGCCCGCGCGAAGCTGTCCAACTCCACGCCTTTTGTCCCTGCGGGAAAGCGCGCCTCGGCAAGCGCGATATGGCCTTTGAGCACCAGGGTGAATTGGCGGCGCATGTCCGGGGTCGGCGCGCCCACGGCGACGGTTCGGGTCACATCCGTGGTTCCGTCCTCATACTGGCCGCCGCTGTCGATGAGAAACAGTGTGCCCGCTTCGAGCGCGCGGTTGGTCGAGCGCGTCGGACGGTAATGCACGACGGCGCCGTTTGGCCCCGCGCCGGCGATGGTCGCAAAACTGATGTCGCGAGCGCCTGCATCGCGCCGCAGCGCCTCCAGCCTCTGCGCCGCGCCGATCTCGTCGATAGCGCCCGCCGGCTGCGTGTCGAGCCAGTGTAAAAATCGGACGAGCGCCGCGCCGTCGCGTTCGTGCGCCGCTCGCGCGCCGGCGATCTCCACCGGGTTTTTGCGCGCGCGGGGGCCGAGGCATGGGTCTGGCGCCGCGCTGACGACTGCGCCGGCCGTCCGCAGCCGGTCGTCGAGCCAGGCGGACGCCCGCTCGGGGTCAAGGCGCACGATCTTCCCGGCAAGCGCGGCCAGTGCGTCGGACAACTCGTGCGCTGGGCGGAAGCGGGCGACGCCGTCAAGCTCCGCCGCGGCTTCTGGGCTGAGCCGCTCCGGCGAGATGAATATGTCGGCGCCGCCGGGTTCATAGATGAGCGCGTAGCCAAGCGCGACCGGGGTGTGAGCGAGGTCGCCGGCGCGGATGTTAAGCGCCCACGCGATGGACTGGGGCGAGGCGAGAGCGACCGCGTGCTGTTTGTCCGCGCACAGAGTTTCGCGCAAGGCGGCGAGTTTGTCGGCGGCGGTGACGCCGGCGACACGAAGCGGATGGGATGCAATAATTGATGCGGGCTGCGCCGGGCGATCCGTCCAGATTGCGTCCACCGGATTCGCGTCGACGGGCGTGAAGGCGGCGCCGGCGGCTTCGGCCGCTTTCCTGTAAACCTTGACCTCCGTTACGCTGTGAAGGCGGGCGTCGTACCCGACGGTCGCCCCCTGTGCGGCTTTGGCGCGCAGCCAATCGGCCGGTTTCACATCCGGATATTTCACCACCTCGAACAGCGCCGCGTCGACTTGCTTGGCCGCCTGCAGAGTGTAACGGCCGTCAACAAACAGCGCGGCTGCGTCGTCCAGCACAATCGCGAGGCCCCAAGAGCCGGAAAACCCCGTCAGCCAAAGCAGGCGCTCATCGCACGGCGGCGCCATTTCGCTTTGAAATTCATCGGTGGATGGGATGAGGAAACCGGACAGTCCGCGCACGCGCAGTTCCGCCCGCAGAGCCGCCAAACGTTGAGCCGTATCGGCGGGCCCGCCAAGATCATCGAAGGATTGAAACATGAGCGATAGTTAAATCACCGCCTACACGGAAAGCAAGGCGCAAAGAGCTATGCATTTACGCATGACTTCATCGCGCGCGCAGACCTACCGCAACGTTGTGTTTTGTCTCATTTTTGAGCAGGTGCAACAACTGCTATGGAGTTGATCATGACAATCGCAACGGCTCCGCTTCCGTCGGCTCGTGGATCGCTCAGGCTCGGTCGGGGTTTGCAGCGCTGGGCGGCGTCATTCGCCGAGGCCAAAGCCGCCCGAGCCGACGCCGAAACGCGTCAGTTTCTGAAGTCGTTCAGCGATGACGAGCTTCGCGCCTATGGGTATGACGACGGCCGCATCGCCGCGCTGCGCGGCAAGCTCGCCCCAGCGAGCCGCTAGCGCCGGGCGAGAACCAGCGTCGTCCAGCCTTCGAGCGAGCGCACGCCGCGCAGATCGAAGCCCACGGCGCGGTACTTGCCCCATACCTCCGCCGCCTGCCGCTCTAGCAGGCCGGAGAGAATGACGGCCCCGCCTGGGCGCGTCACTTTGCGCATCCCGAGCGCAAGCTCGACAAGCGGCCCCGCCAAAATGTTCGCGGCGATCAGGTCGAACGGGCCGGCCGCCGCGATCGAGGCGTGTTCCATGCGCGAGGCGAGCACCGTCCTCACGCGCGCGCCGACGCCATTGATGCGGACGTTGGCGCAAGCCACGGCGACCGCCACTGGGTCGATGTCGGCGGCCAAAACGCTCGTCCCCATGGATTTTGCTATGGCGATGGCCAGCACGCCCGAACCTGTCCCCATGTCAAGCGCCGATCGGGGCGCAAATCCGGCCCGCGCCAGATCGCTGATGGCGCGCAGGCAGCCTTGCGTCGTGCCATGGTGCGCCGTGCCGAACGCGCGCCCCGCCTCGATCTCGATCCCGTGGCGGCGTCGGCGGCGCGCGTCGCGGGCGTGAGAGCCGTACACCACGAAATCGCCGGCTACGACGGGCGGCAGACCGCGCTGAGCCATGCTCACCCAGTCCTCTTCCGGGATCGGCTCCACGGCGAAGGCGAGATCAGCCGCGCCGGGGAGCGGGGAGAGCACCGCGCGCACCGCGTCCATGTCCGGCGGCGTCTCGAAATACGCCTCGATGCGCCACCCGCCACGCGTCTCCAGCAGAGTGACCGCGCCGACCCCGTCCACGGCCTCGGCGATCACGGCCGCAATGCGCTCACCTTCTGTCCGGCCGGTCTGGCAGACGAGTTTGACCGTCACGCGGCCGCCTTTGCGGGCAGACCGTTCAGGCTCGCGGCCCAGCGGTCCTTCAGGTAAACGATCGCGTCGTCGAGCGGCATGACCTTGAGCAAGCCGCCGCCATGCTCGGTGACGAGGCCGTCCTCGCGCAGGCGGTCGAGGGCGTCGTGCACGTCGAAATCGATCTTGACGCCCCAGTAATGCTCTAGGAAGCGCTCGATGTCGGCTTTGGCGCGCGTCAACTGCCCATGCGTCTGCGAGCCTTTCAGCAGCGAGGTGTAGAGCAGCATCTCCTCCTTGATGTTCTCCTCCTCGGCCTCGTCGATCAGCAGCGCGATGACGCTCTGGTTGTTGGCGAGGTTGTGGAAGTAGAGGTTCTGCGCAAGCTGCATCATGTATTTGGTGCGCGTGTTCATCAGGTTCATGAATTGGCGGAAGATCACCCCGCCGAGGCCGAAAAACGCCATGAACACGAAGACGGGGCTGAGGGCGACGGCGGTCACGATCTTGACTACGGTGGTGACGACGCCGAACAGCGTGGTGCCGCCGGCGGTGATCCAGAGCCGCACCTTGTCCCAATATTTCAGCTTGATCTTTGTGTTCGGAAAAAGCATCTCGAGGTCTTGCCGCGGGATGTATTTGAACATCTTGATGTAGATTTTGTCGGCCGTCGCGCCCTTGGGCAGGTCGGCGCGCATGCGGGCTAGGCGTTTCTCAGCCTTCTGCAGGCCGATCTCCTCCTTCTGCATGATCTCTTTCAGCCGCACGTCGTCCGGCTTCAGCTTGATGGCCATGACGAAGCGGCGATACAGATCGACCTCGAACTCCTTCTTGAGGAAAAACGTGTCCCAGTCGCGCCGTTCGCGCGTCTCGGTCGTCTGGCCGCGAGAATAAAGCAGGGTGAAGTCGAAATCGGTCAAGTCCACATCCACCGACACGCCTGCGGGCGACGATTCGGCGAGGATTTTCTCAAGCTGCTTTTCGTTGATCGAGGCGTAGTTGGCGCCCTCGAACAGCTTGCGCAACTCGCCGATCAACTCCGCCAGTTGCGCAGCGCGGCGCTCCTGGTCGGGCGCGGCGGTGTTCACTGTCTCGTCGTCCGGGTTGAACGGATCGTAGAGGCTGCTCATCCGGTCCATGGTGAGGCAGCTGTCCTGCTGGCGCAGGCGGGCGATCATGGTCAGCACGGTGCGGGCGCGGCTCGTCTCATGGTCGGGCCAGATGCCGCAATCGAGCAGCTTTTCGAGAATCTCGTCGCGGTCGACGGGGATGAACCGCTCCTTCGTCTCCGTCGCCATGTCGGCGGCGGCCGGCGAATGTTCGACGATGGTGTCCATGACGGCGCGTCCCTGTGCAACGTGGCCCAGCAACTTGATTGCCGGTTTTTCCGCGCCAGATCAACCGGGGAATGGGGTGCGGCTTATGCGCGGGAGACGAACGAGGCGACGACCTTCTTCTGCCCCGCCTTCTCAAAATCGACGGTCAGCTTGTTGCCCTCGATGGCGGCGATGCGCCCATAGCCGAACTTGTCGTGGAAGATGCGCTCGCCCACCGTGAAGCCGCACGCGTCGCCCGCGCTGGAGGCGACCAACTCGCCGTCGATGACGACAGGCGCGCGCCGCGCCGGTTTCGCCGCCCCCTGCGCTGCGTAGGATTGCGCCGCGTAAGCCTGCGCGCGTTTCCAGCCCGGGCTCTCATATCCGCCGGTGAACGCCGCCTGCGCCACCTCCTCGAACCGCCCGTAGCCGGAATGAGCCATGGGCTCCGCGATCGCCTCGGCGTGGGCGGCGGGCAGCTCGTCCACAAAACGTGAGGGCGCGTTGGTCTGCCACAGCCCGTGCACGCGGCGGTTCTGCGCGAAGGTGATCTTCAGCCGCCGCCTCGCCCGCGTGACGCCGACATAGGCGAGACGCCTCTCCTCCTCCAGCCCCTCCTGACCGTTCTCGTCGAGCGAGCGTTGGTGCGGGAACAGTCCTTCCTCCCAGCCGGGCAGGAACACCGTGTCGAACTCCAGCCCCTTGGCGGCGTGCAGCGTCATCACGCTCACCCGGTCGCCGTCGGAGTTCTGGTCGGCGTCCATGACAAGGCTGACATGCTCCAAAAACGCGGGCAGGGTGTCGAACTCGCCCATGAAGCGGATGAGTTCTTTCAAGTTTTCGAGACGCGACGGTGCCTGGGGGGATTTGTCGGCCTGCCACATGGCGGTGTAGCCGCTTTCGTCGAGGATGCGCTCGGCCAACTCCGTGTGCTTCACCGTTTCCAGCGAGCGCCGCCAAACGCCGAACGCGTCCGTGAGGCCGGAAAGCGTCTTGCGCACGGCGGGCTTCAGCTCATCGCTGGCGGCGAGCGCCTTGGCGGCGTGGAACAGCGGCGTCCCCTCGCTGCGGGCGTAGGCGTGCAGCGTCTGCAGCGTCGACTCGCCAAGGCCGCGCTTCGGCACGTTGATGATGCGCTCGAATTTGAGGTCGTTCGCCGGGTTGACCGTCACGTCGAGATACGCGATGGCGTCCTTGATCTCCTGCCGCTCATAGAAGCGCGGGCCGCCGATCACGCGATAGGGCAGGCCGACGCTGACGAAACGATCTTCGAAGGCGCGCATTTGGAAGGATGCGCGGACGAGGATCGCCATGCCATTCAGGCTCTCGCCTTTGCTCCGCGCCGCCTCCATGGCGTCCGAGATCGCGCGCGCCTCCTGCTCGTCGTCCCAGAAGCCCTGCACGGCGACGCGCTCGCCGTCCGGCCCGCCGTCGGCGTGGAGCGTCTTGCCGAGGCGGCCCTTGTTGTGCGCGATGAGGCCCGCTGCCGCGCCGAGGATGTGCCCGGTCGAGCGGTAGTTGCGCTCCAGCCGGATGACTTTGGCGCCGGGGAAATCCGCCTCGAAGCGCAGGATGTTGTCTACTTCCGCGCCGCGCCAGCCGTAGATGGACTGGTCGTCGTCGCCCACGCAGCAGACGTTATGCGACCCTTGCGCGAGCAGCCGCAGCCACAGATATTGCGCGACGTTGGTGTCCTGATATTCGTCGACCAGCATGAACTTGAAGCGCTCGTGATAGCTTTTGAGCACGTCCGGGTTTTCGAGGAACAGGCGCAGGTTTTCGAGCAGCAGATCGCCGAAGTCCGCCGCGTTCAAGTCTTTCAGGCGCTGCTGGTAGGCGGCGTAAAGCTCGGCGCCCTTGCCGTTGGCGAAGGCGAAGGCTTCGCCGGCGGGAACCTTGTCCGGCGTCAGGCCGCGGTTTTTCCAACTGTCGATGAGGCTCGCGAGGTGCCGCGGCGTCCAGCGCTTCACATCGAGCCGCGCCGCCTCGATGACCTGCTTCATGAGCCGCAACTGATCGTCCGTGTCGAGCACGGTGAACGAGGATTGCAGACCGACAAGTTCGGCGTGGTAGCGCAGGATCCGCGCGCTGATGGAGTGGAAGGTGCCGAGCCATGGCATCCCCTCCACCGCGCCGCCGACGAGGTGTCCGACGCGCTCCTTCATCTCGCGCGCCGCCTTGTTGGTGAACGTCACCGAAAGGATTTCGCGGGGCCACGCGCGGCGCGAGGCCAGGATGTGCGCGATGCGGGCGGTGAGCACGCGCGTCTTGCCCGTGCCGGCGCCAGCGAGCACGAGGAGCGGGCCGTCGAGGGTCTCGACCGCCTCACGCTGCTCCGGATTGAGGCCGGTGAAATAGGGCGGCTGCGGCGCAGCGCGCTGAGACAGCGGCAAAACTTGCGCGTCTGCGCGTTGAGGCTCTGTAGCCTGGCTCAAGGCGTGGTTCCGACTCGCTGTCATGGACAATGAGTACAACATGGGAACGGGCGGGGCAATTTCCCACGCCGCGCGTCCACATCGGCGACGTCTCGCGGCCCAACCCCACCCGCGCAGTCCGCGTCCCCCGCGAATTTAACGCCACGCCATATTAATGCGCGCGCGGTGCGCCAGGGTCATGTATTCCTAGCGCGAGAGCCGGGGCGCGGCGTGGCGCGCTGCTTGCACGCCCCGGCGAAAAGCGCAGCCGCAACGGGAGCCGCAAATGGGAGCCTTTCTCGCGACCTTGGCGACGCTGGTCATCCTTCTGCTCGGGGGCGCCTTCGCCGCGCCGTATGTTATCGACTGGAACGACTACCGCGACGTGTTCGAGAGGCAGGCCAGCAAGGTCGTCGGACGCGAGGTGAAGGTGCGCGGCGGCGTGGCCCTCACCATCCTGCCCGCGCCGCGGCTCAAATTCGAGAATGTGGCGATCGCCGACAGCGGCGGCCGCTTCGAGGCGCCGTTCGCGGACGCGCAATCCTTCGACATGATGTTGTCGCTTTCGGCGCTGCTCACCGGCGCGGTGGAGGCGGAGAGCGTGTCGCTGGTCAAGCCGGTTTTGCGCGTTTCGTTCGACGCGGGGGGGCGGGGCGATTGGCTTGATCTCGGCCCGGTTGAGAGCGGTTTCACGCCGCGCGAGGTTACGCTGAACAAGGTCTCGATCGAGGACGGCGCCCTTGAGATCGCAGGCCCGGGCGTCCCCGCGCCCGTCCGCATCGGCGCGGTGAACGGCGAGTTCGCCGCCGACAGCCGGCAAGGCCCCTTCAAATTCACCGGCTCGGCGGCGCTCGCGGGCGCAACGCGGGACATCCGCTTTTCGGCCGCGAAACGTCCGGGCGGGGCCTATGCGCTCAAGGCGTCGGCCGCGTTTGGGCCGTGGAGCGTCGCGTTGGACGGCGCCCTCGCCAGCCTCGACGCCGCCCCGGAATATCAGGGCGCCGCCACCGTGAAGGCGACGCTCGGCGATCCGGCCCGTCCGCTGTCGCTTGAGGGCAAGGCTCAGGCCAAAGCGTCGCTCAAGGAGGCGCGGCTGACCGACGTCGCCATCTCCATCGCCGACGATGCGCGGCCGCAAACTCTCACCGGCGCGGCCGCCCTCGCATTCGGCCCCGCCCCGCGGCTGGAGATCGAAGGAGACGCCGACTGGACGAGCGCCGCGCTGCTCGGCGTCGCGCCGGGAGACGCATGGATCGCCGCGCAAAACGCCGTGGATGCGCTCGGCGCCCGGCTCGGCCCGAATGGCGAGGCCGCGCTGCGCCTCAATCTCGCGGAACTGGCGCTCACCGACGGCGAGATCCGCAACATTTCCCTCGACGCGCGATATGCAGACGGCGCCGTCGCTCTCGCCGCCCTGAAGGCGACGGTCCCTGGCGAAGCGGAGGTGCGGCTGTCCGGGCGCCTCTCCGGCGCGGGCGACGCGCGCCGCTTCGAGGGCGATGGCGAGGTGGCGGGGGCCAATTTCGCCCGCTTGCTCAAATGGGCGTTGGGGGCCGGCGATCGGGGCGGGCCCCTCGCCAAGAATTTCGCGCTGCGCGGACGCCTCAGCCACGGCCCCGGCGGAACGCGGCTGTCGTCGGCGGCGGGCGAACTGGGCGGCTCGGCGTTCAACGGCGATGTGGAGTACGCGCCGGGCGAGCGCTTCTCAGCGGCGCTCATCAGCGACAGGCTCGACCTGCGCGGCGTCGTTTCGCCGGCGTTCGAATGGCGCGGCCTCCTCGGCGAGGCGAAGGAGCCAGCCGTCAGTGTGGGCGGCGCGGCGTCCCTCACCACGTTGCTCGCGCGGCTCCGGGGATTGCCGACCGCCAGCGTCTCCCTCAAGGCGGGGGTGATCGAGTTCGACGAGCGGGAGGCGCGCAACGTCTCCGCCGACTTTGCCCTCACGCGCGACACGCTCTCCGTCTCCACCTTACAATTTGTTACCGCCGACGGCCTTCGGCTTGTCGCGAGCGGCAAGCTGGCGGCCCTGTCGTCGGCGCCGGACGGTGAGATGAAAGCCTCGCTTGATGCGCAAACGCCCGAGGCAGTCGCCGCGCTCGCCTCTGCGTTCGGCGTGGACGGCGCGACGGAGGCCGCCGCACGGGCCTCGGCCCTGGCGCCCATGAAGGCGGCCGGCGTGCTGAAAGCGCGGGGTTCGGCGGGCGCGTTCGACTACAAGCTCGACGGCCTGGCCGGCGCCAGCCCGTTTTCCGTCGAGGGGCGCGTGAATACGGGTGAGGGCGGGAGCATGCGGTCGCTGGCGCTGGAGGCGTGGATGTCGAACGCCAACGGCGGTGAACTTCTCGCCCAGATTTCGCCGGGGGTCGGTCTGGACGCCGCCGCAGGGCGCGGGCCGGGCTCGGCGTCCCTGTCGGCCTCGGGCGCGCTCGACGAGAGCGTCGATGTGAAGCTCGACCTGAAAACCAGCGCGATCTCCGCCGCCTTCGCCGGCCGCGCCAACATCTCGAAAACTCCGTTCGAGCTTGCGGGCGACATCAGCGCCTCCGCCTCGCAAAACGCGGCTGCCGCAGCGTGGGCGCTGGTCTCGCAGGCCCCGGCGCCGCCGGTGCAGTCGGTTTCCTTGAGCGCGGCGCTGCAAAAAACCGGCGACGCATATCAGCTTTTGGGTCTGACCGTGACGGCGGACGGCGCGGCGGCGAAGGGATCTGCGTCCGTGACGCTCACGCCCGCGGGCTTCTCCGGCGCGGCGACCCTTTCAGCCGAGACCGCGTCCGCGCCAAGGCTGTTCGCCATGGCGTTGAACGGCCCACCCCGCGACGACAGCGGCGAGGGCAGCCCATGGCCCGAGCGCCCGTTCGCCGCGCCCGCTTTCGCCAGCCCAGGCTTCGACCTGGCCCTGAGCGCGGGGAGCCTCGATCTCGGCGCAGGGCTGACGCTGCGCAACGCCCAGTTGGCCGCCTCGCTCGGCGGCGGCTCCCTGCGTGTGACGAAGCTCGAGGGCGAGAGCTTCAACGGCCGCTTCGCCGCGCAAGGGGCGCTCAAGGCCGAGCGCGACCGGTATGTGCTGAGCGGGCGCGTCGCGCTGGACGACGCCCGGCTGGAGGCGCTGTTCCTCACCGCCGGCCCCGGCGCTTCGGGCGCGGTGTCGCTGGACGCGCGAGTGCAGAGCCAAGGCGTCAGTCCGCGCGGCCTCATCGCCAATCTCTCGGGCAAGGGCAAACTCAGCTTCGGCGCCGGCGCGTTGCGGCGGTTCTCGCCCGCCGGGCTGGACTGGACGGGGGCCGAGGCGCCGGCCGCGGCCGCCGCGACAGGCCCCGCGCTCGAAAAAGCATTGGCGCAGCTTATCCGCCAAAACGACTTCGCCTACAAAAAGCTGCGCGCGCCCTTCACCATACGCAACGGCGCCATGCTGGTGCGACGCGCGTCGTTCACCGGGGGCGGGCAATCCATGCGGGCGCAGATCGAGGCCGACCTCTCGTCGCTGCGGTTCGACAGCGAATGGCGCCTCGGCGGTGGGCGCGGACGAAAAACGCCGAGCGTCAGCGTCACCTTCGCCGGACCGATCGCCGACTTGGCGCGCACGCCGATGATGATCGACGCGGACGACTATCAGCGGTTTCTCGCGGTTCGCAAAATGGAGCGCGACGTGGAGCGGCTGGAGCGCCTCAACCTCTACGGCGCCCCGCCCGAGCCGCCGCCCTTGCCGGGCGCGCGCGTCGATCGCCGGGGGCCGCCCCCGCCAGGCCCTGTGCGCGGCGGCGTGGAGCGTCGTGAGCTTGTCCCGCTGCCCTCGACGCCGCCTCCGCCGACGCCGCGGCCGGACGATCCTTATGGCTGGCGGCCGCTGATCGAGACAAGCCCAGGCGGGCCAGGGCCGCGGGCGGGCGACGAGGGGCCTCCGGCCGACGCCGACGGGCGCAGTTTCGCCGACCGCATCCGTCCGGCTTTGGCGGGGCCGCCGGGCGCGCCCGT
>JANRIQ010000003.1:0-160320 GCA_033764775.1 Hyphomicrobiales bacterium | reverse complement strand
CTACGCCAACAAATTGCCACCCCCCCTGCAACCCCACCGGTGGTTGGGGGGGGGGGGGGGGGGCGGGTTGTCAATAGCGCGGCGGTTGAATTCTTACTTGAAGTATAAATCATACTTTGTATTCATAATTCCCGCCCGCGCCGTGCACGAGGAGACGCTGCCAAAGGAGGCGCACAAGGTCGCGCATTTCTGCTCCATGTGCGGGCCGAAGTTTTGCTCGATGGAGATCACGCAGCAGGTGCGCGATTACGCGGCGACGCTGAACGAGACGCCGGAGGCGGCGGCCGAGAAAGGCATGGCCGAGATGAGCGCCAAGTTCCGCGATCTGGGCGCCAAGGTTTATGTCACGACAAACTCAGATTGGGGAGCTGACATCGCGGATCAGAGTTAGCTTGCTTAGGCAGTCAAGTTGGCTGTGACCGGTGTTCCGCAGTGTCAAAGACCGAGACCGAGGTGAGGGCGGCATGGCGTGATCTGATCGAGCGGCGGATGCCTCTGGCCGCCGCGCGCCGCGCTGACTGGCCGGTGCGCCTCGACCACTGCTTCGCCCGCATCCTCCTCGACAACGCCTGCGGCCGCCCCTGGCGCGAGGTCATTCCCGCCCCCGCCTGGAGAAGCGCGCCGCCGGACATCCTCGCCCGCGCCACGCAACTGGGCGAACGCGCGCTGGCCGGCGAGACCGATCTCCCGGCGCTCAACGCTCGCTCCCTCGCCCTGCGCGGCAAGCTCAAGCGTTAACGGCGCCGCGAACTTCGCCCGCCCTACCGCCGCGGAAGTTTGACTTCCCCGCCCCCGGCTGCCAAGTTGTTGGCCGACGCGGACAAAACGCAACCGGCGCAAAGACAACGCATGCTGAAAGACAAGATCAAGCCCGACCGGCCGAAAAAGCCGCTCGACGCCTCCTCCATCCCCCTGCTCAAGCGCTGCTGGCGCGAGTGGGTCCGGCCCTACTGGGGGCAGTTGCTGGGCGTGGTCGGCATCATGGCGATCCTGGCGGCGACGACCGGCGCCTACCCGATCATCATCAAGCACTCCTACGACATGCTCAACGCTAAAAACCTGGATGTGCTGTGGTACATTATGGGAGCGATCGTGGCGGTGACGGCGATAAAGGGGTTGTGCGATTACCTGCAGTCCGTGTTGTCCCACCGCGTCGGCTTCAAGATCATGCTCGGGATTCAGGAGCGGCTGTTCGCTCACCTGCTTCACGCCGATTACGCCCGCATCACGCGCGAGACGCCAGGCCAAATCGCGGCGCGCCTCACCAATGACGTGGGCGTCATCAACAACGCCTTCAACGCCATCCTGACCAACGCGCTGCGCGACGTGCTTACCATCATCGCGGTGGTGTGCTCGATGTTCTACATCGACTGGAAGCTGACGCTCGCCGTGCTGCTCATCTATCCGGTCGGCGTGCTCCCGATCCTGTATATCGGCCGGTTCATCCGCAAAAACTCCAAGCGCACTCAGGCTCAAATCGGCGGCCTCACCTCCATGCTGGTGGAAAATTTGAGCGGCGTGCGTCTTCTGAAGACCTACCGGCTGGAGGATTACTCGACGAAGCGCATAAACGCCGAGTTCGCTCGCACCCGCCGGTTGAAGATGAAGGCGGTCGAGGCCAAGGCGCGGCTCAACCCCATTCTTGAGACGCTGGGCGGTTTGGCTGTCGCCGGCGTCATCGGCATCGCGGCTTGGCGCATCGGCGGCGGCGAGAAGACGCTCGGCGATTTCACCGGGTTCGTCAGCGCGCTGCTGCTCGCCGCGCAGCCCTTCCGGGCGCTCGGCACGTTGAACGCCAAGATCCAGGAAGGGCTGGGCGCCGCCGAGCGCGTGTTCGACGTGATGGACGAACAGCCCAAGATAGTCGACAAACCAGGGGCTCAGGACCTGCGGCTGGAGAGCGGCAGGATCACGTTTGAAAACGTTTCTTTCGCCTACATCCCCGGGCAGGAGGCCGTGCGGGAGTTCTCGCTCGATATCCCCGGCGGCGCCACGGTTGCGCTTGTCGGACGTTCGGGCGCAGGCAAGTCTTCGATCATCAACCTCGTGCCGCGCCTTTACGAGCCGCAATCAGGCCGCATCCTCATCGACGGGCAGGACATTACCGGCGTAACCATCGCCAGCCTCCGCAGCGCCATGTCGATGGTGAGCCAGGACATCACGCTGTTCAACGACACGGTGCGCGCCAACATCGCGCTTGGGCGGCTCGACGCGACGGATGACGAAATCGTCAAGGCGGCGGAGGCGGCGGCCGCGCACGAGTTCATCCGTCTGCTGCCGGAGGGCTACGACACGGTGATCGGCGATCGCGGGATGCGGGTCTCGGGCGGCCAGCGCCAGCGCATCGCGCTCGCCCGCGCGATACTGAAGGACGCGCCCATCCTGTTGCTCGACGAGGCGACGAGCGCGCTCGACGCGGAATCCGAGCGGCTTGTGCAGGAGGCGCTCGCCGAGTTCGGCCGCAACCGCACGACTCTCGTCATCGCCCACCGGCTGTCCACCGTCCAGAACGCCGATCTCATCTGCGTCATGGAGCAGGGAAGCGTCGTCGAGATGGGCCGCCATGATGAGCTGATCGAAAAGAACGGCTACTATGCGAGCTTCTGCCGCTCGCAACTGCTGGTGTCGCAGGACGCCCTGCCCCGCGCGGCGGAGTGAGGCCGCACGGGTTGAAGCTTTAAGGGCAGCGTTTACTCGCGGCGCAGCACTGCGTTGACGAGCGCATTCGCCCAGCCTTTCGGGCGAAAGCTGTCGCGCACGCTCTTGCGGTCGTAAGCGGTGTTCACCCACTCCATGAACGGCGTCGGCGAGCGCCGGTTGTGCTCGATATACTGTTCGAGAAAATGGTCGAGGATGCCCGTGTCCGCCTGTTTGAAATGCCCGTATCTGAGGCTGAGCTGACGCAGCGCCTCCTCCGGGGGGCGGTTCTCCTTCATGATGAGATAAAGCGCGCTCATCAGCCCCGCCCTGTCTGACCCGGATTTGCAGTGAATGACGACCGGGTATTCGATCTCGCGCAGCAGAACGTCCAACTCCCGCAGCGACTGCTCATCCGGCACCCCCCGCGACCGCATGGGAAAATCGACAAGCTTCAGCCCGTTGGCGCGACAGGCTCTGGCCTCCAGCCGGTAGCTGCCGCAATTCCGCTCCCCGCGCAGATTGAGGACAGTGCGCACGCCGAGCCGCTTGAACCGGCGGATCTGATAGGGCGCCGGTTGGCTCGCCCGCCAAACCAGCGGCGCGACCTTGTGCTCGTTGGCGTAGATGAAGCGGAAAATGTGGTGATCGACAAAAATCAGGTCGAAATAGTCCCACGCGCGTCCGAGCCGGCGACGCGCCCAGCCTGGCGACGCCTCATGAACCGAACGCCGCAATCCGCGATAGCCTCCGGAGAGCGCGCGCTTGTACGGCTTGGCGAATCGCAGGACGGTTTTCAGCACGGTCGGCCCCCTCGGCCCAGTGTGGCGTTCGTTCGATTTCGCATGCAAAGTTAAACGGTTGCGCCGTTTGGGGCAATGTCGATATGGCCCCGCATGGTTTACACGCGCGTCACACAGTTTGGTTACTCTGAGGATTGGTTTTTCATTGATAGGTGGGCGAGATGCGAAAATACGGCGCGAGGATGCTCGATGCGGCGACCGGGGGCGAGGGCTCCTACACGTTTCACTATGACGGCGACCTGTTCAAGGAAACCGCCGACGAGGTGATCCATCAGTTTTTCGAGCATGTCGACAAAACCGTTTTCGCCCATCACGTCGATTACGAGATCAACGCGTCCTTCAAAAATAAAGAGCGCCGCGTCGTCACAGCGATCGGCTCGCTGATCATCGTCCGCGGCGGCAAGGAGGAGGAAATGCCGTTCCTGCTGATGGTCTCCGAGGCCTAGCGCGCTAGTGATGCTTGTGTCCGGCGCTGTGAGCTTCAGCCCCATGCGCCGACTTCGTCTCGACTTTCACATCCACCGGAATCTCCCCGGCCTTCTCGAACACCAAGGTGAGCGGGAAAGACGACCCTTCTATCAGCGGCTGCTTCAGACCGATCAGCATGATGTGTAACCCGCCCGGCTCAAACTTGACCGTGGCGCCGGCGGGCGTTTTTACCGTTTCGACTTTTCGCATGCGCATGATTTCCGCATTGTGAATATGCGCGTGAAGCTCGGCGGCGTTGCTCATGTCGGTCTTGACTCCGATGAGCGCATCGTCAGCGCCGGCATTGGTCACCGCGAAGTACGCAGCCCCGACTTTGCCAGCGGTAGGACGCGCCCAAGGATGGTCGATGGTGAGCGTCCCCTTTTTGTAATCGTGGGCTGGTGCGCAGACTGCCGTGGAGAGCAGCGCCACGGCGGCGATAAACAGTCTCATCGATATAGCTCCCTTGTCTTTACCGGCGCAGCCCTGTCACAGTGACCCAAGGCCGGCGCGTCGACCACCGGCGTGTTGTCTCACCCAGCGCATTAGCCAAAGCCGACAAAACGCGCCGCCCTCCTGATTCCAGCCATGACACGGCCGCCGTCGCCCGGTATAGAGGCCCATGATTCCGGTTTATCCACGGCCTTATCGCGGACGCTTAACGCCATGACTCAGACGATTGTTTGTATGAAATGGGGCGAGCGGTACCCCGCGGACTACGCCAACCGGCTTTGGTCGATGATCAAGCGGCACACGCGGCGGCCCACTCGGCTCGTCTGCTTCACCGACCGTGCGGACGGCATCGACCCCGCCATCGAAACGCACCCGCTGCTCGACATCAACCTGCCCACGCGGCTGCAGTGGCGGCCCTGGCGCAAGATCGCGCTGTGGGGACAGACGCTGCCCGGGGTCACCGGCGAGGCGCTGTACCTCGATCTCGACATCATCATCACCGGCGGCTTGGACGAGTTCTTCGATTATGAGCCGGGCAAGTTCTGCGTCATCCGCAACTGGACAGCGTCGAACGGCGGCGTCGGCAACACCACGTGCTACCGCTTCTGCGTCGGCTCCGCGACGCACCTCTTGGAGCGCATGAACCGCGAGCCGGAGGTGGTGTACAAGGAGTTCGGCAACTCGCAGACCTACGTCACGCGCGCCATCGGTCTGCCGACTGCCTTCTGGCCGGACGACTGGTGTGTGAGCTTCAAGCACTCGCTGATGCCGGCGTGGCCGCTCAATTTCGTCACCGCGCCGAAGCTGCCCGACGGCGCACGCATTGTCGCCTTCACCGGCAAACCCGACCCTGACGAAGCGCTCGAAGGCCGCTACCCGGCGCCGTGGTGGAAGAAGGTTTACAAGCACGTGCGCCCGACGCCGTGGATCGGCGAGCACTGGCGTTAGGAGGGGCGATTGCGCATCGTGCAAGCGCTCGGCAGCTCCCGCAAGGGCGGCGCCGAGCAGTTTTTCATTCGCCTCGTCGACGCGCTGAACCGGCAGGGTGTCGCGCAGCGCGTCATCGTGCGGGGCGGACACTGGGCGGAGGATCGGCTGCGCCAGGCGGGAGTGGAGACGGACAACGCCTGGTTCGGCGGGGCGCTCGACTTTTTCACCCACGCGAAATTCAAACGCGTGCTGCGCGAACACCAGGCGGACATCGCCGTCACCTGGATGCGGCGCGCCGCGACATCCTGCCCTTCCGGCCCGTGGCTGCACGTCGCGCGGCTCGGCAATTATTACAAGCTGAGCGCTTTCAAGACCTGCGACCACCTGATCGGCATCACGCCCGGCATTGTGGATTACATCGTGAAGGGCGGCTGGCCGAAAGACCGGGCCACGTTCATTCCGAATTTCGTCCCCGCGTTTGAGGCTGCGCCCACCCCGCGCGCGAGCCTGAGCACGCCGGAAGGCCCGCCGCTTATCCTGTGGCTCGGCCGGATGGCGCATGACAAAGGGCCGGACATCGTGGTGAAAGCCATGGCGGACGTCCCCGGCGCGTATCTCTGGATGGCGGGCGACGGCGCGGAGGAGAAGGCCGTGCGCCAGCTCGCGGGCGATATGGGGCTTTCGGAGCGCGTGCGGTTCCTCGGCTGGCGCGACGATATCCACTCCTTGCTGGAGGCGGCGGACATCTTCGTGTGCGCCTCGCGCTTCGAGGCCCACGGCAACATCGTGCTGGAGGCGTGGGCGCACGGGCTGCCCATCGTCTCGGCGCGCTCGCCGGGGCCGGAGCATCTCATTTCCCACGGCGAAACGGGGCTTTTGGTCGCCAACGACAATCCGTCCGATATGGCGCGCGCGTTAAATGAGCTTATATCAAGCATATCGTTGCGCCGGATGCTAGGCGAGGCTGGGCGCGCGCATTTCCGCGCCACATATTCCGAGGCGGCGGTGACGGCGCAATACCACGACCTTTTCGCCCGCATGAAGGCTCAAGGCAAACGCCGCTGAAGGATGACGCATGAACGAGATTCCGAGCAAAATCCGCTTTCAGCCGCAAGGCGCCGCGCTGCCTGAGGGGCATCCGCCAGTCAAGTTCGGCAAGATCGGCGTGCTGCTCATGAATCTCGGCACGCCGGACGCGACCAGCTATTGGCCGATGCGGCGTTACCTGAAAGAGTTTCTCTCCGACCGCCGCGTCATCGAGGTGAACCCGCTCATCTGGTGGCCGGTGCTGAACCTCGTAGTGCTCTCGAAGCGCCCGTTCACGTCAGGTGAGGCCTACCGCTCCATCTGGAACACGGAACTGGACGAAAGCCCGCTCCGCACGATTACCCGCAGCCAGACGGAGAAGACCGCGAGCCTTTTCGCCCACCATCCGAACATCGTGTTCGACTGGGCGATGCGCTACGGCAATCCGTCCGCCAAGTCCCGGCTAGAGGCGCTGCAGAAAGAGGGGTGCGAGCGCATACTCATTTTCCCGCTCTACCCGCAGTACTCCGCGGCGACCACCGCGACCGCGCTCGATAAATGCTTCGACGCGCTGAAGGAGATGCGCTGGCAACCGGCGATCCGCACCGTGCCGCCCTATTTCGCCGACGCGGCGCATATCGAGGCGCTCGCGAAGTCGATGGAGAAGGGCCTGGCCGCGCTCGACTTCGAGCCGGAGATCGTCATCGCCTCCTACCACGGCCTGCCAAAGGAATATTTCGACAAGGGCGACCCCTATCACTGCCACTGCGCGAAGACGACGCGGCTCCTGCGCGAGCGCCTCGGCTGGCCGAAAGAAAAGCTGATGATGACGTTCCAGTCGCGCTTCGGCTCGGCGGAATGGCTTCAGCCCTACACCGACCCGACCATCGAGGAGCTGGCCAAGCAGGGCGTCAAGCGCATGGCGGTCATCTGCCCCGGCTTTTCGGCCGACTGCGTGGAGACGCTGGAGGAGATCGCCATCGAGGCGGGCGAGACCTTCCACGAGAACGGCGGCGAGAAGTTCGGCGTCATCCCGTGCCTCAACGACAGCGACGAGAGCATCGAGATGCTGGGCGCCATCATCCGCCGCGAGCTGATGGGCTGGGTTTAGCCTCCCACTGCCCCGCATTATGACTTTGCCGTTTCTTCCCGGTTCCGATAAACCTGAGCTGAAAATGGGAGGGCGCGGGCGTGGAAGGTTTTTCGATTTTCGTCATCGCGCTGCTGATCGTCGCGATCTACGGCGTCATCTCCGCGGCCGTGGTGGTTCCCCAAGGCATGAATTACACGGTTGAGCGCTTCGGCCGCTACACGCGCACGCTCTACCCCGGCCTCACCATCATCGTACCGTTTATCGACCGCATCGGCGCCAAGCTGAACGTGATGGAGCAATTCATCGACGTCCCCGAGCAGGCGGTCATCACCAAGGACAACGCCATGGTGACGACGGACGGCATCGTCTACTTCCAGGTGCTCGACGCGGCGAAAGCGGCTTACGAGGTGACGAACCTGCAAGCGGCCATCTCGAACCTCACCATGACCAACATCCGCACGGTGATGGGTTCAATGGACCTAGACGAGCTGCTGTCGAACCGCAATGAGATCAACGCGCGGTTGCTCACCGTGGTGGACGACGCGACGAACCCATGGGGGGTGAAGGTCACGCGCATCGAAATCCGCGACATCACGCCCCCGCGCGACATCGTGGACTCGATGGCCCAGCAGATGAAGGCGGAGCGGCTGAAGCGCGCGTCGATCCTTGAGGCGGAGGGCGCGCGGCAGTCGGAGATATTGCGCGCGGAAGGGCACAAGCAGGCGCAGGTTCTGGCGGCCGAGGGCCGCCGAGAGGCCGCCTTCCGCGACGCCGAGGCTCGCGAACGCTCCGCCGAGGCCGAGGCCGCCGCGACCCGCATGGTGAGCGAGGCGATCGCGAGCGGCGAGGTGCAGGCAATCAACTATTTTGTCGCCAACAACTATGTGGAGGCGCTAAAAGCGCTCGCGGCCGCGCCCAACCAAAAGACGCTCATCATCCCGGCGGACATGTCCAGCATCATCGGCGCGGTCGCGGGGGTGGGCGAGATCGCGCGGGAGGCGTTTGGCGGACGCGGTGCGAATGCGGGCGAGCCGCAGGCGCCTGCGAAAAAGCGCGGCTCCGTGCCCACGACCAACGGCTAGGAGGCGCGCATGGGCGAAATCGCGACGCTGATCTCATCGCTCGGGCCTTGGGCGTGGCTCGCGCTCGCCGCTCTGCTCATCGTGCTCGACATCGCCGCCCCGGGGCTGTTCCTTTTGTGGTTCGGCGCGGCGGCCGCCGCGACCGGCCTCGTGCTCTTCGCGGCGCCGTTGAGCCTCGCCTGGCAGGCGGCGCTGTTCAGCGTGTTCTCCGTCGCCTCGCTCGCCGTCGGCCGCGCGTTCTTCAGCCCGGCGCGCATCGAGACGGATCAGCCGCTCCTGAACCAACGCGGCGCGCAACTGATCGGCAAGTCGTTTCCGCTCGACGCGCCGATTATGAACGGGCGAGGACGGATCAAGGTCGGCGACGTGTTGTGGGTGGTGTCCGGCCCGGATCTGCCCGAGGGCGCCGCCGTGACGGTGACAGCGGCGGACAGCGGCCTGCTGACGGTCGAGGAGGCCAAAAAACCGAAGCTGCCCCACGCCGGGTCGTTCGGGTGATGATCACCCCGCCGGGTGCTACTCCAGCGGACGCCGAATGGTCGTCGTTTTCACCGTCGCGGTGGATTTAACCTCGGTTCCCGAGGCGTCTACCGAACTCTCCGGTTTTGGGATGTAGGAGCACGCGCACAGCGCCGCTCCCGTCAGCGCCGCCGCCCAACCGCGCCATCGTCTCGCCGCCGTCATGCGACCCCCGCTCTCAGCAGGTCGTGGACGTGAACGATGCCCACCGGCTTGCCTTCCTCGACCACGAACAGCGCGGTGATGCGCGCGTCGTTCAAAATCTGCATCGCCGCGCTCGCCAGCACGTCCGGGCCGATGGCCTTCGGATTGCGGGTCATCACGTCGCCAACGCGCGCCTCCAAGAGGCCCGGCCCCATATGGCGGCGCAGGTCGCCGTCGGTCAGAACGCCGATCAACGCCCCGCGCTCGTCCAGCACGCCGAGACAGCCGAAGCTTTTCTCCGTCATGCTCACAAGCGCGGCGCTCATCGGCGCGTTCTCGTCGACGACGGGCAGGCGGTCGCCCTCGTGCATCAGGTCGCGGACGAGGCGCAGATTGGCCCCGAGCTTGCCGCCGGGGTGGTAGGTCTGGAAGTCGCTCGCTGAGAAGCCCCGGCTCTCGAGCAGCGCGATGGCGAGCGCGTCGCCGAGCGCCAGCTGCATGATGGTGGAGGTGGTCGGGGCCAGCCCGTGTGGGCACGCCTCCTCCATGCGCGGCAGCTCCAGCACGATGTCGGCCGCCTTGCCGAGCGCGCTTGCCGCCCGCGAGGTGATGGCGATGAGCGTCACGGCGAAGCGCCGCGAATAGGTGATGACGCTGGCCAGCTCAGCCGTTTCGCCCGACCAGGACAGCGCCAGGATGACGTCGTCGCGCGCGATCATGCCCAGGTCGCCGTGGCTCGCCTCGGCCGGGTGCACGAAAAACGCCGGCGTGCCGGTGGAGGCGAGCGTCGCCGCGATTTTCTGGCCGATGTGCCCGCTCTTGCCCATGCCAGTAACGATGACGCGCCCGCGCGCGGCGCGCACGGCGGCGACGGCGCGGCAGAAGGCGGCGGCGGTCATCGGCGCGGCGATGAACCGTTGCACCGCCTGGAGCCCTTGCACCTCGAGCGCCAGCGTGCGCGCAGCGGATTGTTCCGGCTCGAAGGCGCGCGGCCCTTGCGGCTCCACGCTGAACGCTGTCGCGCTCGAAATCTGCAGGGAAGTCATGCCGCCTCCACAGTTTGCCCGCACGGTCTTCCGTCCTAGCGCTTTGCGAGCCCTTCCGCGACCCGCAAAATCTCGCGCGAGAACGGCTCGGCGAGGTCCGCGCTCTCCAAGGCGAAAGCGACGTTCGCCTGCAGGAAACCCAGCTTGGAGCCGCAATCGTAGCTGCGCCCGTCATATTTGAAGGCGAAGAACTTCTGCGTCCGCAGAAGCGTTTTCATGGCGTCGGTGATCTGGATCTCTTCGCCCGCGCCCTTTTCCTGGCTGCTGAGGATATCAAAAATCTCCGGCTGTAGGATGTAGCGCCCCATGATGATCAGGTTCGACGGCGCCGTGCCCTTCGCCGGCTTCTCGACCATGTCGCGGATCGGCCAAAGATTGCCGCGCCCCTCGCCCACGTCAACGACGCCGTATTGATGCGTCTCTTCGGGCTTCACCTCCTCGACGGCGATGAGATTGATCTTCGCGTCCGCGCCGTGTTCAGCGGTCAGCGCGTGATAGGCGTCCATCATCTGCGCAAGGCAGCTTTTGCCGGGCGCTTGCACCAGCACGTCGGGCAGCAGAAGCGCGAACGGGCCGCCGCTCGCCAGGTCGCGCGCGCACCACACGGCGTGGCCAAGGCCGAGCGGCTCCTGCTGGCGGGTGAAGCTCGTCTGTCCGGCGCTCGGCAGCATGCCGTTGATGAGGGCCAGCTCCTTCTCCTTCTTGCGGCGGATGAGAGTCTGCTCCAGCTCGAACGGACGGTCGAAATGATCCTCGATGACGCCTTTGTTGCGCCCGGTCACAAACACGAAATGCTCGATGCCCGCCGCCGTGGCCTCGTCCACCACGTGCTGAATGACGGGACGGTCGACAACCGTGAGCATTTCCTTCGGCATGGCCTTCGTCGCCGGCAGAAAACGGGTGCCGAGACCCGCGACGGGAAAGATGGCTTTACGGATGGTGTGGTGCATCGTGTTGGCCTTGTTCTGGATTTTGAGGTATTGCGCCCTTGGCGCGCCGGCGAACGCGCGGAGCCAACGCCCGGCTCGGCGAGTACTTTGGCCGCGACGGCCCGCAAATGCAAGCGCGGCGGGCGATGCGTGAAAACGGCGGGAGAGCCAAAACCATGATGGCGAGACTGCGGATCGCGGCGACGGCGTACGCGATGATTTTTATCGGCGGCGGGACCGCGCCAGCACAGGACGCGGCCGCGGTCGGGTGGCGCGAGTTCATCGCGGCGTTGAAGCCGGAGGCGACGGCGGCGGGCGTCCGGCCCCAGATTTACGACGCCATTTTCGCGGGCATGGGGCCCAACTGCAAACAGCCCGCCGTCTACTGCTCGGGCCGGGTCGGGGAACCTCCCGCCGCCCACGCGGCCCTGCGCGCGAAGGGGTTGCCGGAGACATGTTTCAAGGTAACGCAGAAAGAATTCCTGCGCCCCGGCGAATACTTCGACGCGGCCATGATGGCGCGGCTGGCGGCGCACGCCCGCGAGCTCATCGCCGGCTGGCGCGCGGGCGACGGGTCCGATTGGCGGCGCCTGATGAAGATCGAGGCGGACTCGGGCGTCGACCACCGCATCCTGATGGCGCTGTGGGGGCGGGAGACGGATTTCGGCCGCTTCCGGCTGCAGCACAACGCGGTGCAGTCGCTGGCGTCGATGGCGTTCGCTGGCGCGCCGGCGCGCAAGGCCTGGGCGCGAACGCAGACCATCGCGGCGCTGCGCATGGTGAGCGAAGGCCATGTGTCGCTCGCCGACATGAAAAGCTCCTACGCCGGCGCGACGGGCCTCACTCAGTTGCTTCCAACCGAATATCTGGAGCGCGGCGTGGACGGCGACGGCGACGGGCGCGTCGACGTGTGGCGCTCGGCCATGGATGCGCTGGCGACAACCGCCAACGTGCTGAAAGCCGAGGGCTGGAGCCGCGAGCAACGCACCTGGGGCGCGGAGGCCCGGCTGCCCGAGAAAGGCGGCGCGGATTGCACGCTTGAAGGCCCGGCGCGACGGCGCACGCTCGCCGAGTGGCGCTCGCTCGGCGTGACAGGCGGCGAGGCGGGGCGCAAGGGAGACAGCCCGGCCTATATCGTGGCGCCCGCGGGCGCGCGCGGCCCGGTTTTCCTCGCCACCGACAATTTTGAGGTCTTGCGGCGTTACAACACGTCCGACGTCTACGCAGCCTTCATCGGCGAGCTTGCTCAGCGCATCGGGTGCGCCAAGGCCGACTGCGGGTTTCGCCGCGCGTGGCCGAAAAAAGGCCCGGACGACGATTTCGCCTTCTCGGTCGAAAATTTGTGCCGCCTTCAGATTGGCTTGCAAAAGCGCGGCTTCTCGACCGTGCCGCCGGACGGGCTGTTCGGCCGGGGCACGCGGATCGGCATTGGGCTCTATCAAAAAAGCCGGGGCGAGCAGCCGGATTGTTACCCGACCCAAGCTATTTATGAAGCGGTGACGGGCCGTGCGCCGTAGCATCCGCGTCAACGCGCTTAACCGAATTGCGCTCTGAGGGCGAACACCGCTGGACGACTTTCATCCGCCGGGTTAATAATCCCCGCCGTGCGAGGCTCATTTCGCATTCTGAATACCGCCGCAATGTTCGCGCATGCTCTTTTCGGTGGCGTTGGATTGATTTCAGCTTTAGGGCGACAATGCGCTTCGGCCGCCTGCACGATATGATGTCACGCCTAAGCCGCGCCGTTCTGGCCGCCGGCTTCACAGCTCTTCTCGGCCTCGGCTGGGCGGTCGCGCAAACCTCCGCCATACCGGGCGGCCGCAGCTATGTGACGCCGTTCCCGCCCAACGAGCGCTATCAGGCCGTCGTCGTCGGCGATGGGTTGGCGCAAGGCCTGGCGTCCGGTCTCACCGAGGCGTTCAAGGCCGACGGCGCCGTTCGCGTCGCCGAAAGCACGAGCTACTCGTTCAGCATCGCCCGCTCCGGTTTTGACTGGAGCGCGGAAATCGACAGGATCCTCGCCGCCCAGCCTGCGCAGATCGCCGTCGTCATGTCGGGCGTGAACGACGCCCGCCCCATCCGCACCAACGAGGGCTCCTTCAGGCCAGGAACGCCGGAGTGGAAAGAGGCTTACGGCCGCATCGTCGAGAAAATCATCAAGAAGTTCAAATCCTCGAACGTGGCGCTTTACTGGGTCGGCTTGCCTGTCATGGGCGGCTCCGCCAACAACGAGGCCATGGAAGCGCTGAACGATGTCCTGCGCGAGAAAACCTATCTGAACGGGGTCCGCTTCGTGGACACGTGGAGCGGTTTCGCCGATCAGTTCGGCGGCTACAGCGCCTTCGGGCCGGATCTCACCGGGCAGAACAAACGCCTGCGCGAGAACGACGGGATCTATTTCACCGCGGTCGGCAACCGCAAGCTCGCCCATTACATCGAGGTGGTGCTGCGGCGCGATCTGGCAGCTGCGCGGGCCGAGCGCAACATACCGCTTGCCGGGGACGAAACCGAGCAGCGGCGCGTGGCGCCCCGCGAGACCGATCTGGCAGTGAACGAGTCCGGCGAGCCGGGGTCGCTCGCCACCGAAATCCGCGACGCGATGCCCGGCTCCGGCGCCGCCGCCTCGGCTCCCCGCCCCGCTTACGATCCGGCTCCTGCGCCGCTGTCGCCCTCGGCCGGCCTCGGCGGGGAGCTGATCGCGGGCGAGATCATCAGCGGCGTCACCGCGCTCGCTTCCATTTCGCCGGCGAACGATCTGAGCCAGAAAGCGAGCCTGGCGCGGGTGCCCGTCGCCGACCGCATCTACACAAAAGTTCTCGTCAAAGGAGAGTATCTGCCGCCCAAGGCCGGGCGCGCCGACGATTACGCATGGCCGAAGGCCTCGCCTGACGCCGAAAAGAAGTGATTTTGGGCAAAGTGTTTGGTTCACAGGGCGATAAAAACCATGGGCATGGGCGCTTCTTCAGGACGCCGTCGGTTGTCGCATCTGCGCGGCGTCAGGGCGGTTGTGTGTGTCTTCGCGTGCATCACGGCGGGCGGATGTCTGCCCGGCGCGGACTCCGAAGACGGCGGGCTGAAAGCGGCGCTCGGCAAATTCACCTCGGATGAAGAAACCCGGGTTAATCGCGCCGAAAAGAAGGACGCGCTGATCAGCATGCGCGCCGTCGACGAACTGGGCGAGAACATCGCCTCGACGGTGCGATCGGTGCGCCGGGCGGGCGAGCATCTCGTGTCCATCGATCGCGGCCCCTCGGTGCTCGACGCCGGGCCGGGCCTCGCGGAAGCCGAGCCGCCGGTGATCGAAACGGCCCTCGCGCCCTTCTACGCCTCCCTCGCGGCCCTCGAAGCCCGCAAAACCGAAAAACCCGTCACCATCGTGCATCTCGGCGACGACCACATCGCCTCCGACCGTTTCTCCGGCGACCTACGCGAACAATTCCAGAGCCGGTTCGGGCGCGCGGGCCGGGGCATGCTGCCGCCGGGCGTGTATCCCTCGCGCGGCGTGAAGTTCGACCGCGGCGGGCAATGGCGGGCCTTGAGCAGCGCCGAGGGCGCGCCTGGCATGTTCGGCGCGACGGGCGTGAAGCTTGTGGGCTCCGGGCCGGACGCGTGGCTGCGGCTCACCTCCGTGGACGGCCCGTTCGACTGGGTCGAAGTGACGCTTGAGACCGGGCCGAAGCAGGGCGCCGCAATCATCGCCGTCGATGGCGAGACTAAAACCGTGCCGACCGCCGCTCCCAGCGCCGACTGGAAGAAAATCCGCCTCAACCGCCAGGGACGCGAGCTGACCATCCGGGCCAAAGGCGACGGCGATATCAAGGTGCATTCGTGGATGATCGGCAGCCAGCGCGCCGGAGTGAATTACGTCAATCTCGGCCTTCAGAGAGCCTCCGCGCTGACGGCCGACCGCTGGTCGCCCTCGCTGCTCGCCGCCGACCTGAAGTCGCTTGAGCCGAACCTGATCGTTCTCGGCTACGGGACGGTCGAAGGCTTCGACGACCGCCTCAACATCGCGGCGTATGAAAAGCGCGTCGTGCAGATCATCACGCGGCTGAAAAGCGCCGCACCCGACGCAGCGGTGCTCATCATCGGTCCGCCCGACGCCGCCCGCATGCCGGATTTCGCTGCGGCGCAAGGCGGCGGCATGAACGCCTGTCGCAGCCTTACGGCGCTTGAAACCGCGCGCTACCACAAATGGATGGAGAAAAGCGACATGCGCATCGCGCGCTGGCACGCTCCGCCCAAACTCGGCGAAGTGCGCGCCGCGCTGAAACGCATCGCGGCTCACACCGGTTCATATTTTTGGGATTGGTCGAAAATCATGGGCGGGCCGTGCGGCATCCACGCCTGGGCGCACGCACAGCCGGCGCTCGCCTCAGGCGACCACGTGCAGTTGACGGCGGAGGGCGCGAAACGCTCGGCGCGGTCGCTGTTCAATGAGTTGATGGGTGGTTACGGCGCTTATGCAAACGCCGCCGCTGCGGCTGCGGTGAGCGCAGCGTCGCGTCCAACGCCGGTGGCGGCGCGGCCGAAACGCTAGACAGCCCGGCTATCGGAACGGCGCCCGCTACAAGGGTCGCCATTCGTTTTGATCCAGAGAAAGCGCCTGCCGCCAGCTCCTAGCGCGGCAGGACGGTCGCGCCCATAAGCGCCTTGTCAATGGCGTGCGCCGCCTGTCGCCCCTCGCGGATCGCCCACACCACGAGGCTCTGTCCGCGCCGCATATCGCCCGCCGCAAAGACCTTCGGCCGCGATGTGGCGTAGGCGAAGTCATCCGCTTTCACATTGCCGCGCCCATCCAGATCCACGCCAAGCTCCGACAGAGCGCCCTCATGCACGGGGCTGACGAAGCCCATGGCGAGCAACACGAGATCGGCGGGCAGCGTGAACTCCGTGCCTGCAATGGGCTGCATCTTCGCGTCCACCCGCACGGCGCGCAGGCGCTTCACATGCCCGTCCTCGCCCTCGAACGCGGTCGTCATGACGCTCCAATCCCGCGCTGCGCCCTCGGCCTGGCTAGACGAGGTGCGCATCTTCACGGGCCAGTGCGGCCACACCAGCTCTTTCGCCTCTTTCTCCGGCGGCTTCGGCATGATCTCGATCTGCGTGACGGAGAGCGCGCCCTGCCGGAACGATGTGCCGATGCAGTCCGAGCCGGTGTCGCCGCCGCCGATCACCACAACATGCTTGCCGGTCGCGAGGATCGGCTCATGCTCCTCCCGCCATTCGCCGGACACGCGCATGTTCTGCTGCGGCAGGAAATGCATGGCCTGGTGTACGCCCTTGAGGTCGCGTCCCGGCACGGGCAGCTCGCGCGGCTTCTCGGCGCCGCCCGCGAGCAGCACCGCGTCGAATTCGGCCTCCAAATCGGCGATGGGCTTGTCGACGCCCACATTCACGCCGCAATGGAACGTGACGCCCTCGGCCTCCATCTGCGCCACGCGGCGCTCGATGAGATGCTTCTCCATCTTGAAGTCGGGGATGCCGTAGCGCAGAAGGCCGCCGGGATGCGCTTGGCGCTCGAACACGTGCACCTCGTGGCCCGCGCGGGCGAGCTGCTGCGCCGCCGCGAGGCCCGCCGGGCCAGAGCCGACGATGGCGACGCGCTTGCCGGTTCTCACCTCGGGAGGCTCAGGCGCGATCCAGCCGTTCTCCCACGCCTTGTCGGCGATGCCGCACTCGATGCTCTTGATGGTGACGGGCGCGTCCTCGAGGTTCAGCGTGCAGGAGGCCTCGCACGGGGCCGGGCAGATGCGGCCGGTGAACTCGGGGAAGTTGTTGGTGGAGTGGAGGTTGCGCGCCGCCTCCCGCCAGTCGCCGTGATAGACGAGGTCGTTCCAGTCGGGGATCTGGTTGTGGATCGGGCAACCCTTATGACAGTAAGGGATGCCGCAGTCCATGCAGCGCGCGCCTTGTTTGCCCAACTCCACGTCCGACGGCGGGATGACGAACTCGCGGAAATGCTTCAACCGTTCGTCCACCGGCGCGTAAGGGCGGTCGGCCCGCTCGATTTCCAGAAATCCCGTGATTTTTCCCATGCTGTCCTCACTTGCCCGTGCGCAGGCCGATTTCGAGCACATCGAAGCCGGTCTTGTCGGCGGCCGCGTGCTTCGCCATGTCCGCCAGCGCCCGGCGGTACTCGACCGGCATCACCTTCACGAATTTCGGCAAATAGGCCGCGAAGTTCTCGAGGATGACGCGCGCCCGTTCCGAGCCGGTGTAGCGGCGGTGATTTTCGATTAGGAGCCGGAGCCGCTCCGCGTCCTGCTGGGTCATGTCGGACATCACATCCACCAGCCCGTGGCTGTGCAGATCGTTGCCCTGGCCGAGGCGCGCAAGGCTCGCCTCTTCCGCCGGGACAGGCTCTAGGTCAACCATCGCCATGTTGCAGCGCCGCTCGAAATCGCCCGCCTCGTCAAGCACATAGGCGATGCCGCCCGACATGCCCGCCGCGAAGTTGCGCCCGGTTTCGCCGAGCACGACGACGACGCCGCCGGTCATATACTCGCAGCCGTGGTCGCCCGTGCCCTCCACGACCGCGATGGCGCCGGAGTTGCGCACGGCGAATCGCTCGCCCGCCACGCCGCGGAAGTAGCACTCGCCCGAGATGGCGCCGTAAAGCACCGTGTTGCCCGCGATGATGCTCCTCTCCGGCGTCACGCCTGAGTCCGGCGCGGGCCGCACGATGATGCGCCCGCCAGAGAGACCCTTGCCAACGTAGTCGTTGGCTTCGCCGACGAGGTCGAGCGTCACGCCCGCCGCTAGCCATGCGCCGAAGCTCTGCCCCGCCGAGCCGTTGAGCGTGATCCACACGGTGTCGTCAGGCAGGCCCTTGTGACCGTGCCGCTTGGCGATGGCGCCAGAGAGCATCGCCCCCGTCGTGCGGTCGCTGTTGCGGATGGACAGCTCCAGCTTCACAGGCTTGCCCGTCTCGATGGCCGGTTTCGCTAGTTCGATCAGCTTGCGGTCGAGCACGCTGTCGATGGGGTGCTTCTGCGCCTCCACATGGTGGATGGCCACGTCCGATGGCATGTTCGGCTTGTAGAACAGCTTGGTGAAGTCCAGCCCTTGCGCCTTGAAGTGCTCGATGGCGCGATCCTTGTCGAGCCAGTCGGAGCGCCCGATCAGTTCGTTGAAGGTGCGCACGCCCATCGCCGCCATCAACTCGCGCACCTCTTCGGCGACGAAGAAGAAATAGTTGATCACATGCTCCGGCGCGCCCTTGAAGCGCGCGCGCAGGACCGGGTCTTGCGTGGCGACGCCGACCGGACAGGTGTTCAGGTGGCATTTGCGCATCATGATGCAGCCGATGGCGATGAGCGGAGCGGTTGCGAAGCCGAACTCGTCCGCGCCCAGGAGCGCGCCGATCACCACGTCCCGGCCCGTGCGCAAGCCGCCGTCTACCTGCACCGCGATGCGGCCGCGCAGGCGGTTCAGCACCAGCGTCTGCTGCGTCTCGGCGAGGCCGATCTCCCAGGGAGAGCCTGCGTGCTTGATCGAGGTGAGCGGCGACGCGCCCGTCCCGCCCTCGAACCCGGCGATGGTGACGTGATCGGCCCGCGCTTTGGCGACGCCCGCCGCGACCGTGCCGACGCCGACCTCCGCGCCGAGTTTCACGCTCACCGCCGCGTCCGGGTTGACGTTTTTCAGGTCGAAGATCAGCTGCGCCAGATCCTCGATGGAGTAGATGTCATGGTGCGGCGGCGGCGAAATGAGGCCCACGCCCGGCGTCGAATGCCGCACCTTGGCGATGGTTGCGTCCACCTTGTGGCCCGGCAACTGCCCGCCTTCGCCGGGTTTTGCGCCCTGCACGATCTTGATTTGCATCATGTCGGAGTTGGCGAGGTACTCCGCCGTCACGCCGAAACGTCCGGACGCCACCTGCTTGATGGCCGAGCGCATGCTGTCGCCATTCGCCATCGGCGCGTAGCGATCGGACTCCTCGCCGCCCTCGCCCGTGTTCGACTTGCCGCCGATGCGGTTCATGGCGATGGCGAGCGTCACATGCGCTTCGCGGCTGATCGAGCCGTAGGACATGGCCCCGGTCGCGAAACGCTTGACGATCTCCGCCGCCGGCTCCACCTCGTCGAGCGGCACAGGCGCGCGGCCTAGCTCGTCCGCCGGGCGGATGCGGAACAGCCCGCGCAACGTCATCAACTGCTCGTTCTGGTCGTTCACTTGGCTCGAGAAGCTGCGGTATTTTTCGGGCAGGTTGCCGCGCGCGGCGTGCTGCAGATCGGCGATCACATCGGGCCGCCAGGCGTGCGCTTCGCCGCGCATCCGGAAGGCGTATTCGCCGCCGACTTCGAGGGCGTTGCGCAGCACCGGCGCGTCGGAGAAGGCCAGGCGGTGCCGCTCCGCCGTCTCCACCGCGATTTCATAAGCCCCGACGCCCTCGATCTGCGACTTCGTGCCCGCGAAATATTTATCGAGGAACTCGGTCTTCAGGCCCACGCCATCGAAAATCTGCGCGCCGCAATACGATTGATAGGTCGAAATGCCCATCTTGGACATGACCTTCAGGATCCCCTTGTCCACCGCCTTGATGTAGCGCTTGATCGCCTCATCCAGTTCCATCGGCTCGTCGAGGTCGGCCAGCATCGCCTCGATGGTCTCGAACGCGAGATACGGGTTGATCGCCTCGGCGCCGTAGCCCGCGAGCGTGCAGAACTGGTGCACCTCGTGCGCCTCGCCCGTCTCCACGACAAGCCCGGCGGAGGTGCGCAAACCCTTGCGGATGAGGTGATGGTGCACGGCGGATGTCGCGAGCAGCGACGGGATGGGGATGCGGTTTGGCCCCGCCGCCCGATCCGAGAGGATGATGATGCTGAACCCGTCGCGAACGGCTTTCTCGGCGGCGGCGCAAATGGCGTCGACCGCTGGCTCCATGCCCGCCGCGCCCTCGTCGGCGCTCCAGGTGATGTCGAGGGTGATCGTCGTGAACGGATTGTCCGCCACGTCGCCGATCTGGCGCAGCCGTTCCAGCTTCTCGTTCGTCAGTATCGGCTGATGCACCTCCAGCCGCTTGATTTTCGACGTGCCTTCAAGGTCGAGCAGGTTCGGACGCGGGCCGATGAATGACACGAGGCTCATGACCAGCTCCTCGCGGATCGGGTCGATGGGCGGGTTCGTCACCTGCGCGAAGTTCTGCTTGAAATAGGTGTGCAGCAGTTTCAGCTTCGAGGACAGCGCCGAGACCGGCGTGTCCGTGCCCATGGAGCCGACGGCTTCCTGCCCGGTCAGCACCATCGGCGCGATGAGGTGCTTCCAGCTTTCCTGCGTGTAGCCGAACGCCTGCTGCCGGTCGAGCAGCGCGATATTCGTTTTCGGCGCGTGCTCCTTCGCGGCCGGGAGATCGGCGACGGAAATCTGGCCCCGATTCAGCCAGTCCTGATAGGGATGCGCGTTCGCCAGTTCCGCCTTGATCTCGTCGTCCGAGATGATGCGGCCCTGCTCCAGGTCGATGAGCAGCATCTTGCCGGGCTGCAGCCGCCATTTGTGCGTGATCTTGCTTTCCGGCACGGGCAGCACGCCGACCTCGGACGACAGGATCACCTCGTCGTCGCTGGTGACGATGTAGCGCGCCGGGCGCAGGCCGTTGCGGTCGAGCGTCGCGCCGATCTGACGGCCATCCGTGAAGGCGACGCCCGCCGGACCGTCCCACGGCTCCATCAGCGCGGCGTGATATTCGTAAAAGGCGCGGCGCTTCTCGTCCATCAGCGGGTTGCCCGCCCACGCCTCGGGGATCAGGATCATCATCGCGTGGGCAAGGCTGTAGCCGCCGCGCACAAGCAGTTCGAGCGCGTTGTCGAACGAGGCGCTGTCCGACTGCCCGCCAGGGATCAGCGGCCACAGCCGGTCGAGGTCGGCGCCGATCACCTCGGATTTCATCGTCGCCTGCCGCGCCGCCATCCAGTTCACATTGCCGCGCAGGGTGTTGATCTCGCCGTTGTGGCAGATCATCCGGAACGGGTGCGCCAGCCGCCAGGCGGGGAAGGTGTTCGTGGAAAAGCGCTGGTGCACCATGGCGAGCGCCGTCACCATGCTCTTGTCCTTCAGGTCGAGGTAATATTCCCCGAGCGTGTCCGCGAGCAGCAGGCCCTTGTAGATGACCGTGCGCGACGACATGGACGGGATGTAGAAATATTGCCAGCCCTCCGGCTTGCCCGCCCGCACGCGCAACTCCGCCACGCGGCGGATGACGAACAGCTTGAGTTCAAATGCGTCGTCGCTCGCGCAAGCTAGCCCGCGCCCGATGAACAGGTGGCAGATGTGCGGCTCGGTCTCCTTCACCGACCATCCGAGCACGGAGCTATCCACCGGCACGTCGCGCCATCCGAGCACGGTCTGGCCTTCCGCGGCGACGATCTCGTTCAGCATCGCCTTGAACGACTCGCGCAGGGCGGCGTCCTTGGGCAGAAACACAGGCGCTGCGCAGTAATGCCCCGGCTGCGGCAGCGCGAACCCCGCGACTTTCGCGAAAAACTCGTGCGGCGTCTGAATGAGGATGCCCGCGCCGTCGCCGGCAAGCGGATCGGCGCCCACCGCCCCGCGATGCTCCAGGTTGGAGAGGATTTTCAGGCCCTTCTCAATGATCGCGTGGCTTTTCTTGTTCTTGAGGTTGGCGACGAAACCGAGACCGCAAGCGTCGTGCTCATGGTCGGGATGATACAGCCCTTGCGCGGGCGGAAGTCCGCCGGGCGCCGCGGCGCCGCTGCCGCTCTCGAAGGTTTCGTGTGTCATTGGCTTTTGCCGTCCCCAGCTCGATGTTTGTTATGCCCCCCGGCCGCCCAACCTTCGCTTATTCGAGCATTTCGCGTGGATGGATCGCCTTGGCTTGCGCCTGGCTGGCGCCGGTGTTGTATGCAGTCAGCCGCATGGTCGAGCTTTCGCTGGCCGCGCCGCCATCGGCGATCGCAACCGGCTAAAGCCCGCAAAGGACAGTGAGGCTGACCTAACTTTCTTAAAGCTGCCAGATTTCTATCTGACTGACAAGGGTTGTGCGCCGGGTGCGGCTGCGGCGTCATGAAACGGGGGCCGACTTCCGAGATGCAGAAAATTCAAGCCCCATTTGGCGCCTGGACATCGGCGCTCGACGCTGGAGCTGCGGCCGCCGCCAGTTTACGGTTCGGCCGGGTCGAGACGTTCGGCGGCGCGGTCTACTGGGCGGAAGGGCGCCCGGCGGAGGGCGGCCGCGTCGCGCTGATGCGGCTCAAACGCGGCGGCGAACCAGAGGAGCTTCTGCCCGCGCCCTTCTCCGCCCGCACCCGCGTCCACGAATACGGCGGCGGCGAATTTTACGCGACGGCGCTCGGCGTGTTTTTCGTCAACGACGCGGATCAGCAGGTGTGGCTGCGTGAGGAAAGCGGCGGCGTCTGTCAGATCACCGACGCGCCGGGCTGGCGCTTCGCCGATTTCGCGCACGACGCGCGGCGCGACCGGCTCATCTGCGTCGGCGAGATACACAACGCCTGCCTCGCGCACCCGCGCAATGTGCTAGCAGAGATCGACCTCTGCAAATCCGGCGCGCAGGCGCATTCCGTGTTCCTAGACGGCGCGGATTTCTACGCCGCCCCGTGTGTCAGCGAGGACGGCTCGCATCTCGCCTGGCTGCAATGGAGCTTGCCCGCCATGCCGTGGGATGCGGCCGAGGTTTACATGTCCACGGTGGATGAGGGCGGCGCGCTGGAGTTCCCCCGGCGCATCGCAGGCGGCGGCGGTTACGCCGCGTTCCAGCCGGAATGGGCGCCGGACAACTGGCTGTTTTTTGTGGCGGATAAGGGCGAGAGCGGCGAACTTTTTCGCTCGAAGGACGGGACAACCGGCCCGTACCACGGCGGCGCCGACCTCATGCGGCCGCTCTGGTCGTTCAACCAGCGCTCTTATGCGCTGCTCGATGGCGCGCGCGCGGCGGTGGCGGGGGTTGAGAACGGCGGCGCAAGGCTAGGCGTGCTTAATCTGCTCGACGGCGAATACAATGCGCTCGACACACGCCTGCGCAGCATTGAGCACATCGCAGCCGACGGCGACGCGGTCGTGTGCATCGGCGCGACGGACGACGCGCCCGCCGCCCTTGTTCGCCAGCCGCTCGACGGCGGGCCGCACGAGATTTTGCGCGCAGGCGGCGGCGCGGCGATCGGCGCGGGCGACATCTCCGTCGGTGAGTCGGTGCGCCTCACCGACCTTGAGCGCGAGGCCGTGTACGGCGTCTATTACCCTCCCTGCAACGCCCGTTTCGAAGGGATGCGCCGCGCCGCGCCGCCCGTCATCATCACCTGCCACGGCGGGCCGACCGGGCACTCGCCGCGCGGTTTCAAGGCGCGCACGCAGTTTTTCACCAATCGCGGTTTCGCGGTGTTCGACCTCGACTATTCCGGCTCGACCGGCTACGGGCGCGACTATCGCGAGCGGCTGAACGGCCATTGGGGGGAGCGTGACGCCGCCGACGCCGAGGCCGCCGCCCGGCACCTGATCGCGACGGGACAGGCGGCGCGCGGCAAGGTGTTCGTTTATGGCTCAAGCGCGGGCGGGCTGACGGTGCTCGCGGCGCTGGCGCGCACGGACGTGTTCGCAGGCGGCGTCTCGGCCTACGGCATTTCCGATCTGGAGGCCCTGCAGCGCACCACGCACAAATTCGAGAGCGGCTACATTTACGGCCTTATCGGCGCCGATCCGGACGAGGCGCAAGGCGCGACGGCGCTGATGCGCGAGCGCTCGCCGATTACTCACGCGGACGAGATCAAAACGCCGGTGCTGTTGCTGCAGGGCGCCGACGACAAGGTGGTGCCGCCGCAGCAGTCCGAGCTCATCGCGGCGAGCCTGAAGGCGCGCGGCGTGCCGTGCGAGCTGATCCTGTTCGAGGGCGAGGGCCACGGCTTCCGGCGCGCGGAGGCGATGATCGCGGCGCTTGAGGCCGAACTCGCTTTCTACCGCCGCATTTTGAGCATCAGGGATTAAAACGTGTCATGAAGCACACGCTCGCCTGAGTTCGGAATGTTGCGGCGCTTTTGCCATTGCTCGTTTGTGCGGCGCCCTTGCATAATTTTGCTTGCAAGGTGGCGTCATGCGTTCAACAAGCTGTAGAATGCAATTGGGGTGCAGGCGCAGCGTTTTAATCGCGGCATTGCTCGCTAGTGTTCTTCATCTCACGTTCGCGGCGTTTCATGCAGCCTCCTTCGAGGCGGCGAAAACCTCTCATCTGCCGGCTCTTGGCGAAATCGTCATCTGCACGCCTCACGGCCTAAAGGTCGTAAAGACCGGCGGAACGCCGCAGCTTGACGCCGAAAAAGCAGATTGCGGCCTCTGCGCCGCTAGTCTCGCGGATTTAACCGCTTGTGCGCCGGCGTCTTTTGCGCGTGCAGATCGTTCGAATAACATCGCGGGGCGTCCTCCAACGCCTCCGCCGTCGAAACGAACCTCACGCCGTACGGCTCGAGGCCCACCCATCGCCGCCTAAGCACAAGGCGCTTGAGCGCCATCGGCATTGGAAACGTTTCTTACCGGAGAACACTCGTGAGGCCGCTTAAGACTTTCATCGCGCTGGCTATGTTCAGCGGCGCACCACCCGCATATGCGCAGGTTGCGCTTGAAGGCATCATCATTGAAGGGGAGTTAGCGCCTGGCGCGTCGAACGGCCCCCGGAATTCCGTTGACGGCTATAAAGCCGCGACAGCGACATCCGCAACCAAAACAAATACGCCAATTGAGCGAATCCCGCAGTCGATCCAGGTGATCCCCCGCGCGGTGATCGAGGATCAGAAATCCTTGAGCGTGGAAGAAGCGCTGCGCAATGTGAGCGGCGTGCAGGCCGCCTATCCCCTTCAGACGCCCGCCTATGACTCTACTCTCGTTCGAGGCTTTGCAGCGGAGCAATGGTTGGACGGACTTGCGGTTTATTACAACCCTGGCGACCGCGACAGCCTCGTCAACGTGGAGCGCATCGAGGTGCTGAAAGGCCCGAGCGCGCTGCTCTACGGCGGCGGCGCGGGCGCGCCGGTCGGAGGCGCAGTGAACGTGGTGTCGAAGCTGCCCACCGAGACCGCAGGCGGCGAGTTCGGCGTCACCTTCGGCAGCCACAACTATTTCAAGCCTTACTTCGACATCAACCAGCCGCTAAGCAGCGACGGAACCGTGCTGTTCCGCATCACCGGCGAATACAAATACGCCGAGTCTTTCATCGACGTGATCGAGACGGAAACCTACAATCTCAATCCGACGATCGTCTTCACCAACAAAACCGACACGACGCTGACCATCCAAGGCAAGCTGTCCAGTTGGGAGCAGCCCGAGTATCAGGGCCTGCCCGCCACGGGCACGGTGACGGGCGGATTCGACATCGACCGCGATCTGTTCATCGGGCCGGCGGACATCGAGGACTCATACTCGCGCTATCACGGCGTCACCGCCACCCTCGATCACCGTTTCGACGCTATGTGGTCGGCGAGCGTAAAGGCGCGCTACAGCCGTACGGAGTTTGAGGAGAACGTGCAGACCATCGTCGGCGCCGACAGCTTCCAGGCGAATGCACCCTTCATCCCTCCCTCCACCTGGGCGCTCGCAAATGTGGAGCTGTTTCAACAGGTGGAGGAGTTCACGATCAATCCAAGCTTGCTCGCAGAGTTCGACGTCGGCGGCGCGAAAACCAAAGCGCTGTTCGGCTTCGACTATTCCCGTTTGACCGACGACGCATTCCTGGCGGGTGCGTTTTTGCCTGGCTCCGTAGACCTGACAAACCCGATTTTTTTCCCATACGACGACCCAACGGCCGCGCAGCGTTTTCAAGACGCGGCGAACGTTTACGAAACGCGCGGCGTTTATGCGCAAGTGCAAACGGAGCTGTGGAACCGACTGCATCTGCTTGGCGGCGTGCGCGCGGCGAATGTGACCATCGAGTCTTTCGACGCAACGGCGGGCACGGACGACACGACGGATGAAAGCAGGCTTTTGCCGCGAGCGGGCGCGCTTTTGGAGATCATGCCGGGGTTCTCCGTGTTCGCAAGCTATTCGGAAGGGCTGAAGGGCAACCCGTTCGTAAACTTCCAGGGGACGCCCAAAGCCGAGGAGTCGCAGCAGCGCGAGGTGGGCGTGAAGTTCAACCTCGCACACGGCCTGTCGGGCACGTTGGCCGTGTTCGAGATCGACCGCATCAACACGCCGATCGCAGCGCCGGGCGGGTTGTTCTCCGTGGCGGAGGGCGAAGAGCAAAGCCGCGGCTTCGAGGCCGACTTGATCTGGCAACCGTCGCCGAACTGGCGGTTTCTGGCGAGTTATGCCTACACGGAAGCGGAGTATGTGAAGGACGCGGGCGCGGCGCAGGCGGGCAACAGCCTGGTCGGGGCGCCGGAGCACGCGGGGCGCCTCTGGGCGAACTACACGTTCACCGGCGAAACGCTGAAAGGCTGGAGCGTCGGCGCGGGGATTTATCTTGCCTCCGAACAGTTCGTTGACGCGGCGAATTTGTACGAGCTTGACGGCTATTTCACCGTGGACGCCAAAATCGCCTATGAAACGGAGCGCTACGCCGCCTCCCTCGCCTTTAAGAACCTGACTGATGAGGAGTACTTCGTGCAGTATGACTACTTCAACGGCCGCGTAGCGCCCGCCGATGGCCTCGCCGTCTACGGCTCCGTGTCATTCAAATACTGAGGGGGCGAAACATGACCATCTCACGGCGGAGCTTCAGCGCGGGGATGATCGCCTCGGCCCTGTTCGGGCGCGCGCATGCGGCGGAGGCGCCGCCGCACGACATGTCCATGACGCCCAAGGAATGGGTCGGGTCGGAGCAGATCGCGATGCTGATGTATCCCGGCTTCACCGCTCTGGACCTTGTTGGACCGCAATATATGTTTGGAAATCTCATGGGCGCGACGGTCCACCTTGTCGCCAAGACGCGCGAGCCGGTGATGAGCGACACTAAGCTCGCCATCGCGCCGAGCGCCACGCTGGAGGAATGCCCACGCGACCTCGACATCCTGTTCGTACCAGGCGGTTCCTCGGGCACGCTGAGCGCTATGCGCGACGAGGCTATCATGGCGTTCGTGAAGGATCGCGGCAAACGAGCAAAATACGTGACAAGCGTCTGCACTGGCTCGCTCATACTCGGCGCCGCGGGGTTGCTGCAAGGGTACAGAGCCACGTCGCACTGGATCACGCGCGATCTGCTGCCGCTGTTCGGCGCGGAAGCGGCGGGTGGGCGCTATGTCATCGACCGCAACCGCATCACCGGCGCGGGTGTAACAGCTGGCGTCGATTTCGGCCTGGCGATCGTCGAACAAAGGCGCGGGCGGGATTACGCCAAGGCGATACAACTGCTGGCCGAATACGATCCGACGCCGCCGCTCGATGCGGGAACGCCGGAGAAAGCGGGGCCGGAGACGACCAAGCTCATGGCGGATATGTTCGCCGGCTTTCGAGCCGAAGTCGCAACGATCGCCGAAGGGCGCTAGCTAACGCTCAATCTTCGTCGCCCGGCAGCTCAGGCAGCAGCTCGTCGAAGGCGAGCGTCAGGCCCGGCGGGTCGAGCCGCAACTCGCCCTCGCGGACGATGCGCGTTTCGATGATGTCGCCTGCCCGCGCGTAATGGACTACGACGCGCCGCTTGGGCGAAACGATGAGGTAGTGGTGTATCGTGTCGACGCTGAAATAATCGGTCAGCTTGCTGCCCGCATCCAGCCCTTCCGACGACGGCGAGTTGACCTCAACGACGATCATCGGCGCATCGAGCGTCATCTTATCCCATTTCACCGCCTTGCCGCACAGCACGGCGGCGTCAGGCTCGTAGGCGGTGTGGTCGTTGATGCGCACCGTAATACCGTCGGGGAGGGCGATGCAAGGCAGCTTAGCGTGTTTGATGGCGTCGGTAAGCGCACGATGCGCCATGCCTTTCAGATAACTGTGGCGGGCGCGCTCGGGCGCCATCGCGATGGGCTCCCCGTTGAGAAGCTCATAACGTCGTGGTTGCCGGACCGCCCAGTCCAGATACTCCTCCACCGTCATGGCCGGACTCTTAAGCGGTTCCGTCTTCATGGTCTAAGGCTAACACGGTCGCCGCGCTAATCCAAATCGGCGACGGCCTCCGCCGCGCCGCCCTTGACGCGCTGGGCGAGCGCCGCCTGGATGAACGCGTCCAGATCGCCGTCGAGCACGGCGGGAGGGTTGGTGGAGACGACGCCGGTGCGCAGGTCCTTCACCATCTGGTAGGGCTGGAGCACGTAAGAGCGGATCTGGTGCCCCCAGCCGATGTCGGTCTTGGTGGCGTTCACCGCGTCGGCTTTCTCCTCGCGTTTTTTCAGCTCCATCTCATAAAGCCGCGCGCGCAGCATGGCCCAGGCGGTCGCCCGGTTCTTGTGCTGCGAGCGCTCGTTCTGGCACTGCACCACGATGCCGGTCGGGTTGTGCGTGATGCGCACGGCCGAGTCGGTGGTGTTGACGTGCTGGCCGCCGGCGCCCGACGAGCGGTAGGTGTCGATGCGGCAGTCGCTCTCGTTGATCTGGATGTCGATGGCGTCGTCGATGACCGGGTAAACCCATACGCTGGCGAAGCTGGTGTGCCGTCGCGCGTTGGAATCGTAGGGCGAAATGCGCACGAGCCGGTGCACGCCGGACTCGGTCTTGAGCCAGCCATAGGCGTTGCCGCCTTTGAACTGGAGCGTGGCGGATTTCAAGCCCGCCTCTTCGCCCGCGTTCTGCTCGATCAGCTCGACCTTGAGGCCGCGCTGCTCGCCCCAGCGCATATACATGCGCGCGAGCATCGACGCCCAGTCCTGGCTCTCCGTGCCGCCCGCGCCGGCGTGAATTTCCAAGAACGTGTCGTTGGCGTCCGCCTCGCCTGAAAGAAGGGCTTCGACCTCTTTCTGCTTCACCTCGCGGGCGATGCGGGCCAACTCGCGCTCAGCCTCCGCGATGACGGCGTCGTCGCCCTCCTCCTCGCCAAGCTCGATCAGGCCGATCTGGTCGGCGAGCGCGCCGGCCAGCTCTTTATAAGCGTTGATGGAGGTTTCCAGGTGCTGACGCTCGCGCATGAGCTTTTGCGCGCGCGCGGCGTTGCTCCACAGATCGGGCGATTCCGAAAGAGCGTTCAGTTCGTCGAGGCGGGCGAGGGCTTTATCCCAGTCAAAGATGCCTCCGGAGCAGGCTGAGAGACTGCTGGATTTCATCGACCAGGTTTTGCGCTTCCGCACGCATGGACGTTCGCCTTTCGGAGTTTTGAGAGATCATGCACATAGCGCGGATCGCGCCGAGCGCAAGCCCAAATTGAGCCGCCCCGGCGATCTGGCTGGCGACGGCCAACAGACAGGCTTAATAGATCGAGCCCGCGCCGGCTTGCGGTTGCCGGCCGTATCCGCCGGGGGCGCGGCCATAGCCGCCGTAGGGGTCGCCGGGTGCGGGCGCCGCCGCCGGCCCACCGTAGCCGCCAGAGCCATACTCGCCGCCGGGATATCCTACATACGAAAACGGGTCAGGCGGCTCCTCGTTGGGCTTGAACGCCTCGAGAATGGTTTTCGGTTCGCCCGGCTCGGCGCGCATGCCGGTCTGCGGGTTCACGCGCACGAGTTTCACGCCGGGCGGCACGCGGAACGGGATTGCCGGTTTGTCGGCGAGCGCCACCTTCATGAAATCGCGGAAGATGGGCGCCGCGACGCCGCCCCCGGTCTCGCCCTTGCCCATGGGTTCGGGGGTGTCGAAGCCAACGAATACGCCGACAGCCAGATCGGGCGAGAAGCCCACGAACCAGGCGTCTTTTTCGTCGTTCGTGGTGCCTGTCTTGCCGGCGAGCGGCTTGCCGACCTTGCTGACCTCGTAGCCCGTACCGCGGCGGACGGCGCCCTCAAGAATTGAGGTGACCTGATACGCCGTCAGCGGATTGACGATCTGTTTGCGCACGTCGCCCAGTTCCGGCTCGTCCTGCCCGTCCCAGCGGTCCGCGGCGCAGGCGGCGCATTCGCGCTTGTCGTGCCGCCAGAGGGTTTTGCCGTAGCGATCCTGGATGCGGTCGATGAGGGTGGCGTTGACCTCCTTGCCGCCGTTGACGAAGCTGGAATAAGCCGCCGTCATGCGCAGGAGCGTGGTCTCGCCGGCCCCGAGCGCCATGGAGAGCACTGGGAGCAGCTCGTCGTAAATGCCGAAGCGCCGCGAATATTCGCCGATAATGGGCATGCCGAGGTCTTGCGCCAGGCGCACGGTCATGAGATTGCGCGATTTCTCTACCCCGAGACGAAGCGTGGTCGGCCCGCCGATCTTGCCGTCGTAGTTGCCGGGCTTCCATTCGCCCTGGCCGCCGCCCTGGTCGACCACGAGCGGCGCGTCCATCACGATGCTCGACGGGGTGTAGCCGTTGTCGAGCGCGGCCGCATAAACGAAAGGCTTGAAAGTCGATCCCGGCTGGCGGCGCGCTTGCACCGCGCGGTCGAACTGGCTCTCGGCGTAGCTGAAGCCGCCGACCAGCGCCAGCACGCGGCCGGTGTGCGGGTCCATGGCGACGATTGCGCCCTCGATTTCCGGGATTTGCACGAGGCGCCAAGGCTTGGCGTATTCATCGACCACTGGCGCGGCGGCGGCTTTCTTGGGGTCGTCGGAGCCGTCGAACACGGCCTCCGGCGGGGGCGCCACGTAGATCACTTGGCCGGCCGAGAGAATGTCGCTCGCGCCCAGTTCGCCCTTGGCCGGTTTGGGGCGATCCTCCTTGCGCTGCGCGTTGCGCGCCCAGCGCATCTCCGAGAAAGGCACGGTCACGGTCTTGCGCTCGGGGGACACGGCGCCCTGCTCGCCTTTCGGCGGCTGCAAACCGACGACGGCGCGCTCCTTTGTCGCCTCCAGGACAACCCCGAGCCGCCACGGCGCCAGGTCGGACAGCACCGGGATTTCAGCGAGCGCCGCGCCCCAATCGCCCGCGGTCGATATAGTCGTCACCGGGCCGCGCCAGCCGCGTTTCGCGTCGTAGCGCAGCAGGCCGTCGCGCAGGGCGTTGCGCGCCTTCTCCTGCAGCCAGGGGTCGAGGGTGGTGCGGACCGACAGGCCGCCGCGATAGAGCTTCTGTTCTCCATAAAGGTCGATCAGCGTTCGGCGCGTCTGCTCAGCGAAGTAATCGGCGGCCGCAAGCGGCGCGTTGAAGGCGCGTTGCTTCACCACGAGCGGCTTCTTTTTGGCCTCTTCGCCTTGGGCGCGGGAAATGTGCCCGTCCTGGATCATGCGCTCGATCACGTCGTTGCGGCGGCCGATGGCGCGCTCGCGATGGCGGATTGGATGATAGTTGTTCGGACCTTTCGGCAGCGCGGCGAGATAGGCGATCTCCTCAAGCTCCAGATCGCGCAGCTCCTTGCCGAAATAGTTCATCGCGGCGGCCGCCACGCCATAGGAGCCGAAGCCGAAGAAAATCTGGTTCAGATAGAGTTCTAGGATGTGCTCTTTGGTGAAGGCGCGCTCCATGCGGACGGCGAGGATCGCCTCCTTGATCTTGCGGTCGTAGGACTGCTCGTTGGTGAGCAGAAAGTTCTTGGCGACCTGCTGGGTGATGGTGGAGGCGCCCTCGCGCTTGCCCTTGGTGAGGTTGTTGATGAGCGCGCGCGCGATGCCCTGGAAATCGAGCCCGCCATGCTCGTAGAAATGCTTGTCCTCGATGGCCACGAACGCGTTCGTCACCATTTTGGGGATCGCGTTGATCGGCATGTGGATGCGCTTTTCCTCGGCGAACTCGGCGATGAGGCGGCCGTCATTGGCGTGGACGCGCGTCATGACCCACGGTTCGTAGGTCGCGAGCTTGTCGTAGGCCGGAAGCTCCTTCGAGATTTGCCACAGGATGTAGCCCGCGACGCCCGCGCCGGTGAGGAACAGAAACACCCCCGCCGTGAACGCGAAGCCGATCAGCCGCAGCATGATGCCCTTGCGGCGGCGCGGCTTTTTTGCCGGCGCAATCGGCGGCGGCGTCATCCGGATGGGTGCGTGCAATTGCATCAGACTGTGTGTTCCATTTTCGCCGAAGCGGCGTCCGCGAGCCGCGGCGCCGGAGAACCAAGACCACCGCGCCAACGCCGCAACGCCACAGCGTCAGGTGTCGGCGCTAACTCGTCTTCAAGCAACAGGAAATTTCCCCAACAACACGTAAAAAGGCGCATCTGCGGCGCTAAAACGGCAGGCGGCTTTGCGCGTTCCCGAAAAACGATACGATGGCTGCCCCAATGGCCCCCGCCGTGCGCGCCCGCCACGCCTCGGAGGTGAGTTGTTTCTCATCCTCCACATTGCTCAGATAGCCGAGTTCGATCAGCACCGAGGGCACGTCCGGAGCGCGCAGCACGATGAAGTTCGCAAAGCGCTGCGGCCGCATATTCAACTCGGTTTTGCCGCGCAAATGTGACACGAGCGTGTTTGAGAACTCGCGCGCCTGGTTTTTGGCGGCGCGCTGGACCAGATCGACGAGGATGCTCGAGACCTCGTCGTTCGCCCCAACGACCGGACCAACGCCGGCCAGCACGTCTGACAAATTCTCGCGTGCGGCGATCACCTGCGCCTCGGCGTCCGACGCCTGCTGTCCGAGGGTGTAGATGCTGGCGCCGCGCACCGTTTGCGCCACCTGCGGGCCCTTGGCGCCGAGGAGCGGATGCTTGGCGTCGATGGCGTCGGCGTGGATGGAGATGAACAGCCCGGCGTTCTTTTTCTGCGCGAAAGCGACACGTTCCGCGAGCGGGATGAACACATCCCCGTCGCGGGTCAGGTGCACCTCGAATTTCTTGGTCGCCTCCAGTTTCTTTTTCAGCTCCAGCGCGAACTCGTAAACGACCGCCTTTTCAAACACGCCGCCGGCGCTCATGGCGCCGGGGTCGATGCCGCCGTGGCCTGGATCGATCACGACGACGGGTTTGGCGGCGGCCGGCGGCGAGGCGAGCGCCTCTAACGGCTCTGCGGCCGCGCCCACCGTATGCGGGCCGGCGTCGGCCGCGCTTTCCGCCTGTTTTTTCATGAAAATCGCCCGCGTGGTGCGCGCCATGTCGATGATGAGCCGCGCCGGCTGGCCGCCCTCCGGCGGGCGCACCAGCGAGTTCTCGACCAGCACAGGGCCCGCCGTGTCGATGACGATGCGCGACTTGCCCTTGGCGAAATTGCCGAAGCGGAAGCCGGTGACGAGGCCGCGCCCCTTCGCGCCGAGACCCGGGGGCATCTGAAAATTCACGTCCGCCAGATCGACGATGACGCGGTACGGATCGGCAAGGGTGCGCACCTCGAACTCCACCGCCTTCGACAAATCAGCAACGAACCGGGTGCGGACGAGGTCGCCGCCCAACCGCGCGTCGTTCGCTTTCGGAGCCTGAAGCTGCGGCGACTGGGCCTGCGCGGGCGAAAGCGCGGCGACGATGAGAGCGAGGAGCAGATACAGCGGCGGGAGTGCGGCGCAGCGCGTGAGAATCATGAATAGACCCGAAAGATGACCGCAACGCTCCAAAGCTTACGAGAATCTGGCGTCAATGTGGCAATGTTAGCGAAGCGTTAACGACCGCGCGCGCAAAGTCGCCGCGCGATTTTTGCTCAATCCGCAGCGGTTGGGCTTGATTGCGCCTTGAACCGGCCCTATGACGATGAGCGTTGCAAAGATTTGCGCATGAAATCAGGCGCGGGCGACGATGCTCGCCGAGAGGTTCTTTGCAAGCAACGCAACAGAGGATGATTTTAAGGCTAAAGACGCAGCTTCGGACGAAAACGCCGTTATCCGCAAAGCCGGATCGTTACGAAGCTGTCGCCGCGCTCAGACGGTTTAAAACCCGTCGCGTTTTTGCAATTGTCGCGGCGCAAGAGGCGATGTCGGAAGGTGATTTAAATTCAAGCTTGGGCGGCGAGGTCGCTCCCGCAGCCGAAGCGCGAAAACTGGTGAAACACATTGGCGTAGACGGCTGAGACATGCATTCGGGGCTCCGGTCAGGGAGCCGATCCTTGACGCTCAAGCGCCGCCTCGGCGGCGATGCTCCTCCAGCAGCCCTCAAGTCCGCGCCCTAACAGGAAATGCGCGCTATGTCCCTTGCGGCGACAGCGGCTGACAGCCCCTTCACATACGGCTTGGCCCAGATCAGGCGGCCCCTCGTCGTGAGCGCGGGCGCGCTAGAAAGAACCAATCATGGGAAACAAAATGCTTATCGACGCCGCGCATCCGGAAGAGACGCGCGTCGTTGTGGTGCGGGGAAACCGCGTTGAAGAATTCGACTTTGAATCACAGTCCAGGAAACAGCTTCGCGGCAGCATATTCTTAGCCAAAGTCATACGGGTCGAGCCGTCGCTCCAGGCCGCCTTCGTCGATTACGGCGGCAATCGGCACGGCTTCCTGGCCTTCGCCGAGATACACCCGGATTACTACCGCATCCCCTACGCCGAGGGACGCGAGGCGCGAGCCGCCGAGGCCCAAACCGAGGCCTCGCCCGCAACCGCCGCAGCGCCGAGAGAAGCACCGGCGGAGACCGACGCCGACGATGACTCGGACGCCCCGGCGAGCGGGGAGACCTCCCGCGAGGAAACAGCGCACGCCAACGAGGTCCCTCCGCTCGACGCCGCAAGCGATGCGCCAGACGCCGAAGACGATGCCCGACACGACGCCACTGAAGCCGGTCAGAACGAGCACTCGGCCGATGCTGCCGATCCCGGCGCCCGCAACGCCGCCCTCGCAGCGCCGGAGCCGACCGTCGTCTCCGACCCCCTCGACGATGACGAGCGCGCCGAGCCGTCCGCTACGCTCGCCCCGAAAGACGAAGACGAGGCCCCGGACAGCCTGGACGTGGAGGACAATGGCGAGCACGGCGTCGTCGAGTCCGTCGGCGGCGAGGACGCTCTCGAGGAGGTGCCGCAGCGCGATCACCGGCGCCGGCGCCACTACAAAATCCAGGAAGTCATCAAGCGCAACCTGCTCCTGCTCGTGCAGGTGGTTAAGGAGGAGCGCGGCACCAAAGGCGCGGCGCTCACCACTTACCTCTCACTGGCCGGCCGCTACACGGTGCTGATGCCCAACACCGCCTCGGGCGGCGGCATCTCGCGCAAGATCAACGTCGTCACCGACCGCAAGCGCCTGAAAGAGATCGCAACCGAGCTTGAGGTGCCCCAGGGCATGGGGCTCATCATCCGCACGGCGGGCGCGGCGCGCACCAAGGCCGAGATCAAGCGCGACTTCGAGTATCTTCTGCGCCTGTGGGAGACGGTGCGCGACCTAACCCTTAAATCCAAGGCGCCGACCCTCGTTTACGAGGAGGGCGACCTCATCAAGCGCTCCATCCGCGACCTATACAGCCGCGAAATCGACGAGGTGCTCGTCGCTGGCGACGACGCCTATCGCGAGGCCAAGGACTTCATGCGCATGCTGATGCCGAGCCATGCGAAGAACGTCCAGCCCTACAAGGAGCCGGAGCCGATCTTCACGCGCCACGGCGTCGAGGGGCAGTTGAACATGATGTTCAACCCGCGCGTGACGCTCAAATCCGGCGGCTACATCATCATAAACCAGACCGAGGCGCTCGTCGCCGTCGACGTGAACTCGGGCAAATCGACGCGCGAACACTCCATCGAGGAGACGGCGCTGAAGACGAACCTGGAGGCGGCGGACGAGGTGGCGCGCCAGCTTCGCCTGCGCGACCTGGCCGGCCTCATCGTCATCGACTTCATCGACATGGAGGAGCGGCGCAACAACCGCCTCGTCGAGAAGAAGCTCAAGGATTGCCTGCGCAACGACCGCGCCCGCATCCAGGTGGGGCGCATCTCGCCGTTCGGTCTCCTCGAAATGTCTCGTCAGCGCTTGCGCACCGGCATGGTGGAAGGCTCCACCCAGCCTTGCTCTCACTGCAACGGCACGGGAGTGATTCGCTCGACCGAGTCGGTCGCGCTCATGATCCTGCGCGCGATCGAGGATATGCTCATCGCCAAGGGCCGCGCCAATCTGGCCGTCGGCGCCTCGGCGGAGGTGGCGCTCTACATCTTGAACAACAAGCGCAACTACCTCCGCGATATCGAAAACCGCTACGGCGTCACCATCAGCGTGATCGCGAACCCGACGCTGTTCAACGCCAGCTACACGTTGGACAAGGTTTCGCCGCCGACGCCGCGCGAAGGCGTCGCCCCCGCCAAGGTGCAGATGACTTGGGCGCATCACGTGGACGAGGCGCCCGAAGCGGACGCCGCGGACGACGACACGGACGAGGAGGCGAACGAAAGCGCGCCAGCCGCGACCGAGGACGGCGCGGAGCAGCGTTCGCGCCGCAGACGCCGCCGGCGTCGGGGCCGCAATGGGCATGACGCGGCAGGCGCCGACGGCAACGGCGAGCGCCGGGAGGCGACCTCCTACGCTGCGTCAGCCAACAACGGCGCTATGCAAACCAGCGAGGACGACGACGCGCCGGCCCAACGCATGAACGGCCGCCATGCTCCGCAAAGGCCAATGGACGCCGAGGGCGGCGACGAGCAACGCCGCTCCAGACGCTCACGCCGCAGAGGACGACGCGGGGGTCGCGGCCAGCGTCCGGGCGCACTGGGCGATGAGACGCACGCAAGCGCGCCAGGGGAAAGCCCCGGCTTCGACGAGGCGCTCGCCACACCCGAGCACTCCGCCTCGGAGACCGAATCCGCCGGCCTGAGCGAGCCGCAAGCGCCGTTCCACATGGACAGCGCCGCGGAGGCCCCGCCCGCCGTCGATCCCGCCGAAGCCAGCGCTCCCACAGAGGCGCCCATGGCGGACATCAGCGCGCCCGAGCCTCAGCCGGAGACGCCGGCAAAAGCCGAGGAGCCCGCTCCGCCGCCGCCGCCCAAACGCACGGGGCCGGCTCGCGGCGGATGGTGGCAGCGCCGTATCGGATAATCAAGAAGCGGCGTTACGGCTTGCGCCACGCGCGCAACCGCGACGCCGCCTCAGCCATCTGGGCTGTCGCCCCGGAATAGGAAAAACGCACGAACCGGCGCCCGTCCTCCGCGTCGAAATCGATTCCCGGCGTAGCGGCGACGCCGATCTCGTCGAGCATGCGGCCGCAGAAATCGGCGCTGTCCTGGGTGAAGCGGCTTACGTCGGCGTAGAGATAGAAGGCGCCGTCGGCGGGGGCGAAACGGTCGAACCCCGCGCGCGGCAACTCGTTCAGCAAGAGCTCCCGGTTAGCCGCATAAACGGCTTTGTTCGCCTCCAACTCCTCGCCCGCGTCGAAGGCGGCGATGGCGGCGACCTGGGAGATCGCGGGGGGCGAGATGAACAGATTCTGTTGCAGGCGCTCGATGCGCCGCATGAGGCCGGCGGGCGCAACCATCCAGCCGACCCGCCAGCCCGTCATGGAGTGGTATTTCGAAAAGCTGTTGATGACGACGGCGTTGTCGTCATGGACGAGCGCCGTCGTCGCAGGCCGGCCATAGGTCAGACCGTGATAGATCTCATCCGAGATCAGCCAGGCGCCCGAGGCCCGGCAGTCCGCGGCGAGCGCTGCAAGCGCGCCGTCGTCGAGCATGGCCCCCGTCGGATTGGCGGGGCTTGCGACCAGCGCCGCGCGGCCGCTCGACGCCATCGCCGCCGCGTCGGGCGACCAGTTCTCGTCAGGCCCCGCCGCGAGCAGGCGCGGTTTAAGACCCAGCGCTGAAGCGATCTGGCGGTAGCACGGATAACCGGGCCGCGCCAAAGCCAGCGTGTCGCCTTCATCGAGCAGCGCCAGAAAAGCGAGGATGAAGCCGGCGGACGAGCCGGTCGTGACGGCGATGCGCTCCGGCGAGACCGAAACGCCGTATGCGTCTGCGTAATGTCGCGCGATGCGCTCGCGAAGGTCGGGCGCGCCCAGCGCCTCGGTGTAGCCGAGCCGTGCGCCGTCGATTGCGCGTTTGGCCGCCTCGCGCACAAGGCGGGGCGCTGGCGTCGACGGCTGCCCAACCTCCATATGGATGACGCCCTCGCCCGCCGCCTCGCGCGCGTTGGCGCGGGCCATGACGTCCATCACGATGAAAGGGTCGATGCTGGAGCGAGACGAGGGTTTCAGCGTCATGGGCGGGCGTTTCCGTGATGGAGCGCGGGGTTCAAGCGTTTTTGACCCCTCCTGCGACGCAAGCCATGTTATCGCCCTATTCAGCTTATTCGTAATAGCAATGGCGACACACACTGCGATCGCCGCGCGACAAAGCGTTGCTTCACGCGCGGCCTGGAAGGCTATGGTGTTCAAACGCAACTGGATGAAAACGGCGGCTGCGCTGCTCTGCGCGGCGCTCTCGGCCGCGACGGCGACGAAGTCTCACGCCCAGGGCGGCATTCGGGACGCCGAGATTGAAGCGCTCATGGCGGAGTACTCGAACCCCGTGCTGCGCGCGGCCGGGCTCGCCTCGCAGAACATCCGCATCCACCTCATCAACGACCGCAGCTTCAATGCGTTCGTGGTGGACGGGCAGAACATGTTTCTGCATGTCGGCGCGATCATGAAATCCTCGACGCCGAACCAGCTCATCGGCGTCATCGCTCACGAGGCCGGGCATATCGAGGGCAGCCATATCTCGCGCATGCACACACAGATTGCGCGGGCGCAGCACGCGGCGCTGTTCTTCCAGATCCTCGGCATGGCGGCGATGGCGGGCGGCGCGCTCGGCGGCGGCGGCAACGATCTGGCCGAGGGCGGCGCGGCGCTCATGTATGGCGGCCAATCGGCCGCAATGCGCTCGTTCCTCAACTACAAGCGCAGCGAGGAGTACGCCGCCGACCAAGCCGCGATGAAGTATCTCAACGCGACGAAGCAATCCGGCCGCGGCATGCTGGAAACGTTCCGGCTCTTCGCCGAGCAGGCCTCGACCGCCGGACGCGGCCTCGACCCATACGCGCAGACGCATCCATTGCCCCAGGAGCGCATGGCGTCGCTGCAGCAGCTGGCGATGAAAAGCCCCTACTTCGACCGCCGCGACCCGCCGGAGCTGCAATTGCGTCACGACATGGTGCGCGCCAAGCTCCACGCCTTTTTGAACAAAAAGAACCGGCTCATCGTGCTGCGGGAGTATCCGGAGAGCAACCAGGGTCTGCCGGCGCGCTACGCCCGCGCCATCTCCGCCTGCTATACGGCTGGGTCGCAAGCGGCGACGCCTCTCATCGACGATCTGATCGCGTCGCAGCCGAACAACCCATATTTCCATGAATTCAAGGGGCAGTGCCTGATGGAGGAGGGCGGCTCGATGGCCGCCGCCGTCGCGCCGCTGCGCCGCGCCGTGCAGCTCGCGCCAAAAGCGGCGCTGATCCGCGTCATGCTCGCCCAGGCCCTGCTGGCGACGAACAACGGCAACGTCGTAGGCGAGGCTGTCGAAAACCTCAAGATCGCCGTGGCCCAGGAAAACACGAACTCGAACGCCTTCCTGCAATTGGCCAACGCCTACGCGCGGCTGCAGAAAATCCCCGATGCGGAACTGGCGACGGCCCAGGCTTATCTGCTGCGCGGCCGCATCACCGACGCTAAGCGCTTGGCGCAACGCGCGCAGTCCGCATTCCCAATCGGCTCACCGAGCTGGATTCGGGCGAACGACATTCTCGCCACCAACGACAAGAAACGGAACGGCTGACAACCGCCGCACCCAACCGGAGAAGTTCCATGCAAGCAGTCGCGCGCATCGCCTTGGCGGCGTTTTGCCTGTCCGCCGCACCGGCCGCCCTCGCGCAGGGTCAAACCGGAGCCGCGGCGCAGCCGACGGGCGTCGCAGACCCGGCGCTTAAAGCGCAAGTCGAGCAGATCGTCCGCGATTACCTCATCAACAATCCCGAGCTTCTCCTTGAGGTGAACGACGCGCTGCAGAAGAAGCTGCAGGCCAAGCTCGCTGAGCGGCGCCAGCCCGTGCTGCGCGAGCTTTACGCGCGCGATACGCCGTACGCCGTCGGCCAAGGCGATGTGACCGTGGTGGAGTTTTTCGATTACAACTGCCCGGTTTGCCGCACCGCGTTTCAGGATTTGACCAAGCTGATGGAGGCGGACAAATCCGTGCGCGTGATCTTCATCGACATGCCGATCTTCCAGGACTCGCCCCCGATCAGCGCGCTGTCGCTCGCCTCCGCGAAGCAACAGCGCTATTTCGACTATCACCGCGCTCTGCTCAACCACAAAGGCCGAGTGACCGAGGCGGATGCGCTGCGCATCGCCAAGGAGATCGGCCTGGACGCCGACAAGCTCAAAAAGGACGCCGCATCCGACGAAATTCAGAACGTCATGCGTGAAAATCTGAAGCTCGCCGACACGCTTGGCGTGAACGGAACGCCCGCGTTCTTTGTCGGCGACACGGATATCGCGGGCGCGCCCGACGATGCGCAGCAGCTCATCGACGCCGTCGCCAATGTGCGCGAGAACGGCTGCGCGGCCTGCGGGGGCGGCAAGAAAAAATCCTGATAAAACCCAGGGCGCGCTTTTTCTCGCACTGCGAAACTGCTACCACCGTCGTGGCGCGCACCCGCGCCACAAACGCATGGCGGCGCGCACCCGATGTCGGTCAAACCCGTTTTCATCCTCAACGGCCCAAACCTGAACCTGCTCGGGCGCCGGGAGCCCGAAATCTACGGACGCGCGACCCTCGACGACGTGAAGGCGCTCTGCGTGGCCAAAGCCGCCGCCCTTGGGCTCATTGTCGATTTCCGCCAATCCAACCATGAGGGCGCGCTCATCGACTGGACGCACGAAGCGCGCGAGGCGGCGTCGGGCCTCGTCATGAATGCGGGGGCGTACACGCACACCTCCATCGGCCTCCTCGACGCTCTTCTCGCCTGTCCCATTCCGTGCGTTGAAGTTCACCTGTCGAACATCTATAAGCGGGAGGACTTTCGGCATTTCTCCTTTGTTTCCAAAGCGGCATGGGGCGTGATTTGCGGATTTGGACCCAAAGGGTATGAACTGGCTCTGGATGCTCTGGCCGGCGAACTTCTGGGCCCTAACCGTCCCTCCGTCTCGTGACGCCGCCACGCCAACAGGATTTTGCATGGTTGAAACGAAGAAACTGGACAGCGGCGACGAGGCGTTGATCCGCGGCCTGGCGGCGCTTCTGGAGGAAACGCGGCTGAGCGAAATCGAAATCGAGCGGCAGGGCCTGCGCGTCCGAGTCGCCCGCACGGTGACGGCCGGCGCGTCCCCGGCGGTGCTGGCGGCCCCGCTCCCCGCCGCGCCTCTCGTCTCCAGCGTGCCGCCCGAGAAACACCCCGGCGCCGTCACCTCGCCCATGGTCGGCACCGCCTACCGCGCGCCCGAGCCTGGCGCCGCCGCCTTCGTGGAGCTGGGCGCCGTGGTGCGCGAGGGCCAGACGCTGCTCATCGTCGAGGCCATGAAAACCATGAACCAGATCGCCGCGCCGCGCGCCGGCAAGGTCACCGCCATTTTTGTCGAGAACGGGCAACCGGTCGAATATGGCGAACCATTGATGATCATCGAATGAGGCGGCTCGCCCATGTTCGATAAAATCCTCATCGCCAACCGCGGCGAAATTGCGCTGCGCATCGAACGCGCGTGCAAGGAGCTTGGCATCGCGACCGTCGCCGTGCACTCCACGGCCGACGGCGACGCCATGCATGTGCGCCTGGCGGATGAGAGCGTGTGCATCGGGCCGCCCGCCGCCAAGGACAGCTATCTCAACATCCCCGCGCTGCTCGCCGCCTGCGAGATCACCGGCGCGGACGCGGTGCACCCCGGTTACGGCTTTCTGTCGGAGAACGCGCGCTTCGCCGAAATCCTCGAGGAGCACGACATCACGTTCATCGGCCCCACGTCGGAGCACATCCGCATGATGGGCGACAAAATCACCGCGAAAGAGACGGCGAAACGCCTCGGCATCCCATGCGTGCCCGGCTCGGACGGCGCAGTCACCTCGGACGAAGAGGCGCGCCGCGTGGCCCGCGACATCGGATACCCCGTGCTGATCAAGGCGACGGCGGGCGGCGGCGGGCGCGGCATGAAGGTTGCGCGCACCGAGGACGACTTGCCCCTCGCGCTCGCGACCGCGCGAGCCGAGGCGAAGGCCGCCTTCGGCAACGACTCGCTCTACATGGAGAAATATCTCACCAAGCCGCGCCACATCGAAATCCAGGTGCTGGGAGACGGGCGCGGCAATGCGGTGCACATCGGCGAACGCGATTGCTCCCTGCAGCGGCGGCACCAGAAAATCTGGGAGGAGGCACCCTCTCCCGCGCTGAACGCCGACCAGCGCGAGAAGATCGGCGCGACGGTGAGCAAGGCCATGTGCGAGCTGGGCTATCGCGGCGTGGGCACGGTCGAGTTCCTATTCGAGGACGGCGAATTCTACTTCATCGAGATGAACACGCGGCTGCAGGTGGAGCATCCGGTGACGGAGATGATCACAGGCATCGACCTCGTCATCGAGCAGATCCGCATCGCGTCAGGCGCGCCCCTGTCGTTCCGGCAGGAGGATTTGCAGTTCGCTGGCCATGCCATCGAGTGCCGCATCAACGCGGAGAACCCGCAGACCTTCCGCCCGAGCCCCGGCAAGATCACCTACTGGCATCCGCCGGGCGGCCTCGGCGTGCGCGTCGATTCAGGCGTGTATGCCGGCTACTCGATCCCGCCGTACTACGACAGCCTCATCGGCAAGCTCATCGTTTACGGCAAGAACCGCAACGAATGCCTGATGCGGCTCAGGCGTTCGCTCGGCGAGTTCGTGATCGACGGCATTGAGACTACCATCCCGCTGTTCAACGCGCTCATCACCGAGCCGGACATTGTGGACGGGCTGTACGACATCCACTGGCTGGAGAAATATCTCGGTCAGCGTTAGTTACGGCAGCTTGCCACTCTGTTTCTGCCGCAGGGCGACGCCATTCAGCAAAACGTCCCGGCCGCTGCGCCGCGCCTCCAGTTCATTGTCGCGCACCACGTCGAGCCAAGCCTGATCCTTGCCGTCGCCCGGGTCTTGCCCCACGTCGATCTCTCCGCCGGCCAGGCGGTAATCCTGCCGGGTGGCGTCCGCGATGCGAGCGAAGCGCATAGCCCGCACAACCTTGGACTGCGCCGACATGAACGCCTGTTCGCGCGTAATCTGCGTCTGCGTCCAGTAGAGGTTCGCCGCTGTTCGGGTGGCGACGCCGTCGCGAAACTCCAGGTTCACCAGGCTTTGCCCCGACCCACCCGCCGCGACCTTCTTCTCAATCACGACGCCGGCCACGGGAAACTGCGCGCCGTTCTGGTTGACAATTCGCTCGGCCAGCGCCTTGCCGCAAGCTTTCGGATTGCGGGACTGGGCGAACGCGCAAGCGTTGGCGATGCGGCGCGCCACATTCTCAAACGTCGGGTTGAGCAGATAGACGTAGCCCTCAAGCGTGGCGCCCCCCGATGTCACAGTGTACACGCAGAACTGGATCGGGGCGTCGCCGTATCCGGGGAACGTCGTCGTCGTGTTGGCGTCGCACGAGGCGTTCATGCCGCGGTCGCCGCGCGGCTTGCTTTCAAAGTAGGCAAGCGCCGCGGCGTAGGCCTCCTCCGAGGCCGACAGCTTCTCCGGGGCCAGCAAAAGCCCCAACAGCAAGATGCGAAACATTGACAAACCCTCCGCAGGCGATGCTGTCGCGATCTTGATCACGGGGTGATGACACGAGGTGAATAGGACGCCATACTCAACGCAAGGTCAATCTTGGATCGCTCCATGGGCTCGCCATCGCATTTCAGCATCGAGATCACGCCGCAGGTGCTTTTAAAGGCCTATGCGTGCGGCATCTTCCCCATGGCGGAGAGCGCGGACGACCCGACGCTCTACTGGATCGAGCCGGAAAAGCGCGGCGTGCTGCCGCTTGACGCTGTCCATGTGCCCAAAAGCCTCGCCCGCACCATCAGGCGGGAGGAGTTCGAGGTGCGCGTCGATACGGATTTCGCGGGCGTCATCGAGGGCTGCGCGGCGCGGCGGGCGGGCCGGCGCACCACCTGGATCAACGGCCGCATCCGCGAGCTCTACGCCGACCTGTTCGCCATGGGCCACTGCCACACGATCGAGACATGGCGCGACGGTCGCCTGGTCGGCGGGCTGTACGGCGTGGCGCTCGGGCGGGCGTTTTTCGGCGAGAGCATGTTTTCCTATGAAACCGACGCGAGCAAGGTGGCGCTGGTCTATCTCGCGGCGCGTCTCATCGCCGGCGGATTCGTGATGCTCGACACGCAATTCGTCACCGAGCATCTAAAAGCCTTCGGTGCGCAAGAAATCTCCCGCGAGCAGTTTCATCGGCGGCTCGAAGTCGCGCTTCAGAACCGCGGCGATTTCGGCGCCCTGCCGCGCGACCTGCCCTCGCGGGGGATTTTGCAATTGGTGAGCCAGACGTCGAAGGTCGGATGCTCCACGGCGTGAATGCCGGGGCTTTGCGCGAACATCCAGCCCGAGAACAGCCGGCGCTGGCCCTCCTCAAGCAGCAACTCTTCCACCTCGACGAAGGCGGAGGTGAGCGGCGGCTCGGTCGGCGCGCGCATATAGCAGACGCGCGGGGTGATCTTGAGGGCGCCGAAGGTCGCCGTGTCGTTCACCGGGATTTCGAGCGCTGAAATGCGGCCCGTGACCTTGTCGAGCGCGGCGAACACGGCGATCTCGTTCTCGAATTTCTGGGCGTTTGCCTGGGTCGCCGCCAGAAATGCGGCGGCGAAGGCGGCGAGGCGCGGCGGCATCACGATCGGCCTTGCGGTTGTTTGCGAGGGCGACCTTATCCCGCATCGCGGCTGATCTCAAGCCGCAGGCAAGCTCGCCTCGACTCGAAGACGCACGTAATCGGCCAGCCAGCGCCCTGACGGGTCTTGGAGCACCGGCGCCAGCAACTCCGCGACGTGGTCGATAGCCGCTCGCCGGACGCCCGGCTCGAACTGGTCGAAGAACGCGCGGCGGAAGGTGAGCAGCCAGCCTTCGATCGCCGTCGGCAGCGGCGTGGGGCGGTAGAACAGCCCAATGCGGCGGACCTCGAACCCCGCCTGCTCCAGCATGGCGCGGTAATCCTCGGCGGTGGGATAAAACCACGGGCCGGCGAGCGTGGCGTCGCCGCCGTACGCCTTGGCGGCGGAGCGCATGGCAGTCACGATGGCCGATACATTGCCGTGACCCCCGAACTCTGCGACGAATCGCCCGCCCGGTTTCAACGCTCGGCGCACGCCGGCGATCACGTCGAGCGGGCGCGTCATCCAATGCAACGCGGCGTTGGAGAACACCGCATCGAACTCGGTGCTGAAGGCCAGAGCCTGCCCGTCCATAAGCCGCGCGTCCAGGCCCCGAGCCCGGGCGGCGCGCAGCAAATCGTCGCTGGCGTCCACTCCGACCACCTGCGCGCCCGCAGCGGCGAGCCGAGCGGTCAACGCGCCATCGCCGCAACCCAAATCGAGGATGCGTTCGCCGGGACGGGGCGCGAGCCAGCCAAGAATCTCGCCGCCCAGGTCTGAGACGAAGCGCGCGTTGCGCTCATAGCCGTCGGCGGTCCAGGTCTGCTCCCGCGCCGCTTCGGTCATTCCGCCCGCCACGGTTGATAATCGCCCTGGGGTTTGGCTTTGCGGCCGAGATTGAGAGTGCTGCCGGCGGGCCGGTAGGCGGCGGAGGTGCCCGTCATATTCGGTTGATGGGGTTTTTGCCAGCCGCGCGGCTGGTAGTTCTCGGCGGTGGGCGGCGCTTCGACCGTGTGATGCAGCCAGCCATGCCAGTCTCCGGGCACCTTGGACGCGTCGGCCTCGCCGTTATAGATCACCCACCGGCGCGGATGCCCATGCGGCCCGACGCCCTTCTTCTGTTCGTAATAGGCGTTGCCAAGCTCGTCCTTGCCGACGAGCCGCCCCGAGGAGCGGGTGTAGAGCTTGGTCGAGAGCGTCGCGCCGTTCCACCATGTGAAGATGTCGCTGAAAATGCCCATGGAGTCCTCGGAGTTTCAGTCACGCAGATTAAGCCAGCGCGCGCATCAAGTCCAGACGCGCGCCGACCACGCTTTTATCCACGGCCGCGAACGAGATGTTGATGACGCCGCGGTTCGCTGCGCGTCCGCGCCCGGCCGCCGGGAATCGCGATAGGCGTATCGGATGTGGCGAAGTCCGCAGCGGCGCAACCTAGCCGCGACGCAGCTGGGTATTTTTACCACAACATATGGGATTTCAATGCTGGATTGGGCCCCATGGGTAGCGTTTTCGCGAATCGTTAAGCACCATTAACCTCTCAGTTCCGCGCTCCTCAGAGCGCGTCGTAACGGGCCTGTAAGTCAGTCGGCCGCTTCATCACCATCACAGAATTCAAGCCGCCGGACATCGCGCCGGAGGCTATTCGTCCGCGCCGCAAGGCGCTTCGGGGGCACGCGCCGTCGGCGCATCATTTTTGGGGGACTGGCATGCGGATCGAGCGGCGGTATACGAAGGCGGGGCAGTCAGCGTACGCGGACATTCCGTTCCGGCAGGCGACGAGCGAGATCCGGAACCCGGACGGCTCCGTCGTCTTCCGCCTGGAAAACTTCGCCGTGCCCGCGCATTGGAGCCAGGTCGCCGCCGATATTCTGGCGCAGAAATATTTCCGCAAGGCCGGTGTGCCCGCGCGGCTGAAAAAGATTGAGGAGCCGACGGTTCCTTCATGGCTGTGGCGTTCTGTGCCCGACAAGGACGCGCTCGCCAAGCTCCCTGAAGCCGAGCGCAAAGGACCCGAAACCGATGCGCGGCAGGTGTTCGACCGCCTAGCCGGCACCTGGACCTATTGGGGCTGGAAGCACGGCTATTTCACGAGCGAGGACGACGCCCGCGCCTTTTTCGACGAGCTTTGCTATATGCTCGCCTGCCAGATGGCCGCGCCCAACAGCCCGCAATGGTTCAACACCGGCCTGCACTGGGCCTACGGCATCGACGGACCGAGCCAGGGGCATTTCTACGTCGACCCGGCGAGCGGCGAATTAACCCGCGCCACGTCCGCTTATGAGCATCCGCAGCCGCACGCCTGCTTCATCCAGTCGGTCGAGGACGACCTGGTGAACGAAAACGGCATCATGGATTTGTGGGTGCGCGAGGCGCGGCTCTTTAAATACGGCTCCGGCACTGGCTCCAACTTCTCCAAGCTGCGCGGCGAGGGCGAAAAGCTCTCCGGCGGCGGGCGCTCCTCGGGCCTGCTCAGCTTTCTGAAGATCGGCGACCGCGCGGCTGGCGCGATCAAGTCCGGCGGCACGACGCGGCGCGCGGCGAAAATGGTGATCGTCGACGCCGACCACCCGGACGTGGAGGAATTTATCCAATGGAAGGTGCTGGAGGAGCAGAAGGTCGCGGCGCTCGTCGCCGGCTCCAAGCTGTGCGCGAAGCACCTCTCCGCCATCATGAAAGCGTGCGTGAATTGCGAGGCCGAGGGTGAGGCGTGCTATGATCCGGCACGCAACCCAGCTTTGAAGCGGGAAATCCGCGCGGCCCGCAAGGCGCAGGTGCCGGACAACTACATCCAGCGCGTGATGCAGTTCGCGCGGCAGGGCTTCACCAAGATCGAGTTCCCCTCGTTCGACACGGACTGGGAGGGCGAGGCTTACCGCACCGTTTCCGGCCAGAATTCGAACAACACCGTGCGCGTGGACGACGCCTTCCTGAAGGCGGTCGAGGCCGACGGCGACTGGGCGCTGAAGGCGCGCATCACCGGCAAAACCGTGAAAACCGTGAAGGCGCGCGCTCTGTGGGATCAAATCGCGGAGGCCGCATGGCAGTCCGCCGACCCGGGCATCCAGTTCCACACCACGATCAATGACTGGCACACCTGCCCGGCCTCCGGCGAGATCCGCGCATCGAACCCGTGCTCGGAGTACATGTTCCTGGACGATACGGCGTGCAACCTCGCCTCGCTGAACCTGATGACGTTCCGTGGCGGCGGCGATTCCCTCTTCGATGCGGAGAGCTTCGCCCACGCCGTGCGGCTGTGGACGGTCGTGCTCGAAATCTCGGTGACCATGGCGCAGTTCCCGTCGCGCGAGATTGCGCAGCTTTCCTATGAGTTCCGCACGCTCGGCCTCGGCTTCGCGAACATCGGGGGCCTGCTGATGGCGTCCGGCATCCCGTACGACTCCGAGGAGGGCCGGGCCATCACGGCGGCGATCTCGGCGCAGATGACCGGCGTCGCCTATGCGACCTCGGGCGAGATGGCGGGCGAACTCGGCGCCTTCAAAGGCTACGCGGCGAACGCGGAGCACATGCTGCGCGTCATGCGGAACCACCGCAACGCCGCCTACGGCTTCAAGAGCGGCTACGAAAAACTGCGCACCTCCCCCGTGCCGCTTGACGACAAAGCCTGTCCGCAAACCGACCTGGTGTCTGCGGCGCGCGCGGCCTGGGATGAGGCTCTGAGCTTCGGTGAGGAGTTCGGCTACCGCAACGCGCAGGTGTCGGTGATCGCGCCGACCGGCACCATCGGCCTCGTGATGGATTGCGACACCACGGGCATCGAGCCGGACTTCGCGCTCGTGAAGTTCAAGAAGCTCGCCGGCGGCGGCTATTTCAAGATCATCAACCGCTCCGTGCCCGACGCGCTGGCCGCTCTCGGCTACACGCCAGACCAGATCACCACGATCACGGATTACGCCGTCGGGCGCGGCACGCTGGAGGGCGCGCCCGGGGTTAACGCGTCGGCGTTGCGCAAACGCGGCTTCACGGACGAGAAGCTCGCCGTGGTCGAGGCGGCGCTCGCGCAGGCGTTCGACATCAAGTTCGTGTTCAACAAGTGGACGCTCGGCGAGGATTTCTGCATCGAGACGCTGAAGCTCACGCGCGAGCAGCTTGACGCTCCCGGCCTCGACCTGCTTTCCGCCATCGGCTTCTCCAAGGCCGAGATCGAGGCGGCGAACGAGTATATCTGCGGGGCGATGACGCTCGAGGGCGCGCCGGGCCTGAAGCCTGAGCACTTGCCTGTGTTCGACTGCGCCAATCCGTGCGGCCGCAAGGGCAAGCGCTTCCTCTCGCCGCAAAGCCACATCCTGATGATGGCGGCGGCGCAGCCGTTCATCTCCGGCGCCATCTCGAAAACGATCAACATGCCGAACGACGCCACGGTCGAGGACTGCAAGCGCGCCTACGAACTATCGTGGAAGCTGGCGCTAAAGGCCAACGCGCTCTACCGCGACGGCTCGAAACTGTCGCAACCGCTCAACGCGCAGGTGCTCGGCGTCTCGGACGACGACGCGGACGAAGAAGACATCGCAGAAAAACCGCAGCAGAAGCGCGCCGCGCTGATGGCCGAGCGCATCGTGGAGCGCATCGTGGAGCGCGTCCGCCTCAAAGCCGAGCGCGAGAAGCTGCCCGGCCGCCGCAAGGGCTATACCCAGAAAGCAACGGTCGGCGGGCACAAGGTTTACTTGCGCACCGGCGAGTACGAGGACGGCCGCCTCGGCGAAATCTTCATCGACATGCACAAGGAGGGCGCCGCCTTCCGCAGCCTGATGAACAATTTCGCCATCGCCATCAGCCTCGGCCTGCAATATGGCGTGCCGCTGGAGGAGTTCGTGGAGGCGTTCACCTTCACCCGCTTTGAGCCGGCTGGCCTCGTGCAGGGCAACGACTCGATCAAAAACGCCACCTCGATCCTCGACTACATCTTCCGCGAGCTGGCGGTGAGCTATCTCAGCCGCAACGACCTGTCGCATGTCGAGCACACGGACATGGAGGAAACCGACATCGGCGGCGAAGAGGCGAACCAACTGCAACTGGCGCTCGCGGAAAAATTCGTCAGCCGCGGCCTCACCCGCGGCGCGCTTCACCATAATCTCGTCACGGTTCAAGCGCATGGTCACCAACATCAATCGAGCGTTGTCGAAAGCGGGTCGCCCGCAATCTCCGGCAACCTAGCCACTGCGTATCATGTGGCTCAACCGCCCGCCCCGGCGCCTCAGCGCGCCAAGGCGGCCAACAGTCTCCAAGCGTTGCGTACAGTGAGCGACCGTGTCGCCGAAGCCCGCGTCAAAGGCTACGAGGGCGAAGCATGCGGAAGCTGCGGCAACTTCACCCTGGTTCGCAACGGCACATGCCTCAAATGCGACACCTGCGGCGGAACGAGCGGCTGTAGTTGAGTTCGGTTTCAACCTTTGCGGCCCGGCTAAGCATGTAAACAGTCCGCGGGCGTGTTCATGCCCGCGCTTTTTCGGGGAGTTGCGCGTCTCATCGTGGGAGCGGCCTTTTGGGCCGAAACAGCGGATGTGGATGACCTCCATCGTCAGCGACGAACGTTTGAAGTCCGTGGCGTTTTTCTTGAGCGACGCGCTGCGGTCCATCTTGGAGGACGGGCAGGCCCTTCGCGCCGCCCGCTGCTCACCGCCGCTTATCGGCCCTGAGGCGAGCTGCGATGAAATCTTCGAGCAGCTTGAAAGCTTCCGCCGCGAAATCAAATCTCTGCGCGGCCGCGAGGCGTTCATGATCGCCAAGCTCGCCCGCGCGCGCGGTTGGGCGAAGGAGATGCGTACGCTCGCCCCGGCCTTAAAGCCGGAGATCAATCTGTTCCTGCTCGCCACCGTGTTCTCCGACGAGCTGCAGCAGGCCATCGCCCCGTCCGCGCAGACCATGTTCCATGGCGGCGGCACCTCGCGCCGGTTCCTTGACGACCGAGCGGCGCTCGCCGATGAGAGCGAGACGGCCGCCTATCTCATCGCCGGCAAGGTGCGCGCCGAAGATCTTATCGCCGCGTGCGAAAGCTTTTTGGGCGTGCTCGATAAGGAATTCGCGCTGTTCGGCGAGATGCTCGATGAAACCGACGAGGCCGACGCGGTGCTCGACCTGACGGATTTGCTGGACGGCGAGATCATCCTGCCGCCGTCCGCCGCCGACGCCGAAACAGCCGCGCCGCTGCACTAGCCGCCTTTACCGCCCGCCCGCCTTCATTTAAGGAGACGGGGAACGTTTCTTCCCCGGGGCGGGCGTGGGCTACAAAGTCTTCATCAATTACCGCAAGGCGCTGAGCGGCAAGGACGCCCGGCTCTTGCACGGCGTGCTCACCCGCGAGTTCGGGCGCGGCGCCGTGTTCCTCGACACGAGCGAGCTTGAGGGCGGCGACCACTGGCCGTCAAAGCTTGAGCGCGAGGTGGACGCCAGCAGCTCGATGGCCGTGCTCATCCCCGCCGGCTGGGCGGACGTGCTGAACGAGAAGGGCGAGCGCCGCCTCGACAACCCCAACGATTTCGTCCGCTTCGAGATCGCCCGCGCCTTTATGCGCAACATCCCCGTGCTGCCGATCCTCATCGACGGCGCCGAGGTGCCCGCCCCCGCCGCGCTGCCCACCAACCTCATCGGCCTCACCGCGCTGCAGGCTATGCTGCTGCGATCGGAGAGCTTTGACGACGACGCGGGCAAAATCGGCAAGCGGCTGAAGCAGCTTATCGCGGCGGCGCGGCCGCGGGGGGTTCCCCTGTGGGCGGCGGGCGGCGCGGCGGCGTCGGCGTTGGGCTTGGGCGTCGCGGCCGGGCTTTATCTGATCGAGCCGCCTTCTGACAACGTGTTCCGTCAGCAGGCGAAGGAGGCGCGGGCGGAGCGAGATGCCGCGCGGGCGGAGGCGGCCACCGCCAAACGGCAACTGCAGACGGTGCAGGACGCGCTGGAGCGCGCGGACGCCGACAAGGAGGCGGCTGAAAAAGCGCTGGCTGGCGCGCGCGAACAGGCGGCGGAGGCCCAAACCAAACTCGCGGCGGCGGAGCGGCGCGTGCGGGAGGCCGAGGCGGCCCTGAAAAAGGGCGGGGCGGACGTGGCGGAGTTGGAGGAAGCGCGGGCGGGGGCAGCGCGGCTTGGCGCGGATGTTGCGGCGAAGGAGCGCGAAATCGCCGCGCTGCGGGCGGAGGCGGCGCGGCTGAAAAGCGTGGCGCAGCTGGGCACAACCCAAAGTGAGGGGGGTGAGCAACCTAAGGTTGAAAATTTTTTGGCCCGTGGAGGGTATGAGGATAAGGCCAAGGGCCTGATCAGAACCCTCGAAGGGCATGGGTATGGTGTCACCGCCGCCGCGTTCTCGCCCGACGGCAAAACCATCGTCTCGGGAAGCTCAGACAACAACCTCAAACTCTGGGACGCCGCCACAGGCAAGCTCATCCGCACCCTCGAAAGGCATGCGTATGCTGTCACCGCCGCCGCCTTCTCCCCCGACGGCAAAACCGTCGTCTCGGGAAGCGAAGGTAGAACCCTCAAACTCTGGGACGCAGCCGACCTGACCGCGCGCTAGCCGCCCGCCAGCCCCGCCTCGGCGAGCTTGCGCTTCAACGCCGCCGCCGCTTCGCCCAACCGCCCCGCGTCCACCCCGCGCAGCACCAGGTTCGCGCCCGCCCGCCCGTCCTCGAAAAACGGGTAGCTGCCCATCGCCACATCGGGGAAGCGGGCTTGCGCCTCGGCGAGCGTCTGCGCCACCTCGCCCTCAGGCCGGGCGACGACCACGGTCTCCGACAGCACCACCCGCCCGGTGCGCAGGCGCGGCGTCACCGCATCCAGCATCGCGCGCATGATGCCCGGCACCCCCGCCATGACGATGACGTTGCCGAGCATGAAACCGGGCGCCTTCGACACCGGGTTCTCGATGAGCGCGGCGCCGTGCGGGATGCGCGCCATGCGCAGGCGGGCGGGCGTCAGCTCGGCCGCCGAGTAGCGCTCGCGCAGCATGGCGACCGCGTCCTCGCGCACGCTGATCCCCACGCCGAACGCGGCGGCGACGCAATCCGCCGTGATGTCGTCGTGGGTCGGGCCGATGCCCCCGGAGGTGAACAGATAATCGTAGCGCGGCCGCAGCGCATTCACCGCCTCCACGATGCGCTCGCGGACATCCGGCACGACGCGCGCCTCCATCAGCCGGACGCCGATGGCCGTGCAGCGCGCCGCCACCGCATTGATGTTCACGTCCTTCGTACGGCCGGAGAGAATTTCATCGCCGATGACGAGCATGGCGGCGGTGACGATGTCCGTTTTCTGTTCCACCCCGTCCGTCATCCTGCTACGCCCTGCCGATGCGATTTCCAACGCCGCTTATACAGGGTGCGCTCGTCCAGCGATACAAGCGCTTTCTCGCCGACGTGCGGCTGGCGGGCAGCGAGGTCGTCACCGCGCATTGCCCGAACCCCGGCGCGATGCTCGGGATGACCGCTCCGGGCCTGCGCGTCTGGCTGTCCGTCTCGACGGCGAAGGGCCGCGCGCTGCCGCACACGCTGGAGATCGTTGAGACGCTCGACCCCGCGCCCGCGCTAGTGGGCGTCAACACCGGACGGCCGAACTCGCTGGTGGAGGAGGCCATCCGCGGCGGCGTCATCGCGGAGCTTGGCGGTTACGAAGCCTTGCGCCGCGAGGTGAAATATGGCGGAGCGAGCCGCATCGACATGCTGCTCACGGGAGCGGGACGGCCGGATTGCTATGTTGAGGTGAAAAACGTGCATCTGGTGCGGGAGCCTGGCCTCGCCGAGTTCCCGGACTGTGTCACCGCGCGTGGCGCGAAGCATTTGCGCGAGCTGGCGGCGATGGTCGCGGCGGGCAAGCGCGCGGTGATGGTCTACTGCGTGCAGCGCGGCGACGCGCATCGCTTCCGTCTCGCGGCGGACATCGACCCCCAGTATGCCGCCGCATTCGCCGAGGCTCGACGGGGCGGCGTCGAGGCCTTATGTTATGCATGCGAGGTTGCCGCCGACGCTATCACGCTGAACACACCCATTTCGATTAACGAGCCCGCATGACCCTGTTTGACGGCCGCCTTGGCCACGACCTCGACGCAAAAGTGAAAATCTACGGCCCCGCCGCCTATGAGGGCATGCGCAAGGCCGGGCGGCTTGCGGCCGAAGCGCTCGACATGATCGCGGAGCACGTGAAGCCGGGCGTCACCACTGAGCGGCTGGACGACATCCTCCTCGGCTTCGCGCTCGATCACAAGGCCCTGCCCGCACCGCTCAACTATCGCGGCTACACGCGCGCCACCTGCACCTCGGTCAACCATGTCGTGTGCCACGGCATTCCGGGGCCAAAAGCGCTGCGCGAGGGCGACATCATCAACATCGACGTGACGCTGATCGTCGACGGCTGGCACGGCGACACAAGCCGCATGTACCCGGTCGGGCGCATCTCGCGCAAGGCGGAGCGCCTCATTGAGGTGACGCACAAGGCCATGATGCTCGGCATCGAGGCGATCCGCCCCGGCGCGACAACGGGCGACATCGGCGCCGCGATCCAGGTTTACGCGGAGGGCGAGCGCTGCTCTGTGGTGCGCGATTTTTGCGGCCACGGCCTCGGACAGGTGTTCCACGACAAGCCGAACATCCTGCACTACGGCGAGCCGGAGGAGGGCTTGCGCCTCGCGCCTGGCATGATCTTCACGGTCGAGCCGATGATCAATCTCGGCAAGGCGCCGGTGAAGCTGCTCGGCGACGGCTGGACGGCTGTCACGCGCGACAAATCGCTGTCGGCGCAATTCGAGCATAGCGTGGGCGTGACCTCCACAGGCGTTGAGATTTTCACCCTCAGCCCGGCGGGCATGCACATCCCGGGCGCCGCCGCTTAAAATCTATCTTTTCTTTTTTGGAGAAAGTTCTTAGTCTTCTGCGCGGGGAATGGACGCTGTCCGGCGTTTTGTTTGTATCGGGCGGGGGATCATGGTGCAGGGATTCGAGGAAAGTCCGCTTTTTGAGTTGGTGCAACTGGAACGCGGGGCGAAAGTCAAGCCGCCGGAGCCGCACCGGCCGACGCCGCATTACTGGGGCCACCGCGATCGCTTGCGGCAGCGCTTTCGCGAAGCGGGCGCCGAAGCGCTTCCCGATTATGAGCTGATGGAGCTGTTGCTCTTTCGCGCCATCCCGAGACGGGACGTAAAACCGCTGGCGAAAGCGCTCGTTCAACGGTTCGGCTCCTTCGCCGAAGCGATCAGCGCACCCCCGGAGCGGCTCGCGGAGGTGCCGGGCGTCGGCGACGGCGTCATCACCGAGTTGAAACTGGCGCAGGCGGCCGGCCAGCGTCTGGCGAAGGGCGCGGTGATGCGTCGCGACGCGCTGAACTCCTGGAGCGAGGTGCTTGAGTATCTGCGGGCCGCCATGGCGTTCGAGACGCGCGAGCAGTTCCGCGTGCTGTTCCTCGACAAGCGCAACAAGATCATCGCCGACGAGATGATGCAGAAGGGCACCGTCGACCATGCGCCGGTTTACGTGCGCGAGGTGATCAAACGGGCGCTGGAGTTGTCGGCCACCGCCATGGTGCTCTCCCACAACCACCCGTCGGGCGATCCCACGCCTTCAAAGGCCGACATCGACATGACAAAGCTTATCGTCGCGGCGGCGGAGAAGGTCGGCGTCGTCGTCCACGACCACATCATCATCGGGCGCGACGGCGTTGGATATCTGAGTTTCAAACAGGCGCAGCTTTTGTAGCGCCTGCGCTTCAGCGGTGCGGAACGTTTTGGCTCCTACGCGGTTTTGGCCTGCCGAAACCCTAAGGAGGCGAGCTATGAGACTTTTCGTCATCGTGGCGGCATGCGTATGGGCATCCGCCGCGCAGGCCGAAATGCCGCAAGATCCGTCCGGTCTAAAGGCATGTTCGGAATCGAAAAACGCCACCCCTTCCGGCGAACGCACCGCGCGCGGTGAGCAGCCGCCGGAAAGCATGGCGGTGGAGCGCAACGCCATTCTCCCCTCGGCCGGACAGCATGATCAATCCGCCGCGCCGACCGTTCAGCAAGACGGCAAACCGGTTTCCGGCGAAAAGCTTGCCGACCGGGCTGAATGCCAGCCGAAAGGCTAGCGCGCGGGCGGCGGTGACGCGCGCGACACCGGGCGGATGAACTGGCCGAATGCCCGCGGGCCGTCCCCCACCTCGATCTCGCCCGCGACGGCGAGAGACGCCGCGTCGATGACGCTGAGCGTGTTCGACTCCCAATTCGCCGCATAGACGCGCGCGCCGTCGGCGCTCGCCGCTATGCCCTCCGGATAAAATCCCACGGAAATCGTCGCCACCGGCGCGAACGTCGCCGCATCAAACACGCTCACTGTCGATGCGTACTGGTTGGTCACGAACGCGCGGCCATTGGCGAGCGCGACGGCGTATGGCCGCTCGCCGACCTTCACCCTAGCGACGGCTGCGCGCGCGGCGATGTCGATCTCGGTCACGTCGTTCGTGCCGACGTTCGCCGTATAAGCGCGCTTGCCGTCTGCATCAATGGTCACGCCGAACGGCCGCTCGCCGGTTTTCACGACGCCCAAGGATTTAATTGTCGCCGCGTCGATGATCGACACCTGATCACTGTCGCGGTCGGCGGTCAGCACGAGCGCGCCGTCAGGCGTCACCGCCACGCCGGAGGGTGAGACCCCGACCGCCGCCTCCCCAAGCGTGACGCCCGTCTCGGGGTCGAGCGCGAGCAGTTTCGAGGAATGCCACGGCGCGACGAAAATGCGGCCGTCCGGGTGCGCGGCGACACCGAGCGGCGCATCGGGAACGGGGATGCGGCGCAGAACGGCGCGCGCGGCCGCATCGATCACGGAGACGAAACCGCCCTCTGGGCTCGTCACATATACGCGGCGGCCGTCCGCCGAAACAGCCACGCCTGCGGGTTTGCCGCCGATCGGGATGGTCGCGGCGACTGTGCCCGCGCCGAGATCGACGACGCTCACGTCCTCGCTGATCTGGTTGACGACGAACGCCTCGCCTGCGAGCGCCGGGCCCGCCCAGATCAGCAGGGCGAGCGCGAACGCCCTCATTGCGGCTCCTTGCGGCCGCCGCCGTTCACCCGCCCCGCGCCGTTGCCCGCGCCAGCGACGCCGCCCTCCATGTACTGCGTCACCGCGTCTTTCAGCCAGTCCATATTGCGCAGGTGAACGTCGGTTTGACGGTACGGCACCTCGATGCCCGCCTCGCGGAACGCCCTGAGGATGGCGATGCGCAAATCGGTGCGCACGCCGAGAGATGAGTTGATGTTGTAGACATAGGCGTAGAGTTTGAAGTTCAGCGCGTCCGAGCCGAAGTCTTCGAAATAGACGAACGGCGCCGGGTCGGTCATCACGTGGCCGTTGTCGCGCGCCACCTTCAGCAACACCTCTTTCACCTGCTGCGGGTCGGAGGAGTAATCGACACCCACAGGAATAATGATGCGGCCCGTGTTATTGTGCAGCGTCCAGTTCTTCACCGTCTCGGTGATGAAGTAGGAGTTCGGCACGATGACATTCGCCTTGTCGAAGGTTTCGATCTCGGTCGAGCGCACGCTGATGCGCCGCACATGGCCCTCCTCGCCGCCGACGACCACCCAGTCGCCGACCTTGATCGGCCGCTCGGCGAGGAGGATGAGGCCGGAGACAAAGTTTGAAATCACGCTCTGCAGGCCGAAGCCGATGCCGACCGAGAAGGCGCCCGCGATGATCGCCAGGTTGGACAGGTCAATGCCGGCGTAGGAGAAGGCGAAGAGCCCGGCGATGAACACGCCGAGATAGCCGACGCCGGTTTTGATCGAGTCGCGCACGCCGCCGGACATGCCCGCCGGTTTCAGCACCTGCCGGTCGAGCCAGCTCTGGAACAGCTTGGCGGCGAAGTAGCCAACGATGAACACGATCAACGAAGCGATGATCGCCGCGATGGAGATTTGCGTGTTGCCGATCTGAAAGCCGAAGAACAGGTTCCGCAGCCAGTCGAGCACGTCTTTCCAGTTGAAGCCCCATTGCAGCATGATGAGTGGCACGGCCAGCAAAAGCACGAGGAACTTCAGGAGGAGCGTGACGGGCAGCGCGAGTTGCTCCCGCCGCCGCTGGTCGAAGCCGAAGCTCGCCTTTAGGTAAGCCCCCGTCACCGCGTTTTCATCGCCCATGGCCTGCCCGAAAGCGTCGGCCCAGACAAGCAGCAGGTAGACGAGCACGAGCAGGCTGCCGGTGAGGATGAGCTGCGCCGAGACGAACCGGGCCAGCCCCACGTAGCCGGAGAGAGCCGCGAAGAGGATGAGCATCGCCACGCCCCACATGGGCGCCCGCAGCGCGCGCAGCCAGTTGAGCTGAGGCCCGCCCTCAATGTCAGGCGGATCGAGCCGGGTGCGCAGGATGGCGATCACCAAGAGGGCGAAGAGGATGCTCGAGAAAAAGCTCTGGGCGAGCGTCACCGGGAACGGCGCGGAGGCGACGCGGGTCACCGTGCCGATGAGAAGGTTAAGCGCGTAGACGCTCGCCAGCGCGACCACGAGCCAGCGGATGCGCGAGGCCGCCTTTTCGCCGGCGGGGAATATCCGCCACTCGGCGCGCCCTGGGGCCAGCACCGTGGTGATGAGCGCCGTGACGGCCGCGACGATGACCACGAGGCGCACCGTGCTATAGAGCAGCCGGTCGATGGCCGGGGTCATGACGTCGAGCGAGGCCATGCTGTGATAAAAGAAGACGCTGGGAGCGATGAACGGCGCCGACCGCAGCACGATCACCCAGGCCGCCGACGCCGCTCGGCGCCAGAACGGTGGGTCTTCGCCCCGCCATGTGCGGAAATGGGCGACGCCGCGCACCGCCGCGAAGGCGAGCGCGAGAAACATGGCGAAGGCGATGGCGACGGTCTGGATGACGCCCGCCCTGTCCTCCAGATCGCCCCACCAGAGAGCGACCATCTCGCCCGCCCGGCCGAAGCTCCAAACGATGGTCCCGGGCGCGTCCGCCCAAACCGTCGGCGAGAGCGCCATCGGGCTGCGCTCGAACAGGCGCTCGTTGAACTTGCGGCGGCGGATGTCCTGGATTTTCGCCGTGTTCTGGGTGGCGCGCAGCCACAGGGCGTCGGCGGTTTTGAGCGCGCTGTCGAGGGCGTCGCGTTGGGAGGTCAGGGTGGCGCGCGTGGCGGCGACGGCCTCCGCCTCGGGCGGCTGATCGGGCTTCGGCGCGGGACCGAGCTTTTCGACCTGCGCGTTCGCGTCCGTGAGGCGCGGGCGGATGTCGCCCGTGAACGCCTCGATGGCGCGCTTCACCTGTTCGATCTGATCGCGAAACCTGTCGAGCTCGCTGTTGCGGATCGGTTCGCGGCCGATAGCGTGCTCAATGCGCTCTAAGGTTTGCGTCCATGAGCCGATGGTCGCGCCGAAATCGACGCCGATCCGACGCGCCGCCTCCTCCATGGGCGAAGGCCCTGGTGGGGCGGCTGGCGCAGCAGCGGGAGCAACCGGAGTTGCGGCCGTGGACGGCGCGGTCTGGGCGTTGGCCGCCCCCAGCATATGCAGGAAAACGACGCCAAGCGCGATGACGACGGCTTTCGCGGCGGGAAACGTTCCGATCATGGACAAGCTTTGATTGTTGCGGGATGCGCGATGAGAGGTAGCGGGGCATTGAGCGCAGATTAAGGCCGCGGTTCGCGCCGCCGAGCGCGGCTAACCGGTGAGGAACAGGGCGAAGCTGTCGTTCAGGGTGCGGGCGAGCAGCGCGCGGTACTGCGCGTAGCACGACTCGTCGCGGTGGATGCGGCCGAACTGCGCGTGCGGCACATTCTTCATCGGAATGAAGGCGATAGGCGTGGCGACAGGGGTGAGCTGGGCGCCGCGCCCCACCTGCAGCGTCGTCAAGATGCCGAACATCTCGCCCTTGATCGTCGGCCGCGACACGATGATGAGGCGGTATTGGCCATGCTTGTTGGTGACGAAATAGATATGGCCGGACTGATGCGGGGCGGAGACGACGCCTTTTTGCGAATACTCCCCGTCCACCCGTTCGCCCTCGGAGAACGTGAGCGTCGAGCCGCCGTCGTCCCAGCGCACCTCGGTTAGATAAGCGTAAACGGCGTCCGCCTCGCTGAATGACGGGCGAAGCGTCAGGTAATCCCCCTCAATCCAAGAAATCGCCGGGCGCGCATAGGAACCGAGGGCCTCGGGCGCAACTTTGGCCGCGCCGTCGCCCGCGCCGTTGCGCCGCCTTAACCCGACGCCAAGCGCCGCCTCCAGGCGCACGATTGTGGCCAGCGTGAACGGGCGACGTCCCGACAAGGCTTTTTCGAGCGTGGAGAGGCTGATCTTGGCTTCGTGCGCGAGATGCTGACGGGTCACGCGCCGGCGCGCCAGTTCCTCCAGCACGGTCGCGGCCACATGCCGGCTGTCGTCGTCCGAGAGCTTCTGCTCGCCACTGTCCGAAAGCGCCATGCGCCGCCTCGCTGAAGCACAAAACCGCCGCAAGCCGCCCTTGCGTCCGTAAATCCGGCGGCCGGCGACGAAAAATTCAAAGACTAGACGCTCGCTCGCCGGCGCATTTAGCGAAAATCTGGCTGCGCTGACAACTCTCATCGTCATCGCAGGAGCCGAATGCATGAAACCTCTCCATTTTGACCATCCCATGACGCGGCTGCGCGCATGCGCCGCCCTCATCGCGCTGGCCGCAACCGCTTTTCACGCCATCGCCGCATCGGCGCAGGCGGCGCCGCTCCGCTTCTCCACCCCGCACGAGACGCGCGGCGGGGCTCTGGTGTTTGAAAGCACGGTGGAGGGCCGCCACGTGGAGGCGCCCCTGCTCGGCGCCGACATCGACATGGAGGTGACGGGCGCCATTGTCCGCGCCCGCGTCACCCAGCGCTTCCGCAATCCGGCGAGCGGCTGGGTCGAGGGCGTTTATCTGTTCCCGCTGCCGGAGGACGCGGCGGTCGACACGCTGAAAATGGTCATTGGCGAGCGGATCGTCGTCGGCCAGGTGAAGGAGCGACAGGCCGCCAAGATCATCTACGAACAGGCCAAGGCGGACGGGAAAAAGGCGGGCCTCATCGAGCAGGAACGGCCGAACATGTTCACGACCTCCGTCGCCAATATCGGCCCCGGCGAGACCGTCGTCATCCAGTTCGAGTACCAGCACGCCGTGCGGCAATCCGGCGGCGAATTCTCGTTGCGCGCGCCGCTTGTCGTGGCCCCGCGCTACACGCCGCCGCCCGTGATGCAAACAGTGGAGTTCACGCCAGGCGGCGGCTGGGCTGACCCGGTTCCCGATCGCGAACGCATCTCCTCGCCGGTGCTCGACCCGGCCAGGCATGCGCCGGCGAACCCGGTCACGCTTACGGTGCGGCTCAACGCCGGCTTCGCCATCGGCGAAATCAAAAGCCCTCACCATGAGGTGCGGATCGATGAGGCGGGAGAGGATCGGCGCGTCGTGTCTTTGACGCGGGCCGTCGCCGCCGACCGCGATTTCGAACTCGTCTGGACGCCGAAATCGGGCCTGGCGCCTTCCGCCGGGCTGTTCCGCGAGCGCGCCGCCGGCCGTGAATACATCCTCGCGATGCTCGCCCCGCCTGCGGCGACGCCCACGCCTGACAGACGCCCGCGCGAGGCGATCTTCGTCATCGACAACTCCGGCTCTATGGGCGGCGAATCCATGCGTCAAGCGAAGGCGAGCCTGCTGTTCGCGCTCGACCGGCTGCAACCTGAGGACAGCTTCAACATCGTTCGCTTCGACGACACGATGGAGACGCTGTTTCCCGTGGCGGTGAAGGCCGACGCCCGCGCCGTGGGCGAGGCGCGCGCATTCGTCCGGCGGCTTGAGGCGAATGGCGGCACGGAGATGGTCCCCGCCATGGCGGCGGCGCTGCGCGACGGCGGCGCAGTCGCAGGAGACGTGCGGCAGGTGGTGTTCCTCACCGACGGGGCCATCGGCAACGAGCAGCAGCTGTTCGAGACGGTGGCCGCTCAGCTTGGACGCTCGCGGGTGTTCATGGTCGGCATCGGCTCGGCCCCGAACTCGCACCTGATGACGCGCGCCGCCGAGCTGGGCCGCGGCGCGTTCGTCCATATCGGTTCGCCGGAGCAGGTGGAGGAGCGCATGCGCGAGCTGTTCGGCAAGCTGGAGGCGCCGGCGGTGACGAACCTGCAGGCGCAGTTCACCGGCGCGAAAGCCGACATGACGCCCGCGCGGCTGCCCGACCTCTATCGCGGCGAGGCGCTGACCTTCGCCGCCGAAGTGGATGCGCTCAAAGGCGAAGTGGTGATCGAAGGGCTGATCGGCGATCAACCCTGGCGGGCGACTCTCTCGCTCGACCAGGCGGCGGAGGGCGCCGGGATCGCCAAGCTGTGGGCGCGGCGAAAAATCTCGGACGCCGAGGTCGAGCGCACGCTCGGCGCCATCAGCCCCGATGAAGCCGATGCGCACATTCTCGCGCTCTCGCTCAACCATCAGATCGTCAGCCGCCGCGCCAGCCTCGTCGCCGTGGATGCGACGCCCACACGGCCGCACGGCGAGCGCCTGACCCGCGCCGACGTGCCGCTCAACCTGCCCGCCGGTTGGGACTTTGAAAAAGTCTTCGGCCCACAAGGGGAAGACGGCCCCGCCCTTGAGGAGGAAGACCGGCAGGTCGGCCGGTTCATCCGGGCATCGGCGACCGCAGCGGCGCCCGCCGCTCACAGCATGAGCGTGCGCCTGCCCAAGACCGCAACGCCGGCGCAGCTTCTCCTTATCGCAGGGCTGCTGTTCATTGCCTGCGCGCTGGCGCTTGCGGCTTTCGCCCGGTCGCGCCGGTGAGACGGCCCTCGCACACCTATGCGCGGCGAACCGGCGCCGCCGCGCTCCTTATGGGCTTGGTCGGAGCGCTACTCATGGGACAAGGTCTCTACATCCACGCCAAGGCGATCTACGCGCAGCATCTGCTGCACGGCGCCTTCGATGAAAGCCTACGGTCCGGCCGGATCGTGAAGCCCTGGCGCTGGGCCGACACCTGGCCCGTCGCCCGACTGGAGGCGCCGCGTCTCGGCGCCAGCGCCATCGTGCTTCACGGCGGCAGCGGGCAAGCGCTGGCCTTCGGCCCCGGTCACTTAGAGGGAACGCCGAAGCCGGGCGAGCCGGGCGCGGCGGTCATCTCCGCCCACCGCGACACGCATTTCCGCTTCGTCAAAGATGTGCGCATCGGCGATGAACTCGCCGTGGCCCGCATCGACGGCGCGCGCGCTCAATTCCGCGTCAGGCGCATCGCCGTCGTGCGCTGGGACGCTTCGGGCGTCGATGCGCAGGCCGATGGACGCTGGCTTGTGCTCGCCACCTGCTGGCCGTTCGACGCGGCGACGCAAGGCCCATGGCGCTATCTCGTTCATGCGGAACTGGAGGACATGACGCGCCATACTGCGGCCGTCGTCGAGCGATAATTCCGGCGGAAGGCAAGGGCGGGAGGGTGATATGGTCGGTTTGCGCATTCGAGCGGGAGCCCTCGCCATTGCGCTTGTGGCGGTGAACGGCGACGCGCGCGCCGCAACCTGCTGGACGCCGCCAGAGCCGCAAACCGTCGCCGAGACGGCGGCCGCCCTCTCCAACTCCGTGAACCGGGCCGCGCGCGCCCGGGACGCCCGCGCCGCAGGGCCGGCGGCACTCATGCTGACCGCCGGCGGGCAACGCACGCCTTACGCCGCCGGGTTTCTTTTGGGTTGGACGGAAACGGGCGCGCGGCCCGACTTCGCGGTGGTGACCGCCGTCGACGACAGCGCGCTCATCGCCCCGTTCGTGTTTCTCGGCCCGGGAGAGGATGCGACCATGGCCCAAATCGTGGCTTGCGGCGGCGACAACATGAAAGCGCTGGCCGAGCGCGCAGCGGCGGCGATCAACTCGGCGCTCCTCGACAAGCTCGCAGCTAAGCACAAAGCCGGCGGGAGACTGTATATCGCGCTGACCGGGTCCGCTGCACGGCCGGACACGATGTGGAACATCGGCGGCATCGCGGCCGGGGGCGGGCCGAAAGCCGTCCGTCGCATCCAGGCGATCCTGCGCGCCTCGGTCAATCTCGGGACGGCGGTGGAAGCCGCGTCGGACGTGGCAGGCGCCGAGCTGGCCGAAAATCGCCCATTCCGCCAGTTCGGGCTGGGCGAGGGCGTGTTGACTTACGCCGTGGCCGACATGCCCATAGCGCGATACTACATCATCCATAGCAGCCCCCTGCCCGAGCAATCGCCCGAGTATCTGAAAACGAGGGTGGGCGTCAGCGCCGGAAAGCCTCAGATCGCGGCGGTGGACGACGTGCTGTGGGCGTCGCGCGCGGCCGGCGTCAAAGGCCGCATCGCGTTTCCCGATCGGCGGACCCAGCTTGCCCCCGAAACCGCCTTTGGCGACGCGGCGAAGCAGTTGTTCCACGACACGTTTCGCCGCGCGCGCATGGGGCAGGACATGCGAACGCTGCGATGACCCGCCTCAAGACGCCTGCGGGCGCTCCGACAGGGGGAACACGTAACGCTGATAGATGAGGCCGACGCCCATGAGCACGAGGCCGAGCGCAATGAACGAGAACGCCCGCCAGACGCCCTCCAGGCCCGACATATCGAACAGGAACGCCTTCAACACGGTGAGAACGATGAGCGCGGCCGACGCCATGCGCGCGACGATCGACCCGCGCACGACCCCGTAAACCAGGCAGCCGAGGCCGAGCGCCAGCCACGCGACGGTGTAGGTCCACTGCTCGGCGGCGCTCGTCTCGCGCCAAGACCCGATCTCCGCGCCCTGGTAGATATGGCGCACCTCCAGGCTCGCATAGGCGAACAGCAGCGCTATGCTCAAGCCGGCCGCGCCCCGCTCGAACCACAATGGCCGCAAACCTTTCGCCGCGCGCGCCAGCACGCCCGCCATGATCGCGGGCAGCAGATAGGCGGGCAAAAGCGAGCTAAACACCGGGGGGCCGTAGACCGTGTGTCCCGTAAAGAGCGGGTTGCGGGTTAGCCCGAGGCCCAGCATTGCGATGACGACCGCGCCGACGCCGAACACCGTTCCGGCCGTTCTATAAACGGAATTGGGCCGCCCCGCGTCAGCACGGATGAGCGCATAGGCGAAGCCGAGGGCGGTTACGGCGAAAAGCCCTTCCTCCATGTGGGTTGGATCGACCGGAGGCAAGGGATCGCCCGCGTTCAGCGCGTGGCGGATCTGGAAATAGAACAACAGCGCGCCGAACAGCAGCGAGAGCGCGTCGGAGATGCGCACGGCCGCATCGTCGCCGCCGCGCAGCAGCCTAGCCGCCATGGCGAAACTGAGGGCCGGGACGCCGTAGCCGAACATCAGCCAGTTGAACACGGGCGTGGCGCCCACATCGTCGCCCATGATGGTCGGGTCCCAGACGATGCGGCCGAGCACAGAGAAGCCCAGCGCGGCGACGGCGTATCGCAGCGCCGGGATGTCGCGCACGGACGCCACATAAGCCGCGCCCAACGCCGCAAGCGCGAGCGCCACCGTGAGATAGCCGCGCTCCAGATAGCAGACGAGGGCGAACGCGATGGCGGCGACGGACGCGGCCGCGCAGGCGCCGAGGCCGAGACGCAGCGGATCGGCCTCCGGGTTTGCGCCGAGCGCCCGGTCGAAACGCTGCGCGGCGAGAGCGAAGGCGAGCGCGAGCACAGCGCCCAGCACGGCAAACGCGCCGGAGGCCTCAAAGCGCGTCACCTGCAGATAGGCCATGATGAGCGCGGCGAGCGGCGTCACGGCCGCAGCCCCGGCGTAAAACGCGGCGGCGTGAGGGTGCAGCGACGGCCGCCGATAGACCTGGAGGCCGGCGACCATCGCGATGGCTGGCGCGCCCACAAGCCCGAGGGCGGCGAATAGAGGGAACGCCTGCAGCGCGGGCGGCGCGGGCAGTTCGGCGGCCAGGCCCGCCGTCGCGTCGGGGCGGACGATCTCATACGGCCACATGCCCAGCGCGGCGAAAATGACGAAGCCGGCGAGCGCCGCCGCTCCAGCCACCGGGGCCGCGCGCACCGCCGTCGCGGTCAGGATGAAGGCGACGGCCGCCGTAAATTGCAGCCAGCCGGACGGGGCCGAATCGTCGGACGCCATCGCCAGCGCCGCAAGGATAGTGAGCGCGCCGAGCGCCCGTAGGCCGATCCAATCCGCGCGCGCGTCCTCATCGCCGCCGCCGCCATGGGTCAGCACGCCCATGAACAGCGCGGCGATGAGCGTTTGCAGCGCGGTGTGGGTCATGGCCGCGCTCACCCAGGCCGCTGTGTCCGCGCCAAAAGGCGGCGACAGCAACAGCACGCCCCAGACGACCGCGCCCGCGACCGCCGTCGTCGCCAGCCACAGCCAGCTGCGCAGCCGGGCGAGCGCCATGGCCGCGCCGGCGACGACCGCGAGGAACAGAACGACAGGCCAGGGATCAGGCGTATCGGACGCGATGAGCAGCGGCGTCGCGTAGGAGCCGGCGAGGCCCAGAGCGGCGAGCGCCGGCCCGTGCAGAGCGGACGCCAGCAGCGCGCCGACCGCAGCCGCGCCCAGGAGGACGAACGCGGCCGCCGCGCCGATGAAGCCGTAGAGAGCGTGCGCGGCGTAGATCACGCCGAACGCGGTGACGACGCCCGCCGCCGTCAGCGCGCCGGGAATGTAGGCCGAGGGCATGGCCGCAAGCGCAGGCGAGCCGCGTCGCCGCAGCCATTCGCCCGCGCCGATGAGCGCGGCGGCGAGCGCAGCGCCCAGCATCACGCGAGCGAACGGGCTGATCCAGCCCTGTTCGATGGAGTAGCGCACCAGAAACAGGCCGCCGAGAGCGAGCGTCAGCCCGCCGACCCATACGGCCCAGCTTCCGCCTAACCGCTGTTCGAGGCCCTGACGTGGGCCAGGGGCTGCTGCGGCGGCGTCCTGGAACGGGGGCGATGGCGCGGAGGATGCGTCCGCGAAAACCGCGTCGGCCGGCGCGGCTTCAGTCAATGAGGTCTCAACCTGCGTCTGCGCGGCCGCCGCGTCCGGCGTCTCGCGGTCCGGCGCTCCGCGCGCGGCGTCGACGCGGGCGAGCAGGTCGGCGTAATCCCGCTCCAGCCTTGCGAGCCTGGTCTCCGCCCGCTCAAGGCGTCCACCGCGCCCCAGCGTCATGAAAAACGCCGCGCTTCCCAGTCCGGCGCCAAGCAATACAAAAAGTATGAGCCAAACAACGCCTTCCATGCTCAGATCTCCGGCGCAAATACCGTCTTCCAATAGCTGAAACCGCGCCGCATTGCAAAAACGCCGGCGGGAAAGCGCGTTCGCATTCGACTATCGGCGAAGCCTGCGCAAAGGCTTTGCGGCGCGCTAGCCCTTGAGGCAATATCGCGCCGAGCGTTGCGTCCGATCGACGCTTGGACGAAAGTCCGACAAAAACACACCGGGGAGAAACGAACATGCGCATGAAGTCTTTGTTCACACGGCGCGAGGCGTTGATGCTTGGCGCCGGCGCTGCGGCTCTGATCGCGACGCCGGGGTGGCTGGCCGCCCAAAGCCGCATCCGGATGACCATCGTCACCGGCGGCACCGGCGGCGTGTTCTATCCTTACGGCGGCGGCCTCGCCCGCATCCTCTCGGAAAAAGTCCCCAACATTCAGGCGACCGCGCAAGTGACGGGCGGCTCGGGCGACAACTGCAAGCTTGTGAACGCGGGCGAGGCGGAGATAGGCTTCTCAACCGTCGACGTGGCCTATGACGCCGCGAACGGCCAAGGCGCGTTCGCCAAGGACGGCAAGCTCGACGTGATGGTGCTCGCCTCGCTCTACGACAGCTTCATGCATATGGTCGCGGTCGCCGACCCGTCCATCGCCAAGATCGCCGACCTGAAAGGCAAGCGCATGGCCGTCGGCCCCGCCGGCTCCTCCACCGAGATCATCGGCGACCGGGTGCTTGAAGCCGCCGGCCTCAACCCGAAAACCGACATCACGCGTGACAATCTAAGCGTGGCGGAGTCGGTGAACGCGCTGAAGGACGGCAAGATCCAGGGCTTTTTCTGGATCGGCGGCACGCCGACCGCCGCCGTGCGCGACTTGGCTACAACCGGCCAGCCCCCCATCCGCTTCCTCGACACCAGCGCCGAACTCGCCGCGCTAGACAAGAAATTCCCCGGGCTGTACCGCCCGTTCAAGCTGTCCAAGTCTGTCTACGCCGGCATGACGGATGACGTGAACGGCCTCGGCGTCGCCAATCTGCTCGTCGTCTCATCGAAGCTGCCGAACGACACCGTGACCGCCGTGCTCGAAGGACTTTTCGGCAATCTCGAGGAGGTGCAGAAAATCCACCCGGAGGCGAAGAAGCTCACCCTGCAATCCGCAAGCGTCAAGACCGCGATCCCGTATCACCCGGCGGCGGAGGCGTTCTACAAGAAAAAGGCGGGCTGACCTCGGCCGCAATCGCCGCCGCGCCTCGTGGGCGCGGCGCTCTTTTCCCGTTGACATGCAAGGGTGACGATGTCGGAACAGTCGCTTAACCGCGCCGCTGAACTGCGGTCTCACGAAGCGGACGGCTTTCTGACCGATGAGGAGCGTGAACGTCTGTCTTCGGATAGCGAAGGCGGCCCGGCCGAGCGCGCGTCCGGTTGGCTGGGCTGGACGGCGGGCGCCGGCGCCTTTGCGCTTTCGGCCTACGCGCTCTACTGGACGCAGTTCGCGGTCAACACGAGCATCTATCGCGCGACGTTTCTTTCCGCCGCGTTGACGCTGATCTTCACGCTGTATCCGGTCGTGCGCGGACGCGAGCCGCAACCGCGCCGGGCCACGTGGGAGGAAGCCGTCTTCGGCCTGATCTGCGCAGGGCTGGCGGGGGCGCTCCTGTTCGGCGCCGACATCCCGACCCGCGATCCGGCGGGCGCGGCTCTGCTCATCGCGGTTGGCGGGGCGTTCGCGCTCTACCCCATCGCTTCGTCGAGCCGCTTCTTTATCCGCACGCGGATCATCGACTGGGCGTTCGCCGCGGTCTCCGTGCTCTCCGTCGTCTATCTCGCGCTTTACATCGACGATTACAAAACGCGGCCCACGCTCCCCACCGCGTTCGAGTTGGCGCTCGCGGGCTCTCTCGTGCTCCTCATTTTGGAGGCGACGCGACGCACGGTGGGGTGGATCCTGCCGGCCATCGCGCTCGTCTTTCTCGCGTACTGCTATTTCGGCCCGTCGATCCCTGAGCCGTTCGACCATCGCGGCTTCTCGTTCAACCGCATCCTGGGCCAGAACTTTCTGACGCTGGAAGGCATCTACTCGACGCCCATCGACGTGGCGGCGACGTTCATCATCCTGTTCACAATTTACGGCGCGGTGCTCGAGCGCGGCGGCGCCGGGCGCTTCTTCATCGAATGGGCGTTCGCGCTGTTCGGCAAAACGCCATCGCCCGCCGCGCCGGGGCGCGCCGTCGTCGCGTCGGGCTTTCTGCTCGGCACTGTGTCCGGATCGGGTGTGGCCACCACCGTCACGGTCGCCTCGCTGGCATGGCCGATGCTGAAGCGCGCGGGCTACACGCCGACCGTCGCGGGCGGCATGATGTCGGCGGCCGGCATCGGCGCCACGCTCTCGCCGCCGACCCTCGGCGCGGCCGCGTTCATCATCGCGGAGTATCTGAACGTCGAATATCTAGAAATCCTGATCTACGCGACGATCCCAACGCTGCTTTACTACCTGTCCTGCTGGCTAATGACGGAGGGCGACGCCCGCCGCCTCGGCGTCAAGCCGGTGAAGATGTCGGACGCCTCGCTGTGGCGGCTCACCTGGACGCAAGGCTACCATTTCCTGTCGCTCGCCGCGATTGCGGTGTTCTTGGTGCTCGGCTTCACCTCGTTCATGGCGGTGTTCTGGTCGATCGCCATCGCCTTCATCCTGTCCATGCTACGGGCCGACAGCCGGCTCGTCACGCCCTTGGCCTTCGCGGTCGGTGCGGGAGTCGCTGGCGCTGTGTACGTGGCGGGGCGCAGCGGGGCGGCGGGCACCGGCCTTCAGGATTTCATCGACGGGCGCCTGTCCGTCGCGGTGTTCTGGGGAGTCATGGCGGCTGTCGCGGTGTCGGGGGCGCAATATCTGAGGTCGCGGCGGCCCGCCGCGCCAGCCGGCGCCGCGCCGACCGAGAGCCTTGGAATGACAAGCGCCATGACCGACGGCGCTCGTTCCGTTCTGGGCATCGCCGCCACCTGCGCCTGCGCCGGCGTCATCGTCTCCGTGGTCAATCTCACGGGCCTCGGCCTCACCATGTCGTCGCTCATCGTCGATCTGGGCGGCGGATCACGGCTCGGCACCATCGCGCTCGCCGCCCTTGCGATGTGGATACTCGGCACGGCGGTGCCGGTGACGGCGAGCTACATCGTCGCCGCCGTCATGCTCGTCCCCGCGCTCGCCAAGATCGGCGTGCCGGAGCCGGCCGCGCACATGTTCATGTTCTATTACGCGGTGCTCGCTGACGTGTCGCCGCCGACTGCGCTCGCGCCCTTCGCAGCCTCAGCCATCACCAAAGGCTCGCCGTTCCCCACCATGCTGCAAGCGTGGAAATACACGCTGCCGGCGTTTCTTGCGCCGTTCCTGTTCTGCCTCTCGCCGGAGGGCCTGCAACTTCTGATGCTGACGCCGTCCGCCCAATGGCCGTCGAGCGCCGCTGAGTGGGGCGGGGTCGCGGCCGCCTTCGCGCTGTCCTCCGCCGCGCTGACCGGACTCTGCCTCGCGCTCACCGGTTACGGACGCCGCCATGCGACGACGGCGGAGCGCTGGCTGTTCGGCGTGGGCGGCGCGCTCCTTCTGGCGCAGAGCGGTTGGCCCGTCGCGGCGGGAGGCGCCGCGCTCATCATCGCCGCCGCGCTGCACATGCGGCGGACCAAACCCGAAACTCAAATCGGAACATAACCGGCGCTCTCCTGTTGTCTAAGAGAGAGCGCGGGGCGCAAAGCCAGCGCAGCGCGCGCAAAACCAGCATCAAAACAGGAGTAATGTGATGAGCGGCGACACCCTTGTCGAAGCCCTGATCGCCATGACCTTCAGCGCGGTCATAGTCTTTGCGATCTATAACTATGTGCGCCTGCGCCGGAATAAGAACGAGCGTTCCGGCCTTGAAGGCGCCCGTCGCGGGCAAGGCACGCCCGACGTGTGATGCGCTCCGAAATGAGTGTAACGCGCTTACACTCATTTCTCCGTCGCATATCGCCTCAAATAGTCGATCGCCGCCTTCGACAAAGACTGTTTCAACTCGAAAAATCCCGTCCACGGATCCGGACCCTGCGCCAGACTTTGCGGCGTCGCGGCGTTCTTCAGCGCCTTTAAGCTCTCCCAGGTGACCGGCGCGGCGATGGTGGCCGTATCTCGCGCCCGCAGCGACCACGGCATGATGGCGGTGGCGCTGCGTTGGTTACGCAGCCAGTCGATGAAAATCTTGCCGCCGCGCTTCGCCTTCGACATCACCGCCACATAACGCTCCGGCGCCGCCTTGGCCAACCCGCGCGCCACGCCGGAGGCGAACGCCTCGATCACGTCCCAGCTCTGCTCACCGGAGAGCGGCGCGATGACATGCACGCCTTTGCCGCCCGTCGCCATGGCGAAGCTTTTCAGGTCGAGCGAGGCGAGCACGTCGCGCAGCTCGAACGCCGCCGCCCGCACGGTCGAAAACGGCAGGCTTTCATCCGGGTCAAGGTCGAACACCACCCGGTCGGGGCAGTTCAGGTTCGGCAAGCGCGCCCCCCAGGCGTGCAGCTCGATGACGCCGAACTGCGCGGCGGTGATCAACCCCTCCTCGCCGACAAGCGTGATGTAGTCCTTGTGCGTTCCCGCCGGGTCGGGCGCGCGGCCTACTCCGCGCTTCATGCCGAGCAGAATGTGCCGCTGGAAGAAGGTCTCCTCGCCTAGGCCCTCGGGGGCGCGCAGAAAGCTGACCGGGCGGCCGTCGAGATGCGGCGCGATGAGCGGCGCGGCGCCCAGGTAATACTCCGCCACCTGCAGCTTGGTCATGCCCGTCTTGGGGAACATCACGCGCTCGCCATGCGTAATGCGGCGCAGAAGCGCGGGCGCGGCGGGTTCAGGGGCGGCTTTGGCGACGGACGCGCGACGCGGCTTCGGCGGCGCCGTATCCTCACGCAAACCCAGATATCGGGCGTGTCGCAACTGCCCGTCGCCCGTCCAGCCGGTGAAGGCGACCTCGGCGCGGTGGCGCGGCTCCACCCAGACCGGCTGGGGGTGCGGCTTCACGGCGATGTCCATCTCCGGCGGCCCGTCCCGACGGATGGGGTCTAGCGCGGCGCGCAGGCGGGCGAGCGTGTCGGCCGTGTAGCCCGTGCCGATGCGCCCGGCGTAGCGCAGGCGACCGCCCTCCTCCACGGCGGCAAGCAACGAGGCGAGCGGGCGCTTCTCCGACGGCGAATAGCCGACGATCACCACATCCGCGCGCGCCACGGCCTTCACCTTAACCCATTGCGGCGACCGCCCCGATTTGTACGCCGACGCAGCTTTTTTCGAGATGATCCCTTCGCCCCCCGCCGCCGCGACTTTCGCGAAAATCTCCGGCCCGCCGCCCAAAAACCACGGCGAAACGCGCACCGCCGCGCCATCCACCTTAGGCAGCGCCGCCTCAAGCCGAGCCTTACGTTCGGTAAGCAGCAAGGTGCGAAGGTCGCGACCGCCCTCGCGCAGAATGTCGAAGGCGACATAGAACACATGCCGCCCGCCGGTTTCGAGCGAGGCGACCAGTTTGGCGAAGCTCGACAGCCCGTTCTCGTCGAAGACAACGGCCTCGCCGTCGAGCACGGCGTGCAAATCGAGCTTTTGCAGGCCACGCTCGACGGCCGGGAAGCGCTTCGTCCAATCGTGACCCTCCCGAGTGAACAAGCACACCTCCCGGCCCGCGCAATGGGCTTGCAGACGGTAGCCGTCATATTTCAGCTCGTGCAGCCAGTCGTCGCCTTCGAGCGGGCTGTCCCGCGTCTCGCACAGCATGGGCGGGATGAACGCCGACGACGCTTTCGCCTCCGCGCGGGGGTCAACGGTGGACGCAGACTCGCGCTTCGGCGGCGCGCCCGCCTCGATCTCCGCCCGCGTCCGCCCTGTCGCCGCGCTTGTCTCCAGCGCCTCGAACGCGTCCGCGTCGTCCGGCGCGGCAAGTTCGTCCTTTTCCTTGATGAGCAGCCAGTTCTCGCGAGTCGCCTCCTGTTTCAGCCGCACGAGCGCCCAGCCGCCCTTCATGCGCTCACCGTTCAACTCGACCTTGAGCGAACCTTTCTCCAGCCCCTCATGCGGATCGCCCTGCGGCGCCCACGTGCCGCGATCCCAGATCATGACCGCGCCGCCGCCATACTCGCCCGTAGGGATGAGCCCCTCGAAACCGCCATAGGCGATGGGGTGGTTCTCGGTGCGCACCGCGAGGCGTTTCACCGCTGGATCGAGGCTCGGCGTTTTCGTCACCGCCCAGCTTAGCAGCACGCCGTCGAGTTCGATGCGGAAGTCGTAATGGGTGCGCCGCGCCCAGTGCTTCTGAACGACGAAGGAATTGCCCGCCGTCTCGCCGCCGCCTTTCGGCTCGGGCGTGCGCGTGAAGTCGCGCTTGGCGTCGTAGGCCGCCAGCGCTCGCCGCCGCGCCATGGGTTAGGACGCTTTCCGGCGGGAGCGGGCCGCATCGGCGCGCGGCTTGGCGGGTTTGGCGTTCGCAACCGGGCGCGCTTCGTCGCTCCCCCGTTTGGACACCGCCCGGCGCGGCTCGACGGGCTGCTTTTTTGACGGTTCGCGCGGGCCGGCGTTGTCCTGCGCCACCGAACGGCGCAACGCTTCCATGAAGTCGAGCACCGTGCCCGGCTTGCCTTCCTCCTCGTCGCCGACCGCAACCGCCTCGCCGCCTTTCACCTTCGATTGCACCAGGTCGCGCAGCGCGGCGGCGTAGTGGTTTTTGTAGGCGCCGGCGTCGAAAGGCGCGGATTTGCGCTCGATCAGGTCGGCCGCCATGTCGATCAGGTCGGAGCGCAGCTTGCCCGAGCCGATGTCGGCGAACACATCGTCCGCCTCCTTGATTTCTTCCTCGTAGCGCAGCGTCTCGAGCAGCAGCCCGGCGCCGCACGGCTTCAGCGCGATGAGATGCTCCTTGCCGCGCAAGGTGAGTTGGCCGACGCCGACCTTCTTGCTGGCGCGCAGCGCGTCGCGGATGATGCGGTAGCCCTCCTCGGCCACGTCGCCGTCGGGGAGCAGATAATACGGGCGGTCGAAGTACAGCGGGTCGATCTCGCAGGCGTCCACGAACTGAGTCAGCTCGATGGTGTGGCGAGTTTTCAGCTTCAACTCGTCCAGCTCCTCGCCCTCGAACAGCACATATTGGCCCGGCTCCACCTCATAGCCAGAGACAATGTCGCTCTGGTCGACCTTGCCTACGCCCGGCGCGGTCTTCTGATAGCGGATGCGCTGTTTCGTCTCCCGGTGGACCTGATGAAAGCTGATCTGGCCGTCGGATCGCGTCGCCGTCACCATCCGCACGGGGATGATAACGAGGGAGAGCCGGAGATGACCTTTCCAGAAGGTGCGGATGCGTTCGGGCATGTTGACTCCATACAACGCAAAAAAGCCGCGAGGCGGAAAACGCCGCGGCCGACTTAAACGCGGGAAGCGCCTCGCGGTTTCCCGCAAGGCGCATCGTCATTAGCGATTTTGGCTCAGCCGACGGTCGTGCTCCGGGTCTTTTACTCGGCCTTGGCCGCCCTGCTGCACGTCGTCCTCGTCGTCCTCGTAGCGCGAACGCGAACGCTGGCCGCCTTGACTTTGACCGCGACCGCCGGAGCGGCCGCCGCCGCGCGAACCGCCTTCGCCCTCGTCGTCGGATACGAAGCGGCCCTGCTCGTCGCGGTAGCGATCGGCCTCCTCGTCATACTCCATGCCGCCGCCGTGCGATTGCGAACCGCCGCCAGACCGCCCGCCGCCGCTAGAACGCGACCCGCCGCCTTGGCTGTTCATCGACACGCCGCGATCGCGGTTTTGCTTGAGGCGGCCGTCATATTCTGGGTTGCGCACTTCGCCGCGCCCGTCATCGCCGTCTTGGCGGCCGCCGCGCGTGAAGCGCCCTTGCTCATCCCGGTCCTGATCGTCGTCGCTGCGCGACCGTCCGCCGCTTGAGCGCGACGAAGATCGGTTGCGTGAGGAGTATTCCTCCTCGTCGTCCTGATACCGGCCGCCGCTCCGCGACGAGCCGCCCTGGTTGCTCATGGACACGCCGCGGTCGCGGTTCTGCTTCAAGCGGCCGTCATGCTCGGGGTCGCGCACTTCGCCCTGACCGTTGTCGGAGCGCGAAGACGAGCGTCCCCCGCGCGAAGACCGGCTTTCATACTCATCATCGTCGCGGCCGCCGCGGGACGAACCGCCTTGACCGTTGCTGCGCGATTGGGAGCGCCCGCGCAAGCCGCGATCGTCCTCATCATCTTCATAACGGTCGCGCATGGAGACACCGCGGTCTCGGTTCTGCTTCAAGCGCCCGTCGCGCTCGGGATCGCGCACTTCGCCGCGCCCATCGTCCGATTGGCTTTGCGAGCGACCGGAAGAACGGCCGGAGGAGCGGCTTTGATAACCGCCGTCTTCATCGTCCTCTTCGGCGGCTTGTTCGAGGGCCTCGCCCAGGTCCATGATCTTGTCGGAGTAACGATCCTCGGTTTTGCGGGCGATGTTCATGGCGCCGTCGGCCAGGCGCGCCATGATCGAGCGGACGCGATCGCCGTCGGGCTCGTCGATCTCAAGTTGCCGCTTCAGCGCGGCGAGATCGCGCAAGATCGCCTTCACGCCAGTGATTTCAACGTCTTGCAGAGCCTCTTCCCATGATTCGATTTTCTTGATGGCGGCGTCCACGGACATCCGCGTCGCGCCCTTTCGAAGCGCGTTGATGGTTCCTGAAAAATACGCGGGCATTTAAAACTCCCTTTCCGCATTGGTTTGGTATCGAGCTAACCCAACCTTTGCGAAAAAGTTCCTGATCAATTCAGGGCGTTAATGCGCTGTTTTGCATGCCTTCTTTCCTTTTCCGTAAGATTAATCTTGGGCGCGACCTTCGCCTCCAGTTCGCGCGCGCGCAGAATGATGAACGCGACTTTGTCTTTGGCCAAATCCATGCCCAGGCGCCCGTTGTCTCGCGAGCAACGGCGAGAGCCGGGGAAAAGTTCAACCTACACGGCGAGGCGAGCCGCGATGGCCTCCAGCGCCGCGTCCGCCCGCGCGCCGTCCGGCCCGCCCGCCTGCGCCATGTCGGGGCGCCCGCCGCCGCCCGCGCCGCCGATGGCCTCCGCGCCCGCGCGCACCAGATCGACCGCGCTGTATTCGTTCGTCAGGTCCGCCGTGACGCCGACGACGATGCCCGCCTTGCCGTCGTCCGACACGCCGACGATGGCGACGACGCCGGAGCCGATCTGCTTCTTGCCGTCGTCCACCAGCCCGCGCAAATCTTTCGGCGCAACGCCGTGCACCGTGCGGGCGAGGAGCTTCACCGCGCCGACGGTGCGCACGGCGTCGTCCGCGCGCGCCGCGCCGTTGCCGCCGAGAGCGATCTTCTTGCGCGCCTCGGCCAGTTCGCGCTCTAGCTTTTTGCGCTCCTCGATGAGGGCGGCGATGCGCGCGGGCGCGTCCTCGGCTTTCACGCGCAGGAGGTCGGCGATCTCCCGCAGCCGCGCGTCCTGCTCGGCCAGATGCCGCCGCGCCGCGTCCGCCGTCACCGCCTCTATGCGGCGCACGCCGGCCGAGACGCCGGTTTCGCTGACGATCTTCAACAGGCCGATGTCGCCGGTTCGCGTCGCGTGGGTGCCGCCGCAAAGCTCCACGGAATAGGCGCGGCCCTCTTTCTCGCCTTCGAGCGCCGTGCCCATGGAGACCACGCGCACCTCGTCGCCGTATTTCTCGCCGAACAGCGCCATTGCCCCGGACTCTATCGCCTCGTCCACCTGCATCAGCCGCGTCACCACCGGCGCGTTCTGAAGGATGATGGCGTTCGCCATGTCCTCGGCTCGGGCGATCTCCTCCGCCGACATCGGCTTGGTGTGCGAGAAGTCGAAGCGCAGGCGCGCGTCGTCAACCGACGAGCCTTTCTGCGCCACATGCGTCCCAAGCACTTGCCGCAGCGCCTCGTGCGCCAGGTGCGTGGCCGAGTGGTTGGCGCGGATGGCCGTGCGGCGCGCGTGATCGACCTCAAGCTCCGCCGCGTCGCCGACCTTGAGCGGCCCTTTCTCCGCGACGCCCAAATGGACGAACAGGTCGCCGAGCTTTTTCTTCGTGTCGGTGACGCGGAACAGCCCTGCCTTGCCGACGCGGATGAGGCCGGTGTCGCCGACCTGCCCGCCCGACTCGGCGTAAAACGGCGTCTGGTTCATCACGAGCGCGGCCTCCTCGCCTTTTTTCAGCGACTTGACCTCTTTTCCGCCCTTCACGATGGCTGCGATCTGCCCTTCCGCCTTCTCCGTCGCATAGCCGAGAAACTCCGTCGCGCCCACGCGCTCGCGGATCTCGAACCACACCTTCTCGGTCGCCGCCTCGCCCGAACCTGCCCAGTTCTTGCGCGCCTCGGCTTTCTGCTGGGCCATAGCGGCGTTGAAACCGTCAACGTCTACGCTAACGCCGCGCGCCTTTAGCGCGTCTTGCGTCAGATCGAGCGGGAAACCGTAAGTGTCGTAAAGCTTGAAGGCCACGTCGCCGGGCAGCGCCGCCCCGGCTTTCAGGCCGCTTGCCGCCTCATCGAGCAGCACAAGGCCGCGATCGAGCGTCTTGCGGAAGCGGGTTTCCTCCAGCAGCAGCGTCTCGGCGATCATGGCTTGGCCGCGCGGCAGTTCCGGATAGGCTTCGCCCATTTCGCGCACCAAGGCGGGGACGAGGCGGTGCATCAGCGGCTCTTTCGCGCCGAGCAGCGTCGCGTGGCGCATCGCCCGGCGCATGATGCGGCGCAGCACGTAGCCGCGACCCTCATTCGATGGCAGCACGCCGTCGGCGATGAGGAACGAGGACGCGCGCAAGTGATCGGCGATGACGCGGTGACTCGCCTTGTGCTTGCCCTCCGGCGCAACGCCCGTCGCATCCGCCGACGCTCGGATCAGCGCCTGGAACAGGTCGGTTTCGTAGTTGTCGTGCTTGCCCTGCAGCGTGGCTGCGACGCGCTCCAGCCCGGCGCCAGTGTCGATGGACGGCTTCGGCAGCGCGACCCGCTCGTTGGGCGAAAGCTGCTCGAACTGCATGAACACGAGGTTCCAGATTTCGATGAAGCGGTCGCCGTCCTGTTCGGCCGAGCCGGGCGGGCCGCCGGGGATCTTGTCGCCGTGGTCGAAGAAGATTTCTGAGCAAGGGCCGCAGGGGCCGGTGTCGCCCATCGACCAGAAATTATCGGATGTCGGGATGCGGATGATGCGGCTCTCGGGCAGCCCGGCGATCTTCTTCCACAGGCCGAACGCCTCGTCGTCCTCGGAGTAAACCGTGGCGGTGAGGCGCTTCTTGTCCAGCCCGAACTCCTTGGTGACGAGCGTCCAAGCGAGCTCGATGGCCACATCCTTGAAGTAATCGGCGAAGGAAAAGTTGCCGAGCATTTCGAAAAACGTGTGGTGCCGCGCCGTATAGCCGACATTGTCGAGGTCATTGTGCTTGCCGCCCGCGCGCACGCATTTCTGCGAGGTGACGGCGCGCTTGTAGGGCCGCGTCTCGACGCCGGTGAACACGTTCTTGAACTGCACCATGCCCGCGTTGGTGAACATCAGCGTCGGGTCGTTGCGCGGCACGAGCGGCGAGGACGGCACGATGTCATGGCCGTTGCGCTTAAAGAAATCGAGGAATGTGGAGCGGACGTCGTTGATGCGAGCCATGGTCGTTTTCGCTTCGGGCGGCTGGAGCGCCGCACGTTGTGCGCCCGCCCAGCAAAATGGCGGGCGGGCAAATCCGCACCCTGGCGGCTTTGAAATCCTCTAATTCGCGGCGCACGCGCTGTCCAGCTAAAGCCGCGACCGCGGCCGCTTGCTGACAACCTGCTCGGGGCCTAACGGGGCTTCTTGCCGTTGGGCTTGGCGCCGTCGTCCATATCCGGCGCCCCATCGTCATCCCCGCCGCTGTCCTCGCCGCGCTGCAGCATCTGAGTGGCGATCAGTCCTGCGTTCTTGCGGACGGCGCGTTCGATGCTCTCGGCGACCGCCGGGTTCTGCTTTAGAAACAGCTTGGCGTTCTCGCGTCCCTGCCCGATGCGCTGCCCCTCAAAGGAGAACCACGAGCCGGATTTTTCGACCACGCCCGCCTTGACGCCGAGGTCGATCAGTTCGCCCGTCTTCGACACGCCCTCGCCGTACATGATGTCGAATTCGACCTGCTTGAACGGCGGCGCGACCTTGTTCTTCACAACCTTCACGCGCGTCTGGTTGCCGACGACCTCGTCACGCTCCTTGATGGCGCCGATGCGTCGGATGTCGAGGCGCACGGAGGCGTAGAATTTCAGCGCGTTGCCCCCCGTCGTTGTCTCAGGGTTGCCGAACATCACGCCGATCTTCATGCGGATCTGGTTGATAAAGATCACCATCGTGTGCGATTTCGAGATCGACCCTGTGAGCTTGCGCAGGGCCTGGCTCATGAGCCGCGCCTGCATGCCCGGCAGCACGTCGCCCATCTCGCCCTCGATCTCGGCTTTGGGCGTAAGCGCGGCGACCGAGTCGACCACGATAACGTCGATTGCGCCGGATCGCACCAGCGTGTCGGTGATCTCCAGCGCCTGTTCGCCGTGATCGGGCTGAGAGACGATGACTTCGTCCAAATTAACGCCGAGCTTCTGGGCGTAAACCGTATCGAGCGCGTGCTCCGCGTCGATAAAGCCGCACACGCCGCCCTTCTTTTGCGCCTCGGCGATGATGTGCAGCGCAAGAGTCGTCTTGCCGGACGACTCCGGGCCAAAAATTTCGATCACGCGCCCGCGCGGCAGACCGCCGACGCCAAGCGCGATGTCGAGGCCCAGCGAGCCGGTGGAGATGACCTCGATCTCCGGAGCTTTCTCGTTCTTGCCGAGCTTCATGATCGAGCCCTTGCCGAAGCTCCGCTCGATCTGACCCAGCGCCGCCTCAAGCGCCTTTTGCTTATCCATGTCGCCTTACCCCCGTTTCAGCCCACCCATCGGCGAAAAGCCGCCGAAGATCTACGTTGTTATTGACCGTTAACCAAATGTGCACAATTTGTTCCTGCGCGCAATAGACGTTTTTCCGTAAAAGCGCAATCAGACCGCAGACGACAGCGCTTCCTTCACTGCCGCCGCCAGTTGTTTCAAGGAGAACGGTTTGGGCAGGAATGTGAATTGCTCGCTCTCGGTGATGGCGCCTTTGAACGCGTCTTCGGCGTAGCCCGAAATGAAGATGAATTTGATGTCCGGATTTTGCGCGCGCAGACGCTTGAGAAGCGCGGGGCCGTCCATTTCCGGCATAACCACGTCGCTGATCACCAGGTCGATCTCGGGTCCGTGCCGCTCCATCGCCCGCAGCGCGTCGACGCCGCTCACCGCCTCCAGCACCTTGTATCCGCGCGTGGCCAGCGCCCGCGCCGCAAAAGCGCGCACCGCGTCCTCGTCCTCAACCAGCAGCACGGTGCCCGTGCCGGTCAAATCGCGCGGCTTTTCCTTCTTCTCAACCTTTGGCGCTGGAGTGTCCATCTCAGCCGGGGAGAACCGCGGCAGATAAACCTTGAATGAGGTTCCGACGTCCAGCTCGCTCTCGACCGTGATGTGCCCCCCCGTCTGCTGAACAATGCCATAGACGGTGGATAGGCCAAGGCCCGTGCCCTTGCCGACCTCTTTCGTCGTGTAGAACGGCTCGAAAATCTTCTCCAGCTTGTCCGCAGGGATTCCGCAGCCCGCGTCGGCCACCTCGCACATCACGTACTCGCCGGGCGGAAGGCCGGCGCCTGCAAGCTTCGTCGCCTCGCGTTCGCTCACATTCGCCGTGCGGATGATGATCTTGCCCCCGTTCGGCATGGCGTCTCGGGCGTTCACGGCCAGGTTGACGATCACTTGGTTGAGTTGGTTTTCGTCCGCCTTCACCTCCCACAAATCGCGGCCGTGGATCACCTCAAGCGTCACCTTCTCCTCCAACACGCGCTGGAGCAAAATCGTCGCGTCCTCGATCACGTCGGTGATCGAAACCACACGCGGGCGCAGCGTCTGCTTACGGGAGAACGCCAGCAGCTGGCGCACAAGCCCCGCCGCGCGATTGGCGTTGTTCCGGATGTTCATGATGTCCTGGAAGGCCGGATCGCCGGGCCGGTGCTTCGCCAGCAGCAGCTCGGAAAAGCCGATGATCGCCGTCAGGATGTTGTTGAAGTCGTGCGCGACCCCGCCGGCCAATTGCCCGACCGCCTGCATCTTCTGGCTTTGCGCGATCTGCTCCTCAAGATGGCGCTGCTCGGAGGTGTCCACGCCGTAAACCATGGCTAGGCCGTCGCCGTTCAGCCGGCGGGCGTTGGGCGCGGCGCACACGTAAAGCCGGCCGGAGCGTTGCGGCTCACCCTCCACCACGATCGGCACGGACACAGCGCCGGCCTTGCCCGCCGCCGCGTGGGCGAGCGCCTTCATGAGCTGCGGGCGGGATTTCTCGGCCACCATCTCAATGAGGGACGCGCCCTCCGGGTCTGCGCTCTCCGCGCCGAGCAGGTCCTTCATGCTGGCGTTGATGAAAACCAGGCGGCCGTCGGCGTTCGCCTTGCCCATGGCGATCGGCGCGGATTGAAACAGTTTCAGGAACTGCGCCTCGCCCGCCCGCGCCCCACGCTCGTCCGCATGGGCGGCGGACTGCTGATTGAGGAACAGCGCCGGCATGCGCGGGGCCCCGTCCTCGCCCGTCCCGGTGGTGTAGATCATGCGCGCGGGAAAAGCCGAGCCGTCCTTGGCGACCAGATCCATATTGACGGCGGCGGCCTCGGTGCGGCTCACGCTCACGTCGAAGCGCCGGGCGAAATCGTCCCGGCCGCCCGGCATGAAATCAGCCAGGGCGGCGCCGGCCAGCGACTCCGCGTCGAGCCAGTCGGCCAGCACCGCATTGGCGAACACGAAGCCGCCGCTCTCGTCGATCACGGCGGCGCCCACATCGAGCTCGCTCAGCACCGCGCTGGCGAAGGCGAGCTTCGCCGTTTCGTCGGCCCGCGCGCGCCGCTCCGCCGTCACATCCTCGAAGCGCCAGCCGTTGAGCGCCCGCCTGCCCGCGCCGATGGGTGCGACGGACACCCGGAGCACGGCGCCGCCCCCATCGCCGCCGATGGCGAACTCCTCGGTGAGCGGCCGCCCGCGCCGCGCCGCCCGCGTCAGCCGGAACGCCGCCTCCGCGGAGCCGCCCCAGGCGGACGCGATACGGTCGAGACCTGCGTAAATGTCGGCGCCCTCGCCCATCAGCCGGCGATAGGCCGGATTGGCGTAGGCCACCTTGCCCTGGGGCGCGGCGACGGCGCATCCGTCCGGGCTTGCGTCGAGGAAACACGCCGCGTCGACGCCCGCCTCCCGCCCGCCTCGCGCGGGAAAAAGCGAAAAAGCGAAGAGTAGCGCCGAAAAAACGCCGAAGGCCGCGCACAATGTCAACGCCGCCATCATGGCCGGCGCGAGGGCGTCGCCGGATAGGACGGCCGCGACGGCCGCCGCCGCCAGCGCCGCCGTGAGAGCGGCGGCGAGCGCGATACGGCCGCCTGTCTGCGATGCGCCGCTGGTCATGTTGTCTGCAACCATGGCCTCGTACTTAGCCGATTCGCGCCGCGCCGAACGAAGGCCGCGCTCCGCCCGCAACAGCTCCGAAAAATATCCACACTCGCGCGCAGCGGCGCCATTGGGGGTTAAAGAGAACTCGGAAAGGGTTTATAGGACGTGTAGAACCGCCGCAGGGGGATTCGGAATGGATTGGCTGGGCGATAACTTTTTTTCGATCTTTGCGGCGGCGTTCGTCATCGGCGTCGCTCTGCTGGGGCTCATCCTGGCGCGGGGGGAAACCGCGGCGGGCGGCTTCTTCTCCTCGCGGGAGCGGCGGCTGAGCGTGGTGGAGCAAGCCTCGCTCGACGGCCGCCGCAAGCTGGTGCTCGTGCGCCGCGATCAGGTGGAGCATCTGGTGCTGATCGGCGGGCCGTACGACGTGATCGTCGAGACCGGCATCCCGCGCCCGGCCCCCGCCATTCCTGCGCAACCGCCCCGATACTCCAATGGAGCGGCACTGGACGACCCGGCGCATGTCACCCTGCCCATACAGGCCGAGCCCCCTGCCTACAGCGCGCCCATGCAAAAAGCCGCCTCAGGGTCCGCGCAAAAGCTGCATGGCGCGGCCAAAAACCTGCTCTCGCGCCTGCGCGCCGCGCCGGCGCAGCCGGTTGAGCCTATGCCGGGCATGTCGCCTGGGAGCGTCATGTCCGCGCCCGTGCTCGCCGACTCGACGCCCGCCGATCTCGGCGACGAGCGCCAAGCCGAAAAGCTCAGCTAGGCCCTGCTTTTCCAGCGAAGCGCGTTCCTGATCTCGCTGATATTGTAGCTCAGCACTTTGGCGATGCGGGATTTGCCGCGCATGCCGCCCTGGTTGCGGTGCGGGTAATCCCGGAACAAAGGCTTGCGCCGGCCCAGAAAGGCGCAGAGCTCGTCCCAGCCCGCGGTTTCGAGATCGAACACGAGAAGGCTGCCAGGCTTGTCGGCGAAAAACGCGATGGCTTCGGCGTTGTGCCGCTCGTAGCGGTCGATGTAGTGGCTTTCATTCCCCTTCGCCGGGGTGTTCTCGCCGTAGAGAAACCGCGAACCGCGGCCCTGCCGTTCGCCGAAATGCGAGACCACGCTCTTGATCCAGGTCTGCGGGTTGCGCCGCGCCAGGATGAACTTGGAGTCGGGAAAAGCCGCGTACATTTCGCGATAGCAGACGCTCCACGGGTAGTTGCGAAACGCGTCGTAGCGGCCGCTCGCGGCGATCTTGACCAACTCCGGAGCCATGCGCTCCACCGTGTATGGCGGATCAAGCTTGGCGCCGCCTAGCTTATTGAACCGGATCGGCGGCCGTGGGCACAGCTTGTAGCCGAGCATTTTGATCGCCCGGCCGAGGGACATCGTGCCCGTCTTGTGCAGACCGATGAGAAAAACCTTTTGCCGCATGGCTGTTCCGCGCTCTCTGCCTCTCTGAGGCTTACCCCTCCGCGTCGTCGGACGCAACTCCCGACGCGAGCGTCAAGGCGCCGTAACCGCCGCCGGTCGGCGTGCGGATGACGATGGCGTCGCCCGCCCGCATCTGCGTTTCAGCGCAGCCCCCAAGAGGCTCGATCCGGCCGTGCGCGCGGCGAATGAGGTTTTCTCCCCGCTGGCCCGCCTCGCCCCCCGCAGTCCCGTGCGGCCGCGCCGTGCGAAACCCTGAAATGATCGCGCATTTGAGCGGCGCCAGAAAACGGATCACCCTCTCCACGCCGTCGCCCGCCCGCCAGCGCCCAAGGCCGCCCGAGCCGCGCCTTATGGCGAAGCGCTCAACAAGCGCGGGAAAGCGCGCCTCCAGCACCTCGGGGTCGGTGAGGCGCGAGTTGGTCATATGCGTCTGCACGGCGGCGGCGCCGTCGAAGCCCGGGCCGGCGGGCGCGCCAGAGCAGATGGTTTCGTAATACTGCACCCGGTCGTCGCCGAAGGTGAGGTTGTTCATGGTCCCTTGCGCCGAGCCGAGCCGCCCCAGTGCGCCGTACAGCGCGTTAACGATCACCTGGCTAGTCTCCACATTGCCAGCGACGACCGCCGCGGGCCAGCGCGGTTTCAGCATGCATCCGTCAGGGATAACGAGCCGCAGCGGGCGCAGGCACCCGGCGTTGATCGGCATGTCGCCATCCACCAGCGTGCGGAACACATAGAGCACAGCGGCCCGGGCGATTGGCTCGGGCGCGTTGAAATTGTCATCGCGCTCGGCGCTCGTCCCGGTGAAGTCGATCTCAGCCGAGCGCTCAGCATGGTTCACGCGCACCGCGACGCAGATCCGCGCGCCCTGGTCGGTCTCCACCTGAAAGGCGCCGTCGGTGAGAGCGCCGATGGCCTCGCGAACACAGCGCTCGCCGTAATCCTGCGCGTGCGCCATGTAAGCGCGAACGGCGTCCAGCCCGAATTCGTCCGCCATGGCGCGCAGTTGCTCGGCGCCGCGCGCGTTGGCCGCCACTTGGGCTTTCAGGTCGGCGATGTTGGCGTCCGGGTTGCGCGCCGGGTGGCGGGCGCCGGCGAGCAGCGCGCGCACATCCGCTTCGAGGAACGCGCCGCCATGCGTGAGCTTGCGCACCGGGATGTAGACCCCCTCTTCCTCGATGGTGCGCGCGGACGGGGTGATGGAGCCTGGGGCGGCGCCGCCGATGTCGGCGTGGTGACCGCGCGCAGCCACGTAAAACTCGGGCGCGCCATCGGCGAACACAGGGCTTACCACTGTGATGTCCGGCAAATGGGTGCCGCCCTCGTACGGCGCGTTCAGCATGTACGCGTCGCCCTCGCGCAGCTCGCCGCCCGCCGCGCGGATGACGGCCTGAACCGCCGCGTCCATCGAGCCGAGGTGCACGGGGATATGCGGCGCGTTGGCGACGAGATCGCCGCACGCGTCGAACACGCCGCAGGAGAAATCGAGCCGCTCGCGGATGTTTACCGACTGCGCCGTGCTGGCCAGCGCCGCCCCCATCTGCTCGGCGATGGCCATGAAGCGGTTCTGCATCACCTCCAGCAGCGCCGGGTCGGGCGAGCACGCCTCCTCCGCGACGCCAAGCGAGACGCGCTCGGCGCCGCCGCTCCGCCACAGGAGCAACTCGTCCCGCTCGGTGATGAGCGCGCTCCACCCCGGCTCCACGACGACGGTCTGGTGCGGCTCGACGATGATCGCCGGACTGCCGACGGATTGCCCCGGCGAAAGTTGCGCGCGCGTGTAGAGAGCCGCATCGCGCCACGCCCCGCCCGTGAAAAACCGCGTCGACTCGCCGGCGGGAGCGGGGGCGTCTGCTGGCGCGCGGAGCGCGGATGGCGCGGCCGGGCTCGCACACCGCGCCTCCGCCTCAACGCTCTCGATCACCACCTGCTTCTCGGGGCTGGCGAAGCCGAAGCGCGCGCGGTGGGCGTCCTCGAACGCCGCGCGGACCTCGGCAGGCGATGCGAAACGGGCCGGCAGCGCGTAGCCAGCGCCCTCGTATTTGAGATTGAGCCGGGCGATCTCGCGGCGCGGCCCCCGGCCGGCGAGCGCGGCGTCGCACTCCGCCAAAAGCTCGCGCCGCATCGCCTCCGCCGCCGCCAAGCTCTCCGCGCTCAAAAGTTGCTCAAGGCTGCGGGCGCGCACGGCGGTCTCGTCGGCAAGGCCGATGCCGTGGGCGGACAGCACGCCGGAGAGCGGATGGATGAGAATGCGCTCCACGCCAAGCCGCTCCGCCACCAGACACGCGTGCTGACCCGCCGCGCCGCCGAACGCCACCAGCGCGTATTTCGCCACGTCGTATCCCCGCTCCACCGTGATCTTGCGGATGGCGTTCGCCATGTTCTCGGCCGCGACCTGAAGGAAGCCGTCGGCCGCGCGCTCGGGCGCGACGTTCATGGCCCGGGCGAGGCGGTCGAAACTGGCGCGGGCGGCCCCTTCGTCGAGAGGCTCTAAACCGCTCTCGCCGAAAGCGCGCGGGAAATGCCTCGCCGAGAGCTTGCCCGTGACAAGGTTCGCGTCCGTGACGGCGAGCGGCCCGCCGCGTCCGTAGCAGGCCGGCCCAGGCGCGGCGCCTGCCGATTGCGGCCCCACGCGCAAGCGCGCGCCGTCATACGCGAGCAGCGAGCCGCCTCCCGCCGCCACCGTGTGGACGCGCAGCATGGGCGAGCGCAGGCGAACGCCCGCCGCCTCGGTCTCCAGCGATCGCTCGTACTCGCCCGCATAGTGGGCGACGTCCGTGGAGGTGCCGCCCATATCGAAGGCGATGATGCGGTCGAACCCGGCCGCGCGCCCGGCCTCCACGGCTGCGATGACCCCACCCGCCGGACCGGACAGCACCGCGTCGCGGCCATGGAATGCATCGGCGGCCGCAAGCCCCCCGGAGGATTGCATGAACAACAGCTCCGGCGCTGGGACGCCGGCTTCGTCGACGCCGAGCGCCGCCTTCACGCGCCCTACATAGCGGCGCACGACGGGCGAGAGATAGGCGTCGGCCACGGCCGTCTCGGCGCGTGGGATGAATTTGATGAGCGGGCTGACCTCGCTGCTGAGCGAGATCTGCGTGAAGCCGACCTCGGCCGCGATCTCGGCCGCGCGGCGCTCATGGGCCGGATAGGCGTAGCCATGCATGACCGCGATGGCCACAGCCCGCAGCCCATCGGCGTAGGCCGAACCCAGCGCCGCGCGCACGGCGTCTTCGTCGAGCGGGCGCTCGACGGTTCCGTCGGCGCGCACGCGCTCGGGCGCTTCGGCGACCTTGGCGTAAAGCGGCGCAGGCTTTTCGATGCGCAAGGCGAAGATTTTCGGGCGCGCCTGGTGGCCGATCTCCAGCGCATCGCCGAAACCCACGGTCGTCAGCAGCAGCGTCGGCTCCCCGTTGCGCTCAAGCAGCGCGTTGGTGGCGACGGTCGTCCCCAGGCGGACGCTCTCAACGCGGCCAAGATCGAGCGGTTGGCCGGGGGCGGCGCCCAGCAACTCACGCACGCCGGCCGCCGCCGCGTCCTCATAACGGTCGCTTTGCGAAAGCAGCTTGCGCACGTGCACCGAGCCGTCCGGCGCGTAGCCGATCACGTCCGTGAACGTGCCGCCGCGATCGACGGCGAACCGCCATCCCCCATCGCTTCCCATCGCGCGCCTCCCTTGCCGGCGTCACAGTGAGGCGGCGCGCGATGCGCGAAGGGCCGGAGCGCCGACGCGCCGGCCCCCATCGCCTAGTTGATGCGCGTCCAGGTGCGCGACGAGCAGACGAGGCCGCCGAGGCCGCAGCCCTGCAGCTCCAACTGGTTCTTGCTCACCACGGTGATCGTGCCGGAGTAGCGCTGACCGTCCTCGCGGTTGTAGATGCTGCCTTTCCAGGCGTTGTCGCCGCTTTTCTTCGCGCCGGACATGATGACGAGGCCTGCGATCGGCCGTTTGCGCAACTCGGGGTTGGGGTTGTTCACGTCCTTGGCGCCGGCGTCGTTGGTCTTGACGATCTGCGCGCACAGGCCCCCGCCGCACGAGTAAACCTTCACCACGGAGCCTTTCGCGGTATCCCTCCAGGTGCCGAACGCATCCTCCGGCGCGGCGAAAGCCGTCGACGATGCGCACGCCGCCGCCGCAAGCATCGCGGCGGCCAACCCTTTACGAAACATCATGGTTCTTCCTCCCTTATCCGCCGCTTCAAGGCGGCGTTGTTTGATGTTAAGTCGGGCTAAAGCCGGCGTAAAGTCCGCTGAAAACGCGTGCGGCGTCTGCGGCTCGGCGGCTGTCAAGGCCTGCGGCAAAACAACGCGAGTTTTTCCGCCGCCCACGCGCAATTTCTGCGTTTGCTCCGGCGCAAAGCCGATACTATCGCCGCGTTGGCTGGAGAATGCGTCGCTCATGTCTATCTGGGGCAAACTCACTGGCGCGGCCGCGGGTCTGGCGGTCGGCGGACCGATCGGCGCGCTGCTCGGCGGGCTGGCGGGGCATTTCGTCATCGACCATGAGACGGCGCAATCGTCCGACGACGACAAGCAGGTCGCCTTCACGGTGGGCGTCATCGCGCTCGGCGCCAAGATGGCGAAAGCGGACGGCGTCGTCACCAAGGACGAGGTGCACGCCTTCAAGCAGGTGTTTCAGGTGCCCGACGGCGAGGCGGCGAACGTGGCGCGCATCTTCGACTTGGCCAAGCAGGACGTGCTCGGGTTTGAGTCCTACGCCAAGCAGCTCGACGGCCTGTTTCACGACAACCGGGAGCTGTTGAAGGAGGTGTTGGACGGCCTGTTTCACATCGCCAAGGCCGACGACGTCATCCATCCGGGCGAGGACGCCTACCTCTCAACGGTGGCCAAGCATTTCGGCTTCAGCGCGCAGGAGTACCGCAGCATCCGCGCTCGTCATGTTAAGGCGAGCGAGCGCGACCCGTACGAGGTGCTGAACGTTCCGTACTCCATTGGCGACGACGCCCTGAAAGCGCATTACCACAAACTGCTCATGGACAATCACCCGGATAAACTCATCGCGCGCGGTCTGCCGAAGGAGTTCGTGGATGTCGCCACCCGCAAAGTGGCCACGATCAACGCGGCTTATGAGCAGATACGCAAGGAGCGCGGCTTCTAAGCCGCCCGCTCAGGGAGAACGTCGTGACGCCGGGGAGCCTGCTGACGCAACGCCGCGCGCCCTCGCCCAACTTCGAGCCGAGGCGGCCGGGCGCGGCCATCGACATCCTGCTGTTGCACTACACGGGCATGGCGTGCTGCGACAAGGCCGTGAGCTGGCTGGCGGCGCCTGAGTCCCGGGTCTCCAGCCATTACGTCATCGACGAGGACGGCGTCATCATTCAGATGGTCGCCGAGGATATGCGCGCGTGGCACGCCGGCGTCGCCCATTGGGCGGGCGTGGACGACGTGAACTCCCACTCGATCGGCGTTGAAATCCACAATCCAGGCCACGGCCCGGACTACCGCGACTTTCCGGAGGCGCAGATGCGCGCGGTGGAGGCGCTCTGCCTCGACATCGTTGCGCGCTATCCGGTGCCCCCGTCGCGCGTGCTCGGCCATTCGGATGTGGCCCCGCGGCGCAAGCGCGATCCGGGCGAAAGGTTCGATTGGGCTCGCCTGGCGCGAGCGGGCGTCGGCCATTGGGTCGAGCCGGCGCCCATCGGCGACGATGAGGGTCTGGGTCTCGGCGATTTCGGCCCGGCCGTGCTGCGGCTGCAGCGTCAGTTGCGCGCTTACGGCTATTGGATCGAGGCGCACGCCCTTTACGACGAGCACACCGAGATCGTGGTCGCCGCCTTCCAGCGCCATTTCCGCCCGGCGCTCGTCGACGGCCGCGCCGACGCGTCCACCATCGACACGCTCGACCGCCTCATTCTGTCAAGATCGTCCGCTTAGCGGGGCGGCGCGGCGCGAGAGGCTGCTCCAGCGCCAGGCTGAGGACTTTGCGCATCACCGTTGGAAGCGCTTCGCCCGCCACCTCCGCTCTCCTGACCCACCGGCACTGCTCGGGCGAGGCGGCCAGACGCAGTTGCGTGTCGCGCGGCGCGTGGGCGCGATACACATCCAGTTCGAGCTGGAAATGCGTGAAGGTGTGGCTGACGCCGCCGGGCATCTTCAACCAGACGCCGTCGACGGGCGCGTGCGCCTCGATGTGGCCGTCCGCCGGGCCAGCCTCCGTCCAGGGCGTCGAGGGCGCCTCCATCATGCCGGCGAGCAACCCCGTCTCGGCGCGACGACGCAGCAGCACATAGCCGTCCTCAGTCACCGCCACGAAGGCGGCGCCTCTGCGCAGCGGCCGCGCCGACTTGGCCGAGCGCCGCGGTAGATCATTCTGGATGCGCAGCTTGTGCGCGGCGCAAAACGCCTCCACCGGACACACAAGGCACGACGGCGAGCGCGGCGTGCAGACGGTCGCCCCGAGGTCCATCATCGCTTGCGCGTAATCGCCGGGGCGCAGCGCGGGCGTCAGGTCGGCGGCGAGGCGGCGTATCTCGGACTTCGCCTCCGGCAGCGGCGTCTCGACCGCGAAGAGCCGCGCCACGACGCGCTCCACATTGCCGTCAACCACGGTCGCGGGCGCGTCGAACGCGATCGCTGCGACGGCCGCCGCCGTGTAAGCGCCGACGCCTGGCAGCGCGCGCAGGGCCGCTTCATCCCGCGGAAAGGCGCCGCCATGACGCTCCATCACGGCCTTCGCGCAGGCGTGCATGTTGCGGGCGCGGGCGTAGTATCCAAGGCCGGCCCAGGCGGCCATGATCTCCTCGCGCGGGGCGGCGGCGAGCGCCTCCACCTGCGGCCAGCGGGCCGTAAAGGCGTTGAAATACGGGATGGCCGCTTTCGTCGTGGTCTGCTGCAGCATGATTTCCGAGAGCCAGACGCGGTAAGGGTCGGCGGCGACGCCGGGTTTCGCCCGCCACGGGAAATCGCGGCGCTCCCGGTCATACCAGGCGAGCAGCGCCGGCGCGAAGCCGGGGCGCTCCCGGTCTGCGGATAAGCTGTGCGCCGTCGCCGCCTCAATGCCCATGCCGTTGCCTCGTCGTCTTGCCACCTTGCGCCCGAATCGCCGACCGTCGCTGGCAAATCTTCATCGCTTAGGGCGACTGCGGGGAGGGGTTTCATGGCTGGCGAAGCCGGCATCTGTGGAAAAGTCGCGGAAAAAGGCGCGCGCCAGCCGTTTCGGGGCGGCTCGCCTCGACGTGTGGGTGAGTTCGTCCCCGCCGTTTCGCGGCCCGCGTTCGAGCGCTACGGCTTCGCCTCCGCCGAGATCATCGCCAACTGGGCGCAATACGCCGGCGCGGACATCGCCGCCTGCGCTGCGCCGGAACGTTTGAAATGGCCGCGCAACGAGGAGGGCGGGGCCACGCTGATCCTTCGAGTGGACGGCGCGCGCGCGCTCGATGTCCAATACAAGACCGAGCAGCTTTTGCAGCGGCTGAACGCGGCCTTCGGCTACCGCGCCATCACCGCCGTGAGGCTGGTGCAGGCCCCGGCGCCGGCCAAGAAGCCCGCCGTCGCGGCGCCGCAGCCGCCCACATCCGCGCAGTTCGCCCGGGTGGATCATGTGGGCGACGACAAACTGCGTCACGCACTCGCGCGCATCGCAGCGGGGATAGAGGCGCGGGGCGTCGCGCACGGCGTTTTGATGCGCGCCGGCGGTTGATTGGCGGCGGGCTTTGGCTTAAGCCATCAACAAGACGAGGCTTCGCCGGTCACCCCGGCGGCAAAGAACGGATGAGCATCATGGCGGGTCGCAAAGCGCCGCAGGGCGCCAACAAAACCATCATCGCGCTGTCGGCGGCTGTCGCGGCGGCAGCCGTCGGCTACGCGGTTTTTTTCAATAAGGACGCCTCGATCGTCGGCTCCGGGACGCAGGCCGTCGCCGCCGCGACTGTGGATTTGGGCGCCCTCATGGAGAAAGGCCCGCTTGATGAGAATATCATGGGCAAGGAGGATGCGCCCGTCACCGTCATCGAGTACTCCTCCATGACGTGCGGGCACTGCGCCGACTTCCACAAAAACGTGCTGCCCGCGCTCAAGGAAAAATACATCGACACAGGCAAGGTGCGCTACATCCTGCGCGAGTTCCCGCTTGACGACGTCGCGACCGGCGCCGCGATGCTCGCCCGCTGCGTGGGCCCGGTGCGCTACTTCTCGTTCGTCGACGTCATGTACGAGCGTCAGAAAGATTGGGCGTTCGCGCAACAACCGCTTCCCGAAATGCTCAAGCTGGCGAAGCAAGCGGGCATGACCGAGGAGCGCTTCAACCAGTGCCTGTCCGATCAGAAACTGCTGGACGGCATCAATTGGGTGCAGGCGCGCGGCGAGACCAAATTCCGCGTAAGGGCGACGCCGACGCTGTTCGTAAACGGCGTAGAGTTGCGGGGCGTGAAAAGCATCAGCCAGATAGACGACGTGATACAACCGCTGTTGAAAACGAATTAACAAGGGGTTCCCCAATGCTCAGGCTCGCCGTCGCGCGCGCAGCGCTCGTCATGGGTCTCATCGGCGCGGCCGCTGGGGTCGCCGGATGTGGGGGCGGCGGCGGAGGCACGCTCGCCGGGCTTCTCAGCTCCGAGGCGGCGTCGGACGCGCCGGCGGCCCCAGCGGTTGAGACCGTGAAGCTTGAGGAGTTGATGGTCGCCGGGCCGCTCGGCGACAAGGCGCTCGGCAAGGAGAACGCGCCCGTCACGGTCATCGAATACGCCTCGCTCACCTGCCCGGTGTGCGCGTCCTTTCACAAAAACACCTTCCCCGCGTTCAAGAAGGCGTATATCGACACCGGCAAAGTGCGCTACATCTGGCGCGAGTTTCCCATCGGCCGCGCGTCCGCGGCGGCCGCCATCGCAGTGCGCTGCGCGCCTGACAAGAGCTATTTCAGGCTGAACGAGAAGTTTCTCGCCAACCAGCCGGCCTGGGTCGCCCAGGAGGTCAAGACCGACGAAATCTATAATATTGTGAAAGAAAGCGGCCTGAAGCGGGCGGCTTTCGATGCGTGCTATGCGAATCAGAAGATTAATGATGATCTCGTAGTGGTGAAAAATCGCGGGCGAGCGCTCGGCGTCAACGCCACGCCCACGTTTTTCATCAACGGTCAGCGCGTGCGCGGCGGCCTGAGCCTGGAGGAGATGGCCAAAGTCATCGACCCGATCCTCGCCGCGCCGAAGCCTCAACAGCAAGCGCTGGCCCCCGCCGGGCGGACTTAAAACGCGGACGACGCCGCGGCCGCCCTCGCATTAGGAGGACGGCATGCAGATCACGCGGCTACGGCTGCTCGGCTTCAAATCCTTTGTCGAGCCGACCGAACTGATCATCGGCCCTGGCCTCACCGGCGTCGTCGGCCCGAACGGTTGCGGCAAGTCCAACCTGCTCGAAGGGCTGCGCTGGGTGATGGGGGAGACCTCCTACAAGTCCATGCGCGGCTCGGGCATGGACGACGTGATCTTCGCGGGCACTGACCTGCGCCCGGGACGCAACTCGGCCGAAGTGACCGTTTTCCTCGACAACTCTCGTCGCACGGCGCCCGCCGCCTTCAACGACGCGGACATGCTGGAAATCTCGCGGCGTATCCAGCGCGAGGCCGGCTCCGTCTACAAGGTCAACGGCCGCGAGGCTCGCGCCCGCGACGTGCAGTTGCTGTTCGCCGACGCGGCGACGGGCGCGCGTAGCCAGGCGCTGGTGCAGCAGGGGCAGATCGGGCAGATCGTCTCCGCCAAGCCGCAAGACCGCCGACGCATCCTGGAGGATGCGGCGGGCATCGCGGGGCTCCACGGCCGACGGCACGAGGCGGAAATCCGGCTGAAAGCGGCGGAGAGCAATCTAGAGCGACTGTCCGACGTGATCGGCCAACTCAACACGCAACTGCAAAGCCTGCGGCGGCAGGCGCGCCAGGCGGCGAAATACAAAGAAATCTCCGCCGATCTGCGCAAGGCCGAGGCGCTGCAGCATCACCTGAACTGGACGGCGGCGAATGCGTCGGTCGCGGCCGAGGAGGCGGCGCTGATGGAGGCGATGCGCGCCGCCGGGCAATTAACGCAAGCCGAGGCCGCCGCGCTGCGCCAGCAGGCCGAGGCCGCCGATCAGCTTCAGCCCCTGCGCGAGGAGGAGGCCGTGCGCGCCGCCGTGCTGCACCGGCTGGAGGCCGAGCGCGGGCGGCTTGAGTCGGAGGAAGCGCGCGCGAAAGAGCGCCACGCCGAGCTCACCGCCCGTCTTGCCCAGCTTCAAAAAGACGCTGACCGCGAGCAGGAGGCCATCGCCGAGACGCGGGACATTCTCGCCCGCCTCGCCGAGGAGGAGGAACGCTTAAGCGGTCAGGGCGATTTCGACGGCGACGCGCGCGCCGAAGCGTCCGCCGCCGCCGACGACGCGCTGGCCAGCCTGAACGAAGCGGAGGCCGCCGCCGCCACGCTAACGCAGGAGGGGGCCGAGCTTCGCAGTCAGCGCCGCCAGTTCGAGGCCGCCATCGCCGAACACGCCCAGCGCGCCGCACGTTTCGCCGCGCAAGCCGCCGACCTTGAACGGCAGATCGCGGCGCTGGGCGGCGGGAGCGCGCAAACGGATGAGCTTTACATCCAGATCGAGCAATTCGCCGAGACGCTCGCCCGCCTCGAGGACGAGGCGCAGGAAGCCGAGCAGACGCTCGCCGCCGGGCGCGCCCGCGAGCAGGCCGCGCGCGACGAGGCCGCGCAGACCCGGCTTAAGGCCCGCCAGTTGGAAACCGAGGCGGCGACGCTCGTCAAAATCCTGAAACCCGAGGACGCAAAGCTGTGGAAGCCGGTGGTCGATCAGATTCGCGTCGCGCCGGGGTATGAGGTGGCGCTCGGCGCCGCCCTCGGGGACGACCTGGACGTGCCCGCAGACGAGGCAGCTCCCGTGCGTTGGGGCCGCGTCACGCCGGGGGCCGCTGATCCCGCGCTGCCCGCAGGCGCCGAGCCTTTAAGCAAATTCGTGTCCGGCCCGCCGGAGCTGTCGCGCCGCCTCGCCCAGATCGGCGTCGTAAGCCGCGAGAACGGGCGCGCGCTCGCTGCCTCGCTCACGCCCGGTCAGCGACTGGTGACGCGCGAAGGCGACCTCTGGCGCTGGGACGGCTTCTCCGCCAACGCCGACGCGCCGACCGCCGCCGCCAAGCGGCTCGAAGGCCGCAACCGGCTGGAGGCGTTGGAGAAAGACGCCGTCGCGGCGCGCATCGCGGCCGATCAGGCGGAGGAGGCGGGGAAAGCCGCGCGGCAGGCCGTGCTTGCGGCGGAAGCCGAGGAGAAGCGCCTGCGCGAGGCCGTCCGCCGCACCCAAGGCGACGCCGCTCGCGCACGTGAGGCCGCCTCGAAAGCCGAGCGCGCCGCGCAGGAGACGAACCAGAAGCTCGCCGCGCTCGCCGCCACTGCGAAGACCGCCGCCGCGCAAGCAGCCGAAGCCCAAGCTGCCCGGGCTGACGCTGAAGCGCGGCTGTCCGCCGCCGCGCCCATCGCCGACCTCGACGCGCGGCTCGACGCCTCGCGTGCGCAAGTCTTCGCGAAACGCTCCGCCTACACCGCCGCGAAATCGGCGCTCGACGGCATCGACCGCGAGATGCGCCAGCGCCGCGAACGCCTTGCCGCCATCTCCGCCGAGCGCGCGCGCTGGGCCAATCGCGCCGCGAGCGCCGAGGCGCAAACCTCCACCCTCGCCGCCCGCGTCGCCGAGGTGCGCGGCGAACTCACCGCGCTCGCCGAGTTGCCCGCGCAGGTGGCCGAGCGCCGCAACCGGCTGCTGACCGAGATCGGAAAAGCGGAGGGCGAACGCCGCGCCGCCGCCGACAAGCTCGCCGCCGCCGACACGATGTTGCGGGAAAGCGACCGCGCGTTACGCGACATTCAGGCCAATCTCGGCGCCGCCCGCGAAACCCGCGCCCGGGTCGAGGCGCGGCTGGAGGCCGCCCGCGAGAAGCGCGCCGACCTCGTCCGCCTCACCCGCGAGCAGCTTGAATGCTCGGTGGAGGATTGCCTCGCGCTCGCCGGCCTTGAACCGGGCGCAAAACTGCCCGAGCCGATCGAGCTAGAGCAGACCATCGTGAAGCTGAAGGGCGAGCGCGAGCGGCTGGGCGGCGTCAACCTGCGCGCGGAGGAGGAGGCTGGGCAGATCGGCGCCGAGTACGACGCGATGGAAAAAGAGCGCGCCGACCTCACCGAGGCCATCGCAAAGCTGCGTCAGGGCATCGCCAGCCTGAACCGCGAGGGACGGATGCGGCTGACCGAGGCGTTCGACACGGTGAACGGGCACTTCCAGCGGCTGTTCAAGGTGCTGTTCGGCGGCGGCGAGGCGGAGCTGCAGCTTATTGAGAGCGACGATCCGCTGGAGGCGGGGCTTGAGATTCTGGCGCGCCCGCCCGGCAAGAAGCCGCAGGTGCTGACGCTGCTCTCCGGCGGCGAGAAGGCGCTGACGGCGCTGGCGCTCATCTTCGCCGTGTTCCTGACCAACCCGTCGCCGATCTGCGTGCTCGACGAAGTGGACGCGCCGCTCGACGACTCGAACGTCGACCGCTTTTGCGCGATGATGGAGGAGATGGCGCGCTCGACCGAGACGCGCTTCCTCGTCATCACCCACCACCCGATGACCATGAGCCGGATGCATAGGCTGTTCGGAGTGACCATGCAGGAGAAGGGCGTTAGCCAGCTTGTGAGCGTGGACTTGCAGACGGGGATTAAGTTCCGCGAGGCGAGCTAGCGCATCCGCGCACAAAAGCAGGGCGTTCTCCGGACGGCTGAACGCCGCGCCCCGTCGAACGCCCTGATGACAGTTTGATCCAGGAGAAGTTATACGCCGCCAAAGTGGCCGCCCCCGCCGCGCTCCACATCCCCCAAATGGAGGAGACCCAGTCTTTTCGCGATGATTTTCACCGCCCCAGCGGATTGCTCATTGCGGCCGCAGTATGTCTTTGGCGATACGTCGCATTTGAGTATAGTGCCTCGAAAGCTTCCGCTGGCGTTGGGGGGATGGCGTGGAAGGCAAAGTCTTCATCAGCTACCGGCGCGGCGACGACCCGGGCTTCACCCAGGCGCTCTACATGCGGCTGGAGAACGAGTTCGCGGCCGAACGCCTGTTCATGGACGTGGAGGGCCACATCAAGGGCGGCGATGACTTTGTCGATGTGCTGAGCCGTCAGGTCTCCGGGTGCGACGTGTTCCTCGCCGTCATCGGGCCGCGCTGGGAGGAAACGCTCACCGCGCGCGCCGGCGACCCGGATGACTTCGTGTTCATCGAGATCAAGGCCGCGCTCGATCATGGCAAGCGCGTCATTCCAGTGCTTGTCGGCGGCGCGGGAATGCCGCGGCGCGACACCTTGCCGGACGGCCTCGCAGCGCTCGCCCGCAAGCAGGCCATCGGCCTTCGCCCGGAGCGGTTCAAGGCGGACTGCCAGGGCCTCATCTCCACGCTGAAGGACGCGCTGGCGGAGGCTCAGGCCGAGCGCGAGGCGCGCACGGAGGCCGAGCGCCGGGCGGCGGAGGAGGCGCGTCTGGCGCGCGAAGCGGAGGAAAAGGCGCGGGCCGAGGCGCTGGAGCGCGAGGCGAAGGCGCAGGCGGTCGCGGGCCTCAGCGCGGCGGAGATCAGGAAGGCGGAGGAACTGGCGAACTGGGATTTTGTCAAGGGCAAAAGCGACCCGGCGGAGTTTCGCGATCATCTGGCGCGTTTTGCTGATGGGCCGACGGATCGGATGGCGCGTGAAGACTGGAGGCATTAGTCTGGCCGGAGCTTGAAGCGGACGCGGACAAGGCGCGCCTGCTGGCGTTCATTAGTGAGTTTCCTAAAGGCGCAAACCGGCATGCGGCTTTAGCACGCTTGGCCGCCATCGAGCAGGCGGAGTTCGAAGCGCGCGAAGCTGAAAAGCGGCGGCGGCGGGAGACCGAGGCTTGGGGTGCAGTAGCGGCCAGCGCGGACAAGGCGCAGATGCAGGCTTTCTTAGAAGCGTGGCCAAGCGGACAGCACGCGGAGGCTGCGCGGGCGCGGCTGCGGGAGTTGCGCGGCGGCTACACTAGACGCGGGGCGCTAAAATTGTTCGCTTCGGGAGCTGGCGTCACAGCTGTAGCGGGCGGCGGATACTACTCTGCTATTACTCCCGGCGGATATATTTGGCGTCAATATAACGACTGGCCCATCCACACCCTTGAAGGGCATGAGGATGTTGTCAACGCCGTCGCGGTGTCGTCCGATGCGAAAACCGTCGTATCGGGAAGTGAGGACAAAACCGTCAAACTGTGGGAGGTGGAAACTGGCAAACTGATCCGGACTTTTGCAGGTAGCACTTCGGTAAACGCCGTCGCGATCTTGCCAGACGGGAAAACCATAGTTTCCGGAAGCGGCGAATACAGAGAAAATGACGACAACGTTAGACTGTGGGAGGCGGGAACGGGAAAGCTCATTCGCACCCTGGGAGGTCATGGAGATTTGGTCACAGCTGTGGCGGTGACGGGGGACGGGAAAACTATTGTCTCGGGAAGCTGTGATCAAGCCATAATACTATGGGACGTAGGTACAGGAAAAAGCATACGCGTCCTTACTAACCCTAATGATAATCCTCAGCCACAAGAGGGAGTCGAGAATTATATTTTTGATCTCACTATCTCGGAGGACGGCAAAATTATTGTTTCTGGAACCCGGTTTAATGAAGCTATACTATGGGATGTGGGAACAGGTAATCTCATTCACAGTTTCAAGCATGAGAGGCATGTGTATACCGTCGCAATCTTGCCCGACGGGAAAACCATCGTCTCGGGAAGCGGAGACAAAACCGTCAAGCTGTGGGATGCGCGCACGGGTAAACTCATACGCACCCTCGAAGGGCATAAGAGTGCGGTCAGAGCCGTGGCTGTCTCGCCGGACGGGAAAACCGTCGTCTCGGGAAGCGAGGACGCAACCCTCAAACTTTGGGACGCCGCAACAGGCAGCCTCGTCCACACGCTGGAAGGTCATATGAGCGTTGTGCGGGCCGCCGCATTCGCCCCCGATGGCAAGACCGTCGTCTCGGGAAGCAACGACAAAACCCTCAAACTCTGGGACGTCTCCCGCTACCTTCCCTAGTCCCGCCGCGACGCCCGTCTCAATCGCGGCCCGCGCAGCCCGCGCGCTTGACAGGTGCGCCCCCCGCCTCTAAGGTCGCGCTGGAGTTACGATACTTCAAGCAGCGCAACACGTTACGGCCTTTCATGGCGCTCCCCCCCGACCCCGGCGACGACGAAAAAGGCGTGATCTCCGAGGCCGACCGCGCCGCCATCCGCAAGCGCCTCGATAAGCTCGGCGGCGAACTCGGCCGGGCGCGCGGCGACAAGCTCGACGACGCGGAGCCGGAAGCGCGCGGCAAGGCGATGGGCGCGGCGTTTCGTCTATCCGCGGAGTTGATCGCGGGGCTTGTGGTGGGCGGCCTAATCGGCTACGCGATCGACCAGTGGGTGGGCTCGACGCCGATCGGGCTCATCGCAGGCCTGCTCATCGGCGTCGCGACCGGCCTCTACAACGTTGTGCGCGCGGCGAAAACCATGCAGAGCGGCCCGAGCGAGCGGCTGTGAATTGACGGGATAGGACACGTGGCGGCTGATACGAAAGCGCAAGGCGACCTGGGGCTGGCCAAGGAGGGCGGATACGGCTCAGACCGGTTTGACCCCATGTACCAGTTCGACATCAAGCGCATCGCCGACATCAACCTGTTCGGCTACGACGCCTCGTTCACCAACTCGTCCCTGTGGATGGTGATCGCCGTCTGCACCGTGAGCTTGTTCCTCATCTTCGCCATGCGCGACCGCGCCCTCATCCCGGGGCGCATGCAATCCATCGCCGAACTGTCCTATGAGTTCGTGGCCAAGATGGTGCGCGACAACTCCGGCAAGGAGGGCATGGCGTATTTCCCATTCATTTTCACGCTGTTCACCTTCATCCTGGCGCTGAACATGCTGGGCATGATCCCTGGCTCGTTCACCGTGACGAGCCACATCGCCGTCACCTTCGCGCTGGCGGCGCTGGTCTTCATCGTCGTCACCGCAGTCGGCTTTATCAAAAACGGCGTCGGCTTCCTGCGGCTTTTCGTGCCCTCGGGCGTGCCGGGCATTCTCATCCCGCTGCTGGTGATCATCGAGGTTTTCTCCTATCTCACGCGGCCGGTCAGCCTCTCCGTGCGTCTCTTCGCCAACATGATGGCGGGCCACACCATGTTGAAAGTGTTTGCAAGCTTTGTCGTCGGGCTTGGCGTGCTCGGCGGCTGGGCGCCGCTCGCCTTCATGGTGGCGTTCACCGGGCTAGAAATTCTCGTCGCGTTTCTGCAGGCGTTCGTCTTCGCGGTGCTCACCTGCATCTATCTGAACGACGCGCTACACATGCATCACTAAACATCCATCCAACACATCAGGAGCATTCCCATGGACGCAGCAGCAGCAAAATTCATCGGCGCGGGCCTCGCCTGCTTCGCGCTCATCGGCGCCGGCCTCGCCATCGGCAACATCTTCTCGAACTTCCTCGCGGGCGCCCTGCGCAACCCGTCGGCCGCGCCCGGCCAATTCCCGAACCTGCTCCTCGGCTTCGCCCTCGCTGAGGCGACCGGCCTGTTCGGCCTCATCGTGGCGCTCATCATCCTGTTCGTGTTCTAAGCAGGACACGCGCCGGCGCGCTCGCGGAGGGCCGACATGCCTCAATTGGAGATTGGCGATTTCGCGCCCCAGCTCATCTGGCTCGCGATCACCTTTCTTGCGCTCTATCTCATCCTGTCCCGGGCGGCGCTTCCCCGCATCGCCGAGGTGCTGGACGAACGCCGCATGCGGATCGAGGCCGATCTGAACGCGGCGCAAGCCTTGAGCGCACAAACGGAATCGGCGATCGCGGCTTATGAGCAGGCGCTTGCGGAGGCGAAGGCCAAGGCAGGCGCGATCGGGGCGAAAACCCGTGAGGAGTGGTCCGCCAAACTCGCCCAGGAACGGGCCGCGTTCGACAAGAAAATCGCCGCCAAAAACGCGGAGGCCGAGGCGAGAATCACGCAGTTGCGCACGAACAGCGCCGGACAGATCGAGCAAATCTCCCGCGAGGCCGCCTCGGCCGTTGTGGATAAGCTGCTCGGGGCCGGCGCGTCCAACCAGAACAGCGTCAACGAGGCGGTCGCAGCCGCGGCGTCGCGCGCAAAGCCCGCAGGAGCGGCGAATGTTTGATCCCGCCAAGCCGGATTTCTGGGTCGCCGTATCGTTTCTCGCCTTCATCGGCCTCCTTCTGTATCTGAAGGTGTTCAAAAAGGTCGCCCAGGCGCTCGACAACCGCGCCGCCGACATCAAGCGGCAACTCGACGAAGCCAAACGGCTGCGCGACGAAGCCCGAGGCATTCTCGAAGATTACAAACGCAAGCAGCGCAACGCGGAGCGTGAGGCCGCTGAGATCGTGGAAGCCGCCAAGCGCGAGGCCGAAAACTACGCTTCGGAAACAAAAGCGGCCTTCGCCGCCATGCTAGAGCGCCGCACCCGCATCGCCGAGGAAAAGATCGCCCGCGCCGAGGCGCAGGTGATTGAGGACGCACGCAACAAAGCAATAGACATCGCCGTCGCCGCCGCCGAGACAGTCATCGCGGAGAAGCTTGCCGGGGATGCAGGCAAGGAGAAGGTTGCAGAGGGCATCCGCGCGGTCGGCTCCCGCCTTAATTGACGCTAGGCGCTTGCTAGGGGGTACAGAAGTTACAAGTCAGCGTTGATGTGATGCATCAATGGCTTGACCTCTTGACGCCTTGGCGTTACCGCGCCGAACCTTCGACGCACGCGGCTTGCTCATCCGAAATTAGCTTTCGATGAGCCTATCGAAAATCGCCGCGAATTGCCGCGCGCCGTCTTTGGCGCTGTTCCGGTCCATGATCTCGTTCATCTTGGCCATCAACTCCGCGCCCGTGCGGTTGTGCACGACGGGGTTGCGCTCATAACCGCCGCGGTCGAAGAAGTTGGCTGTCGAGGCCGCGCGTCCGAGCGGCGTCATCATCTCGAAGCCGCGCGCCGGGCCGGCCAGGTTCATCATCTCCAACTCGGCCCCCGACATTGCGTTGAGCCCGCGCCGCACGCCATACTCGCGCGTGTTGTCCAGCTTCTGGATTTGCATCCACGGCCCCACGTCCGCGTCCAGGTTCATGGCGTGCATGCCAAGGCCCTTCGGAGTCGTCCCATAGCGCACATGCCCCGGCCAGCCGCCGCGCACGCCGCGCGCGTCTCGCGCCATCGCCCGCACCACGCTTGCCTTGCGCCGCAGATGCTGCGACCGGGACGCCTCGGCCGTGAGCGCCCCCATGGCGTCGAGGCGCGCGGCGAAGGCCGGCCCATGCTTGCCGAGCACCTCAACGGAGTTGGCCGCGAGCAACTGAGCGTAGCCGAGGGCGGTGGAGATGGCGTTGACCTTCTTCGTCAGCGGGTTGTATCCCGCTTGCATATCGTAAACGCCGTAGCCGCCGGTCTCGAAGGCGTAGACGCGGACGATCTGCTCCTTGGTGAATTTCAGCCGCAGCGCCTCGGCCGCATAGCGTGTCTTGAACCCCTCCTCGGAGACCACCATTGGCGCGAAGCCATACTTGTCGGCGGCGCCGCGCAGAAAATCCGGCACAACGGGGATGGGCTTCGGCGGCTCTTTCGGCGGTTTGCGCAACACGGCGAGCACGTCCGTCGGCGCGGACGGGCCGGCGTAGACGGGCGGGTGTTCCTGAACGTAATCCTCCGGGGCGAGCGCGCGCGCCGCTGCAGTCTTTTTCCGGCGTAAAGCGCGGCGCCCTTCCACAGCCGCCCAATACGCCGCGGCTTGCTTGCCATGAGCGGTTCGCGCCACCTGATAAGCGGCCAGCCGTTCACGCTGCTCCGGCGTGAGCTTTTCAAGATCCTCCGGGGCGTAGGCGGCGAGCGCGTCTGCGGGCGCCACGGCCAAGGCCGCCGATGCGCTCAGAAGCAGTGCCAGCGCCGCCCGCCTAGAAATGTGATCCGCCATGCGTCCCCGCGTCGCAGCCAGTATGCCGACGGAGCGCAGTTAAACATAAAAAAGCCGGGCGCGAAACCCGGCTTCGATATATCCTGCAACCTCAGGTTAGCGGCGGCAGGGACGCGCCCGCGCCGTGCAACGCACCGTTAGTTTCACACGCTCGCACTCGACCTGCTGGTTTTTGGCGGCCGCCCAGCTGAAGCCGGGCCCATAGGTGGAGCGGACCTCGCGATTCCAGGCGCGCGTGGCGTTGATGCGAGCGATGCCGGCGATGACGTTGCCGACCCCGGTCGCGCGGATCACGCCGAGGCAGCCGTCCGACGGGCGCGGCGGGCGCGGACGGTAATAGTTATACTCATAACGGCTTTCATTGCGCGAATGATAGCCCTGGGCCGAGGCGTCCTGGGCGCCCGACACGGACAGCGCGCCGGCGGATGCGATAAGGCCAAGCGCGGCGATAAGCTTTTTCATGGTTTCTCCCAACTATGCATGACGCTGAATGAGATTCGGCGTGGAATATCGGTGCAGTGCGAATGAAGACGTAAACCATTCGGTCTGAACGAGGCATGGCGCCGGCGTTCATTCCCGCTTCATATCAGAAACGGTTCAAACCCACATCCATCAAGCGGTGTAGGCGAGGCGTCAGACGGAGCTTTGGTTGATCCGGCGAATGTAGGAGTTCGGCACGAAGGGCAGGCTGGCGATGCGCGCTGACCGCAACTCACCGTCGAATGCGATGAGAAGCGGCGCATCTTTCACCGCGTGCGCTTTATCGACATACCCCATCGCGACGCCCCGCTTCAACACGGGGCTGTAAGCTGCGCTCGTCACGCTTCCGACCGGCTGGCCTGACATGGCGCAAATGGCGGCGCTCGCGCGCGGCGCCTCGTCTCCATCCATAATGAGGCCCACCCGCTTGCGGCGCGGCCCATCTCGCAGTTCGCGCAAAATCCGCTCCGTGCCGGGAAAGCCGCCTTCCTCACGCCGCCGCTTCGGGATCGACCACGCAAGCCCAGCCTCGACTGGCGACGTGGTCTCGTCCAGCTCGCGCCCGTAAAGGCACAAGCCCGCCTCCAGCCGCAAGGTGTCGCGCGCGCCAAGGCCGATGGGCAGCACGTTCTCCTCGTCCAGCAGCACGCGGGTGATCTCCTCCGCGTCGCCGGCGTTCATGGAAAGCTCGAAGCCGTCTTCGCCGGTGTAGCCGGAGCGGGAGATGCGGCAGTCGAGGCCGTCGAACTGGGTGGACAGCGCGGTCATGAAGGTGAGGCTTGCGACGCCCGGCGCGTGCCGCGCCAGCACATCAACGGCGCGCGGACCCTGCAGCGATAGGAGCGCCTTATCGTCCAGAGCGGTGAGGCGCACGCCTTCGGGCAGGCGGCCGGAGATAAAAGCGTGGTCGGCCTCGCGGCGCGCCGCGTTTACGACAAGGATCAGCTGCGCCGCGCCCTCCGGCCCGTCGAGCCGCGTGATGAGCAGATCGTCGATAATGCCGCCGGCGTCGTTCAGCAGCTGCGAGTAGCGCATGCCCCCCGGGGGCAGCCCGAGGAAATCGCCCGGTGCCAGCGCTTCGAGAGCGCGGGCCGCGGCGTCATGCGCATCCGCCTCAATGACAAGCTGGCCCATATGCGACACGTCGAACAGCCCCGCCCACTCGCGCGTGTGCAGATGCTCGCGCGACACGCCGGCGGAATAGCTCATGGGCATGTCGTAGCCGGCGGCGGGGGCCATCTCGGCTGCGAGGCTGACGTGAAGATCGTGCAGCGAGGTCGTCTTGAGGCCGTCGCCGGAGCGAGACTTCATGTTCGCGGTCATTCAAACCAATCCGTTGCGCCTGTCCGCGAGAAGCCGCCGCGTCATTGCGGCCGACCCAGCGCCAGTCCAGGCCGGCCTTGCGCACCGCGACAGAGATGACAGGATAATCGCTGCGGCGCCGGAGTCAAATCGCAACCTCGCTCAAGGCCGCGTTAAGCCGCTCCAGGCGTTTTCTTTTCGAACGAAACATTGAGCTGGTAGTCTTTCAGGGAGGCGCCGGCGGCGAGAGGCACCTCGACCTCGCGCACCACGGAGAAATAGCCGACCGGCTCTTCAAGCGTCACCTGCACAGGGATTTTAACCGCGTCGGACTTTACGCGGGCCTTGGACGGATCCATGACGTTCACGACAGCGCTCACCGTGACGACGCCGCTTTTACCCTGCGGCCCGAGAATAAGCCGGCCCTCGAAGCCGTACCGCACAACCACCGAAGACGCGCGCAGCTCGCACTCGCGCGCGGTGCGTGTGACCTCGGCGCGGTAGATTATGGCGGTCTGGTCGTTCAAGCGGCCGCCTTCATAGACAGTGATGGTTTTGTCCGGCGCCAGGGCCGCGAATTTGGCGCACTCGCCCGGCCGCGTCGGGTTGAATGCGGCGGTCGGCTCGCTGCCGGTTGTGACCTGCGGCGCCCAGGCGGCGGGCGCGGCCGGCGATTTGTTGTCGAACACGCCCCCGCGCAGGCCGGATGTGAGGCTCGGTCCGCCGCAAGCGGAGGCCAACGCGCCGATCAGGAGCACGGCGAGTGCGGCGGCGTAGGGGCGGCGGAACGGCGGCATGAGGCCTCCAGCGGCGCGGGGGGGACAAGGGACGCTGCCCCGCGCGAGTTTTTTGATGTTGATTCCGTCGCCGTCTTGATAAGACAAAAGCCGCCTGAAGGAAACCGACTTTGGGCGAGAGACCGGCGCCGAACAAGGAGACCACGCCATGGATCACACGCCCGCCGTCGATGCGCCGCCGGTCGCCATTTCGGTCAAACCGCCGCTCACCTTGCTTCTCGCCGCGCCGCGCGGTTTCTGCGCCGGCGTGGACAGGGCCATCCAGATCGTCGAGCTGGCGCTCGAAAAGTACGGCGCGCCCGTCTATGTGCGCCATGAGATCGTCCACAACCGCTATGTGGTCGAGACGCTGGAGCGCCAGGGCGCCGTGTTCGTCGAGGAGCTGGACGAAATCCCCGACACGGGCGCGCCGGTGATTTTCTCGGCTCACGGCGTGCCGAAGGCCGTGCCCGAGGAGGCTGCGCGCCGCAATATGTTCTATCTCGACGCCACCTGCCCGCTCGTCTCCAAGGTGCACGTCGAGGCGGAGCGGCACCACGCCCAGGGCCTTGAGATTGTCCTCATAGGGCACGCCGGGCATCCCGAGGTCGTCGGCACCATCGGCCAGTTGCCGCCGGGCGCGGTGGCGCTCATCGAGACGGTTGAGGACGTGGCGACATACCAGCCGCGCGACCCGAACCGCCTCGCCTACATCACGCAGACGACGCTCTCCGTCGACGACACCCTTGAAATCGTCGCCGCGCTGAAAGCCCGCTTTCCGAACATCGCCGGGCCGCGCAAGGACGACATCTGCTACGCCACCACCAACCGCCAAGGCGCGGTGAAGGCCATCGCGCCGCGCTGCGATGTGGTGATCGTCGTCGGCTCGCCGAACAGCTCAAACTCGAAGCGGCTTGTGGAGGTCGCGCAGCGGTCCGGCTGCAAGATGGCGATGCTGCTGCAAAAAGCGTCTGACATACCGTGGCCGCATCTGGGCGAAATCCGCACGCTTGGGCTGACGGCCGGCGCCTCGGCCCCTGAAATCCTCGTGAACGAGATTATCGCCGCCTTCGCTGACCGCTACGCAGTGACGGTCGAGACGGTCGAGACGGCGAGTGAGGACGTGGTGTTCAAGTTGCCCCGCGCGCTCCAGGATAACGCCGCCTGACGGAGCCGCAACGCCTATGGCGGTTTACACCGACGTTTCAGACGATGACCTGGGCGTTTTCCTCGCCGCCTACGATCTGGGCGAGGTGCTGTCGTTCAAAGGCATCGCTGAGGGCGTCGAGAACAGCAACTTCCTGCTGGAGACGGCGCGGGGGCGTTTCATCCTCACCCTCTACGAGAAGCGCGTCGAGCGCGCCGACCTGCCGTTCTTCATCGGATTGATGGAGCATCTGGCCGGGCGCGGCGTCAGCTGTCCGCTGCCCGTGCACGCCCGCTCGGGCGAAGTCCTGGGCGCGCTGGCCGGCAAACCGGCCGCCATTTTCACCTTTTTGCAGGGGCTGTCGGTGCGCCGGCCCAAGGTCGCGCAGTGCGGGCTCATCGGGAGCGCGCTCGCAGGGCTGCATTTGGCGGCGCGCGACTTTCCCATGCGGCGCGAGAACGCCCTCTCGGTCGCCGGGTGGCTGCGCCTGTTCGACGCCTTCGCCGACCGCGCCGATCAATTAAGCGCCGGCTTCAGCGCGGAGTTGGCCGCCGAATGCGCGTTCGCCAAGGCGCGATGGCCGGCGGATTTGCCGCGCGGCGTCATTCACGCCGACCTGTTTCCGGACAACGTGTTTTTTCGCGACGCACGGGTCTCCGGCATCATCGATTTCTATTTCGCGTGCCAGGACGCGCTCGCTTACGATCTCGCCATTTGCCTCAACGCGTGGTGCTTCGAGCCGGACGCGTCGTTCAACGTCACAAAAGGACAAGCGCTCATCTCCGGCTATCACGCGGTGCGGGCGCTTGAGAGGGCCGAGATCGACGCGCTGCCGATTCTCGCGCGCGGCGCCGCGTTGCGGTTTCTGCTCACCCGCTCGTACGATTGGCTGCACACGCCCGCCAACGCCCTTGTGCGGCCCAAAGACCCGAACGAATACCGGCGCAAGCTGAAATTTCACCAAAGCGCGCGCTCGGCCGCCGATTACGGGTTCAGCCGATGACGGAGCCGGTGATCATCTACACGGACGGGGGCTGTTCGGGAAATCCCGGCCCGGGCGGCTGGGGCGCGGTGCTGATGTACGGGGCGCACCGCAAGGAAATCTCTGGCGGCGAGCCGCTTACGACCAACAACCGTATGGAGCTGACCGCCGCCATCGAGGCCCTACGCGCGCTGAAGCGGCCCTCGCGGGTGGAATTGCATACGGATTCGCAATATGTGCGCAAGGGCGTCACCGAGTGGCTGGAGACGTGGAAGCGCAACGGCTGGCGCACCTCGCAGAAAGACCCGGTGAAGAATGTGGAGTTGTGGCAGGCGCTTGACGCCGCCCGCGCGGCCCATGAGGTGTCTTGGGTGTGGGTGAAGGGCCATGCGGGGCACGAGCACAACGAGCGCGCAGACCAGTTGGCCACGGAGGCCATCGCGCGGCAGAAAGCGGCGGCCAAAGCCGCCGACTAGGCGTTCAGATCGCGGCGAGAAGAGCCTCGGCGCTGCTTTGCTCGGCTGACCCCGGAGAATCCTCCACCAGAAGCGCCTTGATCACCCCGTCCTCGGCGTAAAGCGCATAGCGTTTGGAGCGCACGCCCAGCGAGGCGACGCTGAGGTCGATGTCCAGCCCCATGGCTTTGGCGAAATCCCCGTTGCCGTCGGCGAGGAACAGGATGCGGTCGTCGGCGCCCGACGACTTCGCCCATGAGCCGAACACGAACACGTCGTTGACGCCCGTGCAGGCGACAGTGTCGACGCCCTTACTCTTAAACGCGTCGTAATGTTTTACGAAACCGGGCATGTGCTGCAGGTGGCACGTCGGCGTAAAGGCGCCGGGAACCGCGAACAACACGACCTTTTTGCCGCCGAACACTTCCGAGGCCGGCATGTTTTTGGCGCCGGCCTCCGTCATGGTTTTAAACGTGGTCTCGGGAATTTTTTCGCCCACAGCGATGGTCATGAAACTTCCTCAACAATTGACGCCGCTTCTTTTAACACCGCGCAGATTCGCGTGGCAATAAGGTTGCTTCTCAACGCGCCATCGTTTGCTAAGGTTTCCCGAGAAGCCGCGTCGGCGATGACGTTTCGGCTTGCCCCGAAAGGCGTCCCATGACCGATATGAACCGCGACGGACTTTGGCGTCTCATCGCCGATCTGCGCTTCGAGTTGCTGCAACAGCGCATCGCGGCCGAGGCCGACCCGCGCGAGCTGTGCCGCGTCAACACGCAGACGTTCAGCCAGGGCCCCGAGGACGGGGTCATTGCGGAGATTTTCCGGCGCATCGGCTGGGCGGGCAAGGCGCCGGGCGAACGCACGTTCATCGAGATCGGCGTGGGCGACGGCCGTGAAAATGCGACCCGCCTGCTCCTCTCGCTCGGCTGGTCCGGTGTCTGGGTGGAAGGCGATGCGGAGAACGCGGCAGCCATCCGCCGCGATTTCGCCGCCGCCATCGCCGCCGGGCGGTTGCGACTCGTGGAGGCCATGGCGACAGAGGCGACCATCGCGGAGCTGCTGCGCGCGGCGGGCGCCGACGAGCGCCCGGATGTCCTCTCGATCGACGTGGACATGCACACTTACCACATTTGGCGCGGGCTGTCCGGCTTGCGCCCGCGCGTCGCGGTCATAGAGTACAACGCCTCAATCCCGGCGCCCTACGAATTCGTCGTTCCTTTTGATCCGCAGTCGGTGTGGGACGGCTCCAACTGGTACGGCGCAAGCCTGAAATCGCTGGAGCTGCTCGGGCGAGAGCGCGGCATGGCGCTCGTCGGCAGCGACGCGTTCGGCGTCAACGCGTTTTTCGTGGCCGAGGACGAGCCTCTCGATGCCTTCGTCGCGCCGTTCACCGCCGAGCGTCATCATCGGCCGGCGTGCTATCTCGCGCCGATGCGGTGGGGCCATTGGCCGGCGAAACCGCGCGTCACCGAAGCTCAAACGCGATAAAAGCCGCGATACCACTCCACGAAGCGCGCAACGCCCTCCTCGATGGAGGTGCGGGGTCGGAACCCCGTCGCCGCGGTCAGATCGTCGATATCGGCGCACGTGGCGAGCACGTCGCCAGGCTGCATGGGAAGCATCCGCATTTCGGCCTTGCGGCCCGTTGCGCGCTCGATGCACGCAATGAAGTGGAGCAGCTCCACGGGCGCGTTGTTGCCGATGTTGTAGAGGCGGTAGGGCGCGCTGGAGCTGGCGGGATCGGGGGTATCGGCGCGCCAGTCCGGATCGGCGCGCGGCGGCCGATCGAGCGTTGCAAGCACGCCCTCAACGATGTCGTCGATATAGGTGAAGTCGCGCCGATGTTTGCCGTGATTGAACACGTCGATGGGCGCGCCCGACAGTATCCTGGACGTGAACAGGAACGGAGACATGTCCGGCCGCCCCCACGGGCCGTACACCGTGAAGAAGCGCAAGCCCGTCATCGGCGCGCCGTACAGATGGGCGTAGGCGTGGGCCATCGCCTCGTTGGCCTTTTTCGTCGCGCCATACAGGCTGACCGGGTGGTCGGCGCCGTCCCTGACGCTGAACGGCGTTTTGGCGTTGGCGCCGTAGACCGAACTGGACGAGGCGAACACCAGATGCTCCGGCCGGGCGTGTCGGCACCCTTCGAGGATGTTTAGAAAGCCGGTGATGTTGGCGTCCACATAGGCGTGGGGCGCCTCAAGCGAATACCGCACGCCGGCCTGCGCGGCCAGGTGCACAATGCGCTCGAAACGGTGCGCGGCGAACAGCGCGCGCGTCGCCTCTGCGTCGGCGATGTCGAGACGCGCGAAGGTGAAGCCCGGCCGCCCCGTCAGCGTCGCCAGCCGCGCTTCTTTGAGGGCCGGGTCATAGTACCCGTTCATGTTGTCGACGCCGACGACGCTTTCGCCGCGATCCAGCAAGGCGCGGGCGACGAATGAGCCGATGAACCCCGCCGCGCCAGTCACCAAAATCGCCATTGCCGCCCCCGCCGCCGTAATCGCCCGTTTCTACCAACAACAGGACTGGGCGCGCCACGGGTCGAAGAGTTGACGCGTCCGCCCCGCGCCGTTATACACCCGCATCGACGTTTTTCAGCAACGGCGCGCGTTATGTCGCGTCTGGTCAAGGCACAGTATGGCGAATACGAAATCGGCAAAAAAGGCGGCGCGCCGGACCTTGCGCCGCACAGCGATCAACAAAGCGCGTCGCAGCCGCATGCGGACTTTCGTGCGCAAAGTGGAAGAGGCGATCGCGTCGGGCGACCAGTCGGCGGCGGCGGAAGCCTTGCGCATGGCTCAGCCGGAGATTATGCGGTCAGCGCAAAAAGGCGTCGTGCACAAGAACACGGCCTCGCGCAAGATTTCCCGCCTCAGCAGCCGCATCAAGGCGCTCGCGTCCTAATCCGAACCGTTGCGATACCCCCGTTCAGCACGCGAAAGGCGCCTCCTTCCGCGTGCGTTCGCTTGCGCGGGCCGTTGAAACCAGCCAGGAGCGCGCAAATGGGTGACGCCTCAATGCTGTGTCATAATCGCCACAAAACTGCATGCAATGTAGCGCGGCTGAAGCCGCTGAGCTGGAAAAATCTTATTTAATTCAGTCTCATAGCTTCTTGTGAGACATTCCTCAATCCTAGGTTGAAACTGCGACTTTGTTTTGATCAAGGAAAAACCTGTCATCGAAGCGCAAAAAATATTGACGCGCCACAATCGGGCCACGGTTCGCCGTGCGGCTGATTTGCTATCAGATTCAGCAAATTAACAATTTAGGGCGCGACTCGGGCCGAGTTCGTCGGCGGTCGTCGCCCGTTCGCCCCCGCCGCGTCCCGGCTTCGGCGACGGCGGCCAGGGTTGCGCGCCGAGCGCGCCCGCGATATAGTTCAGACATCCGAACGGGAGGGAATCCTCCTTAGCTTAATCCTTGTATTGCGTCGATGACTTGGGCTTCCGGCATGTGTCGTGAGCTTTCGTCATGCTTTAGATATCATAGTGCAAAGTTGTTAGACTTTGCTGCGCGGGCTATTTGGTCTTGGTTTGTATCGCGTAGACTAGCCGTTTCCGCCGGCTTTGATCTAAGGGCAGGAGGAAAAGTTGATTGTCAGCGATCACGCATCTTCCGCGTTGCGCGGGGGTGACGATAATGCATGGTGCATGCTCAAATGCGCCAAAACGAAGCGCGCTGGTCTGAAGCGCGCCTACGCCAACCATGCGGTTCGTGTTTCGTCCCTGGGGCGCGCCCGCAGCGTCGCTCTCACGCCGAGAACTTCCGACGGTTGGCGCAACGGCTTGAAAAGCCTTTACTGTCGCACCTTGGCGCGCACCGTGAGCGACGCGTTCTTCTCCTATCGCCGCAGCGCGGCCGCGCGCTTCCTGGGCGAGGGGTCGACCGCCGCAGCCCCCACTGATATTCTGCCGTCGTCCTGGCTTCAGCTTGGCCAGCCGCCGCAGCACGGCCGTGTGGAGCGTATGCGCGCGGCGATCGCGGAGCGGTTCGTGGGCGTCCAGCCTCCCAAGCGCCCTCCGACCGTCGCGAAAGCGAGCCGCGGCGCATCACTACTCGATAAAGCAGCCTAAACGGCGCCGCCCAAACGGGCGCATCTGGCCTTTTTGGCCAGCAAACTTGTGCGCGCTTCGTCGCGCCTGAACTCATGCGGGGACACGATGGAAACGGCAGAAGCCACGATCGAAAATAAATGGCGGCGCATACAAACCCGGCTTCGCGCCGAATTGGGCGAGGACGTCTTCACCAGTTGGTTCGGCCGCGTCGAACTGGACGCTTATGACGGTCGCATCGTGCAGATTTCCGTGCCGACCAAGTTTCTGCGCAACTGGCTCCAATCCCACTATTCGGATCGGCTCCTTGCGTGCTGCAACGCCGAGCTGAACGGCGCCAGCAAGCTGGAGTTCCGGGTGCGCCAGCCCTACGCCGCCGCGCCCGCACCGCAGCGTTCGCCCGACGTCTCCCCCCCGCGCGTCGAGCCCCAGCGCGCCGCCGCCCCGATCGCCGAGGACAAACAGCGCGACGGCCGCACCGGCTGCGACGGGTTCGAGGGATCGCCGCTCGATCCACGCTTCACTTTCGCGTCCTTCGTCGTCGGGGCTGCGAATCGCTTCGCGCACGCCGCCGCCATGCAGGTGACGGAGGCGGTGGCCGATCAGCCGCTGCGCTACAACCCGCTTTACATCCATTCCAAGGTCGGGATGGGCAAATCGCACCTTCTGCACGCCATCGCCTGGGAGGTGAAACGCGCCAAGCCCCGCGCGAAGGTCCTTTACCTCACCGCTGAGCGCTTCATGTACTCCTTCGCCGAGGCTCTGCAGGCCAAGGACGCGCCCGCCTTCAAGGAAAAGCTGCGCGGCATCGACCTGATGCTCATCGACGACATGGAGTTCTTACAGGGCCGCACGTTCCAGCAGGAGTTCTGCCACACGCTGAACTCGCTCATCGACGGCGGCAAGCAGGTGGTGGTCGCCTCCGATTGCGCGCCGATGGGGCTGGAGAGCTTTGACGCCCGCATGCGTTCGCGCCTCTCGGGCGGCCTCGTGACCGAGCTCGGCGCCTTCGACTACGACCTGCGCTTCAAAATCCTGAAGCGCCGGGCTAGCGAGAGGGCGGAGCAACTGCCCGGCTTCGGCATTCCCGACGCGGTGGTGGACTTCCTCGCCTCGCAATTGACTGAAAGCGGGCGGGAGCTGGAGGGCGCTGTGACCCGGCTTTCGGCGGCGTATCAGTTGACCGGCCAGCAAGCGACCATTGAGGCCGCCGAGACGATCATCTCGGACCTGGTGCGCGGCAAAGACCCGAAGCGGGTCAAGATCGACGACATCCTGCGCGTCCTGACCAAGCATTTCGGCGTGCAGCGCGGCGATCTGCTCTCCTCGCGGCGCAACCGGTCGATCGTGCGCCCGCGCCAGATCGGCATGTATCTAGCCAAAACGCTCACCGCGCGCTCCCTGCCCGAGATCGGCCGGCGCTTCGGCGGACGCGATCACACGACCGTCCTGCACGCCATCCGCAAGGTTGAGGAGCTTCTGGCGCAAGACCCCTCGCTCGGCGATGAGGTCGAAGCGCTGAAACGGCTGCTGCGCGACTAAACGCGCTCGGCGTCATGCGGACAGGGTGCACGGCGCGGCGCTGTGCATCCGCCGCGCCCGTGGTATACTCCCAGCGATCAAGGCCAAACTCCGCCGCAGACCGGCGTTCCCGGCGAACAACAAGAACATGGGGCGATGATGCGTTTTGTGACCGACAAGGGCGTCCTGCTGAAGGCGCTGCAGCATGTGACCGGCGTGGTCGAGCGGAAAGGCACGATTCCGATCCTGTCGAACGTGCTGATGACCGCCGGCCCGGACGGTCTGCGCCTGCGGGCGACGGACCTGGACATCGAGGTGGTGAACGCGGTCTCGGCCGAAACCAAGTCGCCCGGCGGCGCGACCGTGTCGGCGCACCTGCTGCACGACATCGTCCGCAAACTCCCGGACGCCGCGCGCATCGACCTCTCGCGCGCTGAAGGCGACGCGCGCGTCACGCTCGCCGCCGGCCAGGCTAAGTTCGCGCTGGCCGCGCTGCCGGCCGACGAGTTTCCCGATCTGGGAAAGTCTGAGATGACGCACCGCTTCGACATTCCCTCCGCGGATTTGCGCAAACTGATCGAAAAGACGCGATTTGCGATCTCCTCCGACGATAGCCGCTATTACCTGCACGGCATCTATCTGCACGCGGTTGAAAAAGCCGGGCAATCGAGCTTGCGCGCCGTGGCGACGGACGGACATCGCCTCGCCCAGATGGACGTGGCCCTCCCCGACGGCGCGAAAGGCATGCCCGGCGTCATCGTGCCCCGCAAGACGGTTATGGAGGCGCTGAAACTGATGACGGACGACGACAGCCGCATCGCCGTCGAACTCTCCGCCAGCCGCATCCGCCTCAACAGCGGCGACGTGGTGCTGACCTCCAAGCTCATCGACGGCTCGTTCCCGGACTACGCCCGCGTCATTCCGCAAAGCAACGACAAAATTCTCACGATACAGAACGCAGATTTCGTCAGCGCCGTCGATCGCGTCTCCACGCTTTCAAGCGACAAGGGCCGAGCGGTCAAAATGAACATCGCGCCGGAAAAGCTGACATTGTCGGTCAACAATCCGGACTCCGGCTCCGCGACGGAAGAGCTGAGCGTGGAATACTCAAGCGCGCCTCTGGAAATCGGCTTCAATGCACGCTATCTATTGGATATATCGGCGCAGTTCGGCAGTGAGGCGCTTCAATTCAAGCTATCCGACCCAAGCTCGCCGGCGGTTATTCAGGACGCAGGCGACGCGGCCGCGCTTTATGTCCTGATGCCGATGAGAGTTTGAGCGCCGCACCGCTCACCGCCGCACCGGCCATTTCGGCCTCCGTCGTAAGGACATCGCCATGGCTTTGGACATAGGGGGCGGACGCATTTCGGTCGCGCGCCTTATGCTGACGGATTTCCGCAATATCGCCGGCTTGCGGATCGAGGCGGGCGGCCAGTGCATCGTCCTCACGGGGAAAAACGGAGCCGGGAAGAGCAATCTCCTGGAGTCTGTTTCGCTCCTCGCGCCGGGCAAAGGCCTGCGCAACGCCGCATCGCACGAATTGACGCGCCACGGCGCCGGCGGCGGCTGGAGCGTGGCGGCGACGCTTGTCGGCCGCGATCGGATGATCGCAGTCGGCACGGGGGCGCATGCGGATCCATCCGCTCGCGCCGGAGGTCGCGCGGTGCGCATCGACGGCGTCGATGAAAAAAGCTCGAGCGCGCTCGACTGCGTGGCCGCCGTCTTGTGGCTCACGCCCGCCATGGATGGTCTGTTTCTCGGTCCCGCCGCCGAGCGCCGCCGCTTTCTCGATCGCCTCGCCGCCGGTTGCGCGCCGTCCCACCGCACGCAGGTCTCGCGCTTCGAACTCGCCATGCGCCACCGAAACCGGCTGCTGGAGACTGGCGCGCCCGCCCGCACGCTTGCCGCCTACGAACGCCAGATGGCGGAGCACGCCGTCGCCGTCGCCGCCGCGCGCGTGGACGCCGTCGAGCGTTTGCGCCATGTCATCGAGGCGCGGCGCGCCGCCGGATCGGCCTTCCCGTCCGCGGATGTGCGCATCGAGGGAGAGCTTGAGCGCGACGTGGCCGAACGCCCCGCCGTGGACGTCGAGGACGCCTATGCCGACGCCCTGCGCGAGGGCCGCGAACGCGACAGGGCCGCTCGCCGCGCGTTAGTCGGCCCGCACGCCTCCGACCTCGCGGTGTGGTTCGCGCCCAAGGCGATGCCCGCCAAACTGTGCTCGACCGGCGAGCAAAAAGCGCTGCTTATCGGCCTGATCTTGGCGCAAGCCGATTTGGTGAAACAGGCTCGGGCGGGCGAAGCCCCCATCCTGCTGTTCGACGAGGTGGCCGCGCATCTGGACCAAGGCAGACGCGAGGCTTTATTCAACGAAATCTTTAGGTTAGACAGTCAGGCGTGGTTGACCGGCACTCACCGCCGCGATTTCCAGGCTTTGGAGGGCCGCGCCCAGTTTCTCCATGTGGCGGACGGCGCCGTGAATGCGGACGAGGCTCATGGCCTGTCCCGCGAAGACGTCGTGGTAAAAAGGATGCGCGCGAAATGAGCAATGCGTTACGGCGCGAAGACGTCGCCGACAGCTACGGCGCCGAGTCGATCAAGGTGCTGAAGGGCCTGGACGCCGTGCGAAAGCGTCCGGGCATGTATATTGGCGACACCGACGACGGCTCCGGCCTGCATCACATGGTCTACGAGGTGGTGGACAACGCCATCGACGAGGCGCTCGCGGGCTATTGCGACCGCACGTCCGTGACGCTGAACGCCGACGGCTCGGTGACGGTCGAGGACAACGGTCGCGGCATCCCGACGGGCATTCACCCGCAGGAGGGCGTCTCCGCCGCCGAGGTGATCATGACGCAGCTGCACGCCGGCGGGAAATTCGCGAATGAGGAAGGCGGCAGCTACAAGGTCTCCGGCGGTCTGCACGGCGTCGGCGTCTCGGTCGTCAACGCGCTGTCGTCGCGGCTCGACCTCACCATCTGGCGCGAGGGCAAGGAGCACTTCATGCGCTTCGAGCACGGCGTGCCGCTCGCGCCGCTCAAGGTCGTCGGCGAGGCGGGCGGCAAGCGTGGCACCCGCGTGACGTTCCTGCCCTCTACCGAGACCTTCACCAAAGTGGACTTCGACTACGCCACGCTGGAGCATCGCTTACGCGAACTGGCGTTCCTAAATTCCGGCGTGCGCATCGTGCTGGAAGACCTGCGGGGCGTCGAGCCGAAGCGCGAAGAATTGATGTATGAGGGCGGGCTGCAGGCGTTCGTGCGTTACCTCGACCGCGCCCGCACGCCTGTCATCAACAACCCGATCTATGTGAAGGCTGAGCAGAACGGGCTGGGGGTCGAAGCCGCGCTGTGGTGGAACGACGGCTATCACGAAACGGTGCTGTGCTTCACCAACAACATTCCGCAGCGCGACGGCGGCACCCATCTGGCGGGCTTCCGCGCAGCGCTGACGCGCACGGTTACGACCTACGCGGCGAACGCCTCGAAGAAAGACAAGGTGGCCATTGTCGGCGACGACGCGCGCGAAGGCCTCACCTGCGTGCTTTCGGTTAAGCACCCTGATCCGAAATTCTCCAGCCAGACCAAGGACAAACTCGTATCGTCCGAGGTGCGGCCGCTAGTCGAGTCGGCGATGACTGACAGCCTCGGCGCCTGGTTCGAGGAGCACCCGGCTGAAGCCAAGATCATCGTGCAGAAAATCGCCGAAGCCGCGATGGCGCGCGAGGCCGCCCGCAAGGCGCGCGAACTGACCCGGCGGAAAGGCGCGCTGGATATGGCGAGCCTACCCGGCAAGCTGGCGGATTGTCAGGAGCGCGATCCAGCGAAATCGGAGATGTTCATCGTCGAGGGCGACTCGGCCGGCGGCTCCGCCAAGCAGGGGCGCGACCGAGCGTTCCAGGCCGTGCTGCCGTTGCGCGGCAAAATCCTGAACGTCGAGCGCGCGCGGTTCGACAAGATGCTCTCATCCGAGCAGATCGGCACGCTCATCACCGCGCTCGGCACCGGCATCGGCCGCGACGATTTCGACATCGGCAAGCTGCGCTATCACAAAATCATCATCATGACCGACGCGGACGTGGACGGCGCCCACATCCGCACGCTGCTGCTCACCTTCTTCCACCGGCAGATGCCCGCGCTCATCGAGGGCGGCTACCTCTACATCGCGCAGCCGCCCCTGTACAAGGTGAAGCGCGGCGCCTCGGAGAGCTACCTGAAGGACCAGCGCGCCTATGAGGATTACCTCATCACGGCGGGGCTCGAAGACACGCTGCTGAGGCTCGACAGCGGCGAGGAACTGACGGGCGCCGACCTGCAGCAGGTGTTGGACAAGGCGCGTACGGTCATGTCGATTGTGGACGGGGTTCACAGCCGTTATTCGCGCTCCGTCGTCGAGCAGGCGGCCGTCGCCGGCGCCCTCAACGCGCGGACGCTTAGCGACGACGCCCTCGCGCAATCGCTGGCGGCGAATATCGCCCTCCGTCTCAACGCGCTGTCGGACGAAACCGAGCGCGGCTGGACCGGCGCCGTTGGCGACGACGGCGGCCTCACCTTCGAGCGCGAGGTGCGCGGCGTGAAAGAGTTCCACGCGATCGACAAGGCGCTGATCGCCTCGGCGGACGCGCGCAAGCTCGACCAGAACGCGCCCCACCTGCGCGAGACCTACGCAGGCGCGGTGACCTTGCGCCGAAAAGGCTCGGAAGCGCCGATTTACGGCCCGCGCAGCCTGCTCGACCTGGTCTACGCCGCCGGACGCAAGGGCGTCGCCATGCAGCGCTACAAAGGCCTCGGCGAGATGAACCCGGAGCAGCTTTGGGAGACGACGCTCGATGTCAACGCCCGGACGCTGCTACAGGTGCGGCCCGCCGAACTGGACGACGCGGATGAGATCTTCTCCACGCTCATGGGCGACGTGGTGGAGCCACGGCGCGACTTCATCCAGGAAAACGCCCTAAACGCCGGCAATCTGGACATTTAGGCCGCCGGGCGGCTCGCTTGCAAAAGCATGCCGCCGCAGCCATATCCGTGAGGACGCGGGCGGCGCCAACCGCGCGGCGCCGCGGCCAACGGAACCACGCACTTGCGTCTCGCGGCCATGACCACAAGACTCCCCATTCTCGGCAGCCCGCTGCTGCTCGGCTTCGACGGCGTCGCGCAGGCGCTGGACAAATTGTCGAAATCGGCCGGCGAGGGCTACCCGCCCTACAATATCGAGCGGCTGGAAACGGAGGGCGACGACGCCGAGCGCTTGCGCATCACCTTGGCGGTCGCGGGTTTTTCGGTCGAACAGCTGGACATTTCGCAGGAGGCGAACCAGCTGATCATTCGTGGAAAACAAACCGACGAAAACGCCCGAGTTTTTCTGCACCGCGGCATCGCCGCGCGAAGCTTCCATCGGGCTTTCGTCTTGGCGGACGGCGTTGAGGTTGTCACGGCCGGGCTTGAAAGCGGGCTTTTGACCATCGACCTCATCCGGAGGGAGCCGCCGCGAGTCGTCCGCACCATCAAGATTGTGCAAAAACACCGGGATTGACGCAGGCGTCACAAACAAACCTGCGTTAACATCTAGTCTACTGAGGTTCGCGTTAGGAGGTTGGCATGAACCAGGATCTAAAAGACACGGGCCTGGGGTCGGGCGTCATCAGCTCGGGCGACCTGGCTATGTTGGGCAACGGCGAGATCGCCTACATCCGCCCGCTCAAGGCGACAGACGTGAAAAAGCTTTTCCCCCAGCTGACCGGCATTCCCGAGGGCATCGACCTGTTCGCCGTCTACACGGCTGACGGAACGCCGCTGGCGCTGACCGACAGCTTGAACGCGGCCCTCGCCAATGTGATGGAGAACGACCTGGCCGCGGTCAGCGTTCACTGACCGGCTTACGCCGCGTGGGACGCCAGAGGCTCGGTCAAGACTGAATAGAGCGCTGCGCGGTCGTGAGAGCTGCGCAGCTTCTCCACCGCGCCGGGCTCGCGCAGGAGCCGTGAAATGCGCGCCAGGGCGCGCAGGTGATCGGCGCCCGCTCCTTCCGGCGCCAGCAGCAGGAAAATCAGATCGACCGGAGCCTCGTCAATGGCGTCGAACGGGATCGGCTCTTCGAGGCGCGCGAACATGCCCACGATATGGTCGAGCGCGGGTATTTTGCCGTGCGGGATAGCGATGCCGTTGCCGACGCCCGTCGAGCCAAGCCGCTCCCGCTGCAACAGCGTGTTGAAGATGTCGCGCTCGTTCAGGCCGGTGAGTTCGGCGGCGTGCTTGGCGAGTTCCTGCAGAACCGCCTTCTTGTTGCCAGCCTTTAGGGACGGTTGAATCCCATAAGGTGTAATCAGGTCGCCCAAATCCATCCGTATCTCACACGCCGTGTTGCGCCGGTCGAAACGCTAAGCTCGATTTCAGTCTTTTTTAAGGGATGACATGGATGGGTCGATCCATCCAATATTTCCATCCTCTCGCCTATAGACCACGTTTACTTCGCCATGACCTGAATTCCGGAATATGACGAAAGGGCTGTCGGTCAGGTCCAACTGCATCACCGCGTCGCTAACAGTCAAGCGGCGAAGCGCCGTCGGGCGCTCGGCGATGATGGCGGGCGCGCCCTCGCCCGCATCCTCGCGGCTCTCGTCGCCGCTTTCGATGACATAGTCCATCGCATCAGCGGGGAGGTCTTTCGGCGCGGCGGGCGCGTGCGCATGGTGGTTTTTGAGGCGACGCTTGTACCGCCGCAACTGCTTTTCAAGCTTTTCGCAAGCCTCGTTCACACTGCCATAGGCGTCAGACGCGCGGCCGGAGGTTTGCACGTCGAAGCCTGAGTGCAAATGCAACGAGCACGTGGTGGAGAACATGCCGTTCGCCTTCTCCACGAACATCTGACCGGATATCGGCCTGCTGAAGTATTTTTCCACGGCCTGTTCGATCTGATCGAGCGCGTGGTCGCGCAGGGCGTCGCCCAGGTCGATATTCTTGCCGGTGATCTTAATCGTCATGGGCTGAAGCATACAGCTCGTGAATGGTCGCGTCCCCGCAAACCGCAGGACGTAGCTGAGATTTACCCGCCAAGTGCTTTTATGGAACGAATACGCGCCAAGCTTCGGCAGCGGTTGGAGGTTAGACCAAGGTCCAAGCCAAGTCAATTCGTTGCGCCTCCGAGGAAAAGTTTTGCTCAAACCCGGCCTCATACGCCGCCCGCAAATTGCATGCGTTTTTGCCTGCGCCGTTGAACGGATGACGAGATGCGCATGGCCTCGCGATATTTGGCGACGGTGCGGCGCGCGATGTCGACGCCGTCGGCCCGTAGGCGCGCGACGATCTGATCGTCGGAGAGGATCGCCTCCGGCCGCTCCGCGTCGATGAGCGCCTTGATTCGGTGGCGCACGGCCTCGGAGGAATGATCCTCGCCACGCCCGGCCGCGGCGATCGCCGAGGTGAAGAAGTATTTCAGTTCGAAAACGCCGCGCGGAGTCGCCATGAATTTGTTCGACGTGACGCGGCTCACGGTCGATTCGTGCATTTTGATCTCGGATGCGACGTCACGCAGGTTTAGCGGCTTGAGATGCCGCACGCCGTGGACGAGAAAACCCTCCTGTTGAGCCACGATCTCCTGCGCCACCTTGAGGATTGTGCGGGTGCGCTGGTCAAGCGATTTGACCAGCCAGTTGGCCGAGCTCACGCAGGTGGAGAGGAAGGTTTTGTCCGCGTCGGATTTCACGGCCCCGTGCACGATCGCCTGATAGTGATGGTTGATCAGCAGCTTGGGCAGCGTCTCCTGGTTGATCTCGACGATCCACCCGCCGCCCTTCCGTCGCCGTACGAACACATCCGGCGCAACGGGCGGCGCGACGGTTCGGCCGAACGCCAAGCCGGGTTTTGGGCTCAGCTGTTTGATCTCCCGCACCGCCTCCTCCACCTCGTCCAGGCTGAGGCCTGAGACGCGGCGCAGCTTCGCCATGTCGCGGGCGGCGACCAGGCCAAGGTTGTCCAGGATGGCTTGCATGGCGGGGTCGAGCCGGTTGCGCTCGCGCAGTTGCAGCGCAAGGCATTCCGACAGGCTGCGGGCGCCGACGCCAACAGGCTCAAGGCCCTGCACGATTGAGAGCGTTCGCTCCACCTCGCGCAGCGGCGCGCCGAGTGTTTCGGCCACGGTTTCGAGTTCGCCGCGCAAATAGCCTGCTTCGTCGATCATGTCGATGAGGTGCCGCGCGATGATCCGCAGCCGCATGCTGGGCACGGCGAGGTCGAACTGCTCCGTCAAATGTTCGCCAAGGCTTCTGGCGTGGCTCTCATAATCGCGGGAGCCGCCGTCATCCGCGGGGGCGCCCGTGATGCGGGCGGACGCCCAGCCGTCGCCGTCGCGGTCGTCCCCGTCATAGGCTGAGGCCATGGTCTCGGCGAGCGGCAGATCGGCCGTCATAGCGGCGGCGACGTCCGCAAACGTGTCCGTCGCGGGGGCAGGCTCATGATCCTCCACCGCGGCGTCGAACGCGGGCGCGGCGTCCAGTTCGAGCAGCGGGTTCTGCTCCAGCTCGCGCTCCACATAATTCTGAAGGTCAAGGTTGGAAAGCTGCAAAAGCTTGATGGCCTGCTGCAATTGCGGCGTGACGACCAAAGCTTGACGTTGCCTCAGCTCAAGCTTCACCGCAAATGCCATAATCCCATCCCGTTACGCAGCACGCTTACGACTTGACGAACATATCGCCCAGATAGACCCGCCGAACCTCCTCGTTGGTCTTGATTTCCTCAGGCGTCCCGTGAGTGAGCACGCGGCCGTCATAAATGATGTAGGCCTTGTCGATGAGGCCGAGCGTCTCGCGCACATTGTGGTCGGTGATGAGCACGCCGATGCCGCGCTCGGTGAGTTGGCGCACGAGCGCCTGGATGTCGCCGACCGCGATCGGGTCGACGCCGGCGAACGGCTCGTCGAGCAGCATGTAGGACGGCTTGCTCGCCAGCGCGCGGGCGATTTCACAGCGACGCCGCTCGCCGCCCGACAGCGCGATGGACGGCTGTTTGCGCAGCCGCGTGATGTTGAACTCGTCCAGCAGCCGGTCGAGCTCCTTCTCGCGCTCTTTCTTGCTCGGCTCGGTCACTTCGAGCACGGCGCGAATGTTGTTCTCCACCGACAGGCCGCGAAAGATAGACGCCTCCTGCGGCAGATAACCGATGCCGAGCCGCGCGCGGCGATACATCGGCAGCTTCGTCACGTCGTGCCCGTCGATCACGACCTTGCCTTCATCCGCCATGACGAGGCCGGTGATCATGTAGAAAACGGTCGTCTTGCCAGCGCCGTTAGGCCCCAAAAGGCCGACCGACTGCCCGCGCTCCACCGCCAGGCTGACGCCTTTGACGACCATCCGCTTCTTGTAGCTCTTGACGACATTTTCAACCACAAGACGGTGCTGCGGCTGGCGCTGGCGGCCTATGGGCTGGCCCACGAACTCGAACGGTCGTTGCTGCGGCCGGTGCGGCGGTTGGGTGGGCCGCTGACCGCCGCCGGGCCTCGGCCGATCCATCACGGTCATGGGCGCGCCTGTGTGATAACGGGTGTGATCATGGTCTTAAGGTATCCGGAAACTGAGGGATGTAAATGGCCTGAAAGTTGCAAAACGGGCTTCGCTGGGAACTTTCCCGAATACCGGCCCGTGGCGGCGAGGGGCGACTATTCGCCTGCGGCCGGGGCCGCCTTCGCCTTAGGCTTCGCAGTCTTTTCGTCTTTGTCGTCGCCTTCGCCCTCGCTGCGCGGCGCCAGAAACGCCCTCATTTTGCGATTGTCGTTCATCAGGAAGGTGCTGCGTCCGGTCGGCACGTCGATCACCAACCGGTCGCCCTTGATGATGTTTTTGCCCTGGGTGACGACGACGTTGTCGATGAGCGTCACGGTTTGCGCCTTCACGTCGAAGACGGCGCTGTCGCTGCTGGCGTCCTGCTCTTTGGATTTCACCAGCACCTTGCCCTTGGCCTCGATGTAGCGCACGTCGCCCGCGCCCTGGGCGGCGGCGCCGGTTGCGGCCCCAGAAGCGGCCGAGGCGTAGGTGACGCGAAGCTCCTTGGCCCGGATGTTGAAATCGCCTTGGGTCGCCGAGACGTTCTCGCGGAAAATCGCGAGTTGCTTCTTGTCGTCCACCTCCAGCGCGCGCGCGTCCACGACAATGGGCTTCTTCGCGTCGGCCTGGGACAGCAGGGCGCCGGGCGCTGTCGCGGCGGCGGGCTGGGCAGGCTGGGCGGGCTTCGGCGCCGGTTTCGGAGCGGCGGCCTCGCTGTCGGCCCCTTTTGGCGTAAACACCGCGCGCAGGCGCCGCTCGCCGGCCATCAGAAACGTGCTCTTGCCGGCCGCGCCGTCGAAAGCGACGCTGTCGCTCTGGATGGAGTTTTTGTCCTGGGCGACGGTGACGGCGTCGGTCATGGTCATCATCTGCGTCGCGGCGTCATAGACCGCCCGCTCGCCTCGCGCGGTTTGGTTGTTTTTCGCGGTGACGAAGACCGAGCCGAGCGCCTCGATGTATTTCACGTCGCCGGCCGCGGGCGTGGCTGCAGCGCCGCCCGCCGTCGCAGAGTAGGCCACGCGCAACTCGTTGGACGTGAGGCGGAACTCCTCTTGAACTGCGGTCACGGCGCCGCGAAACACCGCCAGCTTCTTGGCGTCGTCCACATCCAAAGTCTGCGCGGTGATGTCGACCGGCTTCGTCGGATCGAGCGCGGCGCCTGGATTGGCGCCCGATCCGGCAGGCAGGGCAACAGGGGCGGCGGCCGGGGCGCCCGGCCCCTCGCGCACCAGGCGCACATACACGTCGCCTGAAAACGTGGCCTGCGATTTGTCGGTCATCAGCTCCAGGCCGTTGGCGCGGATCACGCTTTCGCGCAGGAGCACTTCCACCGGCTCCTTGGAGACCACAAGGTTTTTTGGGAAGCTCGCCGTCGCGGTTTTCAAGCGCGCGGCAAGGCCGCCGGAGCGCGTGACATCGACGGTGCGCGTGAAGGTCAGCTCCTCCAGTTTGGATTTGTAGACGCCGGTCGGCGATCTCAGCGTGGTGATCTCGCCTTTGTCGTTGGTCAGGTCCGCCTCGATCTCGAACAGCATGATGGTGTCCGGTTCGCCGGCGGTCTGGGTGGCGGAGGCGGCGCGCACGTCGTATTTGCCTTGCGTCTTGTTCTGGCCCTTGATGCGCGGGTTCGTCATCCTCAGGTCGCCCGAGGACACGTCAACAGCGTCGATCGCGACTTCGGCGTCGTCCACCTTAAACGACCATTTGGCGGGGATCACGTATAGGCTGGCGGCGGCGACGGCGAGCGTCGGCATCAGGACGCGCAGCGCTTTGACGAGCGCGCTGTGGCGGACGGCGTTGCGGAACTCCCGGGCGCGGCGAGCCTCAGCCGGGTCGCCCGGCTGCGCTCCGATCCGTCCGGCGCTTAGCGGATATGTCGCCACGGTCGTTCCTTCAGCATTTTCGGGGCGCTTGCGTCTCCCCGGCGGCGCGGACTATCGCTCCGGCCGATGGCGAATTAATGGTCGAACACGTCCGGGTCGTCCCAGCCGAGCAGGTCGAGGCGCGCGCGCGTCGGTAGAAACTGGAAGCAGGCGGCGGCGAGTTCCGTCCGGCCCTCGCGCTCCAGCAAGGCGTCCAGCTTTTCCTTGAGGCGGTGAAGGTGCAGCACGTCGGAGGCGGCGTAGGCCATCTGCTCGGGCGTGAGGTCGGGCGCGCCCCAGTCGGAGCTTTGCTGCTGCTTGGACAGGTCGACGCCGAGAAATTCGCGGCAGAGATCCTTCAAGCCGTGGCGGTCAGTGAAATTGCGCGTCAGCTTGGATGCGATCTTGGTGCAGTACACCGGGGCGATGGCGACGCCCAGATACTGGCTGAGAACGGCGATGTCGAAACGGCCGAAATGGAAGAGCTTGAGCACGGTCGGGTCGGCCAGGAGAGCGCGCAGGCGCGGCGCGTCATAGGCGCCGCGAGGAAATTGGACGATGTGGGCCGTGCCGTCGCCGGCGGAGAGCTGCGCCACGCAGAGCCTGTCCCGGTGCGGATTGAGGCCCAGCGTCTCGGTGTCGATGGCGACGATCGGCCCGAAGGCGACGCCGTCCGCCAGATCGCCCCTGTGCAGTGTAACGCTCATCTGGCCTGCCCGCTCCCCTTGTCGCATCGGGGCAAGTTGCAGCAGCACGGCCGCGAAAAGTCAAGCCGCAGCGGGCGGCCGCGGCGGCTTGGCCAATGTTTTCTGGAGCCGCCGCGAATGTATGCGCCCCGATCAGTTGCCGATTTTAACGCTGCCCGTCGAGCTACCTTTCAAAGCGCTCGCGGCGTCCGCGTCGGGCGTTGAGGACGCGGTCCCCGCCGTGGTCGAACCGCCGCCGGCGACGCCCACATCCGAGTCCGCATCCGCGCGCGGCTTGTAGGACGAGTCAGAGCCAGAACCGCCGGAGCCTGAGCCGCCACCGCTTGACGGCGCATCCGCCACAGGCTTCACCACCGGCCTACGCGGCCCGACGACGCGAGGCCGCGGCCCGCCGCCGTACCGATAGCCAGGACATGGTTTGCGGCTGATGCCCAAGCGGCATTTCTCCGCGCGACGGGCGGCCTTGCGCTCAGCCCGCGCCGCCTCGCTAATAATTCCCATCACGGCAAACGCCGCGATGCCTGCTCCCACGTTGCGGCCGCGGCGGGCTTCCGCCGACGTGGCCGAAAAGACGACGCTAAGCGCCACCAGAAGCGTAAGCAAAACCCGCATGTTGTCTCCTTATTTTTAAACCAATATTTGCATGCCATGCTTCATGTGCGGCGAGGATTGAAGTCCGTTACGCAATACAAAGTATACGCTGCCAGCCATTTCTCTTCAAGCGCGTTGAAAGAGAATTGCTCAACGCGAAAAATACTAGCGTTTCGCACCGAAAACCGTCACCGCGTAATACGTCGCGGTGGGCGGATCGAAATGCAGGCCGATGCCGATGTCGCGCACATTCGGCAAAAGCATGTTGGCGTTGTGGCCTGGCGAGTCCCGCCACCCCTCGAAAAATCCGCGGGCGAGCGTCTCGCCGTTGTATTCCACCGCGCCGGAGCGCATCGCGATGTTCTCGGCGAAGGCGCGGTGAACATACCCGAGCGCCCCCGCCCTGTCCCACGGCTCGCGACCGTCGGCCGTGTGGCTGAATTTGCCTGTCTTGGCCATGTAGGCGGCGAATTCCTGCGCGCTCTGCATGAGCTTTGCGTCGATCGCGACGCGGGGGAGCTTCTTCGACGCGCGATACGCGTTGATCATGTCGTGTATCTTGCTTTTGGCGACAAATCTTACGGCGTCGGCTTGAGCTTCGGAAAGCCATGCCGCAAAAACGACGAATGCGAGCAAAAAAAGAAGAAATCTACGCAAGCATACGACTCCGGCGGCGCTCGCTGAATACATGACTTTTATGACATGAAGCCTGTCGCGACGCCACTTATGAACCGTGTACGTGCGCAGTGTAGTGCGAGCGGCCGCCATTGACAATGCCGAAACCCCGTGTTAACCGACCATTATGCGTAATTTACAAAGTTGAGGGTCGCATGCGCAGTATTTTCGTCCGCCATTTATATAAAATTGCGTCCTCAACAGCGCTCACCGCAGTAATTATCGCCTCACTCTCCGTATCTCCTGTCGCCATCGCGCAGCAAGGGCTGAAGAAAGATCCGGCCACCGGCCTCATTATCAAGGTCGTCGCGGGCTCAAACAAGATCAAAGCGCTGAAATCCCCCGACGGCGCCGAAGCGTTTCAGCTCGAACTTCTCACCCCATACTATGTAATGGAGGAGAAAGCGGGCTATTTCCGTATCACCAGCGTGCCGGCGGCCTCCATCGCGGAGGCGGAGGCCGGGCAGACGGGCTGGGTCAAGAAGGATCAGGTTTTCGAGTGGCCGACGCGCGAGGCGCTGCATTTCTCCGGCTTCACCTCGGGCGGCGAGCGTCCGACCATCCGCGCCTGGGACGAGCGAGAAAAGATCGTGAAATTCATGGAGACCGGCGACAAGACGACGTTTGCGCCTGCCTTCGAGGAGGATATCAAGTCCAGCATCGGCCGCGCCAAGGATTTGCGCCCATATCCCGTGCTGGAAAGCTTCGAGACGAGCCTGATGGGCCGCGGCGAGAAGCGCATCTACAACGTGCTGCTGCCCGCCGCCATCCCGCCGACCGCAGGCATTGCGGTGGACGCCAAATCTCTGGAGCAGGTCAAGGACACGCTGGAGTCGGTCACGTTCTGCGTGATTTTCGACGCCACCGGATCCATGGAGGCGATCGCCAAGAACGTCGCGCAGCAAATCTCCGACGTTGTGGACAGCCTGTCGTCCGATACGTTCTCGCAGGCCAAGATGGGCTTCGTCTTCTATCGCGATAAGGACGACGCTGGAGATAAGTCGTTGATCGTTCCGCCCTTGCCCATTCGCGAGGCGTCTAACAAACTGCAAAGCTACTCGGCCAAGATGACCGGCGGCGGCGACGCAGCAGAACCGGTGCTGGACGCCATCGCCCTCGGCGTCGACTTCTTCGATTGGTCGGCCGGCGACGCGCAAAGCGGCGCCCGCAAGGTGGCCATCATCGTGCTGAACGACGACGCTAAGCCGACCACCGAAGGGTTGATCGACCCGCGCGTCGAAGCGGGGCTCACAGCCGACGACATCGGCAAGAAACTAGCCAACGAGAATGTGGTCACCATCACCGTTCAGGCCGGCCCCAAAGCAGGGCCGAAATTGAAAGAGGTGCTCGAAGGCGTTTCCCTTGCGGCCGGCGGCGCCTTCATTGAATGGAAAGACGGCGGCGTGAAGGATCAGATCGGCGCGGCGATCAAATCGAGCATCGCGAAAGTCGCCTCCGGAGCCAAGGAGGACGCCAAGGAGGTGCTGGACGAGGCGGTCATCCGCGGCGAGAAGGCCGTGATCTCCCTCAAAGTGCTGGACGGCGAGAAGCTCGACCGCCTGCGCCGGGCTGGCGTGAAGTTCAACATCGAGGACGGCAAGGGCGGCGTGCTGGTTGAGCCGGGCTATCTTCCGGAAAACGAGGAGCTGCTCGAGCCGCAGATCAAGGTCGAGAAGGAGACCGTTCAGCGGCTTATCACCCTGTTCTCGGTCATGTCGGTGACCACGGCGAACGCGGCCGACTTCCGCAAGACGGTCGAGGAGAACATCGCCGCCATGGCTGGCGAGAAGCCCGACCCGAAAGAAAACATTTCCACCACGGTGAAGAAGCGTCTCGGCATCCAGTTCCGCACCAAGATGCTCGACATCAATCCGGAGGCGCTGGAAGGCCTTACAAGCTCCGAGAAGCTGGCGTTCCAGAAGCGCATCAAGGAAGCCGCCGATAACCTCGGAGACTTTAACGAGAGCCGTCTGGCGGAATTCGACTCGGCCGGCTCAATCTGGATGCCCGTCGGCATACTCCCGTAAAACACGCAAACAAGGGGGCGGCAATGGTGGCAGAGCCTCGTCTTGACCGCGGAGCCGCGCGGACTTACGCCGTAACGCCCTTGCGCGCTGAAACGGTGATTTCGCTGCGCAACGTGTCGCGCACCTACATCAGCAGCACCGGCGAGCGCGTGGAGGCGCTCAAGGGCGTCACCTTCGACGTGAGGGCGGGCGAATTTCTGGTGATCCGGGGGGAGAGCGGCTCAGGCAAAACCACGCTTTTGCGCATTCTCGGCCTCCTCGACAACGAGTTCACCGGCGATTACCTGCTCGGCGGCGCGCCAGTCGCCGGCAAACCGGACTGGTGGCTGGACGAGGCCCGCTCCGCCAATATCGGCTTCGTGTTCCAGGAGGGGCGGCTTTTCGACCACCTCTCGCTGGAGAAGAACATCACGGTGCCCTACCGCCTCGGCGGCGGCGACAAGCGCGGCGCGGACTTGCGCAAAAGCGTCGAAAGGGATTCGCAGAATTTTTTCAGCGACAAAGAGCGGGGCCAGCGCATTTTCGGCAATCGCCCGCTCCAGGCGTCAGGCGGCCAACGCCAGCGCGTCGCCATCATGCGCGCCATCAAGCGCCGCCCGCCCATCATCCTGGCCGACGAACCGACCGCAAGCCTCGACACGCCCCGCAAGAAAATCGTGCTCGACATGCTGAAACAGGCGTGCGCGCAAGGCTACACCGTGGTCGTCGTCTCCCATGACAGCATTTTCTACGACACTGGCCGCCAAATCGAGATCAAGAGCGGGGTCGCGACGGAACTTCCGCCTGGCGCGCTCATCCAACAGACGGACGTGAAGCCCCGGCCGGTCAGAACCGACTTCTCCGCCCTCGCAACCGGCGGCGGCTGGTGGCCGCGGGCCGACATACTGACCCTCGGCAATCAGGTCATCCAGGAAACGTTCGGCCGCCCGGCCTTTCTGTTCCTCATCCTCATCGCGCTGCTGGCCGGCATCTGCCAGATCTCGGTGTTCTGCTCGCTTCTGGCCGGCACGCAGCAGTATGTGGAAGAGTCGATCAAGTCCGGCTCTCGGCTCAACCGCGTCGAGATCAAGCCGCGACAGACCGACCGTGAGGCGGCCAAGCTGTTCCCGGAGCGCGAGGCGATCAGCAAAAATCCGGTCGTCGAGGCGGCGCTGGGCCGTCGCGAGTCCACCGCGCGGCTGGTGCTGGCCAATGGCGACTCCACGCCTTATGTAGGCATGGGCCTGCAGCAGAACGACCCGGAGTTCAAGCAGCTTTATTTCTACGCCGGCGGCCCGTTCAGCAGCGAATCGGCGCTTGAAATCATCGTAACGGCCGGTCTAGTTAACGACCTGTTCGACGTGACCGCCCTGCGCGAGGGCCGCGAAAGCTTCCAGAGCTTCATCGGCCGCTCCGTCACCGTGCGCGTCCCGCAATTCACCGAAACCTTGGCCGCGCGCCGCACCGTGGAGGTGAAATTCAAGGTCGTCGGCGTCATCGCGGCGGGCGAAGGCGGGCGCCAGCTCTATTTCCCCATGACACCTGTGCTCGCCATGGATCAGATGAAGCGGGACCGCACGGACTCCAAGCCGCAACCGTTCAACGCGGCCGGCGACGGCTGGGCGCTTAATCCCGAGGAGCTGAAAGCCTACGTGGATTTCCCCTGGGAGGACCGCCTGCAGATTTACACGGTCGCCGTGCGCGACGTGATCCCGATTTACGCGGAGATGGCCCGCTTGGGCTACCGGCCCGAGACGGAGTTCTGGCGCTATAAATGGGTGCTCGACATCCAAGACTTGGCTTGGAAGATCTTCGTGCCCATGCTCATCCTAATCGTGTTCGTTGTGGGCCTCACGGTGTTCACCAATATCTACACAAGCGCGAAGATGCGGGAGAAAGACTTCGCGCTCTGGCGCATCCTAGGCATGCGCATCGGCGACCTGTCGTTCACCCAGCTCTTCTCCACGATCATCGTGGTGCTGGCGGGCGCCGTCGGCGGCCTCGCTCTCGCCGCGTCCATTGTGGAGGGCGCGCGCAGCCTTTTGCGCGCGACGAGCAACGTGCCGGGCCAGCCTGACGCGCTGAAAAATCTGGAGTCCATCTTCTCGCCCATCGGGGAGTTCGCGCCGGTCATCCTTGCAGGGGCGCTTGTGGTCGGCGTGCTGGCGGCGGTGATCCCGGCCCTGCGTGCCGCGCGCACCGACCCGGCCAAGATTTTGCAGTCGGGGTGAGTGATGCGACTTGCCCTTGTATTGATTTTGGCACTGACGAGTCTGGGCGTAGCACCAGATCGCTCAGCGTATGCGCAGCCCCGTGAAAGGGAGGGGTCTCGTTCTGCGGAACTGCGATCGCTACGTGGCGCTAATCTTCAGGTACATGACGTGGGCGACCTGATCGACCGCGGATTTGACGAGTATCGTATCGAAATTGAAGGCCGTCTTTATCGCCCTTGGCCGGAGGTCTGTCCGAAGTCTTTTCTCACGGCACCAACTAGTGACAGTATAACTGGGTGCTTATATGTCAGGGCGCCTGTTAAGATTCCGATTGGCGAAGAGTGCGGGAAGCCCACACGGACTGTTACAATCGAAGCCGGTTCACGTTTTGTAGTTTTAACGCCACGACTACACAAAGACAAAAAGAATTATTGCCTATCTTTAAGGGACGATGCATACGAAAATCAGGTATTATACTTTAAAGACAGCAAGACAAATGTTGTGTCTCTGCCGTTCAGCCTCGAAGAATGCAACCTCCAATACCTGCCTCTGCCATCCGCTTGGATAGCAGCTGCTGGAACGGCGCTACCCGACCCATCAGATAGAAAGGCTGTAGAAAGGATTGATGAACCCTCGCCGACGTTCGATAACTGCACGCCCATCCTCGGTCCGATAGAGCCACGCGCAACGCCCGAGGCGGTGGAGGTGGCGAGGGCGGAAAGACCGGAGCCGCCGCCGGTTCCTGAGCGCCGCGACGAGACGCCGGGAGACGGCCTGCCCCTCGTGCTGCGCGAATTCGGCGGCAAGCCGCTGAAAACCTGCGATCGACGCAACGCCGAGGCCGTTGTCTGCGCGCGCGGCCCGCGCGGAAGCGTAAGCCGGTATTGCGACTTGCACGGCGCCGCCCTGGCCAAAATCGGTTATCATATCCAGCCCCATAAAAACCCAAACCATCTCAAAATCCCGATTTTCGAGAAATCCGAGGCGGGCTATTTCGACACCTCCGAGCAACCGAACGCCTACCTCAAAACCGAAACGCCGTTTTTTCGGGCTGAATCCCTCACAATGCTGCGGGGTCATGCGCTTGCCGGCGCCGCCGATAAAGCGAAAGAGCGGCGCGACTGGCATCTCATTCAGGTCGCCGTGCCCAAAGACGTGAAGGCCGAAGATTCGCTCACCGAGGCGGCCTACAAATTGCGCGTCGTCGCCTCCAGACGGGGCCTCGCCCGCGCCGATTTCGCAGCCATCGACAAAGCCATGTCCCGCGGGCCGCTGCGCGTGAAGTTCGACATCGTGTGGGACGAGATCGGGCCCAAAGGCGAGTTGCAGCCGCCGCGCACGCTCGCCTCCCTCGCCGAGCTGGCGAAACTGGCCGACCCTGAAAAGCTCGACATCGGCGCGACCGGCTTCGAAACCGTCGCCTCCGACATCAAAGCCCGCATCAGCCCGGCCTCGCAAACATTCGACCGCATGATCATCGTGAAGGAGCTGTGGGACGCCCCGCTTCCTGCAGTCGCGACCCTTGTCGAGTTCTTCAAAGCCAAAAAGGCGTCGACGCCTGGCCTTCCCATCAAATGGCTGACGGTTTTCTCCGAACGCGCCCCCGCCTACGGCAACGCATACCTGCAGGCGGCCTTCAACAAGGAGTTCATGGGCGAGTTTGTCGAAGAGTTGGACGGCGCCTCGCCCAACCGCCCCCTGATCAACGCCGCCGAGTTCGCCAAACAGGCCGCGGACGAAGCGCGGGCGAAAGCGGCGCGTCAGGCGAAACCCGGCGCGAAAAGTTCGGACGAAATCATCACGGCGGCCGAAACGGTCGCCGAGACGACCGGCCACATCGCATCGAGGGCGACGCTGGCTGAGATGCTGACCGCCCTGCGCGATCTCCGTGCCGAGTACACGGACGAAAAGCGCAGATCGCAGCGCATGACGATCGCGCAGCTTCTCGACAAAAGCATCGATGGTTTTAAAACACCCAAGCATCTCAAATCATTTTATTACGACGATATCCGCTATCAAGCAGCCGCGAAGTTTGACGAGTATTTGAGCTATGTTCAGAAGGAACTTAAGTCCGTCGCCGCTGAAGTCGATAAGCCCGTGTTCAGCGGATGCACGCACGTCTTCATCGCGGATCGCGACATCTTCCAAATTGATGAGCCTGACGCGCCGCCCGCCGAGGAGCCGAGCGCTGGCGTCTCGCCTGGCCCTGGTCCTCGCCGCGAGCCTGGCGAGCGTGGCGGCGGCTGAGGCGCAAGCGTCGCCCATCGCTGAGCCGTTTAAAGCCGCGGGCTTCACCCAAAACCTGACTTTCGGCGTCTGGGCGACCGCGAAATGGAACTACTGGTCCCTGTGGACGGCCCCTGGCAAGGCCGGTCCGTCGTGCCGGCTCGTGCTGCGCTACGTGCGTCACGCATACGGGGCGGAGGCCTACCCTTATTTCGTTTTCGAAGCGCTGAGCGGCGCCGGCGCGGACTCGCTCTCCGTGCGCTTCGAGGACGCCTCATCCGCCGTGACCGAGCCGGAGTTGCTCGTGCAGGCGTCAAACGCGCAAACCGCGATCGCTCGCGCCGCCGCGACCACCTTCACCGCCGTGTCGAAAAGCGCGCTCTTCGCAAAACTAACGGAGGGAAAACCGTTCTACGTGACCTGGTTCGACGACAAGGCGAAATCCCACCGCAGCGCGCTATTCGATGCCCGCGACGCGCTTAACGCGTTTAAGGAGATGGCGAAATCATGCGTTGTCCATCTAGACCCGCTGCTCGGTTCGCCAAGTCCGGCAGAGGCCGAAGAGAACGCCTATCTGCCGCGCCCCGACTATGTGCGTAAGATAACCTATTTCCTTCATACGAAATATGGGGGGCCGAATGCCGAGCGCCCGCGCTCCGTATGGCCGCCCACCGAGAAGACCCGGCAATACATCCTGAAGTACAATGAGGAGAACCGCGTTCGTCTATCGCGGTATTTAACCTCCGAGACGCGCGCCCGGCTCACCGAGGAGGAATACACGCCACGCAACCCTCTGAGAGACTACGCGCGGCGCGAACGGTACGTCGATCATGGTCGTTGGGTCAGCTTCGTCTTCCACACACCAGACCGGACGCGCATGTTCTGCGCGGCGGCGGCGAAGGCGGAGGTCGTCGTCAACCCCACGATATGGGAGATGCCGCATGTGCTGATCTACGTGGAGAAAACCTCGCCGGCGACACCCGCAAAAGGCCCCGTGAAGTCGGTGGATCTGTCGACGCCGAACCCCTTCAGCACGTCCGAGGAGATGGTCGCCAAGGTCGGCGGCTCGATTTTCGATCTGCATCTGGTGGGCGGCCAGGTCAAGCTGAAAAACGTCAAATCAGACGTCGCCGAAACGCGATTCATGCGGGCCTTGCGCCGCGCCAGCAACTTTATCGTTTCTGGCAAGGACCCCGAGACCCGCACGGAGGCGACATTCCGCTTCGCAACCGCTGGCTTCGCCGAGGCGATCACCGAGATCGCGGCGAACTGCGACCGGAAAGACGTTCTCGCATGGATCAAGTGAGCATGGGTCAGCGCGCAACGCCCAAGCAGCGGTTCAAACTTGCCGGAGCGTTGGCGGCCGCAGCCTTCGCCATCTGTGGGCCGCTCGGGCCTTCAACCCGCGTGCTGGCCGCCGAAAGCGCTTCCCTCGCGGCCAGCCCAAAAGACGATCACTTTATCCCCAAATTCGGGCCGCTCAAGGTGTTCTCCGATCCAGGGCTGACAAAACCGGCCGGCGAGCTCCCGCCGCAGCCGACGAGCTTCCCCATCGCCGGCGCCCAGGGCGAGGCGTATCAGCTCTCCGTCCCGGACGGCTCCGGCGCACGGCTCGTGTTCGTGCGCAGCTCTGAGGGCTTCATCGCCCGCCGCCCCGCCGTCCTGCGCTTCAACGCAATCATGAGCGAGCGCAACCGAGCGCCGCTCCGCGTCTGGCTGAAACGCCGCACCATCGAGGATTTCCTGGCCCGCGGCATCGGCGATCTCACGGGAGCCGACATGGAAGAGCGCGTCGAGATGAGCGCCACGGCGGACAAAGCGCTGCCGCTCATCGACGAGGCCGTGATCCACAACACGACGCTGAACAAAAAAATCAAGCTCTACAACGTGGCGTTTCGCCTGCCTTTCGTGAAGCCGATGGAGGCGGAGGCCGCCAATGTTGAAAAAGCGCAGGTGTTGCTGCTTGTGGACGCGAGCGCGTCGATGAAACCCCTCGGCAGCGCCGTGCTCGCCGGCTTCATGGACCGGGTGTCCGCGCAGGATAAACTCTGGAAAGACCGCATCCGCATGGCGACCTTCCTCTTCAAGGAGACGGACGCCGAACTGGAGCGGGTGCGGCTCGATCCGTTTCGCCCGGTGGACGAGGTTAAGGGCCGGGTCGCCCGCCATATGGAGGAGTTCGAGGGCGGCGGGGACGACGCGGAGCCGCTTCTTGACGCGCTTTACATGGCCGCGAAAAAGGTGCCGTGGGGCTATGGGCGGCCGGCGAAAGGCCTGAACCGGGTCATTGTCGCTTTCGCCTCGGTCGACATCCACGCGAAAGCCCTCGGGCAGGATCCGTATGGCGCCGCACCGGACCTCACCTTCGATAAGATCGCCGCGGAACTCAACAAACGGCGCATCGGTCTGCTGCTGGTGCAAAGCACGCCGGAGCCGGGCGAGCATCTGCTCAAGCTTCTCGCCGAGGTGAAAGCCAAACCAGCGGCGGGCGTGGCGGTGGAGTACGGCCGCGATACGCATGTGCGGGCGATGGACCGCCTGAAAGAGTTTCTGGCGCTTGAGGACGTGCAGCAGGCGCTCAAGGAGCGCAACGACGCCGTAGCGCGCAAGACGGCGGAGCTCAGCGGTGTCGCGCTCGCCCCGTTTCGCGAGAACTTCGCCCAGGTGGTGGCGGCGATGGACACGGGCAACAACGTCGCGGCCGAATGGGTGAACGTGCCGTTCTGGATCGTATCCGACGAAAGCCTCTTCCGCCTGGAATGACTACGCGCCCGAACTCCGCTTTAGATTTTCTGGTTGTATTCGCCGACTTCCGGATAAGTCGCCAGATGCGACTCGATCTCGCGGAAGATTGCGATCTTGTTTGCCTCCGAGGTTGGGCTTTCCACCACAATCACCAGTTCCGGCTTGTTGGACGACGCGCGCACCAGCCCCCAGGTGCCGTCCTCCAGCACGATGCGGATGCCGTTGACGGTGATCACGTCGCGGATGCGCTGCCCGGCGAGCGTCTCGCCACGATCCGCCAGCCCCTTGAAATGCGCAACGACGCGGTCGACCACGCCATACTTCTTCTCGTCGTCGCAGTGCGGCGACATGGTGGGCGACTGGTAGGTTTTCGGCACGTCGCGCTCAAGCTCGGCGATGGTCTTCCCCGGATTGCGGTCCATCATGTCGAGCACCGCGATGCCCGACACGAGGCCGTCGTCATAGCCGCGGCCGAGCGGCGCGTTGAAGAAGAAGTGCCCGGATTTCTCGAAGCCGACGAGCACCTTGTTCTCGAAGCTGTAGCGCTTGATGTAGGAATGACCGGTCTTCCAGTAGTCGGTTTTCGCGCCGTTGGCGATCAGCACCGGGTCGGTCAGGAACAGGCCGGTCGATTTCACGTCCACCACGAACTTGGCGTTCGGGTGCAGCGCGGAGATGTCGCGCGCGAGCATCACGCCGACCTTGTCAGCGAAAATCTCGCCCCCCTCATTCGTCACCACGCCGCAGCGGTCGCCGTCGCCGTCGAAGGCCAGCCCCACCTCCGCGCCGGTCTCGCGCACCTTGTCCGCAAGCGCGTGCAGCATCTTGAGGTCTTCGGGGTTCGGATTGTGGTTCGGGAAGGTGTAATCGAGGTCGGCGTTGAGGGGGATGACCTCGCAGCCGAGCCGCTCCAGCACCTGCGGGGCGAAGGCGCCGGCCGTGCCGTTGCCGCACGCCGCCACGACTTTTATCCGGCGCTTCAGCTTCGGCCGGTCGGTCAGGTCGGCCATGTAGCGCTCAGCAAGGTTCGAGACGAAGTGGTAGCGCCCGCCCCCCTTCATCTCGAAGCGGCCGCCGAGCACGATCTCCTTCAGCGCGGTCATCTCGTCCGGGCCGAAGGTCATCGGCCGGTTCATGCCCATCTTGATGCCCGTCCAGCCGTTGTCGTTGTGCGAGGCCGTCACCATGGCGACGCCTTCGACGCCCAGTTCGAACTGCGCGAAATAGGCCATGGGCGAGAGCGCGAGGCCGATGTCGAACACTTCGGCGCCCCCGGCGAGCAGCCCGGTCATAAGCCCCTGCTTAACCGCCATCGAGTAACCGCGGAAGTCGTGGCCCACGACAAACCGCGCCGGCACGCCCCTCTGCGGCAGCAGCGTCGCAAGGCCAAGGCCGATGGCCTGCAGCCCCATCAGGTTGATCTCCTGCGGGTACAGCCAGCGCGCGTCGTATTCGCGGAAGCCCGTCGGCTTGATGTTCGGCAGCCGCTCGAAATCGGCGGTGTTGATTTTCAAACCCGTGGTCGGAGTCGGGAAGGTCATAGGAGCGCTCGCGGCAATTTCAGGGCGATTCGGCAGTGCCGAACCACGCTTTCATGCCAGCGGGATTGCGCCAAAACAAGGCGTAAAGTCACTGCGTGAGGACGAGTTTATCGCCGCGCAGCTCGAATTTGCTGAGCGCGCGGATAAAGCTCATGCCGAGCAGGTTCTGGTTCATTCGGCCAGCTTCGGCCACGACCGCGGCGACGTTCCGCACCTCGATGTCGCCGACGCGAACGGCCGCCAGCGTCACCGGCGCCACACGCGCGACGCCGTTCGCCGTGGACGACCGGCCCGTAAACTTGAGCGAAGCGCCAAGACCGAGCGCCACCGCGGTTTCATAAGAGAGCGCCACATAGGTGGCGCCGGTGTCGGTCATCAGCTCCACCGGCTTGCCATTGATGGTCGCGTCCACGTGAAAATGGCCGTGCGAGTTGGCCTGAACGGCGACGCTTTTTGGTTCAGGCTCGGCTGGCACGACGATCGGCGTCCATGAGGCTGCGTCGATGATGAGGCGGGGCTGGGCGACGCGCGGTTTAGCCGGGGCCGCATGCTGCTCGTGCGGGATCAGCGCTTCCACAGAGCCGGTAATGTCGGCGGCGCCGGCGCTGCGTTCGCTCGTCTCAAAACCGCCGCGCGTGGCCAGATACGCGTCCTCGAAGTAGAGAAAGCTCAAGCCGCCGACCGCGAACGCCGCCGCCCACACCCCGGTTTCCCGCAAAGCCTTGCCAACGCTCTTGCCCATCGCTGCCCTCGAAGCCGAACGCTCGTCGCCCCGGGTTGAGCGGCTTTAACGCGTCAACCTCGCAGGACCAGAAAGTCTCCTGAGAACTCATATGAGCGTAAACGCCTTAAAAAACTTATACCGAGAAGGCTCTGATTGAGCGAATCGGGCTGGGCGACGAGCGCCTCCACGTCGCGCATGACGATGCCGCCGACCGCCACCTGGTCCAGCCGAACCCGCGCGGTGTAGGTGACCCCGTTCGCGGTGTTGACGGGGATGTTGTAGCGCAACGCGGCCGGGTCGAGACCGGCTCTGTAGGCGTCCTCCGGCCGCAGCACCACGGAGGATGCGCCCGTATCGACAAGCATGCTCACCCGCGCGCCGTTCACCTCGGTGCGTGCGAAGAAGTGGCCGCCATAGCTCTTGATGCGCACAACGCCCGGCGACCCGGGTTCCGTTATGTCGCGGGTGGAGCCGGAGGGGGTCAGCTCCGCCGCCACGCGCTCAGCGACAGCGATAAGCTCGTAGCGGTACGCGAAGAGGACGATCACGGCCAGGAACGCCGCCGTCCAGATGGCGATGGCGCGCATGGCGTCGCCCACCCGGTCGCGGTAAAAGCCGATGAGGGTGGAGGTGAGCGCAATGAGGATAAGAAGCGCGACGACCACACGCACAAAATCCTCGCCCTGCATCCCGATCAGCGTATCCGCATTGTGGGCGATAAGCGCGATGATCGCGATGAAGAGAGCGGAGAGACCAATCCACACGGCCATGATAAACGTCCGTCCAGCCAGACAAGCGCGGCGCCATTCGCCACACAGCAATAGGGGGTTGAAACCGCCTCTCGCCAGCTAGCCGGCTGCGGCGCTTCTCACAGGGGCGGACGCGCTCCCGGCATCTGTGCGTTGCGGCCGCGTTTGCGGCGAGGCCCGCCTCACGGGCTTGGAGACGCGCGCCGCGTGCGGCTGCGGCTGCATCACCCGGACGCGTGGGAAGATCGCGATCGCCTCGGTGCCGCGCCGCCCATCGCTGTTCAGCTCAAACCGGCCGCCGTGCATCTCCACGAGGCCCTTGACGATGGGCAGGCCGAGGCCCGCGCCGCCTTCCCCGCTCGTGCGCGCCACGCTGCCCTGGCCGAACGACTTCATAACCACAGGCATGTCCGCCGCCGGGATGCCCGGGCCGTCGTCGCGCACGCTGATGAACTGTTCGCCCGCGGCCGTGGTTCCGCTGCGGATCGCCACCGCGCCTCCCGCCGGGGTGAACTTGATCGCGTTGGAGAGCAGGTTCAGGCAAATCTGACGCACCGCGCGTTCGTCCGCCCACAGTCGCGGCATGGATTTCTCATGCGCTTCGGTGATCTTGATGCCCTTGCCGTCGGCGCGCAGGCGCATCAGCCGGCAGCAATCCGAAAGCGTCGCCTTGATGAGCACGGGCTGCTCAACGAGTTCGTAGCGCCCGGCTTCGATGCGGGAAATGTCCAAGATCTCATTGATGAGCTTGAGCAGATGCTGGCCACTTTCGTGGATGTCCCCGGCATAGGCCTTGTAGGTCTTGTTGCCCATCGGCCCCATCATCTCGCCCTTCATGACCTCGGAGAAGCCGAGAATGGCGTTCAGGGGCGTGCGCAGTTCATGGCTCATGGTGGCGAGGAAAGTGGATTTGGCGGCGCTCGCCTCCTCGGCGCGGCGGCGGGCCTCGTCGGAGACGGCCTTGGCCTGCTCTAGTTCGGCGATGAGCGCGTCCTTCTCGGCGCGGTAGCCGAGCATGGCGAGCACCGTGAAGTTGAGCCCCTTCACGAGGAAGATGAGGCAGATGTGGATGCCGACCGTCACAACGGCCAGCGCAAAGAAGAACGGCTCGCCGGTGAGTAGGAAACGGATGACCACGGCGGCGGCGAGTGGGATGGTGCCCGCATAGATGATCGGCAAGACGGTGAGCGCAAAGATCATCCGGATGGCCATGACGACCATGAGCATCGCGAAAAGGAAAAAGAACGCGGCGCGGTCGTCGCCCACATCCACAAAGGCGATTGAGGCCCATGTCATCGCATGGAAAAACTCGGCCGCCACCAGATGCCGGCGCCACAAATCCACGTCCGCCTCAGCCCGCGGAACCCCCATGAAGCGGCGGCAGATGAGCAGGAAGATGCCTTTCGAGACGAACACCGTGGCGAGCCACAGCTTCAGCTCGTCGCCGGGCGCCCAGGACATCAGCGAGAACGCCACGACCACAGCCAGCACGGGGATGGCGAGGCACGCCAGCAACTCGTTTTTCACGAACATGGAGAGAAGTTGGTAATCGAGGTCCGGCGCGGCGTTCGATCGCGACACCACTTTCTCCCGATCCAAGCGAATTTGCGCCACCGCGCTGGCCGGGGCGGGCGAAACGATCGGGAAAGGGGAGGCCGTCGCGGACATGGTCTACTCTTTACTTTCGTGAGGGCGCTGGAGCGCTGGGCCTGGCGGTCCACAGACCTGATTATGAGGCGGGAAATGCTAATATCGCGTATATGCGCCGCCGACAGTTGAAGCGAACGGCGGGCGGGTGCTACGATCGCGCTCAGGGAGGCGGTCTTTGAAAATCATCGAGGATCGGCGCACGCCGAATTGTCGCCGTGTCCGCATTTTCCTGGCGGAAAAGGGTGTAACCCTGCCGTACGAGCAGATCGACATCATGAAGCTCGATCAACGTTCTGAGGCCTTCAGCGCGCTCAATCCGCGCCAGCGCGTGCCCGTGCTTGTGCTTGACGATGGGCGGGTGATTACCGAGTCCGTCGCCATTTGCCGGTATTTCGACGCGCTGCATCCGGAGCCGGCGCTGTTGGGGCGCGGCGCCTACGGGGCGGCTGTCGTCGAGATGTGGAGCCGCCGGGTGGAGCTGGAGCTGTTCTGGCCCATCGCTCACGCCGTTCGGCACGGCTCGCCCGCCATGGCGCCGCTTGAGACGCCGCAGATCGGCGAGTGGGCGGACCTGAACAAGACCTTCGCCATGCGCGCGCTTGCCTTCCTGAACGACGAATTGGCCACGCGCCCGTTCATCGCGGGGGACGATTTCACCATTGCCGACATCACCGCGTTCGTCGCGCTTGACTTCGCCCGGGTCGTCCGTCTCCGGCCGCCGGAGGAGATGACGCATCTTGCCCGCTGGCGGGCGGATATCGCGGCGCGGCCGAGCGCTTCGGCGTGAGCGCGCGGCTCACCATCATCGGCTCAGGCGACGCGTTCGGCGCGGGCGGACGCATGCAAAGCTGCTGCCTTATCGAGCATGGGGGCCAAGGCGTTCTGCTGGATTGCGGCGCCACGTCGCTTGTCGCGCTCAAGCGGCAGGGCGTCTCGCTTCTGGCCTTCGACACGGTGCTCATCACGCATTTGCATGGCGACCATTTCGGCGGGCTGCCGTTTCTGCTCATCGACTGGATTTACGTGAGCAAGCGCGTGGCGCCCGTGGTCATCGCCGGGCCGCCGGGGATCGAGGCGCGTTTCTGGGCCGCGTGCGAGACGCTGTATCCGATCATATCTCAGGCGCCCCGTCGCTTCGAAATGCTATTTCTTGAAATCGCGCCGGGCGAACGGGCGACAGTCAGCGGCATGGCCGTGCAGGCGTTCGAGATGAAGCATTTTTCCGGCGCGCCCTCTTTGGCCTATCGGATGACCATGGACGAGATAGTTTTCGCCTTCACCGGCGACAGCGGTTGGTGCGACGCAGTTACGCAAGCCGGTCAGGGCGCCGATCTCTACCTCATGGAGTGCTATCAGTACGACCTCGTCCTCGACATGCATCTCGACTTCCAAACCATTCACAGCCGTCGGGACAGCCTCGGCGCCAAGCGCATCATGCTGACCCATATGAGCGAGGCGATGCTGGCGCGGGCGGACGAGGCGCGCGCGCTGGGTTATCTCCTGGCGGAGGACGGCCTCGTCATCGACATTTGAGCGCCATGGACGACGTAGACCGCCTGTCGGCCGAGATCGCCGCATGCCGGATTTGCCGCGACGCGCCCCTCGGTCGTCCCCTGCCGCACGAGCCTCGCCCGATTTTCCGCATCAGCCCGACCGCGCGCATCTGCATCGCCAGCCAGGCCCCGGGCTTGCGCGCGCATGCCTCGGGCGTGCCGTTTTCGGACCCGTCGGGCAAGCGGCTGCGGGCATGGATGGGCGTTTCGGAGGCGGTTTTTTACGATGCGGCGAAAATCGCCATCACGCCCATGGGTTTCTGCTTTCCGGGATATGACGCCCAAGGTGGGGATTTGCCGCCACGGAAAGAATGCGCAATAACCTGGCGGGGCCGGCTGTTCACGACGCTGCCTTATTTCAAGCTGACCCTGCTGGTCGGCCGCCATGCGCAGGCATGGCATCTGGGTAAAGCGGCGCCAGGCGTGTCGCCGCAGGGCGCGCTTGGATATGACGAGGAGATACATCGTCCCGGTTTGGGACGGGTGATCGGTCTGCCACATCCATCGTGGCGGAACAACGGCTGGCTGAAGCGCAACCCCTGGTTTGAGGAGCGCGTGACCCCGATGCTTCGCATGCTAATAGATGACATTCTAAGCGCTTAATTATTGAAAAAGGCCCTTCATTTTTGCCGTGCAGTTCGACATGGTCATAATTCAAAATAAAAAAAATCCGGGAGTTGCAGGTGTTGGACGCGTTAGATTTAAAAATTTTAGACCTATTGCAAAAAGATTGCACCATGGCGGTCGCCGACATAGGCAAGGCGGTGGGTCTATCGACCACCCCATGCTGGCGGCGCATCCAGAAACTGGAAAGCGACGGCGTCATCCTCGGCCGCGTCGCGCTCATCAATCCCAAGGCGGTTAACGCGGGGGTGACAGTGTTCGTGTCGGTGACGACCCCGCATCACAGCCTGCAATGGCTCGACAAGTTTACGGCCCTGGTTCAAACTTTTCCCGAGATTATCGAGGCCTATCGCATGAGCGGCGACGTGGACTATCTGCTCCGCGTCGTGGTGCCCGACATCCAGCGTTTCGACGAGTTCTATCGCCGCCTCATCACAAGCATCGAGCTTCACGACGTCAGTTCCAGCTTCGCCATGGAGCAGATCAAGTTCACGACCGCCATGCCGCTCAAATACGTGGGCCTGCGCGACTAGCCTCGTTTGACCAGCCGCAATCCTGCGGGCGCTTGCTCCGGCGATGCCGCCGCGAGGGCTTGGCGCAACTGCGGCGCCGTGTCCCAATAGACCCGGAGCCGTCGTTCGAAGCACTTGGGCGGATCGGCGAACAGTCGCCGCGCCTCGGCGTGGGCGATCGCGCGCAGCGACGACTTGGCCTCGGCGCAATAGCGCAGGAACTCCGCCACGTCGCGCTTGGGCCCGTACGCGGCGCCGCGGGCCGTCACAAAGCCGCTCAACACCGACAGGTCATGGTCGTCGCCCAGATGTTGGGACAATGACCGGGCGAGCGTCGCGTGCTCGCTCAGAAGGCCTGGCCACGCGGGCGACAGCAACTGCATGTGCCGCCAGTGCCGTTGCACCGACTTGCGCCAATCGTGCACGGCCTCGTCGTCGGCGGCCATGTCGCCGCCCACCGCGTCCGTGCGGCGGCGTCCGTCGCGATAGGCCGCAGCAGCAGCGGCGGCAACGTCGGGAAAGCCGTCGAGCTTGATGGGGACCGAGAGGAAATCGGCGTGAAGACGCTGCAACTGGGCAAGCGCCTCGCGCGCCTCAATGGGTTTTGGCTCAGCGGCCTCGCCTGCGCGCAGAGCCGCGCCAACCGCCCGCGCCACGGACTTAACGGCGGGGAGAACCGCCGCCGCCTCGATCTGGTTCGCCGCCTGCGCCATGGCCGCCCCGTCCCGCGCTCCCGCGAAACGCCGCGCCACATCGCGAACGCCGTGGTCGAAGGCGCGATACGCGCTTCCCGCCATACCGGGACGCGCCAAGATCAACAGCGACCGGAAGCGTTTAAACGCTTTGCGCGCCTGATGAATTTTTGGCGGGCTGAAGTCCTCTTGAAGACATTTCAAGGCTTCGCGCAGTTGTTTCACGCCGGCGCGGCGAAGGCTCGCGTTGACGGGCGCATCAAGCGCAAGACTATAGCTCATAGGGTGATGTGATCCCCGCCGCACAGCGCGACTAATTTTAGTTTATAGTTTAATGTCTACGGTTGTCTTTGTCACGTGTTTCGTTGTGCGAAACTGGACCGCGTCCTTAAAGCCCTTGCGCCGAGCTAGGGAAGGCGCTTATAACCCTTGAACTCAAATGACGAAGCAGCCGCTTGATGGGGCGTAGCCAAGCGGTAAGGCAGCGGATTTTGATTCCGCCATTCCCAGGTTCGATCCCTGGCGCCCCAGCCAACGCGTTTTCTGGAACAATTCGGCCTCAGTCTCGTTCCTCCGCCACATTTCAAAACGTGGAGGACGTTATGGCTTATCAATCTCACAACCGCCTGATCTCGAGCGATGATGTGGAAGGCACGACGATTTACGGCGCGGACGGAGACAAAATCGGCTCGATCGATCACCTGATGATCGAGCGCGTCAGCGGACGCGTCGCGTATGCGGTCGTCGAGTTCGGCGGGTTTCTCGGTCTCGGTCGCAAGCATCACCCGCTGCCTTGGTCGGCGTTTCATTACGACACCGAGTTGGAAGGCTATCGCACCAACGTCACCGAGGATCAGCTGAAAAACGCGCCCGATTACGACGATGAGAGCTATGCCGATCGGGATTGGGAGACGCGCACTCACTCGCATTACGGCTCGCAGCCGTATTGGAGCAATCCGTCAATCAACCGCTAAACGGAGAAGCCGCCTCGGAGCCGGGGCGGCTTTTTTCATTGCACCTTCAGTCCAGCGCGCGACCGCCGTCACATCCCCGCGTAGTTTGGGCCGCCGCCGCCCTGGGGCGGAACCCAGGTGATGTTCTGCGACGGGTCTTTGATGTCGCATGTCTTGCAGTGCACGCAGTTCTGCGCGTTGATCTGAAAGCGCGGCCCGGCTGGCTCCTGCACAATCTCGTACACCCCCGCCGGGCAGTAGCGCTGCGCCGGCTCCGCAAACACCGGCAAATTGTGCTTCACCGGGATAAACGGGTTGGCGAGCACAAGATGCGCCGGCTGATCCTCCTCATGGTTCGTGCCCGAAATGAACAGCGAAGAAGGGATGTCGAAGGTGAGTTTGCCGTCAGGCTTGGGATAGACGATCGGCTCGTAGTTTTCGGCGCGGCGGGTCGCGGCGTAGTCGGCCTTGCCGTGGCTCAGCGTGTAGCCCATCGGCAGCAGCGTGTTGAGCCACATGTCCATGCCGCCGAGCGCCGTGCCGAGCGCATTGCCGAACCGCGAAAGCAGCGGCTTAACATTGCGCACCCGGCGCAGCTCTTTGTAAACCGGGCTTGCCTCATAGGCGTTTTGATAGGCCGTCAGCGTGTCGCCGCCGCGCCCATCGACGATCGCTGCAAAAGCGGCATCCGCCGCCATCATGCCGGTGAGGATGGCGTTGTGCGAACCCTTGATGCGCGGCACGTTCACAAATCCCGCCGAACACCCGATCAGCGCGCCGCCTGGAAACGCCAGCTTCGGCACCGATTGCCAGCCGCCCTCGGTGATGGCGCGCGCGCCATAGCCGATGCGGCGGCCTCCCTCCAGGATGGGCGCGATGGCCGGGTGAGTCTTCCAGCGCTGCAGCTCCCAGAACGGGTGGATGTATGGGTTCTCGTAGTTCAGATGCACCACAAAGCCCAGCGAGACCAGGTTGTCGCCGTAATGATACATCCATGAGCCGCCGCCGGTGCGGTCATCGAGGGGCCAGCCGAGCGTGTGCTGCACGAGGCCTGGCTTGTGCTGCTCGGGCCTCACCTCCCACAGCTCTTTGATCCCGATGCCGTATTTCTGCGGCTCGCGGCCCTTATCCAACTCGAACTCGCGAATGATGCGCTTGGCGAGGCTTCCGCGCGCGCCCTCCCCAATGAGCACGTATTTTCCCGTGAGCGCCATGCCGCGGGTGTATTCGCCGGTCGGCTTGCCGTCGCGGCCGACGCCCATGTCGCCGGTCGCCACGCCCATCACAGCGCCCTCGCTGTCGAGGATGAGGTCCGTGGCGGCGAAACCGGGGTAGATCTCCACGCCCAGCGCCTCGGCTTGCTCGCCGAGCCAGCGCACCACGTCGCCAAGGCTGACGATGAAAGCGCCGTGGTTGCTCATCAGCCGCGGCATCAAGAAATTCGGGATGCGCATGTCGCCGGCCGGGCCGAGATAGAGAAACCGGTCCTCCGTGACGGACTGGCGCACGGGCGCGCCCTTCTCACGCCAGTTGGGGATGAGCGCGTTTAGCCCTGAGCAGTCGATGACGGCGCCCGACAGGATGTGCGCGCCGACCTCCGAGCCTTTCTCCAGCACGACAACCGAGACTTCGCGCCCGTCCGCCGCCGCGAGCTGCTTCAGCCGGATGGCCGCGGCGAGGCCCGCCGGCCCGGCGCCAACGATGACCACGTCGAACTCCATCGTCTCGCGTTCGGGCAAAGCGTCGGCGTTCATGGCCACTCCTCTTATCGCGCTGGCGTGGATAAAATGTGCGCGCGCCCATGGCAACAATAATCTTGCGGCGCACAAAATATGGTCAGGTTGCGTTCGCGCCTCGACGCAGCGTTCAAATTACGCTTCAGTCCTGGCATGGGATTAACGCTTGAAGACAGGCGAAAGCTACTGCTCTGGCAAGCCGCCATGGGCGCGGATGAACTGATCGCGGATGCGCCGGCGGACCGTTTCGCCGAGAGCGCGCCGCCGCCTGCGCCCGATTTGAGACAGGATCGCGCCCGCCCGCAAGCCCGCTCTGCGCCCTATCAACCAGCCTCGCCCGCGCCCCCTCCGCGCCCCGCCCTCCAGGACGGCGACGTGGACGCGCGGGCGATCGCCCGTGCAGCGCCGGATCTCGCCGCGCTGCGCCGGGCGCTCGCCGACTTCGACGGATGCGGCCTGAAAAAAACCGCCAAGCACCTGTGCTTTTCCCGCGGCGCAGACCATGCGCGCGTGATGTTCATCGGCGAAGCGCCCGGCCGGGAGGAGGACATGAGCGGCACGCCGTTCGTGGGGCCCGCCGGGCGGCTCCTCAACCGTATGATGGCCGCTATCGGTCTTGACGAGGCGTCGGCGCACATCGCCAATGTCGTGTACTGGCGCCCCCCCGGCAACCGGACGCCGACGCTCGAGGAGACGCAGGCCTGCCTGCCGTTCATCGAGCGCCAAATCGAACTGGTGAACCCGGAGATCGTTGTGATTCTCGGCGGCGCGGCGGCGAAGCTGCTGACTGGCGCGACGGACGGCGTCATGAAGCTGCGCGGCAAGTGGTTCAACCTCGGCGACGCTCAGCCGCGGCGCGCGCTGGTGACGCTGCATCCTGCGTATCTTTTGCGCACGCCGGCTGCGAAACGGCTCGCCTGGCGCGACCTGCTGCTGATTGAAGCGGCCCTGAAGGGCGATGTCTGAGGGTCGCAGGCTTGCGGAAAAAACCGCAGTTTGGCCTTTGCGGAAGGGCGCCCGCCACACTACTCTACAGGGATGAAAAAGAGCTTGCGCCAAAAAGACGTGGACATCCAGGACGGCTATCTGGAGGGCCGGTTGCTGATCGCCTCCCCTGCGATGCAGGACCCGCGATTCGCCCGCTCCGTGGTGTATATGTGCGCCCATACGGCCGAAGGAGCCATGGGCATCGTCATCAACCAGCGCGCGCCGGGCGTCAGTTTCGTCAAGCTGCTGGAGCAGTTGGACATCGTGAGCGAGGAGAGCGCCGACGCCTTGCCCGTTCATGTGAGCGAAATGCAGGTGCATCTGGGCGGGCCGGTCGAGAAAAGCCGCGGCTTCGTGCTGCATTCGCCGGACTATTTCGTGCGCAACAGCACGCTCGCGATCGAGGGCGGCGTGTGCCTGACCGCGACGATCGACATCCTCAAGGCGCTCGCCTCCGGTTTGGGCCCGAACCAGGCGCTGATGGCGCTGGGCTACGCCGGATGGGACGCGGGGCAGTTGGAAAGCGAGATCGCCGCCAACGGCTGGCTGCACTGCAACGCCGACCTCGACCTTGTCTTCGCCGCCGACGCGGATACGAAATATGAACTCGCTTTCGCCAAGCTGGGCGTCGATCCTGGATTTCTGGTGGCCGAGGCCGGGCACGCCTGAGCATAAGCGCGGCGCGCGCCACCCGTGGCGTGAGCGCCTCGATTACGTCCGCGCCGGCCGTTTGGCGAAGGGCAGCGCGGCCGCCTCCGCCGGATAGGCGTCATCCTCCAGCACGGGCAGGTCGAGACTGCCGGCCAAAAGCTCGAAATCGGCGAAGCTCGGGGGCGCCTCCGCGGCGGCGGCGACTGGGGCTACGGCCATGGGAGCGGCGGGCGGAGCAGGGCGTTCGCGGCGCGCGTCGACGGATGGGTCGGTCGAACGGCGCGGCGGCTCTAGCGCGGCGACGGCTGGCGCGGGCTTGTCGGGCGCCGCATCCTCCGCAGGTTTTGACGACAGCTTTTCGAGCAAACGGCGCGGCTGCTTGGCGCCGTTGCGGCCGGCCGTTTTCGACATGGCTTGAACCAGCGTCATCACCTCTTTTTCGCTCATCGGCTCGCCGTAGTAAAAGCCTTGCGCATAGTCGCAGCCGATGGCCTTCACATAGGCGTCCTCGTCTTCCTGCTCGACATTGGTCGCGATGACGTCCTTGTCCAGTTCGCGCGCCATGGACACGATGGATTTGAACACCACGGCGCCGGCGCGGTCGACGCTGTCCTGGCTGAGAAGCTGGCGGTCGATCTTGATCATGTCGAACGGCAGGCGGTGTAGGTAGGTCAGGGAGGAGTAGCTCGCGCCGAAATTATCGAGGCACAGGCTCGCGCCCAGGCCGCCGAGCAAGGTCAGCGTCTCAATCGCCTGCTCGGGGTTTTCCATGATGAGCGACTCGTTCACCTCAAGCATGAGGCAGCCCTTGGGGGCCGTTTCGCGGCCGATGATGAGGCGCAGCTCCTGGATGATGTCCTGGCGGAAAAAGTGCCGGCTGGACAGGTTCACGCTCACAAACAGCGGTTCGGGGCGCGAGAGCGTCCGCTGCCAGCGCACGGCCTGGCGCACGCTGCGCTCCAGCACGTAGCCGCCGATCTCTCCGACGATGCCGAGGTCCTCCGCGATGGGCAAAAACTCGCCTAGGCTCAAGCGCCCGTATTTGGGATGATCCCAGCGCACCACCACCTGCATGCCGGCCAGCTCCCGGTCGCCCAACCGGATGACCGGCTGATACAGGATGCGGATCTGGCGCTTTTCGGCGGCTTGGCGGAGGTCGGCGCGCAACTGGGCGCGGTCGTCCGTTTCTCCGCGCATCTCGGGCTTGAACAGCTCGATGCGGTCGGCGCCGGAGCGTTTGGCTCGGTACATGGCCGTCTCAGCCTCGCGCAACAGTTGCTCCGGCTCTTGCTGCTGGCCATCGAACACGGAGATGCCGATGCTTCCCGTGAGGATCACGTCCTTGCCGCCGACCTTTATCGGCGAGCGCAGCGAACGGCGCACACGCTCGGCCAGCATGGCGATGTGGCGCGGGTCGGTCTCTGAGACGAGTAGAATGGCGAACTGCTCGGTCGAGATGCGCGCCAGCGTGTCCACCGGGCCGAGATGACGCGACAGGCGACGCGCCATGGTGAGCAGAACGCCATCGCTCACCGCCAGGTCCGCGTGCTGGTTGGCGGTGCGGAAGGTGTCAATGTCGATGAACAGCACGGTTGGCTTGCCGCCGTCGTCCTTCACCGCGCGGATGGCGCAGAGCAGCCGGTCGAGGAAAAGCTCGCGATTGGGAAGACTCGTCAGGCTGTCGTGGATGGCGTTGTGCAGCAGCCGCTCCTGCATGCGTTTTTGCGGCGTCACGTCGCGCAGGAGGCCAACGCAGCGCAGCGACGACCGGCTGTGGCGAGCGGGCAGGCTCGCCGCGCGCAGCTCGTACCAGAGATACGCGCCGTCCGAGCGGCGCAGGCGGAAATCTGTGTTGATCTCGCCGCCGTTGCGCTCCCGCACCATCCAGAGCAGAAGGCGCAGGCGCTCGCGGTCGGAGGAGTGCAGGTATTTCAGCCAATCGTCGATATTGGCGCGCATGGTTCCGGGCGGGTAGCCGAGCGCGGCGTCCACGTCGGGGCCGGCGATGATCTCATTGCGGCGCGTGTTCCACTCCCACACCGATGCGCCTGAGGCGTCGAGCGCCATGACGCGGAGTTGGAACTGGCCGGCGTCCTCGGTCAGCCCCGCTTCGGTCGCCTGGAAACCGTATTGGGTGACGGTGAAGCCCAGAAGCACCGTGATGAGCACGATGCCGGCGTTGAGGCCGAGAGTTACGATTTCACCCGAGAGTTGCCCGTTCACCGCGAAGGCGGCGCCGAACAGCCAGACTAAAAACAGCATCCAGGTGGGAAGCAGCGACAGGGCGCGCTCCTGTCCGCGCAGCGCGAAAAAGCCGATAAGGAAGGTGCCGATCGCCGCGATGGGCAGAAACGATAGGCGCGCGAGGCCGGCCGCCAGCTTGGCGTCCACGAGCGCGATCACAATCAGCGAAAGCTGACAGCCGAACCAGCCGACAAACAGAAACGACACCCAGCTGCGCCATAGCCTGAGGTTTAGGAAAACGTAGAGGAACACGACGATGCTGGCGGCGAACGCGGCCTCTGCGCCCGCTCGATAGGTGGCGTTGTCCTCCGCGCTCAACTGGAACAGCTTGTGCCAGAAGCCGAAATCCACGCACAGATAGGCCACCACGCTGGACGCGACGAGGGCCGCCGCCGGAAACACGCCCTTGTGGCTCGCCGCGAAGATCGAGATGAGGAAAATGCCGAGTAGACCGGAAATGCCAAGCAGAATGCCGTTGAACAGCGTGATGTCGCGAGCCTTACGCCCGAACGTCGCCGGCGCGACCAGCGAGAGGCGTGGAAAATCGGCCGAGGCCAGCTCCACGATGTAGGTGATGGTCGCTCCCGGCTCCAAGTTGAGCAGGTAAATGTCGGCGGACTCGTTCTCCACCCTGTCCGGGCGGAAGCCGAGCGATGGAGTGAGGTTGGCGATGCGCGGCGAGTCCAGGTTGGGCAGGAACGCTTTCGACCCCACAATGTCGTAGCGTTGCGCCATGAAATAGCGCCGCACGGGCTTGTCGGTGGGATTGCTGAGGGCGAACACGATCCAGTTGGGGTTGGTGCCCGGCGTTTTGGCCGAGACCGTCATGCGGCCCGCGATCCCGTCGGCGGTGGCCGCCGTCTCGATGCTGAGCTTGTCGCCTCGGCCCTCATACTGCTCGCCGAGCAGGGTGATGTCCACCACGTCGGCGTCCGAACCAATGGTGATCGGCTCCAGCGCCCGGGCTGGCGCCAGCGCCGCGGCCAGCACCAACCAGGCCGCAACGAGGGCCGCCAACGCACAGAACCCCCGCGCCCAGTCGCTCAGCCCCGCGCCTTTTTCAGCCACGGCGGTCCTCATCCAGCAGCGCGAACAGCACATGGTCCTCCCATTGACCGTTGATCCGCAGGCTTTTCCGCGCCACGCCCTCTTCGGTGAAGCCGAGACGACGCAGCAGCCGGATAGAGGGCGCGTTCGCCGGCATGCACGCCGCCTCCAACCGATGCAGGCACAGCGTGTCGAACACGAAGGCGATGATGGGACGCATGCCGGTCGTCATATATCCCTTGCCCGCATACTCCTCGCCGAGCCAATAGCCCACCGAGCACGACTGCGAGACGCCGCGACGCACATTGCTGAGCGTAATCCCGCCGAGCAAGGCGTTATCACCGGCGCGGTGCAGAAAAAAGGCGTATCCCGTTTCTTCGTCGCCTTCCCGTTGATAATAGCGCAGGCGGCGGCGATAGGCGGAGCGGGTGAGTTCGTCCGCGCTCCAGGACGGCTCCCATTTTTCGAGAAAAGCGCGACTGTCGCCACGCAGCTTGGCCCATTTCGCGAAATCGGCGAGTTGCGGCGGGCGGAGCACCACGCCCTCCGAGGTGAGGGTCGGCGCCCCGTCGACGGGGTAGACAGTCCTCAGAAAACTCATCAAGGCCGCCCCACGCGCCTTTCCGTTTAGTGGATCACCGCGGCCCGCATGCCGCTATCCTCGATCAGCTGCTGCACGGCCTGCGACGCCCCGCGCGGGCCGACCGCGGCGGATGTGATGGGCGAGCGCATGTGCAGCTTGACCGCCAGATCGCGCACCTTTTCGCGCGTCACCTCCTCGATGCGGTCGATCAGTTCCTCCGTGGTGAGCGGGCGCCCGAAGGCCTGCATGTCCCGAGCGATCTGCCCGACCCTCGCCTCGGAGCTCTCCAGGCTCATGAGCAGAGCGGATTTGAGCTGAGCCTTGGCGCGTTGGATTTCCTCTTCGCGCGGGCCGTCGTCGATCATTTTGCCGATCTCGGTCAGGATCAGGCGCGTGAGGTCGCTCGTCTGGTCGGCTCCGGTGGCCGCGTGGACGCCGTAAAGCCCCGTATCGGCGAAGCTCCAATCGAAGGCGTGGATGTCGTAGCACAGGCCGCGCTTCTCGCGCGCCTCCTGGAACAGCCGCGAGGACATGCCGCCCCCGAAGAGCACGGTGAAGACCTTCGCGGCGAACACGTCCGGATCGCGCCAGGACAGCCCCTCGAACGCAAGCACCATGTTGCACTGCTCGAAGCGCCGCGCCAGAGCCTTGTGTCCGCCCACATAGCGCGCCGGCTGGGAGGGGCGGTCGCCTGTGGCGGTCAGCCCGGCGAACAGGCCTTCCGCCTGCGCCACGATGGCGTCGTGATCGACCGCGCCGGCAGCGGAAAGCACCATCTTCTCCGGCGCGTAGGTCGCCTGGCGGAAGGCGTGCAGATCGCGCGCGGCGATGGCCCCTACGCTTTTCGCCGTGCCGAGGATGGGGCGACCGAGCGATTGGCGCGGGAACGCCGCCTCCTGGGCCATGTCGAACACCATGTCGTCGGGCGCGTCGTTCACGGCGGCGATCTCCTGGATGATCACCTCGCGCTCGCGCTCGAGCTCCTCCTCCGCAAAAGACGGATTTTGTAAAATGTCAGCCAGGATGGCGAGCGCCGTGGGCACGTCCGCCTTCAGCACCCGGGCGGCGTAATCGGTGTGCTCGATGCTGGTCGCCGCGTTCAGATTGCCGCCCACCGCTTCGATCTGCTCGGCGATGTCGCGGGCGGTGCGCGTCGGCGTGCCCTTGAACGCCATATGCTCCAGCATGTGAGCGACGCCGTGCTCCCCCGGCAATTCGGCGCGGGTGCCGGCGTTGACCGAAACGCCGACCGTCGCCGTCTCCAGATGGGGCATCGCGTGGGTGACGACGCTGAGGCCGTTGGCGAGTTTGGTCACGGCGACGGTCATCGGCGCAGTTCTCCATGGGCAGGTGACGACGGCGCGGGGGTGGCGCGTTCGGCGATGATGCGGGCGACGGCGCGGGCGTCGTTCGGCGTAATGTCGTAACGCTCGGCGGCGTTAAGCGCGCCTGCGAGGCGGGCGGGCGCGAGCGGCTCCACACCGGCCGCCTCGCGCACCGCGTCCGGGAACTTGGCCGGATGGGCGGTCGCCAGCACGACGATGGGGCCAACGCCGGTTTCGGCCTGTTCGGCCTTCGCGGCGGCGACGGCCACGGCGGTGTGCGGATCGGCCAGATAGCCCGTCTCGCGGTAGAGGGCCGCGATGGTGTGCGCGACCGTCGCCTCGTCAGCGCGGCGGGCGCTGAAGCTTCCGGCCATGAACGCGCGCTCGGAGTCGGCCAGCGTGAACGCGCCCTCCTCCTTCAGAGCCGCCATGAGCGTGCGAATGCGCGCAGCGTCGCGGCTGGAGGCCTCGAATAGAAGGCGCTCGAAATTGCTCGAAATCTGAATGTCCATGCTCGGGCTCGTGGTGTGCGCGACGCCGCGCGGCTCGTATCGCCCGGTTTCGAACGCACGCACCAGAATATCGTTGCTGTTGGTCGCGACGATGAGGCGTTCGATGGGCAGGCCGGCGCGCAACGCGACGTAGCCGGCGAATGCATCCCCGAAATTGCCGGTGGGCACGGCGAAGCTGACCTTGCGGCCCGGCGCGCCGAGCGCTGTCGCGGCGGAGACGTAATACGGCGCCTGCGCCATGATGCGCGCCCAGTTGATGGAGTTCACGGCCGATAGGCGATGCGCGTCGCGAAAGGCTGCGTCGGCGAAGAGCGCCTTCACGATGGCCTGGCAGTCGTCGAACGACCCCTCCACCGCCAGCGCGTGGGCGTTCGGCTCTCCCGCCGTCGTCATTTGGCGGCGCTGGACATCGCTCACCCGGCCGTGTGGATACAGAATGAACACGTCGGCCGAGGCGCGCCCCTTGAAAGCCTCCATGGCGGCTGCGCCCGTATCGCCCGAGGTGGCGCCCAGCACCACGGTGCGCTCCCCCGTCCGCGCCAGTTCGCGATCGACGAGCAGCGCCAGCGCTTGCATGGCGAAATCCTTGAAGGCGAGCGTCGGCCCGTGGAACAGCTCCAGCACGAACAGGTCGTCGCCGATCTGCGTCAGCGGCGCGCGGGCCGAGTGGGAGAAGCGGGCGTATGCCGCCTCGGCCAGTTCCGACATCTCCGCCGCGCTCATGGAGCCGGCGACGAACGGCGCCATGACGCGCCCGGCGAGCGCGGCGTAGGGCAGCCCCGCGAGCGCGGCTATCGCGTCGGGTGAGAACTGCGGCCACTCAACGGGCATGTACAGTCCGCCGTCGCGAGCCAGGCCCGCCATAAGAGCTTCGGCGAAGGTTAAGCGGGGCGCCTCGCCGCGCGTGCTAATATAGTCCAAAGTCTCATCCCAATAGGGCGGCTGCGAGCGACGCCGTCATCGCCCGCGAAACGTTAACGGTTTGAGGGGGCTGTGGCAATCAAGCATTCGCCGCAGTGGCGGGGCGGCGTCCGCGAGCGTAAACCGCGTAGACCACGATCAGGATGAAGGCGAGGCTCAGCCAAGTGAAAGCGTAGGACGCGTGATTGTTCGGGATGGTCGCGAGCAGCTCCTTCAGATCTCGTCCTTTGGGCAAGCCGCCTGGGTTGGGCGTTGCGTCCGCCTCGATATAGGCGGAGGGGACGAAGCTGGTGGAGAAATAGACATTGTTGGCGACGTCGGGCGCCATTTCCACCAGGCGAAACGGCCGCTCCGGCGAACGGATGAAGCCGCTAACAGCAAGCTGGCCGGAGACCTGCCCCGCGCTGCGGGTCTCCGGGTCTTTCTGATCGAGCGGGATGAAGCCGCGGTTAATCCAAACAGCGCAAGACGCGCCAAGCGCCGGGTCGCAGATGAGGGGCCGCGCCGCATCGCTCACGCTGTCGGGGAGGAGCGGCGTGAAGACAAGATAGCCGGCCTTGCCTTTGCGCGTGGCGAAGACGAAACGCTCCCGCCCGTGGTCGAAGGCGCCGCGGATCAACACCCGGGCGAAGTCCGCGCCGGCCCCGGCCCCAGACCGCGCAACCGCCTCGTCGATGGGCTGGGGCGCAGCCGTTTCAGCGGCGGCGATGCGCGCGATAAGGTCGGTTTTCCATTCCAGGCGCTGAAGCTGCCACACCCCCAAGCCGATCAGCACCGGCGTGGCGAGGATCGTCATCACGGTTGGCCAGAACAATCGACGTGTCATGAGGGCGTACGCCTTTACGCTCGCAACGACCTCGGGGTCAGTTGCAGATTTTGCCTTCGGCCGCTTTGTGCTTGTATTGCAGCGCGACCATCGTGGCTTTCAGCGGCCGCAGAAGCGCGAGCGGCAGGATGATGGTCAGGGGCAGCCAAATCAGCGCCTGCAGCCAGTAGGGCGGAGAATACAGGATTTCCGTGGTCAGCGCGCCGGCGCAGATCAGAAAGCCGGCGATGAGGATGACGAACACGGCCGGCCCGTCGCCCGCGTCCGCGCAACCATAATCGAGGCGGCACACCTCGCACTCGCGCTCCAGTTCGAGATACCCTCGGAACAACCGACCGTGTCCGCAGCGCGGGCATTTGCACCGCAGGCCCGCCGACAGGGCCGGGACGGGCGGATGGAACTCCCGTTCAATCATGCTGTCGGACATCGCCATAACGCCAAAGCGTCTCATCGTCTTGCATTCAACCTTCTGATGTCATCACAACTGATTTGGCCGCCGGCTCAAAGCGCAAATGCGCGTAGCCGATGCCAAAACGCGCTGGGGCGGCAAAAATGCCGCCCCTTTTCAGGTCTCGTCGGTTTTCGGGGTCAGTGCCCGGCGTGCGAGCCAGCGCCCCACACATATATGCTCACGAATAGGAATAACCAGACCACGTCGACGAAATGCCAATACCAGGCAGCGGCCTCGAAGCCGAAATGGTGCTTCGGCGTGAAATGGCCAAGCAACGCCCGCCCCAGGATCACCGCGAGGAAGACGGTGCCGACGATCACATGGAAGCCGTGAAAGCCCGTCGCCATGAAGAAGGTCGCGCCGTAGATGTGGCCGGCGAACGAGAAATCGGCGTGCATATATTCATAGGCTTGCAAGCCGGTGAAAATCATGCCGAGCAGCACGGTGAGGGTGAGGCCCCAGATAAGACCTTTGCGGTCGCCCTGCTGCAGAGAATGGTGCGCCCATGTCACGGTCGTGCCCGAGGTGAGCAAGATGAGCGTATTGACGAGCGGCAGGTGCCATGGGTCGAAGGTCGAGCCGAACTTGCCCTCGACCGGCACGGGCGGCCACTGTCCGCCGGTGACCGCGTTGCGGTCGACCATGCCGGAAATTGCCTCGGTGCCGGGTATCGTCACCACGTCTCCGGGAAAGAGCGCCGCGTCGAAATAGGCCCAGAACCACGCCACGAAAAACATCACTTCCGAGGCGATGAACAGGATCATGCCGTAGCGGAGGTGCATCTGCACGACGGGGGTATGCTTGCGCTGGCGCACGGACTCGTCCACCACATCGCGCCACCAGCCGAACATCGTCACCAGAATGCCGAGCATGCCGGCGGCGAACACCCAAGGTCCTTGCAAGCCAAACACGCCGCCATTTGCGCTTTTGAGCCATACGATCGCGCCAAACATCATCACAAAGGCGGAAACCGATCCGACGAACGGCCACGGGCTCGGATCGACCAGATGGTAGTCGTGTTGCTGGGTGTGGCCTTGCGCCATCTTGTCCGTCTCCTTGTGTTCGCTCGCGCGCTCCGTGACCGCCATGGTGCTAGCCTTCCCGCCCTGAAAGATCAATGACGCCTTTGGCCGATCCGGCCTTGCTCTGGCCGGCGGTCTTCTCGCTCTCCGGCGTCGCGAAGAATGTATAGGACAGCGTGATGTCTGTCAGGCCGGCCGCGTCGCGGTCGTCCATGATCGCCGGGTCGACATAGAACGACACGGGCATTTCGGCCGACGCGCGGCCCTCCAGCCGCTGCTCTTGAAAACAGAAGCATTCGATCTTGGCGAAATATTTCCCCGCGATTTCGGGCGTGACGTTGAACGAGGCCGTGCCGACGGTCGCGTGATCGGCTTGACTGACGACCCGGTAGAAGCCGAGCTTGCTCTCCCCGACCTTCACGTCGATTTCGCGCATCTCGGGATGGAACGCCCAGGGCAGACCGGGCGCCACGTTGGCGTCAAAGCGCACGCGTATGACGCGGTCGGCCGTGACGCCGGGCGCGGCCTCGGCGCGTTGGGTGGTGCCGCCATAGCCGGTCACCTGGCAGAACAACCGATAGAGCGGCACGGCGGCGAAGGACAGCGCCGTCATGCCGACGACGAGGGCCACGAGCCACACGACAAGGCGCGTATTGCTTTTGCCGCCGCCGTTGTTTTCGATGTGAGCGCCTGCGGTCATGGTGTCTATATCCCCCGGTTGAGGACGTTGCCGCCTAGCCGGACAATGGTCACCGCGTAAAACAGGATCACCACGCCGACCAGCGCGAGCGCGATGGCGATGGAGCGCACCCGTTGGCGACGCGCCCGGGCCTCATGCGCGGCGGCGTCGCGGGCGCCGCCATGATGATCATCACGCGAGCCCAACAGCATGCTCCAGCAACAGCGCGCCGAACAGCGCGAACAGATAAAAGATCGACACAGCGAAGAGCCGCCGCAGGGCGCTCATGGCCGCTTGGCCCTCACGCTCGGCGTAGACCCGCCACGCCGCGTGCAGGAACAGCGCGCCGCCCACGGTTGCGATCGCCAGATAAAGCCAAGACGCCATGCCGACAAGCGCGGGCGCTACGCCGACCGGCGCCATCAGCGCGCTATAAATCAGGATTTGGCGGCGCGTTTCGTCGGCTCCGGACGTGACCGGCAGCATGGGCACGCCCGCGCGCTCGTAGTCGCGGACGCGCAAAAGAGCGAGCGCCCAGAAATGCGGCGGCGTCCAGATAAAGATGATCAGAAACAGCAGCACGCTCTCCCACGAGACGGAGCCGGTGGCCGCGGCCCAACCGATCATGGGCGGGAAAGCGCCGGCCGCACCGCCGATCACGATGTTCTGCGGCGTGCGCCGTTTCAGATAGGCGGTGTAGAACAGGATGTACCACAGGATGGTGAAGGCGAGGAGCGCGCCGGCCGTCCAGTTGACCAGCACGCCGAGGCCGATCACCGAGCCGAGGCCGAGGACCGATCCGAGGGTCAGCGCCTCATCCGCCGGCACGGCCCCGCGAGGCAGGGGGCGCGTCGCCGTGCGGGCCATGACCCTGTCGATATCGGCGTCGTACCACATGTTGAGCGCGCCGGACGCGCCCGCGCCCATGGCGATGAAGATAAGCGCCGTCGCCCCGATGACCGGATGCACGCCGCCCGGCGCCGCCACCATGCCGGCGAGCGCAGTCAGCACGGCGAGCGACATGACGCGCGGCTTGAGGAGCGCCCAGTAATCGCTGAGCGTGGCGGTCTGGTCGTCTTCGAGGCGGGTCGGCGCGGCGATCTCGGTCATGGGCGTTGATGATCATGTCTGAAGGCGACGGGCGGGAAACGCTCCCGCCCGACCAATGTCACTTGATGCGCGGCAGTTCCTCGAACGAGTGGAACGGAGGCGGCGAAGAGAGCGTCCACTCCAGCGTGGTCGCGCCCTGGCCCCACGGATTGTCCGCCGCGCGCTGGCCGCGTATGAATGCATGCGCCACGCCGTAGAGGAAGATCAGCACGGCGAAGGCGGAGATGTACGAGCCGATGGACGAGATGTAGTTCCAGCCCGCGAACGCGTCAGGATAGTCCACATAACGGCGCGGCATGCCCGCCAGCCCGAGGAAGTGCTGCGGGAAGAACAGCAAGTTCACGCCGATGAACGTCAACCAGAAGTGCAGCTTGCCGATAAACTCGGAGTACATGTAGCCGAACATTTTCGGGAACCAGTAATACCAGCCCGCGAAGATGGCGAACACGGCTCCGAGCGAGAGCACATAATGGAAATGCGCCACGACGTAGTAGGTGTCGTGCAGCGCCCGGTCCACGCTCGCGTTGGCGAGCACGACGCCCGTCACGCCGCCGACGGTGAACAGAAAGATGAAGCCGATGGCCCACAGCATCGGCGTTTTGAACTGGATCGAGCCGCCCCACATGGTCGCGATCCAGGAGAAAATCTTGATGCCGGTCGGCACCGCGATCACCATGGTGGCGAACACGAAATAGGCTTGTGTGTCGACGCTGAGGCCGGCCGTGTACATATGGTGCGCCCACACGATGAACCCGATCGCGCCGATCGCGACCATGGCGTAGGCCATGCCGAGATAGCCGAACACGGGCTTGCGGCTGAAGGTCGAAACGATGTGGCTGATCATGCCAAAGCCGGGCAGAATCAGGATGTACACCTCAGGGTGCCCGAAGAACCAGAACAGGTGCTGGAAGAGCACCGGATCGCCGCCGCCCGCAGGATTGAAGAACGTGGTGCCAAAGTTGCGGTCGGTCAGCAGCATCGTGATGGCGCCGGCGAGCACGGGCAGCGACAGGAGCAGCAGGAACGCGGTGATCAGGATCGACCACGCGAATAGCGGCATCTTGTGCAGCGTCATGCCAGGCGCGCGCATGTTGAAGATGGTGGTGATGAAGTTGATGGCGCCAAGGATCGACGACGCACCGGCCAAGTGCAGCGACAGAATGACGAAATCCATCGCGGGGCCGGGGTGGCCGTCCGTTGAAAGCGGCGTGTACATCGTCCAGCCGCCGCCGAAGCCGAGGCCGCCCGGGGGGCCTTCGACGAAGAGCGACATGATCAGCAGGGTGAACGACGCCGGGAGCAGCCAAAACGAGATG
>JANRIQ010000023.1:0-234215 GCA_033764775.1 Hyphomicrobiales bacterium | reverse complement strand
ATTCCCCACTGCTGCCTCCCGTAGGAGTCTGGGCCGTGTCTCAGTCCCAGTGTGGCTGATCATCCTCTCAGACCAGCTAAGGATCGTCGCCTTGGTGAGCCATTACCTCACCAACTAGCTAATCCTACGCGGGCCCATCTATCGGCGATAAATCTTTCCCCCGAGGGGCGTATACGGTATTAGCTCAAGTTTCCCTGAGTTGTTCCGTACCGAAAGGAAGGTTCCCACGCGTTACTCACCCGTCTGCCACTCACCTTGCGGTGCGTTCGACTTGCATGTGTTAAGCCTGCCGCCAGCGTTCGTTCTGAGCCAGGATCAAACTCTCAAGTTGAAAGATATGATCTTGGTCTTCGTTGAGGCCGAAGCCCCAACGTGGTCACTGCTGCATATAGGAATTTTTGAGAGTCCTCACTGGACCATACCCACAGGGCGCATGGCCCCGGGCATATGTGTCCGGTGTTTATGCAGGACCGCCAAAGTCTGTTGCTATGGTTTCCCAGAGCCGCCAGGACTCCGCCGTCCGCATTTCTCTTTCTTCACATTCAACAATGTCAAAGAGCGGCGCAGAAAAGTCAGCTGCGCAATCAGAGCTATCGCTAGCTCCACCACACCAGAAAACAGAAGGGTGGATGATCTTATCGATCACTAAGCATCCCTGAGCCGGTCTGATTGGATTTTTCTGAACAGTAGAGCGCAACTCGCAATCACAAGCGGCGTCACCGTGCAGAACCAACATTTACTCACTCGACACCCCCGAGTCAACACAAAACGAAAACTTTTTTGACAAGCCCGCTTTTGTGTCTGAAGGCGATTCGGGGATAACTTGGAAAGCGCCGCGAGGAGCAGCGCCCTATGAAGCTAACTTAGTGTGGGTTGTGTAAACGACAAGTTAACAGCCTGAAGAAATTTGTAATTTTTTTCATGCCGAGGAATGAGAGCGGAAATGGGCCCCGCCAGCTGGCCCGTCAAGTCCGCACAAGCCGCTTAAACCCTGTTTTCGCCACCATTTCATATAAAGGTACGGGCAAGCTTGCCTTGCGCGTCGAAAAGGCATTTATTGGAGCGCGCAGCGCACCAGCCAACCCAATCGGGAACGCTCTCTCTTGCTCGATCGTCCGCACCGCCCCTTACGACGGCCAACCGGGGCGTTCGCCCCGCGTGACGGCGCAGTCGAAAATCTGCCCATGATCTATAAGCCGCGGCAGGGCGGCGCGCTCACTCGTGTCTATCTGGGCGAGGTGAACAATCGCCGCTTCGTGTCCCGCCTGAAATGGCTCATCTCGACCTGCATCGTCGGGGCGACGGGCCTCGCGGTCATCGGCGTCGTCATGTACGCGTCCATGAACATCGAGGACGGCAGCGGCATGATCGCATCCATCCGCCGCGAGGGTTTGAAAGCGCTCCAGCCCAAACAGGCCGGGGTGATCGTCGATGAGGACGCGGCCACCCTCGGCCGCAAGACTGACCGCATCATTATCACCGCCAAGGGCCTGACCACCCGGCACACCATCCAGGATTCCTTCGTTCAGCGTCGCAACGCGCGCGAGTTCATCCAGATCAAGCAATACGCCCGTGTGGTTGCGAGCTTGGCGACTGAGCGGCCCCGCACGGCGGACCTCATCCCGGCCCTTAACCCCATCGACCTGTATGGAGCCGAGGAGACGTCCGCGCGCAAGGACGCGGAGCAGGCCCCGAGCGGCCCGTTGGCCGACCCGCGCGTCGAGGTGCGCGTGTACGATCTGGCCGGCGGTTTTCTGCCGCAAGAAGACGGGCAGGAACTCAGCAACGACGACATCGAGCGCTTCGTGGCGGAGGCGGACGCTGTTTATTCAGAGAGCGAGGCGAGCCTGCGACCTGCGATCCTGCCCGAGGATGGGGACGCCGCGGACGAGCCGGGGGGAGGAGACAGCGGAGCGGCGGCGCCCGCCCTGGAGAACATCATCCACACGCGCGGGCTGACTATCGCCGCGAAATCGCCGGACGAAGATGTGGAGACCGAGGAAGACGTGTCCACCCGCTCTCTCATCGTGAAGGCGAACGACACGCTGCCTGGGCTCATCAAATCCATTGGCGCGGAGGTCTGGCAGACCAACACCATCGCCGAGGTGATGGCGTCCAAGCTGCCCGGCGGCAAGATCAAACCTGGCCAAGAGCTGCGCTATACGGTTCTCGCCGGGGACAATGAGGCCTCGGCGCCCAAGGAGCCGCTGAAAATAAGCCTGTTCAACGCCGGCGTGCATGTGCTGACGGTGAAGCGAAACGCTGCGGGCGAATACGCGCTGTCCGACGAGCCGGTCGAACTTCCCGGCTATGGCGAGGAGACGCCGTCCAACTATCCGCAGCGCTCCACCGTCTATCTCAGCGCGTATCAGGCGGCGCTTGCCGAGAATTTGCCGCCCGATTTCATCAACAAATTCCTGCGCATCCACACCTATGATGTGGACTACAAGCTGCGCGTCCAAATTGGCGACGGCTTCGAGCTGTTTTACGAGGTGGTTCAAGATGAAAACGGCCAGGAAAGGCCCGGCGAGCTGCTCTACGCGGCCTTCACCATCGGCGGGCAGACCCAAGGCTATTACCGCTTCCGCACGCCCGACGGCCAGACGGACTACTACGACGAAAAAGGCTCCAACTCGAAAAAGTTCTTGATGCGCACGCCCATCAAGGCGGGGCGCCTCACCTCCGGCTTCGGCTATCGGCGCCACCCGCTGCTGGGCTATCGCAAGCTGCACACCGGCGTCGACTGGGGCGCGCCCATCGGCACCCCGATTTTGGCCGCCGGCAACGGCGTCGTCGAAGTGGCCGGGCGCGAGGGCGGCTACGGCAACTACATCCGCATCCGGCACTCCAACGGCTACAAGACCGCTTACGCTCACCAATCGCGGTTTGCTCCCGGCATCGCGCGCGGCGTGAAAGTGCGCCAGGGGCAGATTATCGGTTATGTGGGCAATACCGGTCTTTCCTCCGGTCCGCACCTACACTACGAAGTTCTGGTCAACAACCGCCACATGAACCCCATGTCGGTGCAAGTGCCGCGCAGCCGGCAGTTGCAAGGGCGTAACCTCGCCGACTATAAAAAAGAGCGAGTGCGCATCGACGAACTCATGAAGCGCGCGCCGGTGAGAACGCGCGTTGCGACCATGGAAAAATAAGCGCCCCGAGCGCAATGAGGCGGAGCCTAACGATGGTCGGTCTTTACACCGAAGACTTCTACAACACCCAAAGCGGCGGCTCCATCGCCTCGGCAGAGACCATTGTCCCCATCGTGATGAAGCATTTTCGCGTCACGTCCGTCGTCGATGTGGGGTGCGGGGTCGGCGGCTGGCTGAAAAGCTTTGAACGGTGCGGCGTCACTGACTATCTCGGCTATGACGGCGACTATATCCCGACCCATTTGCTGCGCATCCCCGCCGACCGCTTCCGCGCCGCCGACCTGGCCTCTTTGCGCACGCTGGAGCGCACTTTTGATCTCGCCTGCTCGCTGGAGGTCGCTGAGCATTTGCCGCCCGAAGCGTCCGCTCAATTCGTGAGGTTGCTGACATCGGCGGCGCCCGTCGTGATGTTCTCGGCGGCCGTGCCCCATCAGGACGGCAACGGGCACATCAATGTGCGCTGGCAATCCGAATGGCGCAAGCTGTTCGCCGAGCGCGGTTTCACCGCGGTCGATTGCATCCGGCCCGAGGTGTATGGCGACAAACGCGTGGACTGGTGGTACCGGCAGAACATCATCGTCTACTGCAAGCCCGAGTTGCGCCCCGCCGGCGCCCCCGAACTCAGCGATTACGACCTGAACCGCGTCGATCCGGACATGGTCGCGCATCTGGCGTTAGGCCCGCATTCGGGCCGCCAGGCGGTGGATAGCATCCGCCGTTCTGCGACGGTGTTGCGGCGCGTTGCGATGCGAAAACTGAAACCCCGCGCCTAGCCGCCGCTCTCGTCCGGCCGAGGCAGGATAACCATCACGCGCCCCGCCCCGATATCCACCACCGGCGCGTGCGTCTGCGTGAAGGGCGCAAACTCGGTGCGCCGTCCGCCGTCGAGGCGTATTTCCAGAAGATCGCCCGCCCCAAAATTCTGCACCGCGACGATCTCGCCGATGCGCTCGCCTTCGGACGTGACAGCCGCCAGCCCGATCAGATCGGCGTGGTAGAACTCGTCCTCCTCCGGGGCGGGCAGGCTGTCGCGCCCCGCAAACAAGTCGAGCCCCCGCAACGCCTCCGCGGCATCGCGGTCGCGCACCCCGGCGACGGCCGCAATCACGGCGCCACCCTTGGCCGGACGCACCCGCTCAAGCGTGATCTGCGCCCCGCCATCCCCGGCGAACAACGGGCCGTAGGCGCTGATCGCCTCCGGCTCGGACGTGTAGGTCTGAATGCGCACCTCGCCCTTGAGGCCGTGCGCGCCGCTGATGCGGCCGAGCAGAACCCGGCGGGACATAAGCGCGCGGGGCCGTTAGGCCGAAGCTTCGGCGGCGGCGTCCTCCGCCTTTTTGCGCTTCTCCTCAGCGCGCTCCACGGCCTTTTTGCCGGGCGCCGCTTTTTGCGGGTTGTTGCGCGCCGGGCGCTCGGCGAGGCCGCGCTCGGCGAGGAAGCGCAGCACGCGGTCGGTGGGCTGGGCGCCGACGGAGAGCCAATGCTTCACCCGCTCCTGGTCGATGAGCACGCGGTCTTCGTGATCCTTCGCCAGCATCGGGTTGTACGAGCCGACCTTTTCGATGAAGCGGCCGTCCCGCGGGGCCGTCGCCTCAGCTATCACGATGCGGTAGAAGGGGCGTTTTTTTGCGCCGCCCCGGGCGAGTCTGATTTTTAGCGCCATGTCCGTTCCTTAGGTTGGTTAGATGAGACCGAATATTTTGAGAATAAGGGTCAAAAGAAATATGAGCGTGAGCGCGATGGTGGTCTTCAGGCACGCGTTGTAGATGTTGCGGCGGCGGGCGGCGATGCGCACGATTTTGTCTTCGAACGCCACGTCGCCGTTGATCGACGAGCGGCCGTAAAACGTCGCCGGCGAGGTGATGTTGATGCAAAACAGCAGGCCCATCGAGATCGTCACATAAGCCAGCAACTCGATGAGGATCGCGACTTGGAACGTCGTGAACGCGCCGTCCGCGATGAAGCGCGAAGCGAACAGGCCGAGCGCCGCCGTCATCAGCGAAACGTGCGTAAGCAGGCTGCCCGTCTTGATGTTGATGATGTCCATGTGGCGATAGACCTGGCGGCCGCTCTCGGTTTGCCCGAAATCGCCCATCTGCCCGAAATATTTCTCTTCCAATGATTTCATTTTGTCATAAGCGGAAGTATGAGCCATATCGAAAGGAAGAAAATGTATATACCGGACAAAACAATTTTGTTGCCTATCCAAAATGTTCGACTTACTTCGTCGTGGTGCCTTGTAAAATAGTTTCCGCCGCCTGACAGACGCACTTCAAGACCTCTAATGTAGTCAATCAATATTTGTGAGCTTCTCTGGCTTATCCAATACATCAAGAGCCCGAACAAAGTAAGTGAGACGCCAAAAATCTGAACGTAAAGTTTGTATTTTTCGTTGTCGCCATCATTTAACAGCCATGCAAAAAGTGCTGAATTTGCTGTAACTACAAAAATAGTCAAGTTATACGACCATTGATACTGCGCGGAAAGCTGCGATCTTAGGGTTTTATATTCGGCTAGGGCGAAGTCGCTTGTTTGGTTCATTTCTTTTTACTCGGGCCGCCGCCAGCGCCGGGTAGACCCGGCAACCCGCCGAGCCCCTTCGGCAACCCGCCCATTCCGCCGGGAAGCCCCGGCAAACCGCCGCCACCCGGCATACCCGGCAGCTTGCCCTGCTTGGCCGCCTCCAGCATTTGCGGCGTGACGCCCGGCGGCAGACCTCCCGCGCCCATCCCAGGCATCCCGCCGCCCATCCCCATCATCTTCGCCAGCCCGCCCTTGCCCTTCGCCATGTCCTTCATCATGTCGGCCATCTGGCGATGCATCTTCAGCAGCTTGTTCACGTCCTGCACGCTGGTGCCCGACCCAGCAGCGATGCGCCGCTTGCGGCTCGCCGCCAGCACCTTCGGGTTGCGCCGCTCCAGCTTCGTCATGGACGAGATGATCGCCGACTGCCGCTTCAGCACCTTGTCGTCGAGGTTTGCGCCTTCGAGCTGCTTGCGCATCTTGCCGATGCCGGGGATCATGCCGAGCACGCCGCCCATGCCGCCCAGCTTCTGCATCTGCTTGAGCTGTTCGCCAAGGTCGTCGAGGTCGAACTCGCCCTTTTTCATCTTGGCGGCGATCTTCTCGGCCTTGGCCTGGTCCAGCGTCTCGGCGGCCTTTTCGACCAGGCTCACGATGTCGCCCATGCCGAGGATGCGGCCTGCGACGCGCTCCGGGTGGAAGTCCTCCAGGCCGTCCAGCTTCTCGCCGACGCCGAGGAGCTTGATCGGCTTGCCCGTCACCGCACGCATGGACAGGGCCGCGCCGCCGCGCCCGTCGCCATCCACACGGGTGAGGACGATGCCGGTGACGCCGATTCGTTCATTGAATGTTTTGGCGACGTTCACCGCGTCCTGGCCGGTGAGGCTGTCGGCCACGAGCAGCGTTTCGTGCGGCCGCGCGATGTCGCGGATTTCCTCCGTCTCGGCCATCAGCGCTTCGTCGATGTGCAGGCGTCCGGCGGTGTCGAGCATCACCACGTCATAGCCGCCGAAGCGGGCAGCCTCCATCGCGCGCTTGGCGATCTGCGGCGGCGTCTGGCCCTTGACGATCGGCAGCGTCTCGACCTGGATCTGCTCGCCGAGGACGCGCAGCTGCTCTTGCGCGGCGGGGCGGCGCACGTCCAGCGAGGCCATGAGCACGCGCTTTTTCTCGCGCTCGGTCAGGCGCTTGGCGATCTTCGCGGTTGTCGTCGTCTTGCCCGAGCCTTGCAGGCCGACCATCATGATGGCGACCGGCGGCACGGCGTTTAGATCGATGGGGTCCGCCTCGCGGCCGAGCGTGGCCACAAGCTCATCATGCACGATCTTGACCACCATCTGGCCCGGTGTCACCGAGCGCAGCACCTGCGCGCCGATGGCCTTTTCGCGCACCCGGTCGGTGAACGATTTCACCACATCGAGCGCCACGTCGGCCTCTAACAGCGCGCGGCGCACCTCGCGCATGGCGGCGGTCACGTCGGCTTCGGAGAGCGCGCCCCGGCCGGTGAGCTTGTCGAAGATGCCTGAGAGGCGGTCGCTGAGGGATTCAAACATAGTTTCGATGCGGTCCTAATTTGGCGGCGTCGCGCCTTCAACGGCTTTGATGCGCTATTTGATCTCGTTCATTTCGACCTGCATGGCCTCGATATCCACCTTGTGGCTTGAGGTCAGCCCCATCTGGTAGGTGATGTAGCCGCTCAGCGCTTCCAGCCTCTCGTTGAGTTCGGCTGTTTCGCCTCGGTGCTCTTTTTGCTCGCGCCTTATCTCGGCGATGTCCGCCTGGATGCGCTGCAGGATCGGCAGGATCACGTCAATCGGCTCGGCCACCCTCATCTCCTTCGTCGATCACCCAAGCCTACATGGCTACGCGCAAAACAAAAAGCATCCGCGGGCGAAACTCGCTGGCGGATGTGTTTCTTCGTGCTTAGGCGCCGGCCGCCTGCTCGTCAACGGTTAAAACGGATTCCAGCTCGATTTCTCGGTGAACTTGAGATAACCGACGTTCGCGCCCACGCGCAGGCCAAGCCCAGTGCGGATCGGCACGATGATGACGTTGCGATGCTTTAACACATTCAGCCCAACGCCCCCGACGACATACGCGGAGCCTTCGACGCCCGTGAACGTCTCGTAAAGCTCACCCGGATCTTTGAGGTTGTAGACGAGGAGCATCACGTTCGATCCCGACGCCCCGAAGTCGAGACCGAGCGACGGACCGCGCCAGTGGATGCGCATGGGCTCCCTGTCCTTTAGGTTCAGTCTGCCTTTCCCCCAGCGCAGGCCGGCCAGCAGCGCGCCGCCGCCTTCGCTTCCGGCGATGTAAGCGGTTGGATATCCGTAAGACTGGAACGCGTAATTGATGACGGCCGCCAGTTCGGAGGACAGCGTGCCGAAAACGCCGCGTCCGGCCTCGCGAATGTCCGCGATCGTGAACCCTGACGGCGGCGCGTCGATGGGCGGCGCAAGGGGCGCCGGTTCGTCGTCGCCGGGGCGTGGAGCGGCGTCCCGGCTGGTCAGAGGCGGCAAATAGGCTGTCTCCGGCGGCGTGATGGAGCGCGGCGCCTCAGGCGGGGCGACCGGCTCGGCGCGCCATGCGGTCGCATCGTCTCGGCGCTCGGGCGCGACGCGGGGCGCGTCCCGGTCGGGTTCAAAACGCGGCGCTGCGTCCTCCCGATCGCCTTTCGGCGGAGGCGCAAGCGCGGTCGGCGGCTCGATTGCAACAGGCCGATCCTCGCGCGGCGCAAGGGGCGGCGTCGCTCGCGCATCGTCGCGCGGCTGGGGGTCAGCGCGGGCTTCGTCTCGCGACGAAGCGGTTAGTTTTCCGTCCAGCTCAGCGAGCATATAGCCCGACTTCTGCCCCATGATGGTGAGGAGTTGGTCCCGCGTGCGGCGCAACTCGTCCAACCTGTCGCACGCGACCGTCGCGCCCGTGACGCGGCTTAGATCGTCCATGCGGCTGACGAGCGCTTCGATTTTGCCGTTGAAATCCGCCAGGTTCGGATCGTCGAGCTGCGCATCCGCCTTGGCCATGATCTGCGTCTGCGACCAGCCAAGGCGCTCACCGGCGGCGCGGATCTTGGCCATAAAGCGTTTTTCGCTGTCGGCGTTCAGATTGCGAATTGTGTTCGCCGCCTCGTCGAACGTTGCGGCCAAGTCTTTCGCAGTGCAGACGCGCGGTTGGGCGGCCGCGGGCGCCGAGAGCGCCACTATGATTGCTATGAGAAAAACGCGCATGATTGTCGTGTCGTTTCTGAGTCGCGCCCTTCATACGTGCTTCGGGTGACAGAATTACGCTGCTTTGCAAATAATGTCGCCGATCAAAAATCAAACCCTATGTCGAGCGTTTTCACCGAGTGCGTGAGCGCGCCGCTGGAGATGAGGTCGACACCGGTCTCCGCGATGGCGCGAACGGTTTCGAGCGTGACGCCGCCAGAGGCTTCCAAAATAATGCGCGCGTTTGCGCCGCGAGCGAACGCGACCGCCTCCGCGAGCCGTGGCGGCGCCATGTTGTCGAGCAGAACGGCGTCGATGGGGTGTCGCAGCGCTTCCTCAAGCTGGGCGAGCGTGTCCACCTCCACCTCAATCTTGACGAGATGCCCGACGCCCGCGCGCGCGAGTTCGATGGCGGCGCTCACGCTCCCCGCCGCTGCGATATGGTTGTCCTTGATGAGCACGGCGTCGTAGAGGCCGAAGCGATGGTTGACCCCGCCGCCGCAGCGTACGGCGTATTTCTCGAAAGCGCGCAGGCCGGGCGTCGTCTTGCGCGTGCAGCAAATGTGCGCGTTCGTATGCGCGATGGCGTCGGCGTAGCCGCGCGTTGCGGTCGCGATGCCCGAGAGATGGCCCAGAAAGTTGAGGGCCACACGCTCGGCGGTGAGCAGCGCCCGAGCCGTCCCCGACACGCGCGCGATGACCCCGCCCGCTTCGACTCTCTCGCTGTCCTGGGTAACGGTCTCAAAGCGGACGCCCGGCTCGAGTTCCTGAAAGGCTACCTCAGCCAGCGCGAGGCCCGCGACGACGCCCGGCTTGCGCGCCGCGATGACCGCCGCCGCCCGCGCCTCAGCGGAGATGATAGCGTTCGTCGTGATGTCGCCTGCGAGGCCCAGATCCTCGGCGAGCGCCCCGCGCACGGCCTCGCGCACGAGATGCGGCGGCAAAGGAGGAGGCGCGTTCATCGCGCGGCCGCCAGCGGTAGTGCGCCGTTTGCGCCAACCAGTTCATCGCTAATCGCCCGGCACTCGGCGCCGGTCATGAAGGTGCGCCCCGGCGCCGCGGTTTGCGGAAAATCCGCGCGCGAGTGTCCGCCCCGGCTCTCGCGCCGCATGAGCGCGCCGACGACGATGAAGCGCGCGACGTCCGCCGCCGGCCCGCGCATCGCCTCTAGCTGGGAGAGCGCGGAGATCAGCCCAACGCCGTTGCGCTCGACGCCCGCATATCGCGTCATAAGGCCCTGCAGCCGGGCAAGATTGCGCCAAGCTTCGCGCTCCGGCTTTTTGCTCAACCGACTTTGTTCGGCGATGACCGCGCGACGGGGTTGCGCGGCGGCGATGTCCTCAGCGGCGCGCGCGCCCATCACCACAGCTTCGAGAAGCGAGTTCGAGGCGAGCCGGTTCGCGCCATGCAGCCCCGTGCAAGCAACCTCGCCCACAGCCCACAGCCCGTCAACCGTCGTGCGCGCGCGCGAATCCGTCGCCACGCCGCCCATGTGATAATGCGCGGCGGGCGCGATCGGGATGAGGTCGCGCTCGGGGTGCAGCCCGGCGCTTTGGCAAGCGGCGAAAACAGCCGGGAAGTCGCGGCTCATGCGCGCGCCAAGGGCGCCGCGGCAATCAAGGAACGCGCCGCGTTTCGCCTGAATTTCGCGCTCGACCGCGCGGGCCACGATGTCGCGCGGCGCCAGCTCCATGTCGGCGTGCTGGCCCTCCATGAAGCGCTCGCCCAGCCGGTTGAGGAGAAGCGCGCCCTCGCCGCGCAGGGCTTCCGTCGCGAGCGGGGCGGGCGAACGCCCGATGTCGAGCGCGGTCGGGTGGAACTGGACGAACTCCGCATCGGCGATCAACGCGCCGGCGCGCGCCGCCATGGCCAGCCCTTCGCCGCGCGCCTCGAGCGGGTTCGTTGTGACCTTGTAAAGCTGACCGATTCCCCCGGTCGCCAGCACCACCGCGCGGGCAGGCAGATAAAACGGCGCGCCGCCGCGCTCGCACCAGACGCCGGTCACGCGGCCTTCGGCCACGCTTAAATCCAGCGCGTTGGCGCCTTCGATGACCGTGATGGACGGCGTCCGCCGCACGGCGGCGATGAGCGCGGACATGATCGCCCGGCCCGCCTGATCGCCGTTCACCCGCACGATGCGGCGCTCGCCATGAGCCGCCTCGCGCGACAAACGCAGCTTTCCCTCAAGGTCGCGGTCGAATGGCACGCCATAGCGCAGCAAATCCTCGATGCGCTGCGGAGCCTCGGCCACGATGGATCGCACCGCCTCCTCGTCACACAGTCCCGCGCCCGCCGCGATTGTGTCGGCCGCGTGCTTCTCCGCGCTGTCGCCCTCGCCGATGGCCGCCGCCACGCCCCCCTGCGCCCAGGCGGAGGACGCGCCCTCCCCCAGCGGCTTCGGCGTGATGACCGTGCTCGGCATGGGCGCGCGCTTGAGAGCCGTGAACAGCCCCGCTAGCCCGCCGCCGATGATGATGACTTCGCTCATGGCCTTAAATTTTCAGGTTGATCATGCGCTCGACCGCGAGCCGCGCCTTCGCCGCCACGGCCGCGTCCACCGTCACCTCCTCTTTCATGTCGCGCAGCGCCTCGTAAATCTTCGGCAGCGTGATGCGCTTCATGTGCGGGCAGAGGTTGCACGGCCGCACGAACTCCACGTCGGGCAGTTCCGCCGACACGTTGCTGCTCATCGAGCATTCGGTCACCAGCACCACCTTGCCCGGCCGGTGATCCTTCACCCACTGGATCATGCCGTGGGTCGAGCCGGTGAAGTCGGCGGCCTGAATCACGTCGGGCGGGCATTCCGGGTGGGCGATGATGCGCACGGACGGGTCGGCGGCGCGAAGCGCGTTCAGCTCCTCGCCAGTGAAGCGCTCATGCACCTCGCAGCGGCCCCGCCAGGCGATGATCTCGACCTTGGTTTTCGTCTGCACATATTTCGCTAGATACTCGTCCGGGATTAGCAGCACGCGCGGCGCGCCAAGGCTTTCCACCACCTGAACCGCGTTGGACGACGTGCAGCAGATGTCGCATTCGGCTTTCACCGCCGCGCTCGTGTTCACATAGGTGACGACAGGCACGCCGGGATAGGCGGCCCGCAGCATCCGCACATCCTCCGCCGTGATGGACGACGCGAGCGAGCAGCCCGCCCGGCTGTCAGGGATCAACACGGTCTTGTCCGGATTCAGCAGCTTCGAGGTCTCAGCCATGAAATGCACGCCGCCCTGCACGATCACGCGCGCGTCGGTCTTTGCGGCTTCCTTGGCGAGCTGCAGGCTGTCGCCGACGATGTCCGCGACGGTATGGAAAATCTCCGGCGTCATGTAGTTGTGGGCGAGGATGACGGCGTCGCGCTCGCGCTTCAGCTCGTTGATGGCTTTCACGTACGGCGCGTGCGCGGCCCATTCGAGCGGGGTGACGACGCGAGAAACCTTCGCGTAAAGCGGCGCCAGCTCGCGGGCGAGCGCGGGCGAAAACTTCATGTCAAGCGCGGGTTGCGCCCGTTTGCGCGCCGGCGCGCCATAGTCCCGACCCAGATCAATTAACGCCATCACAACCCCCCCCCCTTTATGCTCACTGTGAGCATTTCTGTGCCAATCAAACACAAAAACCGCTCGCGAAGCGCAGACTTATGCTCAAGACGTGCATAAGGTAGGCGCAATCGATCAGGATTTCCAGTGCTATTTTTCAGGAAACCCTACTTACGTATCGCGCGGCTGCTGCGCCCTGTCGACGCACGCCGCGTCATGCGGATGATTGCGCGGCTCCGTCGCCCTCAGGGATTTGATAACGGGTCAGCAAGCCGATTTGGCTCATCATGAAAATGAACGTGATGGGCATGACGCCGAAGGTCTTAAACGCGACCCAAAAGTCGGTGGTTTGCGTGCGCCAGATGATCTCGTTCAGCACGCCGAGGCTCAGGAAAAACACACCCCAGCGCAAGGTCAACAGCCGCCAGCCCTCCTCACGAAGCTTAATAACCTCTTCGAAAATCAACTTGAGGAAGATGCGGCCGAAGTATAACCCGCCTAGCAAGATGCTCGCGAACGTGAAGTTAACCAGCGTAGGCTTGATTTTGATGAAAAACTCATCTTCGAGGATGATCGTCAGCGCGCCGAAAAACAGCACGAATGCCGCGCTGACCAGCGGCATGACGGGAATTTTCTTGAGCACCAATTTGCTCGCCACCAGCGCCACGACCGTCGCGATCATCAATCCGCCCGTCGCCGTGAACAGGTCGAACCGGTTGTTCAGGATGAAAAACACGGCGAGCGGCCCGACCTCCGTCGCCAGCTTGAACAGCGGTCGTTGCGTGGCGGGCGTGGTGGCGACGGGCTGCGTCACATCGGTCATGGCGGTCCTCAACTCGCGGTGATGGCGCGGGCGAAGTCGCGCGCGCTGAAGGTTTGCAGGTCGTCGATGCCCTCGCCGACGCCGATGGCGTGGACGGGCAGGCCGAATTTATCGGCGATGGCGACGAGGATGCCGCCCTTCGCCGTGCCGTCCAGCTTGGTCATGATGATGCCGGTCACGCCCGCGGCCTTGCGGAAAATCTCCACCTGGGAGAGCGCGTTCTGGCCGGTGGTGGCGTCGAGGATGAGCAGGCAGTCATGCGGCGCAGCGGGGTCCAGCTTTTTCAGCACCCGGACGATTTTTTCCAGCTCGGCCATCAGGTTGGCCTTGTTCTGCAGGCGCCCGGCGGTGTCGATGATGAGAACGTCCACGCCTTCGGCTTTCGCCCGCTGCAGCGCGTCGAAAGCGAGGCCAGTGGCGTCGCCGCCCTGCTCGCGGGCGACAACCGGCGACCCGGTGCGCTCGCCCCAGATCTTCAGTTGCTCGATGGCGGCCGCGCGGAAGGTGTCGCCCGCCGCCAGCATCACGGTTTTGCCCGCGTCGCGCAAATCCTTGGCGATCTTGCCGATGGTCGTCGTCTTGCCCGCGCCATTCACGCCGGTGACGAGGATGACATGCGGCCGCGCAGGCGAAAGCGTCAGCGGCTTGGCGATGGGCGCAAGCGCCTTTTCGACCTCGTCGGCGAGGAAGCCGCGCACCTCTTCCGGCGTGATCTCCTTGTTAAACCGGCCCGCGCGCAACCCTTCCGTGATGCGGCGGGCGGGCTCCAGCCCGAAGTCGGCCTGAATGAGCGTGTCCTCTAGGTCTTCCAGCGTGTCGTCGTCGAGCCGCCGCTTGTTGAAGATGCCGGTGACGCTGTCCGAGAGCTTCGCGGAGGTTTTGACCAGGCCGCCGGTGAGGCGCGCCAGCCAGCTTTTCTGCTCAGGTTCCGCGGTCGGCGCCTCGAGTTCGGGCGCGGGAGCAGGCTCAAGTGCGGCGGTCTCGGCGAGCGCTTGATACACGGTTTCGATCGGTTGAAAGTTTTCACCCTCGGCTTCGGGCGCCGGGGTCTCCGGCGTCGGCTGTGCATCCGGCTGCGTCTCCGGCTCAGGCGCGGCGCCGCCGAAAAACCGGCTGAAAAAACCGCGCTTTTTGGGCTCCGTCACAGGGGCGCTCCGATGAGCTGGCCGCCGCCATGCCCAATGATGCGCGCGCGCACGAACGCGCCCGGCGCGTGATCGCACTCCATCCGCACCTCCGTGAAATCCGGCGCCCGGCCCATAACGCCCGTCTCCATCAGCAGCTCGGTCTCGCGCCCTACAAGACTGGCGAGGCGCGCGCTGGCGGCTGCGGCGGCGCGCTCCCGCAGGCGGCGGGCGCGCTCTTTCACCACGGCGCCCGACAGTTGCGGCATGCGCGCCGCGGGCGTGCCTGGCCGGGCCGAGAACGGGAACACATGGCAGAACGCCAGCCCGCAGTCGTCTATCAACCGCTCGCTGTTGGCGAACATCTCCTCCGTTTCCGTCGGAAAACCGGCGATGAGGTCGGCGCCAAAGCTGATGTCCGGGCGCAACGCCCGCGCCTCCTCGCAAAACGCCACCGCCTCCGCCCGCGAATGTCGCCGCTTCATGCGCTTGAGGATCATGTCGTCGCCGGACTGCATGGAGAGGTGCAAATGCGGCATCAGCCGCTCCTCTTCAGCCAGCGCCCGCATGAGTTCGCCGTCGGCCTCGATGGTGTCGATGGACGAAAGCCGCAAACGCCGTAGATCCGGACATGCGGCGAGCACCCGGCGCACGAGCGCGCCCAGGACTACGCCGTCGGCCGCATACGAAGTGATGTCGACGCCGGTCAGCACAATCTCCTGAAAACCGCGCTCCACCAGTTCCTCGCACTGCGCCACGACCGCCTCCGGCGCGACGGAGCGTGACGGCCCGCGTCCATAAGGGATGATGCAGAAGGTGCAGCGGTGGTCGCAGCCGTTCTGCACTTGTACATACGCGCGGGTGCGGCCGCCGAAATCGCCGATGATGTGATGCGCGGCCTCAGCCGCCTGCATGATGTCGCCCACGCGGGAGCGCTCCGCGGCGCCCCCAGCCAAATCGCGGAAGGCGGCCGCGGTTAGCTTCTCCGCGTTGCCAAGCACATGATCGACCTCGGGCATGGCCTCGAACACCCCGCGCTCGGTTTGCGCCGCGCACCCGGTGACGACGATTTTCGCCTCAGGGAAGTCCCGACGCGCGCGGCGCACGGCTTGCCGCGCTTGACGCACGGCCTCCGAGGTCACCGCGCAGGTGTTCACGATCACGGCGTTCTCAAGCCCGGCCGCATCGGCGTGCTCGCGCATGGCCTGAGTCTCATAGGCGTTGAGGCGGCAGCCGAAGGTGATGAGCCGGTTCTCGCTCATGACGCGCTCGCCTCCAGCAAGGACGCGGGGATATGGCCTCGCGCCTCCAATTCATAAGGGCCGGTCATGTGGATGCGGTTGTCGCACTCGCGCCAATGGATGCGCAGGTCGCCGCCGGGCAGCGCGACCGTCGCGTTCCGGTCCGCAAGGCCGTTGCGCGCCGCCGCGACCACGGCCGCGCACGCCGCCGTGCCGCAAGCGCGCGTCAGTCCGGCCCCACGCTCCCAGACAGCCAGGCGGATCATTTCGCCGGAGACGATCTGCGCCAGCGAAAAATTCACCCTGGCGGGGAAGAACGGATGCGTTTCCACCTGCGGGCCGACGGCCGCAAGGTCATGGACGGCGATGGTGTCCACGAAACAGACGCAGTGCGGGTTGCCGACATTGACGGCGCTCGCGGCGTCAAGGCCAGGAAGCCCAGGGATAATCCGCGACAGGTCGAACATCTTGGTGTCGATCTCAGCCGCCAGCGGGATGTCGCGCCAGCCAAGACGCGGCTCCCCCATGTCGACGCTCACCGACCCATCGTCATGGACCTCCGCCTCGATGCGGCCCGCCCGCGTCTCGAACGCCACGTCCGGCCCCCCGGCCTGCTCGGCCAGGACGACCGCAACGCAGCGGTTGCCGTTGCCGCATGCCTCGGCCTCCGATCCGTCGGCGTTGTAGATGCGAACGAAGGCGGCGGCGTCCGGCGAGGCGGCGTCATGCAGCGCCATGATCTGGTCGCAGCGCGTCGCCTCCGCGGCGGCGATGGCGCGGGCCTGAGCCGGGCTGAGCACGCGGTTGCGCCCCCGAAAATCCGCCACGGTGATGGCGTTGCCGAGGCCGTTCATTTTTGCGAAGGCGATCGCATCGTTCATGGTTCGTATATGGCCGGGCGGCCGGCAAAACACAAATATTTAGAGCGGACGATGCAGAACGTTCGCCGCCCCACGATATGATCGACAAAGACGGTTAACGTCGCCGATGAGGAGAGCGCCATGTCGGACACAGCCACCATGTTCATCGCCTTTTACCCCGCGGCCATGTTCATCGCAGGCCTAGCCGCGACCATTATCGCGCCGAAACGCGGGCGGGATCAGGTTTGGTGGGGAATTTTCTCATTTCTGTTTCCGCCAGTCATTGTCATCCTGCTGCTGCTGCCGCACGGGCGCAACTGGCGCACGCGGCATCAGTTGGACGACGCCGGCGCTGGCGACGACGCGCTGTTCTGAGGCGCGGCGCGCGCTTTCTCAATGGCGGGCAGAAGTCCGTCCGCCAGGTTGTCGGCGTCGATGGCGCCGCTTAACTTGAAGATCACCACGCCCCGCCGGTCGACGACGAACGTCTCGGGCACTTTCGTCACGCCCCACTCGAAGCCCGCGCGCCCATCTGGGTCGAAGCCGACCGCGTGGAACGGGTTCCCCCGGCGTTCGAGAAACGCGCGGGCGGCCTCAGGCGTGTCCTTGTAGTTCACGCCGATCATGCGCGCGGCGCCGGCCTGGCGCAGCCGCATCAGATAGGGATGCTCCACATGGCACGGCGCGCACCAGGACGCCCAGAAGTTCACCACTGTGACCGTCCCGGCGAGCGCGTCGGCCTTGATCCCGGTGGGCGAAGGCGCGTTGGGAATGGGCGGCAACGCCACCGTGGGCGCCGGTTTGCCGATGAGCGCGGACGGCACGGCGGAGGGATCAGTTGTGCGCAGCGCCGCGGCGAACAGCACGACGAGCGCGACGAACGCCGCCGGGATCAGCAGCAGCCAGCGTGAGGGGGGAACGGGGTTCATCCGCCGCCGCGCCGCTTGACGCCGCGCGCCTCCAGATCGGAAAGGACGCGCTGCATCCTACGCTCGCCGAGAAACGCCCACAGCACGAGCGCGAGAAGCGTCGCGCCGGTGACGACGTAGGCCGCAATGATGAAATGCGCGTGGGGGCCAAGATCCATGAGGCTACTCCGCGGGCTGGAACACGAAACCGGGCTGCGCGGCTTGCGCCATCATCCGCGCGGCGCGGCGCTTCAGGATTTCGACGCGCATCGCTTTCAGATGGAGCAGGAAGAACAGCAGCGTGAAGGCGGCGGCCATGACGAGCAGGGGCGTCAGGATGGACGAGTGAATGGCTGGCGCATCAAAGCGCGAGACGCTCGCCGGCTGATGCAGCGTGCTCCACCAATCAACCGAGAACTTGATGATTGGAATGTTGATGAAGCCGACAAGCGCCAGAATGGCGACGGCGCGTCCGGCGCGGCTGTAATCCTCGATCGCCTCCCACAGTGCGATGAGGCCGAGATAGAGGAAGAACAGGATCAGCACCGAGGTCATCCGCCCGTCCCACTGCCAGTATGTGCCCCAGGTCGGCTTGCCCCAGAGCGATCCGGTGACAAGCGCCAGAAACGTGAACGCCGCGCCGATGGGCGCAGCCGCCTTCATCGACACGTCCGCGAGGGGGTGCCGCCACACAAGCGAGCCGATGGCCGACACCGCGATAAGCGTGTAGCACATCATGGCGAGCCAGGCGGAGGGCACGTGCACATACATGATGCGCACCGTCTCGCCTTGCTGATAGTCCGGCGGCGAGTTGACGACGAAATACAGCCCCACGGCGAACAGCGCGGCCGCGATGACCGCCAGCGGCGGGATCACCGCGCCGGAGATGCGCATGAACGTGCTGGGGTTCGCGAGTGTGTTAATGCTTCGCATGCGTCGCCTTGAATGCTTGTATTTTGGCTTAATATAACGAGGCGACGCGCCGGCGCCACCCTGCTTTCCCGCGACCGATTGGCTAAGGCTTGAGCGCTTGTCTACAAGATTCCCGTGATGCCGCGTTCTGCGAAGCTGAAACCGGCGCGCCTTATCGTGCGGCGTTCGTATCCCGGCATCCCTCCATTCTCACCAACCGCGCAGCTCACATAGACGAAGGGCGTCGCAATGGATCGCGTGAGATCGAGGAGCGAACCGATACGGCGATAACTTGGCTTTACTCGCCGACGAAAACGACAATAGCATGCACGCTGACATCGAGGCGGCGACAAAATTGATTAAAGACAATTTTATTCACTTTTAAATATTTCAGGCTTGCTGTAGTTTTTTATATCGTTTTGGGGAGCGCGTTGGCTGAAATGGTTAAAAATCTCCGCGTGATGATTTCATGCACTGGAATAGGGGTCATGAACTGCGGCATTGAAACGTTTTTCCGTGACGCCTTCGACAATCTCAAGCACATGAGTGGGGTTGATTTATTTCTACTCAAAGGGCGCGGCCGATCGACTTGCGATGAGCACAAAACCTTCATGTTGCCGCGCACCAGCCCCGTTACGGTAAGTTTAGGAAAAATGGCTCGCAGGCATCCTTGGATCATCGAACAGTGGACCAGCTTTTTCGATGTTGTTCGGATGGTTCGTCGTTGGCGGCCGCACGTCATATTTTACAGCGAGACACACCTCGGATTTTTACTGCACCGTTATCGCGACCGCATCGGCGTCGACTACCGCTTGCTGTTGTCAAACGGAGGCGTGATGGGGCCGCCATATCACGGAGCCGACCTTTTTCAGCAACTGGCGCCATTCTATCTTGACGAGGCCCTGGCGGCTGGCGAACCAGCCGAACGGCACTGGATGACGCCGCTCGGATTTGGACTCCCGGAAAGGCTGTCCAACCACAGTCCGGAGGAAAAGATTGCGCTACGCCGGCGCCTCTTGTTGCCAGATAACGTGCCCATCGTTCTCAGCGTTGGCGCTCTGTCGCGTCGCCAGTCTTATTTAAAGCGCATGGATAGCTTGATTGAGGAGGTGGCGCAGCTCGCGCCGCCTCGCCCGTTTCTCCTTTTGCTCGGGGCGATGGAGGATGGCAGCGCGGACATGATCCAAAAAGCGAACAGCATTCTAGGCGCTCAAAACTTTTCTGCTCGGTCAGTTGCGCCGGAGGGTGTGTCGGACTACTACCGCGCCGCTGATCTTTTCGCGCTCGCATCGCTGCGGGAGGGCTTCGGCCGGGTTTACATCGAGGCGCACAGCCATGGCTTGCCTGTCGTCGCCCATGATCACCCCGTAATGCGCTACGTGCTTGGCGGAGAAGCGACGTTCGGCAACCTTTCTCATCCGGGGGTGTTGGCCGCACTCTTACAGCAGGAGATTTCAAAGCCCAGAGATCAGGCCGCCGAACTCCGGCGTTTTGCAAACGCTCAACGGTTTGCGTGGAGAAACCTTCAATCAACCTACCACGACATGTTTCTCGCTTGTGCTCAAATCCCGCCTTATCGAAACTTTACCGGCCGCGTGACGAGCGCGACGCCCGCCGCCGCCACGCCCATGCCCACAAGCGCCAGCGGGCCGAGCGTCTCGCCGAACATCGCCCAGGCGAGCACGGCGGTAACGGGCGGCGTAAGGTAAAACAGGCTCGCGACCTTCGACGCCGCGCCGCGCCGCACAAGCAGCCACAGAAGCGTCATCGCGCCGAGCGAGCAGACGAGGGCGAGCCAAAGCGCCGCGAAAATTAACTCCGGCGCCCAGTCGATGGGCCGCGTGTCCACAGCGACCGCCAGCACGCCGACAACCGCCGTTGGCGCCGCGTATTGGATCGCCGAACCTGTCCACAAATTCATGCCCGCGCAGAACCGCTTCTGGTAGAGCGTGCCGAGCGTGAAGCCGGATAGACCGACAAACGCCAGCGCCACGGCGGGCGGCCACACCGTTCCCGCACCGAGTTTTTCCCACAGCGTCAGCGCGACGCCCGCCAGCCCGAGCGCTAGGCCGACCCACTGCACCGGCCGCACACGCTCGCCCAGCAGCGGCCCCGCGAGCAGGCCGGTGAGCAGCGGCTGCAGCGCGCCGATGAGCGCGACGAGCGCCAGCGGCATGCCCGTCGACATCACCGTGAACATGGAGCCGATGCCCATCGCGTTCATCAGCAGCCCGGCGGCGGCGATGTGTCCGGCCTCAGCCCAGGAGCGCGGCCACGGCGCGCGCATCAGCATCAGGATGGGTATGACGGCGACAGCCGAGATCGCCATGCGCAGCGCGACGAATGACAGCGGCTCGATGTGCGGCAGGCCGAGGCGCGCGCCGGCGAACCCCGTGCTCCACAGGAACACGAATGCGGCGGGCATCAGCGCCATTGCCCAATTTTCAGCGCGGGACGGCGCCGCGCTCTCGTGCGTCGCTGTCATCCGGCGCTCCTTGAGTGAACGGGCCGTTATACCCGCGCCGCCTCGAGTCGCGCTATGGAAATGGCGGTGGGCTGGAATACGTCAGCGGCTGAGTGTCTCCAGCAGGTCCCGGGCGTGTGCGCGACGCGCCGCGTCGTCTGTCGACTTAGGCGTGATGCGCATGACGGCCTCGAAGTCGCTGCGGGCTTTTTGCGCATTGCCCTTGGCCTGCCAGGCCAGACCCCGGTTGAGAAGGCCGGAGATGCTCTCAGGCTCGATGCCGAGCGCGGAGTTCGCGTCCGACAGGGCGCGATTGTAGTCGCCGAGCATCCGATAGGCGATGCTCCGGTTGGCGTACGGGATGGGGTCGCCGGGGGCGAGCCGTATCGCGGTGTCGTAATCGCTCACGGCGCGTTGATAATCCTTCTGCTGCAGATAGACGATGGCGCGGTTGTTGTAGGCGGAGGCGTTGCGCGGATCGAGGCGGATGGCTTCGGTGAAATCCGAGATCACCTGATCGTATTGCTTGCGCGCGAGGTAAACGGCGCCGCGATTGCTCCAGCCGTGGGACGACTTCGGATCGCGCTCGATGGCTTTGGAAAAGTCGGCTAGAGCCTTGTCGTATTGCTCCAGCCGGTCGTACACGAGCCCGCGGTTGTTGTAGGCGCGGGCCCCTTGCGGATCCAGCGCAATGGCCTGGGACAGGTCTGCCAGCGCCTTGCGGAAATCCTCGTTGTCCAACGCGACAGCCGCGTTCGCCCCAACCTCAGCTTGCCGGCGCTTTCCCTTTTCGAAATGCGCGTCGCCGCGCATGCGCCAGAACGAAGCCTCCTTGCCGTTCTCGCCGATGGCGCGCGTGAAATCCCGGATGGCGGCGTCGAACTCCTGCTTGCTGTAAAGCGCCGCGCCGCGATTGCCATACGCCCAGGCGTAGCGCGGGTTGAGGGTCACGGCCTGGGTGTAATCGGCGATTGCGCGGTCGTACTCGGCGTTGATGCGGGCCACATCGAGCATGGCCTGATCCTTCGCTTCCGACAACCGGCGGGCAATCTGCGAATACGCCACGCCGCGATTGTTGTGGGCTATGGCCTTGTTTCCCGGCGTCTCTCCGCTCCGTCTCAACAAAGCCGTGCACGCGCGAACAGATGTCTCGGGATCGGCGGACTGGCACCCAGCCCAATCATCGGCGGATGCGGGCTGGACGCACGCCGCCGCAAGCAAAAAACTCACAACCTTAAAAAAACGCATCGCGACCCCCTGAAATACAAACAATGTATACTGAGTTTTTACTGAAGTAAATCGCGCAGAGCGCGCTTTCATCTCAGTATCTGTGACACCGCCTGCGTTGACGCTGCGGCCGCGCGGCTATACCGTGCGTGCAGAACATTCATCGAGGCTTTCACATGGCGCGCGACGAGGTCGAGGCGTATGCGGCGGGCGTGCTGTCGGGCGACAGGGCCGCGCTTGGGCGCGCCATCACGCTCATCGAAAGCCGCAGGCCGGAGCACCGGCGCACCGCTGTCGCGCTGCTGCAAGCGCTCACCCCGCACACCGGCCGCGCGCATCGCATTGGCGTCACCGGCGCGCCGGGCGCGGGCAAATCGACCACCATCGACCAGCTCGGCGTGAACCTCACCGCGCGCGGGCACAAGCTCGCCGTGCTGGCGGTCGATCCGTCCTCGAACCGCTCCGGCGGTTCCATCCTCGGCGACAAGACGCGCATGGCCCGCCTCGCTGTGGACGAGCGCGCCTATATCCGCCCGTCGCCAGCCGCGGGCACGCTCGGCGGCGTGACGCAGACCGCGCGCGAGACCATCGCGCTGTTCGAGGCGGCCGGTTACGACGTGATCATCGTGGAGACGGTGGGCGTCGGCCAGTCCGAGGTCGCGGTCGCCGAGATGGTCGATTTCTTCCTCGTGCTGATGCTGCCCGGCGGCGGAGACGACCTGCAAGGCATCAAGAAGGGCCTCTTGGAACTCGCCGACATGATCGCGGTGAACAAGGCGGATGGAGATAACGAGGGCCGCGCCCGCCAGACAGCGAACGATTACCGCGCCGCGCTGCACATCCTCACGCCCGCCAGCCCAAACTGGCGTCCGCCTGTCGTCATGATCTCCGGACTGCGCAACATCGGCCTCGACGCGCTGTGGGAGCAGGTGCTTGCGCATCGCGCCGCGCTGGAGGCGGCGGGAGAGTTCGCGGCGAAGCGGCGGGCGCAAGGGGTGCGCTGGATGCATGCGATGATCGAGGAGCGGATGCGGGCGGCGCTCAGGGCCGAGCCGCGTGCGGCGGCGCGCTTGGCCGAGCTGGAGCGCGAGGTGCGCGAGGGCCGCGCCATGCCGGTCGCGGCGGCGGAGGAAATCATCGCGCTGATGGGGCTTTCGGGGTAAAGGCTGGCGCAGGGCTTGGCGCAGGCAGGGGACGGGCGATGGACAGGCGGGAGTTTTTCGGCGCGGGGCTTGGGGCTGGCTTAGGCGTCGGCGCGGCGGCGATGCTGGCGGGGCGGCAGGCGCAGGCCGCACCCATCGCGCCCTCGATGATGGGCCGCAGCGTGCTCGACTTCGGCGTCGAGGCGAACACGGAGACGGATCAGGCGCCCGCCCTGCAACGCGCCCTCAACGAGATCGCCGCGAGCGGCCACCCCGCCTTCCTTCCGCCGGGCGTATTCCATCTCGGCGCATTCCGTTTCCCAGATCAGTGTACGGTCAATGGTCTGAATGCCCAAAGCTGCCTAATGATGCGCCGTCCTTTGATGTTTCAACCAGACCGCCAAGACGCGGCGCTTACCTTTAATGGGTTGAGATTTAGTAACGGCGCACAGGCCTACCAATCGCCTATCGAACTTGGTCTTGGAATGGCCGCGACCCTTACACTTCAAGGCGGCGAGCTATCCATGCAAAACTGCCGATTTGAGGAGATCATCGGCCCTGCCGTTACAATTTACGATGGACGCTCAACCATTACAGCGACGACGTTCGATTCGATCAATCTGGCGGCTGCCTCAGCGTACGGCACAAAACCCATCACCATCCGGGACTGCAGATTTAGCAATTGCGAGATCGCTATTGATGTCGCCACCACAGGCAATGCTGATGGGGCTATCGTGATGAATAACACGATAGCGAAGTGCGGCGAAGCGGGCCTCATCGCTAAAGGCCGAGCCATCCTGACCGCGAACATCGTGACAGGGTGCAGGAACTACGGTTTGAAACTCGGCGACGCGAACGGGACGAGCCACATCCTCGCCTCGCAGAACAGCATCGTGAACTGCCGCGTCGGCATCGCGTGCGAGGCGGAAGGCGACTACATCTTCGCCACGCTGAACATGATCCAGGGCGCGAAGGACGGCGCCATCCGCGCCATCGCCGACGGCAAGCTGGTCGGCCCCGACCTCAGCCAGCGCAGCGCGGAGAGCTTCCGCAACCTCGCCATCGCGGGCAACGTCGCTCTCTGATCCACAGCCGCGCGGCCGCGCATCTTGCCAAGACTCAAGGCTCGTGCCAGCTAATGCTGCTGGACACTTGCGGGGATGACATGGCAATAGGCGATCTTTTCGCGCGCAAACAGGATGAGCCGAAGCCCGAGGCGAAGCGCGGCGCGAGCGCGGAGGGCGCCTATACCGCCGCCGACATCGAGGTGCTGGAGGGGCTGGAGCCGGTGCGCCGCCGCCCGGGCATGTATATCGGCGGCACGGACGAAAAGGCGCTGCATCACCTGTTCGCCGAGGTGATCGACAACTCGATGGACGAGGCCGTCGCGGGGCACGCCACCTGGATCGACGTGTCGATGGACGCCGAGGGCGCGCTGACGGTGACGGACAACGGGCGCGGCATACCTGTCGACCCCCACCCGAAATACCCCGGCAAATCAGCGCTCGAAGTCATCATGACGACGCTGCACTCGGGCGGCAAGTTCGACTCGAAGGTGTATTCGACCTCCGGCGGCCTGCACGGCGTCGGCGTCTCGGTCGTCAACGCGCTGTCCGAAACGCTGGAGGTGGAGGTGGCGCGGGGCCAGCGGCTTTATCGCCAGACGTTCTCGCGAGGGCTGCCTCAGGGCAATCTGGAAGACCTGGGGCCGGTCAAGAACCGGCGCGGCACCCGCGTGCGCTTCCTGCCCGACGCGCAGATTTTCACGAGCGGGGCGCAGTTCAAGCCGGCGCGCATCTTCCGCATGGCGCGGGCGAAGGCGTATCTGTTCGGCGGCGTTGAAATCCGCTGGAGTTGCGCGCCCGAGCTGTTGCGCGGCGACGACGTGCCGGAAAAGGCCGTGTTCCACTTCCCCGGCGGGCTGAAGGACTTCCTGAAGGAGCGCATCAACGGTCATGAAACGGTCGCCAGCGTGTTTGCGGGGAAGGTGACGCGCGAGGGCGGCCACGGCTCGGTCGAGTGGGCGCTCGCCTGGCTCGCCGACGAGGATGGCTTCCTCAACACCTATTGCAACACCGTGCCGACGCCCGAGGGCGGTACGCACGAAGCGGGCCTGCGCGCCGCGCTCACCAAGGGCCTCAAAGCCTACGGCGAGCTGACAAACAACAAGCGGGCCGCGCAGATCACGGCGGAGGACGTGCTCGTCTCCATGGGCGGCATGATGTCCGTGTTCATTCGCGAGCCGGAGTTTCAGGGCCAGACGAAGGACAAGCTGTCGAGCGCCGAGGCGACCCGCATCGTGGAGGGCGCCGTGCGCGACGAGTTCGACCACTGGCTCACCGCCTCACCGCAGCAGGCGACGCGGCTGCTCGACTGGGTGATCGACCGCGCCGAGGAGCGCCTGCGCCGCAAAAAGGAGAAGGAGGTCAACCGCAAGTCGGCCACGCGCAAGCTGCGGCTGCCGGGCAAGCTCGCGGACTGTTCAAGCGACGCGAAGGAAGGCACCGAGATTTTCATCGTCGAGGGCGACTCGGCCGGCGGCTCCGCCAAGCAGGCGCGCGACCGGGCGACCCAGGCCATCCTGCCCCTGCGCGGCAAAATCCTGAACGTGGCGAGCGCCAGCCGCGACAAGCTCGGCGCCAACCAGCTCATCGCCGACCTGACGCTCGCGCTCGGCTGCGGCACGGGCAAGGCGTATCGCGACGAGGATTTGCGCTACGAGCGCGTCATCATCATGTGCGACGCGGACGTGGACGGCGCGCACATCGCCTCGCTGCTCATCACGTTTTTCTTCACGCAGATGCGGCCGCTCATCGACAACGGGCACCTGTTCCTCGCCGTGCCGCCGCTCTACAAGCTGACGCAGGGGGCGAAGACGCTCTACGCGCGCGACGATGCGCACAAGGCGGAGCTGATGGCCGCGTTCACGGGCAAGGGCAAGGTGGAGATCGGGCGGTTCAAGGGCCTGGGCGAGATGAACGCCGCGCAACTGAAGGAGACGACGATGGACAAGGCGCGGCGGACGCTCTTGCGCGTCGGGATCGCGGATGGCGAGGCGGGCGCGGCGGCGGACGCGGTGGAGCGGCTGATGGGGAACAAGCCGGACGCGCGGTTCCGGTTTATACAGGAGCGCGCGGAGTTCGCGCACGATGAGGCGCTGGATATTTAGAAAGAGCGGCCAACTCTCGTTGACCGCTCCGACAATCAGACAGAATTACTTCTTGCCTTTATTGTCCTTCTTGATCGTTTCGACGGTGGTTGTGTTAGGCCGCCGTTTCGCATCTTCGACCGGTATAAAATGCCCGGTTTTCGAATCACGACCAATTTTTTGGTTTGCCATTTTTAACACCTCCTTTCCCGGGCTGTAGCCCGCGCTTAAAGGCTTTTCCGAGCTAAGAGGCACATACAAACCATGTTTACTTGTCTGCGATTCCGAAAGGCCTGTCGAGAACGGAAGAACGTTTTGCGTTTGATTTATCGAGCTAGCGCTACCGGTCTTTGCTCGAATCTGACCCTTAGCGGGCGATTGCGAATGATTGGAGTAAGTTGGCCAAGCGGGAATGTACTCTTCGGCCTGGTTGCCCCAAGCAGACCATCCTTCATTCTTGCCGCGAGCAAAAAGTTCAAGATACGGTCCTGGCGAACAAGCTTCGATTAAGTCATACATCTCATCAGGCTTTCTTGAATGTTCTCTTTTTCGAGTGGCAATTAAGTTGACTTGTTTTCGGCCCGGAGCCAATGTTCGCGCGTTTTTTCCGCGAACTCCGAAAAGGAGTAGTTCTGTCACGTTTCGGAAATAAAAACCGACTCCGCGACCATCAGACCCCCCGTCTTTTCTAATCTTATGCCAAACGATGTTAGACTTATAGTTAAATCCCCACGCTTTCATAGTAGCGAGACCTTCAGGCAGAAGCGCGTTAGGAACCCATAGATAAAGGTGCGCTATATCCTCTGACGCAGACTCTACTGGGATAGACTGAATTTCACCCAATGTAAGAGTCTCGTAACGGCTTAGCCGGCGATGTTGGGGCGCCACTTTTCCAGTGCTGTTCTGGAAACGCCAGGGCGGGTCTGCCAAGATAGTGCGATAACGCTTGGATCCACGCCAGCGCGCGAAATCCTCACTCGCCGTCATTATCAAGGGTGGCGTCTGCTGCGGCAATGATCGGTGCGTCGTCTTCGACATAGCTTTCTCTCGTGATACCGAAAACCAACACTGGGCAACCGCCTCCGCCACCACCTTCAAGGCGCGGAAGAAGTTTGTCCATATGAGTTGTCGAAGAGCCGTACTTGTTCGCTACCTTTTTTCCCAATCCGCTGAATATGTCCTGTAAATGGCTCGACCGCGTTATGATTACGCCAACATCGATAACCCTTAAATCGAAAAGAAGCCTAAAGTTGTTTAGGTCTCGATCAAAAAACGGGTCTTTATTGTTCCATTCGATTTCAAGACCTACACGGCCCTTAAAACAGTCAATCTTATGCGTAGGAGAGTCCCACTCTCGATCATCTACACGGATTTTGGTGGCGAACTTCCGTTCGCGCCAGCCTCTCTCAAGTAGCAAGTCGTCGAGCTTTTGCGCTATCACGCTTTTCCGGCCACCACCGAGCAAAACTTCACTCCGCAAAAACCTGAAGTTTCGTAAAGTATGAAGGATATCTTCCCACTCAGTGGGTTGCGCCGTCAGAAGCACGCCGGCGGCATTGCGCCATTCCTGCACTTCATATGCGGCGGTCACGTCCGGAGGAACAAGATGAACTGTGGACATATTTAATTCACCGGCTTCAGCGTCGGCGGCGGGTCGCTCTTCGGCCGCTTCGGCGTCGGCCCGTCCGAGAAGCTGTTGAACACCATGTCCGGGCTTGTCGTGTTGTGCTGCGACGGGCTGAAGCGCCCGGCCCAGATGTCCGTCGCCGTCGCGCCGGAAAACCGCATCACGTTGTCCTCGCGCCAGCCCTTCGCGCCCTTCTCGCGCACCGCCACCCGCGCCACGTCGTTGTTGAACTCGGTGATGTACATCGAGCGCATCATGGCGAAGGGCAGGCCCTCCACCGGCTTGTCGAACGCCACGTTGAGCGCCAGCTTGTCCTGCGAGATGGTGTGCATTTGCACCGTCGCCGAGCCGCCGCGCTCGAAACCCAGCGTGAAGGTGCGTTTCGCCGGGTCGAACGCCACCTCTTTCAGCTTCACGAGCGGCCGCCCATCGACCTCCACCGGCCCGACGAGGAACGACGAGCCGTAGGCCGTGTTGCGGAAGCCCTTCGGCGTCATGGGGCGCGGGCGCCAGTAGCCATCCTGCGGATAGAGCACGAGCACTTCCTCGGAGCCGTCCGTGCGCAGCACCCAGACCTGCAGCATGTGGATGTCGCGGAACGTCTTGTCGCCGATGCGCACCACGGCGGTGGCCGGGCGCCAGAACGTGCCAAAGGTGTAGCCGATGATCCAGAGGTCGTCGCCGTCCATCAGGGTCTGCTTTTTGGGCGGGGAGGGCGCCTTGTAGGCCGGGTCGCCCTCGATGTCGCACGCCGTCCAGTCGGCCTCGAAGTTGTCGCGCATGCCGACCGAGAGATAAACCGGATGCGCCGCCTCGATGCGGAAGCTGCGCACGGCTGGGTTGGCGAAGGTGAGGGAGACGTTGTCCTTTTCGGCGCACAGCACCGCCTCGCTCTCGTTCTTCACCTCCACCGCGAGGCCGTCGAGCGAGGCCGCCCGCGCACCGAAGACGCAAAGAAAAACGGCGAGAAACACGCTGAAAAACCGCATAAAAACACTCCTTGGCGAAAATTCGCCCGGAGATGTACGCGGAAGTCTCGGCCTTGGCAATCGCGCTCAGAACCAGCGCGGCACCCTGCGCATATAGGCGATGTACGGCTCGCCGAAACGGCGCTTCAGATACGCCTCCTCGCGGCTGACGGCGAAATAACGCAGATATGCGATGAAGAGCGGCGCCAGCACCAGCGCCCACACGCTGCCCAGCGCCGCCGCCAAGCCCAGATAGATCAGGATGAGGCCGATATACATCGGGTTGCGGCTGTATTTGTAGACGCCGCCTTTCACGAACGCGGTGTTGGGCTTGTCGGGCAGCACGGTCGTGCCGGCCGCGATGAAGCTGCGCATGGCCGTCGAGGCGATCAAAACGCCCACCACGACCAGCACGACGCCGATCAACAGTCCGTCCGCCCCCCACAGAAACATGCCCCCGAAGGCGGGCCAGACGAACTCCATGCCGACCCCAGCCATGAGCAGCGCGGCGAGCATTATAGGCGGCTTGACCGGCACGTTCGGCCTGTCGTTCGCGTCATACGGATGAACCATGGCCTCGCTCGGCTCCGTTCAAAAAACCAACAATCGCCTTGCAAATGTCAATGTGCTTGTCTACGCGAAAGTGCGGTGAAGGGCGGCGACGCCGGATCGCGAGGCTGAGGGAGAAGCTCATGCGCGCACTCATGACGACAGCGGCGGTTTGGCTGATGGCCGGCGGAGGTGCCATGGCTCAGGACGCCGCGTCGATCGTCCAGTCCATCCCCGGCGCCGTGACCGAGGTGACGACGGGCGGCGCCTGGACAAACGCAGGGCAAACCGGCGCGTTCCGGGCCATCGTGGTCACCGGCGCGCCGGGCGCTGAGGCTCCCGTCACCGTGCACCTTCAACTCGTGGCTTTTTCTGGCGGCGGCGCCGACGCGACCGTTCTGAAAACCACGCCGATCAAGGAGGTCACCGAGCGCAAGCTGCAAAACGCGTTCGTCAATTTCGACGCTGACGCGGAAAACAAGGCGACGCTCATCATCACCTCCTACGACGCCGTGAAGGACACCGACAACTCGCTCTATATCGAGGTGAATGCGGACGGCGCCTACAAACTCACCGAAGCCCCAAAAGACGAAATGACCGACGCCGCGAAAAAATAAGCATATTTTCGCCAACGCCCCGCCAGCCGCACAAGTCTCGTTGCAATCGCACGATTATGCGACTATATCGCCTATATCCGCCGCGAGCGCGTCAACTGTTGCCAAACGTTCACAGAACGCAACTAAATCTCGCTCTCAGGTCAAACGTTAATGATTGACCCGATCATTCGCGGCAAAGATGCAGCTTAGCGGATTGACGCATCTGGGCGCTCGCTCATAGAAGGCGCGCCGGCAAATTTGAACTGGAAAAGAATGAGCTTCACCACCCTTGGATTGAGCCAAAAGGTGCTCGCGGCCATCGCCGCAGCCGGCTACAAGGACCCTACGCCCATACAAGCGCAAGCCATACCGCCCGCGCTGGAGGGCAGAGACGTCATCGGCATCGCGCAGACGGGAACGGGCAAAACCGCGTCCTTTGTCCTGCCCATGCTCACCAAACTGGAGCAGGGCCGGGCCCGGGCGCGCATGCCGCGATCGCTCATTCTGGAGCCGACGCGGGAACTCGCCGCCCAGGTGGCGCAAAGCTTCGAGACGCTTGGCGCCGAACACAAGCTGAACGTAGCCCTCATCATCGGCGGCGTCTCGTTCGAGGATCAAGAGCGCAAGCTCGACCGGGGCGCCGATGTGCTCATCGCCACGCCGGGACGGTTGCTCGACCATTTCGGGCGCGGCAAGCTTTTGCTGACCGCCGTGGAGCTGCTCGTCATCGACGAGGCGGACCGCATGCTCGATATGGGCTTCATCCCCGACATCGAGAAAATCTGCAAGCTTTTGCCGCCCTCGCGCCAGACGCTGTTCTTCTCAGCGACGATGCCGCCCGAGATCCGCAAGCTCACCGAGCGCTTCTTAAGCAACCCTGTAAAAATAGAAGTTGCCCCGCCTTCATCGACCGCCAAGACCATCGTTCAAAAGCTGAAGTTCTCGGAGCCGGACGACAAGATCAAACGCGAGGTGCTGCGCGATCTCATGCGCGGGCAGAACGTTAAAAACGCCATCATCTTCTGCAACCGCAAGCGCGATGTGGACATCGTCTACAAATCGCTGACGAAGCATGGCTTTAATGTCGGCGCGCTGCACGGCGACATGGATCAGCGGGCGCGAACCCTCACGCTTGAGGGCTTCCGTAAGGGCGAAATCACTTTTCTGGCGGCGAGCGACGTGGCGGCGCGCGGCCTTGACATCCCCGAGGTTAGCCACGTGTTCAATTTCGACGTGCCGATCAGCCCTGAGGACTACGTGCACCGCATCGGCCGCACGGGACGCGCCGGCCGCGAAGGTTTTGCGGCAATGATTGTGACGCCGGACGATGTCGAGGCTCTCGCCGGGATTGAAAAGCTCATCAACGCCAAAATCGACTGGATGGGCGGCGAGCCGGACCCGGAGTTGATGGCGGCCCGCCCGCGTCGAAAGGGACGCGGAGCGAAGCGGCGTGGAGCGTCCGATGCGTCGGTGAAATCCCCACGAGCCCCCGCGGAGCGCAGTCAGCCTCGGTCATCGCCGGGTCGGGAGGCTGGCGCGACGCGCAAACCGGCAGGCTCAGCTCCCAGCAACAGGCCCGCGTCGTCCACCGAACCACGCGGCCATCGCCGCACGCCACAGCCTGAGACCGCCGTCGGGCTGGGCGATCATGTGCCCGCTTTCCTGCGGCAGCCCGTTCGGGTCAGCAAATAAAAAAGGACGCTCCATTGGAACGTCCCTTTGCAGTTTCAAGGCGTCAGCGGCTTTGCCGGTTTTGTTTTGATGCGCCTTCGTCGCGATTTTCCTTCAGGCGACCGTCATTTTCAGGATCTTTCACCTGACCCTGACCGGTTGGGCCGTCCCGGTTCTCCTTGAACCGACGATCCGGCTCGCCATCGGTGACGCGATTATGATTTTGGCTGCTGCCTTTTTGGTTCGCCATAGTAACCTCCTTTAGCGTTCCATGCGACATCAACGCGGGAGGCTAAGTGACGTTCCTGTATAATTTTCTGAATTAGATGGAACGCCCAGGCGCGCGCTAGGCGGCGTTGCGGATCAAACGGCTGCGGCAGGCGTGATCGCCACGGACTCGCCGCAGCCGCAGGCGCTCGTCTGGTTCGGGTTGTTGAACACGAAGGATGACGACATTTTCGAAGTCTGAAAGTCCATTTGCGTGCCGAGCAGGTATAGCACGGCCGCCGGCTCCACGAACACGGTGACGCCCTTATCCTCCACCACCTCATCGGCCGGGTTCGCGGCTTCCGCGTAAGTCATCGTATACTCAAGCCCCGCGCAGCCGCCCTTTTTCACGCCCAGCCGCAGCCCCGCGACGGGCTTCTCGGCGCGCGCCATGATCGCCTTCACGCGCTCCGCGGCGGCGTCGGTTAACGAGATAATTTGCGGTCTTGGTCTTGCCATAGCGCAGTCCTCCGCCGCGAAAGCGGCTCTAAAACATATTCAAGGCGATCTTCGCCTCGTCCGACATGCGGCTCATGTCCCACGGCGGCGTGAACACCAGGTTCACCTTCACGCCAGACACGCCCTCGACCGCGCCGACCGCGTTCTCCACCCACCCCGGCATTTCGCCCGCGACCGGGCAGCCCGGCGAGGTCAGCGTCATATCCACCGTCACCATCCGGTCGTCGTCCACGTCGATTTTATATATGAGGCCAAGCTCATAAATATCGGCGGGAATTTCCGGATCGTACACGCTTTTTAGCGCCGCGATGATGCCCCCGGAGAGGCGGTCGAGCTCCTCCTCGGTTAGCGTCGTCTCGGTTGGCGCGTCGTCGGTCATATCAACCTCTTAAGCTAGAAGCTTCTGCGCCTTTATCAAGGCCTCCGCAAGCGCATCCACCTCATCAATGGTATTGTAGAGCGCGAAGGACGCCCGGCATGTGGCCGTGACGCCGAAGCGGGCGAGCAGCGGCTCGGTGCAGTGCATCCCAGCGCGGATGGCGACGCCCTGCCGGTCGATGATGGTGGACACGTCGTGCGGATGCGCGCCGCCGAGGTTGAACGACACGATGGCGCCTTTGCCGGGAGCCGTGCCGAAGAAGCGCAGGCCCTCGATGGCGCCGAGACGCTCGTGCGCATAAGCGAGCAGCCGATCCTCATGCGCTTTGATGTTCTCGCGGCCGAGCGCCATCATGTACTCCAGCGCGGCGCCGAGGCCGATCGCCTGCACGATAGCGGGAGTCCCCGCCTCGAACTTGTTCGGCGCGGGAGCGTAGGTGATGCGGTCCATCGCCACCGATCCGATCATCTCGCCGCCGCCCTGATACGGAGGCATCGCCGCGAAATGCTCAGGCTTCGCCCACAGCACGCCGATGCCGGACGGGCCGTAGGTCTTATGCCCGGTGAACGCGTAGAAATCGCAGCCGATGTCCCGCACGTCGACGGGCATGTGCACCGCCGCCTGGCTGCCGTCAACCAGCACCGGGATGCCCCGCTCGCGCGCGATACGGCAAACCTCTTTCACCGGAACCACTGTGCCGAGCGCGTTCGACATGTGTGTGATCGCGATCATCTTCGTCCGCGGGGTCAGCGCCGCCTCGAAATCCTCGATGCGAAACGCGCCCTCGTCCGTCACCGGCACCCAGACCATCTTGGCGCCGCGCCGCTCGCGGTGGAAATGCCACGGCACGATGTTGGAATGGTGCTCCATGATGGTGAGCACGATCTCATCGCCTTCGCCGATCTGCATCCCGCCGAAGCTTTGCGCGACGAGGTTGATCGCCTCGGTCGCGTTCCGCGTGAACACGATCTCGTGCTCCGAACCGGCGTTCAGGAAGCGGGCGACCGTGCGCCGCGCCGCCTCGTAATTGTCCGTCGCCGTGTTGGAGAGATAGTGCAGGCCGCGATGCACGTTGGCGTATTCCTCGGCGTAGGCGCGCTGGATGGCGTCCAGCACCTGACGCGGCTTCTGCGCGCTGGCCGCATTGTCGAGATAAACGAGCGGCTTGCCGTAGACCTGACGCGACAGGATCGGGAAATCCTCCCGGATCGCCGCCACGTCATAGGGCTTCATCATGCTCATATCGTTCATCTCGTCTCCTTCTCCCTCTCCCGTCGGGAGAAGGACGGGGTGAGGGTTTTAGGGCCGAAGTGTCAAGTCCGACCCCTCACCCGGCCCGTACCGCGCCACCCTCTCCCGTCAGGAGAGGGTTAAGCCGCGAGCCAGGCCTGCGTTTTTGCCGTCAGCGCATCGCGCAGCGTCTCGTTCTCGATCTTGTCCAGCACCTCGCCGACGAACGCCTCGATGAGCAGCGCCTTCGCCTCCGCCTCGCCGATGCCACGCGAGCGCAGGTAAAACAGCATGTCCTCATCCAGTTCCCCGACCGTTGCGCCGTGGTTGCATTTCACGTCGTCCGCGTAGATTTCCAGCTCCGGCTTGGCGTCGAACTCGGCGTCGTCCGAGAGCATCAGCGCCTGCGCCATCTGCCGGCCGTCGGTCTGTTGCGCGTCCTGGCGCACGAGCACCTTGGCCTGGAACACGCCGCGCGCGTTGTCGGCGAGCACGGCCTTCACATGCTCGCGGCTCTCGCAGCCCGGCACGGCGTGGTCGATGACCATGGTCATGTCGCAGTGCTGGCGGCCGCGCAGGAGTTGGGCGCCGAGGAAATGCCCGCGCGCGCCCTCGCCGTCATAGCGCAGGAAAAGTTGGCTGCGGGTGAGCGCGCCGCCGGGCGCGAACTGGATGGCGAGATAACTCGCGCGCGCGCCGAGCCGCACGTCCCAATTGCCGAGGTGTTGCGCGGATGTGCTTTCGCCGGCGAACTTCAGGTGCGTGAGCTTGGCGTCCTCGGCGGCGAGCACGTGTGTGACGGACGTGGTTTGCGCCGCGCCGCCGAGCGACACGAAGCTCTCAAGCACGGCGACCTCCGCGCCCGCGCCGATGACAAACGCGTGGCGCGTGGCGTTGGCCACCGTATCGGCGCCCGCTGAGACGTGAATGATGTGGATCGGGTCGGCGATGGCTGCGCCCGGCGCAATCCGGATCGCGGCGCCGTCCGACATGAACGCGGCGTTGAGCGCGGCAACGGCCTCGCCCGGGGCAGCGTTCGAAGCCGAAAGCGCAGCAATAAGCCAGCCTGGCGCGTTGGCGGCGTCCTTCAGGGTCACTATCTCAACTCGCGTGTCGTCGATGAGCCGCGAGTGTGCACCGGAGTAAGCGCCGTTCACGAACACGATCTGACGGCCCGGCAGGGTGGCCAAGTCGCCTAATCCGGCGTCGATCTCGACGCGGGCAACGGGCGCGGGCGTGAGCGCGGGCGAATGCGCCATAGTCATCGCGGCGCGCAGATCAGTGTATTTCCACTCCTCCACGCGGCGGGACGGAAGCCCGCGCTCGGCGAGCGTTTCAAGCGCGGCGCGTCGCATGCCGTCCAGCCACGGCGCGGAAGGCAGCTTCGCCTCGGCTTGCCTCGCGATCAGTTGGGCGGCGACGCCGGTCGGCGCGAGCGCGGCGGTTTCGATTTTGCGCGGATCAGCGTTCACCTCGGCCCCTTTCACGCGGCGGTTTCGCCATATTCGGCGTAGCCGGATTTCTCAAGTTCGAGCGCCAGCTCCTTGCCGCCGGAGCGTACGACGCGGCCGTGGCTCAGCACATGCACCTTGTCGGGCGTTATGTAGTTGAGGAGGCGCTGATAATGGGTGATGAGCACGAAGGCGCGTTCCGGCGAGCGCAACGCGTTGACGCCCTCGGAGACGATGCGCACCGCGTCGATGTCGAGGCCTGAGTCGGTTTCGTCGAGCACGCACAGCGTCGGCTGCAGCAGCGCCATCTGCAGGATTTCGTAGCGCTTTTTCTCGCCGCCGGAAAAGCCCGTGTTCACCGGGCGCTTCAGCATGTCCATCGAGATGTTGAGGCTGTCGGCCTTCTCGCGTACGACGCGGATAAAGTCCGGCGTGGAAAGCTCCGCCTCGCCGCGCGCCTTGCGTTGCGCGTTCAGCGCAGTGCGCAGGAATGTCATGGAGGCGACACCGGGGATTTCGATTGGATACTGGAACGCGAGAAACACGCCCGCGTGCGCCCGCTCATCCGGCTCCATGTCCAGCAGGTTGCCGCCGTTCCAGAGGATTTCGCCGTCCGTCACCTCGTAATCCGGTTTGCCCGCGAGGATGTATGCAAGCGTGGACTTGCCCGACCCGTTCGGCCCCATGATGGCGTGCACCTCGCCCTTGGGGACGGTCAGCGTCAGCCCGCGCAGGATGTCCTTGTCGTCGATGCGCGCGTGTAAGTTCCTGATTTCCAGCATTTTTCCATCCTTGCCACATCGTCCCCTCTCCCGGCGGGAGAGGGACAGGGTGAGGGGGTTAACTCTGCGCTTTATGCCCTGCTATTTCGGCCATCTCTACAATTCGCTGCAGAACGCCCTCGATATTCGTCATCACGTCATTATTCCAGAACCGCAAGACTTGATACCCCGCTCTTTTCAGCACTTTCGTCCGTTCCGCATCCGCTTCTGACCGTTCCCCGTGATGTCCGCCATCAAGCTCGACAATTAGCTTCAAATCCTCGCAAAGGAAGTCCGCGACGTACCCAGCAACCGGAACTTGACGCCTAAACTTCAACCCGCGAAGGCGCCGATTGCGGACATGCATCCAAAGTTTAGTTTCTGCTTCCGTTTGGTTACGTCGCAGTCTGCGAGCGACCTGAGTTAAAATCATACCCCTCACCCGGCGCTTCCGCGCCACCCTCTCCCGCCGGGAGAGGGTTACCCCACGCTGCCGTCGAGGCTGATGCTGATGAGCTTCTGCGTCTCCGCGAGAAACTCCATCGGTAGTTGCTGCAGCACGTCGCGGACGAAGCCGTTGACGATGAGCGCCACCGCCTCCTCCTGGCTCAAGCCGCGCGAGAGGCAGTAAAACATCTGGTCGTCGGAGATTTTGCTCGTCGTCGCCTCGTGCTCGAAGTGTGCGGAGGCGTTTTTCGCCTCGATATAGGGCACGGTATGCGCGCCGCAGCGGTCGCCGATCAGCAGGCTGTCGCATTGCGTGAAATTGCGCGCATTCGTGGCCTTGCGATGGGCCGAAACGAGGCCGCGATAGGTGTTGTCCGACCGCCCCGCCGCGATGCCCTTCGACACGATGCGGCTGGAGGTGTTCTTGCCCAGATGCACCATCTTGGTGCCGCTATCCACCTGCTGTTTGCCGTTCGAGATGGCGATGGAGTAAAACTCGCCGCGCGAGCCGTCGCCGCGCAGGATGCAGGACGGATATTTCCAGGTGATGGCCGAGCCGGTTTCGACCTGCGTCCACGAGATTTTGGAGTTGCGGCCCCGGCAATCGCCGCGCTTCGTCACGAAGTTGTAGATGCCGCCCTTGCCCTCGGCGTCGCCCGGGTACCAGTTCTGCACCGTCGAATACTTGATTTCGGCGTCGTCCAGCGCAACCAGCTCCACCACGGCTGCGTGAAGCTGGTTTTCATCGCGCATCGGCGCGGTGCAGCCTTCGAGGTAGCTCACATAGCTGCCCTTGTCGGCGATGATCAGCGTGCGCTCGAACTGGCCCGTCTGCTTGTCATTGATGCGGAAATAGGTGGACAGCTCCATCGGGCAGCGGACGCCTGGCGGGATGTAAACGAACGACCCGTCCGAAAACACGGCGGAGTTCAGCGTGGCGTAATAATTGTCGCTCGTGGGCACGACCGAGCCGAGATATTTCTGCACAAGCTCCGGGTGATCGCGCACAGCCTCGGAGATCGAGCAGAAGATCACGCCCGCCGCCGCCAGCTCTTTCTTGAACGTCGTGACCACCGACACGCTGTCGAACACGGCGTCCACCGCCACGCGCTTGTTCTGCACGCCGGCCAGCATTTCCTGTTCGCGTAAGGGAATGCCTAGCCGTTCATAGGTGCGCAGCAGTTCGGGATCAACCTCGCTCAGGTCTTTCGGCCCTTCGGTCGATTTCGGCGCGGAATAGTAATACAAGTCCTGAAAGTCGATCTTCGGATAGCTGACCTTCGCCCAGGCGGGGTCTTCCATCGTCAGCCAGCGGCGATAGGCGCCAAGCCGCCATTCCAGCAGCCAATCAGGCTCGCCCTTTTTGGCCGAGATGAAGCGGACGATGTCTTCGGACAGGCCCTTCGGCGCCTTCACCGTCTCGATGTCGGTCTCGAACCCGTATTTGTACTTATCGACGTCGATCTCGCGGACGCGCTCGATTGTTTCAACATCAGCCATGACGCTCTCCTGTCCCGGCCACGCCGGACGTTCTTCCTCAAGCCGCCGCGCGCGGGCGCAGACGGGCGTAAATCTTTTCCCAAACCTCTAAAAACCGGTCGATGTCCGCTTCGGTCGTGTTCCAGCCGGTGCTGACCCGGATCGCGCATTTCGCCAAATCAGGCGCAGTCCCCATCGCCGCCAACACGTGACTTGGGGCCACTTTGCCTGACGAACAAGCCGAGCCGGACGAAACCGCAACGCCTTCCAGGTCAAGCGCCATCAGCGCGATCTCGGCGGAAACGCCGGGCGCGGCGAAGCATGTCGTGTTCGGGATGCGCGGCGCGCCGTCGCCAAAAATCACCGTGTCCGGCGCGATGGAGCGCAATGCGCTCTCCAGCCGCCGTTGCGCCGCCGCCGCCCACGCGGCGAACCGCTCGCGATCCGCCTCCGCCGCCTCCAGCGCCGCCGCTGTCCCTGCGATGGCCGCGACGTTCTCCGTTCCGCCGCGCTGCCCGCGCTCCTGACCGCCGCCGCTCAACAGCGCGTCGAACGGCATGTCCCTGTTGAGGATGATCGCGCCCGCGCCCTGTGGCCCGCCGAACTTGTGCGCGCTGATGAAAACCATGTCCGCGCGCCGTGAGTTGTCGCTCACGCCCACGCGCCCTGCCGTCTGCACCGCATCGCAGATGAATAGCGCGCCGCGCTCAAGCGCCAGCTCCGCAACCGCGCCGAGCGGCTGCCGCACACCGGTCTCGTTGTTGGCGTCCTGTAGGGCGATCACCGCCGCGCCAGATACCTCCGCCCGCAGACGGCGCATATCAATAACGCCGTCCGCGCTTACGGCGAGGCGTTGGTCGGCGCGCTTAAGCACGCATGGATGCTCCGCCGCGCCCGCCAAAACGGTAGCGCCGCCAAGCGCTTGCCGCGCCGCGAAAATCGCCGCGTTCGCCGCCTCTGTGCCGCCCGAGGTGAAGATCACATTCGCGGGCCGTGCGCCCATCGCCCGCGCGATCTTTTCCCGCGCGCCCTCCATGATCGCCCGCGCCGCTCGTCCTTCCGCGTGGATGGAGGAGGGATTACCACACGCGTCCATGGCCGCGATCATCGCCGCGCGCGCTTCCGGCCGCAGCGGCGAAGAGGCGTTATGGTCGAGATAAACGCGGGTCATCGCCAACCGCCGACCGCCGCGAAACATGGCGCGGCGCGGTTGTGCGCGGACGCGCCACGCAACCAAAAACCGTGCGTCTCAATGGTTTTAAGCTTGCTTTTCAGCATACCGCTCGTGCTATGAACGACGATCAAGCGCAGCGCCGAACATGTTTTGAATTATTCTAAACTTAAGCATCTGTATAGGATTTGGGGCTTGCGAAGTCAACCAATGATGACACGCGACATCGTTTTTATCGATCCGCGATCCGGGGGCGACCGGCGCTCCACGCAAGCGATGGCGGCGCCCCATGCCTGAAGTGACGATCAGCGGCCCAGCCGGGCGTTTGGAAGGCCGTTACCATCACGAAACGACCGCGGAGCCGCGCATCGCGCTGATCCTGCATCCGCACCCGCAATTCGGCGGGACGATGAACAACCAAATCGTGTACCAGCTCTACTACGCCTTCGCGCAGAAGAATTTTTCAACGCTGCGCTTCAACTTCCGAGGAGTGGGCCGAAGCCAGGGACTGTTCGACAACGGGCCCGGAGAGCTGGCGGATGCGGCGACGGCGCTTGACTGGCTGCAGACCTACAACCCCGACGCGCGCACATGCTGGATCGCGGGAGTGTCTTTCGGCGCCTGGATCGCCATGCAGCTGCTCATGCGGCGGCCCGAGATCCAAGGGTTCGTCTGCGTGGCGCCGCCGGCCAATCTCTACGATTTCAGCTTTCTTGCGCCCTGCCCGTCATCGGGACTGATGGTGAACGGCGCGGACGACCGCGTCGCGCCGAACGAGTCGGTCAAATCATTGGTCGATAAGCTGAAGACCCAGAAGGGCATCAGCATTCAGCACGAGGTCATTCCCGGAGCGAACCACTTCTTCGAGAACAAGATCGACGACCTTATGGCCGCCGTCAACGGCTATATCGACTTGCGGCTAAACCCGAAGAAACAAATCGGTCGCTCCAAGCCGTCTAGTTGAGAGCGCCGCGCAGGGCCGCCGCGGCGGCGATGGGGCCAAGCACGGCGGTCGCCAGCGAAAACGCGCACAGCAGCGAAAACGGGGCCGCGAACGATCCGCCGAGGCCCATCGCGGCGTTGACGGCCGCAACGCCGAAAATCAGCACCGGCACATAAAGCGGCAGGAGAATGAGGCCGAGCAGCAGGCCGCCGCGCCGCAGCCCGCAGGTGAGCGCCGCGCCCGCCACGCCGAGAAAGCTCACCGCCGGCGTGCCCGCCAGCATCGCAAGGAGCAGCGGACCGTAAGCGGACGCGTCCATGTTGAGCAAAAGCCCCAAGGCGGGCGACACGGCGATGAGCGGCGCCGCGGTCGACAGCCAGTGCGCCACGGCTTTGGCCAACGCCGCCAATTCAAGCGGCAGCGGCCCAAGGGCGAGTTGTTCGAGTGAACCGTCGTCAAAGTCCGCCTGGAAGATGCGCTCGGCCGAAAGGAGGGCCGCCAGCAGCAGCGAGATCCAGAGCACGCCCGGCGCGATGCGGGAGAGCAAGTTCAAATCGGGGCCAAGACCGAGGGGGAGCGTGGCGACCACGATGATGTGGAAGCCGATGGCGGCGCCGAGCGCTCCGCCGTCGCGCAGGCCGAGCCCCACATCCCGCGCGATGAGGTGAAAAAACGCGCTCACGCCGCGACGCGCCGCATTTGGAAGCCCTCGGCGCCGAGGTCGAGCGCGTAGGCGGCCCCTATATGGAACGGCGCGTGCGTCGCCGCTACGACCAGGCCGCCGCTCTCCCGATGCCGCCGCGCCGCCGCTTCGAACGCAGCGCTGGACGCCGCGTCGAGCGACTCGGTCGGTTCGTCGAGCAGCCAAAGCGGCCGCCGCACAATCGCCAGGCGGCAGAGGCTCAGGCGCCGTTTCTGCCCAGCCGACAGATAGCCGGCAGGGATGCGCGCCACGCTTTCCAGGCCGAATTGCGCGAGCGCCGCATCCACATCGCCAGCGCGCCCGCCGAAATAGGCGGCGACGAACCGCAAATTCTCCTCGGCCGTTTGGCTAAATTTCAAGGCGTTCAAATGCCCGACATAAGCGCAGTGCCGTCCGAGATCGTCCCCATCCTCCACTCCTTCCACACGGATCTCGCCCGCGTCCGCCCGGTGGAAGCCCGCGAGCGCGCGCAGCAGCGTCGATTTGCCTGCGCCGTTCGGCCCCGCCACGATCAGCCCGTCCCCGGCGTCGAGCGCAAAGCTCAAATCGGTTATGAGAATGCGCCCTCCCCGGGAGCATCGCAGAGATTTAACGACCAGACTGAACATGCGCGCTCCCCGAACTCGCCTTAAGATAACTGGTTCGAGCATGCGCGGCGCTGTATAATGTCGATGAGCATAGCGCGCGTCTTCCCGGCGCATCTTCGCCGTGGCATGTAGAGAGCCTTGACGCACTCGTAAGCCGCGCCTCGACAAAACGCAAGGAGACCAGCCGTGACCGTCCCCCCCGCATCGCTCGACTCGTTTAAGTGCCGCACGACGCTGGAGGTGGACGGCAAACCGTACGAGTATTTCAGCCTGATCGAGGCGGAGAAGAACGGCCTTGGCGGCGTCTCGGCGTTGCCCTTCTCGCTGAAAGTGCTGCTCGAAAACCTGCTGCGCTTCGAGGACGGCCGCTCGGTGACGGCGGACGACATTCTCGCGATGGCGAAATGGCTTGGCGACAAGCGCTCCGACCGTGAAATCGCCTACCGCCCCGCGCGCGTGCTCATGCAGGACTTTACCGGCGTGCCCGCTGTCGTCGATCTGGCGGCGATGCGCGACGCCATGGGCGCGCTCGGCGGCGACCCGAAAAAAATCAACCCGCTGGTGCCCGTCGATCTCGTGATCGACCACTCGGTCATCGTCGACGCTTTCGGCAGCCCGCGCGCCCTGGCGACGAACGTCGATCTCGAATATGAGCGCAACCGCGAGCGGTACGAGTTCCTGCGCTGGGGTGCCGGCGCGTTCGACAATTTCCGCGTCGTGCCGCCTGGCACCGGCATTTGCCATCAGGTGAACCTGGAATATCTGGCGCAGACGGTGTGGACGAAAACCGTGATGACGGACGCGGGCGAGATCACACAGGCTTTCCCGGACACGCTCGTCGGCACAGACAGTCACACCACGATGGTGAACGCCATCGCCGTGCTCGGCTGGGGCGTCGGCGGCATCGAGGCGGAGGCGGCCATGCTTGGCCAGCCGATCTCCATGCTCATCCCCGAGGTGATCGGCTTCCGCATCACCGGCGCGCTGAATGAAGGCGTGACGGCGACCGACCTGGTGCTTACCGTCACGCAGATGCTGCGCAAAAAGGGCGTGGTCAACAAATTCGTGGAGTTTTACGGGCCGGGGCTGTCGGCACTCACCTCGGAAGACCGCGCGACGATCTCGAACATGGCGCCCGAATACGGCGCGACCTGCGGCTTCTTCCCCATCGACGCGGACACGATCAATTATCTGAAGGCCACGGGCCGCGACCCGCACCGCGTGGCGCTCGTCGAGGCCTACGCGAAGGCGCAAGGCATGTGGCGGGACGCGGCGACGCCCGATCCGGTCGTGACGGATTACCTGGAGCTTGACCTCGGCGCCGTCGTGCCGTCGCTCGCCGGGCCCAAACGCCCGCAAGACCGCGTTTCGCTGGGGAACGCCGCCTCCGGCTTCCTCGACGCGCTCGCTGAAATCCGCAACTTCAAGCCGGGCAGCGAACAGGCCGCGATGCTCAACGAAGGCGGCGCTGCGGTTGCGCCCGTGCTGGAGAAGTCCGGCGAAGTGGCGGGCGCGAACTACACGCTGTCGGACGGCGACGTGGTCATCGCCGCGATCACCTCATGCACGAACACCTCGAACCCCAGCGTGCTGGTCGGCGCCGGGTTGCTCGCCCGCAACGCCCGCGCGCGCGGCCTGAAAGCCAAGCCGTGGGTGAAGACCTCGTTCGCGCCGGGCAGCCAGGTCGTGACGGACTACATGGAGAAATCCGGGCTGATGCCTGAGTTGGACGCGCTCGGCTTCGGCCTCGTCGGCTACGGCTGCACGACCTGCATCGGCAACTCCGGCCCGCTCCCCGAGCCAATCTCCGCCGCCATCCAGGAGAATGACCTCGTCGCTTGCGCGGTGCTGTCCGGCAACCGCAACTTCGAGGGGCGCGTGAACCCGGACGTCCGCGCGAACTATCTCGCGTCGCCGCCGCTTGTCGTCGCCTACGCCATCGCGGGCACGCTCAAAACCGACCTCACCACCGAGCCGCTCGGCATGGACACGAACGGCACGCTCGTATACCTCAAAGATATCTGGCCGTCCTCCGCCGAGATCGCGCAAGTGATCCGGGACACGATCACGGCGGACATGTTCAAGCGACGCTACGCCGACGTGTTCAAGGGCGACGAGCGCTGGCAGGGCCTTGGCGCCGCCGCGCAGAGCCTCACCTATCGCTGGAACGGCGCCTCGACCTATGTGCAGAACCCGCCGTTCTTTGAGGACTTGAGCACGACGCCAGCGCCTATCGGCGACATCGAGAACGCGCGCGTGCTTGGCCTCTTCCTCGACTCGATCACGACCGACCACATCTCGCCCGCCGGCTCCATCTCGAAGACCGGCCCGGCGGGGCGCTACCTCACCGGCAACAGCGTCACCTACGCCGACTTCAACTCCTACGGCGCGCGGCGCGGCAACCACGAGGTGATGATGCGCGGCACGTTCGCCAACATTCGCATCAAGAACCAGATGACGCCGGGCGTCGAGGGCGGCGTGACGGTGCATTACCCGAGCGGCAAGCAACTGCCGATCTACGAGGCGGCGATGCAGTATAAGGCCGAGGGCGTGCCGCTCGTCGTATTCGCGGGCAAGGAGTACGGCACCGGCTCCAGCCGCGACTGGGCGGCGAAGGGCACAAGGCTGCTCGGGGTGCGCGCGGTGATCGCCCAGAGCTTCGAACGCATCCACCGCTCCAACCTCGTCGGCATGGGCGTGCTGCCGCTTACCTTCGAGGATGGGCTGTCGTGGCGCGACCTCGGCCTCTCCGGCTCGGAAACCGTCTCGATCTCCGGCCTCGACAAGCTTTCGCCGCTGCAGAAGATGAAAGCCGTCATCACCCTCGCCGACGGGCGCACGGTGGAGGCGCCGGTGCAGTGCCGGATCGATACGCTGGACGAGCTGAGCTATTTCCGCTCCGGCGGCATCCTGCATTACGTGCTGCGCAACCTGGCCGCCGCCTAGTCCTAATGTGCATGGCGCCCGCTTGTTTCTCAACGAGACGTGAGTGGCGGACGGGCTCCGGATGCACGATAATCCGGCGCAAACACGATCCTTTCATTGGGCGACCTACAATGATTTTGACACTGCGGAGCGCGTGGTCTCGCCATGCGCTCTTTTGCATCGCCGGGGTTGCAGCGCTGGGCGCCGCCGCTTCGGCTCGCGCCGAGTCCCGTCCGGTGGTCGTCATGGAGCTGTTCACCAGCCAGGGCTGCGCCTCATGCCCCGCGGCCGACGCGCTCTTCCACAAATTCGCTGCGCGAAGCGACGTGATCGCGCTGACGCTGTCCGTGGATTACTGGGATCACATCGGCTGGAAGGACACGCTCGCGCGCCCGGAGAATGCGAAGCGCCAGCGCGCCTACGCCCGCAAACGGCCGAGCGGCGACGGGCGCATCTACACGCCCCAGCTCGTGTTCAACGGCGTCGCCTGCGCGCCCGCGAAGAGCGAAAAAGCCATCGAAGCGGAGCTTGTGCGCGTGCCGAAGACAGACCCGGCGCGAGCGCCGATGCGCGCGCACCACGCCGGCGACGACCTGGTCATAGACGTCGGCGAGGCGGCCCCGCACAACGCAACGCTGTGGCTGTTTCACGTGAGCCCGAGAGTTGACGTCAACATCGAGCGGGGCGAGAACTCGGGCCGTTCGGTCGCCTACGCCAACGCCGTCCGCGGCATCGTCAATCTGGGAGGCTGGACGGGCGCCGCCGCGCAGTACCGGGCAAAGGCCTCCGCCCCCGCCGGGGATTTCTATGTGGCCCTTGTCCAGTCCGACGAGACCGGCGCGGTTTTGAACGCGATTGACATCCGGCGCTGATCGCCGCTTCATCCGCGTCGTCGTTTCCGGCGGGAGGATGGATCGTGGCGTACTGGCTATTCAAATCGGAGCCGGGAACCTGGTCGTGGGAAGACCAGACGCAAGCGGGCGCGCGCGGGACCCAGTGGGACGGTGTGCGCAACGCGCTGGCGCAGAAGCACATGCTCGCCATGGCCATTGGCGACCTCGGCTTTTTTTACCATTCGGTGGACGAGAAACGCATCGTAGGCGTAGTGCGCGTCGTTGCTGAGGCCCACCCGGACACGACGGACGAAAGCGGCCGCTGGCGTTGCGTCGACGTCGCTGCGGTGGAGCCGCTGCCAAGCCCCGTCACCCTGGCGCAAGTGAAGGCGCACCCGGCGCTGACGGAGATGGCGCTCGTGCGCAACGCGCGTCTCTCCGTGCAGCCGGTGACGGCGGAGGAATGGGCGGTGGTGTGCGAGCTGGGCGGCCTCGCCAAAAAGTAGTAACCCCGCGTTAACCGATACGGCGAAAGAATGGACGCCATCTCTGTTTTGCGGTGCCCACATGATGCTGCGCCTCATCGCCGCATGGCTTTTGCTCACGCCCGGCGTCGCCGTGGCCTTAGAGCCGGCGGTCGACGTGCCCATGGATGAAGCGCGGGTGCTCCGGCTCGGCGCCGACGCCGGCACGGTGATCGTCGGCAACCCGGCCGTTGCGGATGTGACTGTCGAGGGCCGCCGCGTCATCATCGTCACGGCGAAAAGCCCCGGCCGCACCAATCTGATCGTCCTGAGCGCGGACGGCGAACAGATCGCCTCGACGGAGCTGCGGGTGGGCGCGTCAGGCTCGTCCCATGTGTCGGTCTTCGAGGGCGGGCGGCGGCGCACGCTGTTTTGCGCGCCGGTGTGCGAGCCAGCGGCCTCCATCGGCGACGACGCCAAAACCTTCGACGCGGCGGCGGGAGCCATCGCGCGGCGTGAAGCGTTGGGGCAGGCGGCGGCGCGCCAGCGGACGCCCGAGGATCGCTGACATTCACGGGGCGTTCATCGATGCGGGCCGAAGCTTTGCGCCGGAGTGTGTCGGGATTTGCGGCAACGCCGTCGGCGGGAAGCGCCCGTGAGCAAGATTTAATGACGCTTCGACACGGGATGGGGTTACAATGCGTATAAGAGGCGTGGAAAGAGCCGTACGCGACCTGAACGAGATATCGGCCTATGCGCCGACGTGAGGAGACCCCACATCTATAGTCACCAGGCTGTACAAGGGATCGAGCGCTGAATGACATCGAGAGACGAAATTTTTGACCTGTACGCGAAAAGCTACGACGTGCAGAAGCAAGCTCAGATGGACCTGAAGCAATATCTCGAAGCTTGCCGCGAAGACCCGATGATGTATGCGGGCGCCGCCGAACGGATGATGGCCGCCATCGGCGAGCCGAGGCTGATCGATACGGCCCGCGACGCCCGTCTCGGCCGCATTTTCATGAACCGGACGATCAAGGTTTATCCGACCTTCGAGGACTTTTTCGGCCTGGAGGACACGATCGAGCGCATCGTCAGCTTCTTCCGCCACGCGGCGCAGGGGCTGGAGGAGCGTAAGCAGATCCTCTATCTTCTGGGGCCGGTGGGCGGCGGCAAATCGTCGCTTGCTGAAAGGCTGAAGGAGCTGATGGAGCTGCAGCCGGTCTACGTGCTGAAAGCCGGCGACGAGATCAGCCCAGTGTTCGAAAGCCCGCTCGCCCTGTTCAACCCGGCGTCGATGGGCGGCGCGCTCGAGGACAAATACGGCATCCCGCGCCGGCGCCTCACGGGGCATATGTCGCCTTGGGCGGTGAAGCGGCTGGACGAGTTTGGCGGCGACATCTCGAAATTCTCGGTGGTCAAAGTCATGCCGTCGCGGCTGCGCCAAGTGTGCGTGGCCAAGACGGAGCCAGGCGACGAGAACAACCAAGACATCTCGGCCCTTGTCGGCAAGGTGGATATCCGCAAGCTGGAGTTCTTCGGCAAGAACGATGCGGACGCCTACTCCTATTCGGGCGGGCTGAACCGCACCACGCAGGGGCTGCTCGAATTCGTCGAGATGTTCAAGGCGCCCATCAAGATGCTGCACCCGCTGCTGACCGCGACGCAGGAGGGCAGCTATGTGGGCACGGAGAATGTCGGCTCGCTGCCTTATCAGGGCGTCATCATCGCGCACTCGAACGAGAGCGAATGGCAGAGCTTCAAGTCCAACAAGAACAACGAGGCCTTCCTCGACCGCATCTGCGTGGTGCAGGTGCCGTACTGCCTGCGCGTCACCGAGGAGCGGCAGATTTACGAAAAGCTGCTCTCCCGCAGCGAGGTGATGCAGGCGCCGTGCGCACCCGGCACGCTTGAGATGCTGGCGCGTTTCTCCGTGCTCACCCGCCTGAAGGAGCACGAGAACTCGAACCTCTACTCCAAAATGCGCGTCTATGACGGCGAGAGCCTGAAAGACACCGACCCGCAGGCGAAAACAGTGCAGGAGTATCGCGACGCGGCCGGGCTCACCGAGGGGATGGAGGGCGCCTCGACCCGCTTCGCCTACAAGGTTCTCTCGGAAACCTTCAACTTCGACACGGCCGAGGTTGGCGCCGACCCTGTCCACCTGATGTATGTGTTGGAGCAGGCGATCAACCGCGAGCAACTGCCTGACGCGGTCGAGAGCCGCTACATGGAGTTCATCAAGGAGGAGCTGGCTCCGCGCTACGCCGAGTTCATCGGCAATGAAATCCAGAAGGCGTACCTTGAGTCCTATAGCGACTACGGGCAGAACTTGTTTGACCGCTACGTGGCCTACGCCGACGCTTGGATCGAGGACCACGACTTCAAAGACCCCGACACCGGTCAGCTCATGGACCGGGCGCTGCTCGACAAGGAGCTGTCCAAGATCGAGAAGCCAGCCGGCATCGCCAATCCGAAGGACTTCCGCTACGAGGTCGTCAAATTCTCCCTCCGCGCGCGGGCGAAAAACTCGGGCAAGAACCCCGCCTGGACGTCCTACGAAAAAATCCGCGACGTGATCGAGCGGCGCATGTTCTCCCAGGTGGAGGATCTGCTTCCCGTGATCAGCTTCGGCGCCAAGAAGGACGGCGAGACGGAGAAAAAGCACGGCGAGTTCGTGGAGCGCATGGTGGCGCGCGGCTACACGCGCAAACAGGTGCGCCGCCTCGTCGATTGGTACATGCGAGTGCGCAAATCGGCTTAAGACGGGCGGCCCATGCACATCATCGACCGCCGCCTGAACCCAAAGTCGAAAAGCCTCGGCAATCGTCAGCGCTTCATTCGCCGCGCCAAGGAGGAAATCCGCAACGCGGTGAACAAGGCGCTGCGCAAGCGCAAAATCTCCGAGATCGAGGCGAGCGAAAAAATCCGTGTGCGCTCGAAAAGCCTCTCCGAGCCGTCCTTCGGCTTGAGCGGGGAGACGGGCGCGCGCGATTTCGTGCTCCCCGGCAACCATGAGTATGTGCCTGGCGATAAAATCCCTAAGCCGCCGCAGGGCGGAGGGCGCGGCGGCAAGGAGGGCGCGACCGACGGCGATGGAGAGGACGATTTCGTCTTCACCCTCAGCCGCGAGGAGTTCCTCGACATTTTCTTCGACGACTTGAAGCTGCCGAACCTCATCAAAGCCAAGCTGAAGGATGTGCGCTCGCCAAAACCGACGCGGGCCGGCTACACGACGGACGGGCCGCCCTCCAAGCTCAACCGCGTGCGCACCGTCCGCAACAGCTTCGCGCGCCGCATCGCTTTGCGCCGACCCAAACTCGAGGCCATCCGCACGGCGGAAGAGGAACTGGCCGCCGCCGAAAGCGCGACCCCACGCGACGACGCTCGCATTCAATTGCTGCGCGAGCGCGTCGCCAGGTTGAAACGGCTGCGCAGCGCCATCGCCTTCGTCGACCCGTTCGACCTGCAATACAACCGCTTCGAGCGCGTGCCCAAGCCGACGACGCAGGCCGTCATGTTCTGCCTTATGGACACGTCCGCCTCCATGTCGGAATCGCTCAAGGACCTGGCGAAGCGGTTTTTCATGCTGCTTTACGTGTTCCTGTCGCGTCACTACCAGAACGTGCAGATCGTCTTCATCCGGCACACCAGCGTCGCAGCCGAGGTGGACGAGAACACCTTCTTCCACAGCACGGAGACGGGCGGCACCATCATTTCGACGGCGTTCGAGGAGATTCTGCGCGTGGTGAAGGACCGCTACCCGCCCTCCGATTGGAACATCTACGCGGCGCAGGCGTCGGACGGCGACAACGCGTCCATCGACATGAACCGCTGCATCGAGATGCTCGATGAGGAAGTGGTACCGCTCTGCCAGTACTTTGCGTATATTGAGGTGGGCGCGAGCGCGGGGCGCAGCATCGTGTGGGACGCCTATGAAGAACTGGTGGAGCGACACCCGCATTTCGCCATGCGCGGTGTCACATCGGTGGATGAAATCTACCCCGTATTCCGGGATTTGTTTTCGGCGGAGAGGACTTGAGCGCACGAATGGCGAGGGCAAAAGCGGGGCGGCCAACGCTGAAACCCCTGTTCGACGGGGCTGAATGGGATTTCGACACGCTTAAGCATATTTACGACGCGGTCGAGCAAGTGGGCGCGGGCGAACTCAATCTGGACGTTTACCCGAACCAAATCGAGGTCATCACATCCGAGCAGATGCTGGACGCCTACGCTTCGACCGGCATGCCTCTGATGTACCGGCACTGGTCGTTCGGCAAGCATTTCGCCCGTGAGGCGAGCCAGTATCGCCGCGGCGCGCGTTCGTTGGCCTACGAACTGGTCATCAATTCGAACCCGTGCATCTCCTACGTCATGGAGGAGAACTCGGCGCTGATGCAAACGCTCGTCATCGCGCATGCGGCGTTCGGGCATAACCATTTCTTCAAGAACAACTCGCTGTTCCTACAGTGGACGAACGCAGACACGATCATCGACTACCTGTCGTTCGCCAAGGACTACATCGCCAAATGCGAGGAGCGCTATGGCGTCGAGGCGGTCGAGGCCATCGTGGACGCGGCCCACGCGCTGATGCGTCAGGGCGTTAGCCGTCAGCCGAAACGCCTGCGCGCGCTCAACCCCACAAAGGCCGCCGAGCGGCAGGAACGGCGCCGCGCGCACGCCGAGGCCACGTTCAACGACCTGTGGCGCACCGTCCCCCGCGCGCCCATAGACGAGACGCGTCTGGAGAGCGACGATGGGGCGGAACAGCAGGCGCTCGGCATTCCCGAGGAAAACCTGCTGTATTTCATTGAGAAATACGCTCCCCGTTTGGAGGGCTGGCAGCGCGAAATCATCCGCATCGTACGCATCCTCTCACAATACTTCTATCCGCAGCGCCAGACCAAGATGATGAACGAGGGCTGCGCCACCTACGTGCATTACCAAATCCTGCACCGGATGCACGAAAAGGGGCAGTTGAACGAGGGCGCAATGCTCGAGTTCCTGCATGTTCACTCGTCGGTGCTGACCCAGCCCAGCTTCGACGACCGCCGCTTCTCGGGCATGAACCCGTACGCCCTCGGCTACGCGATGATGCGAGACATCCAGCGCATTTGCGAGGAGCCGACGCAGGAGGATTACGACTGGTTTCCGGAGATCGCCGGGCGCGGCGGCGCGCTCGACGTGCTCAAGGCGGCGTGGGCGGAGTATCGCGACGAGAGCTTCATCCTCCAGTTTCTGAGCCCCAAGGTCATCCGCGACTTCCGCCTGTTCGCCCTGCGCGACGAGGCGGGCGAGCGCGCGGTGGAGGTGAAGGCCATCCACGACGAGCGTGGCTACAAACGCATCCGCGCCCGGCTGGCCGCGCAATACGACGTCTCGGCGCTCGATCCCGACATCAAGGTGACCGACGCCGACTTAAGCGGCGCTCGCCGCCTCACGCTCACCCACAGCGTGCGCAACGGCGTTATGCTCGACCGCAACGACTGCGACCGCACTCTGCGCTACGTCGCCCAGCTTTGGGGTTACCGCGTGAAGCTGATCGAGCAGGACGCGGCGACCGACAAAATCCTGCGCGAACAGGAAGCTCTTCCCATGCCATGACGGGAAAACGGCGCCCCGCCCGTCCCGGTTGATTGCGCCCCGTTCGACGATCTGCTAACGCCGTAACCAGTGGCGGCGGCGTCCGCGCAAGTATCGTCGAAGGTTGGCCATGCGTTTCTCCGTGCTCGCGCCGCTTCTCATAGTTTTTGCGTGCCTCTCCGGCCCCGCCAGCGCTCAAGACAAGCTGCGCAACATCACCTTCGACGGCGTCGTGGTCATCGACGGCAACGGCGTGGCTAATAAAGAAGGGCTGCTGAAGCTTGGCTGCGAGCCGCTGGCGGTGCTGCGCCACAGGGTGCTGGTCGATCAGGGTTTCTGTTTCTGCCGACCGACCTTTTACTCCCAGTTCGTCAACCGGATATGCCAGACCCCGCCCGGCGAGACATGCGACGAGCAGCGCGGCTACAACCGCGTCGTAGATTGGACGAACCGCAATCTGATCCGGGAGGTCGAAAGCCTCAAAAACTGCCGCGGGCAGGAGGCGGGACAATGACCGCGACGCACATGGACAGCGGCCACGCCGCAAGCAAGCTCCGGGCGTATTTGAGCGAGCTGGCGCGGTCGATATGGCTGCAGCGGGCGCCGCTCATCATCGTGGTGCTGTTCAGCGCCCTCATGCAGCACGAACAGACGCGTGAACTGTATGCGATCGTCTTAGCCGGCCTGCAAAAGGGCAATCCTGTCACGGCAATCCTCGCCATCGTGTCGCTCATCGCCTTCTCGCTCACCGTGTGGGCGGTCGGACGCGACCTCAGTCTCGCCGACTCCCTCGACAAGCACACCGAGGCTGTGAACGAGCCGGGCCCGCGCGGCCGCATTCTGCGCAACGCCCCCGCCGTCATCGCCTGCCTGCCGCTCATCGTCAGCACGCTCAGCCTGCTCTCGTATAGCAGCCAACTGGAGCGCTCATTCAGCCTGCCGGAGATTACCGCCGCCGCGCCCGTGAGCGACGCGACGGAGGTGGAGGCGACGCGAGCGACCACGCGCCAGGCCGTCGAAAACCTGGGCAAAACGCTGCTGCGCGAATCGAACGATCGGGAGCGCGACATCAAGGCGCTGCTTGGGTCCGTTCTGGACAAATCCGACGACACGGAAGAGGTGATCGCGCTCCTCTCGAACAGTTTCATCGTCACCGGGGCGTTGACGCTGGCCTTCGCTCTGTTTGTGTTCTGGCGCGCCAATTACAGCATCGTCAAAACCGTCCGGCTGGTGAAGACCTCGTCCGCGTGGGCTTTCGCGGCGCTGTTCACGGCGTGTCTGGCGGCGGCGGCGGCGCAATCCGCGTTCCCCGCCCTCGACGTGCCCGCCGTAGCGAGAACAGTCGGCGTCATTCTCATTATTAACCTGTTCTTCATCTGCCTGTTGGTTTTCCTCGCCGTACTCACGCGGCTGAACGACGTGAATGGAGTGCCAGCGCTGACCGGCATTGTGGCGCTCGCCCTCATCGCCTCAGCCTACAACTGGAACGACAACCACGATTTGCGCCTGCTGAGCCGGAAAGAGGTGGGCGGCGCCGATGCGCCAAGGCCAGACCGGGCGGAGCGCACCGAGGCGGCGGAACGGCGGCATCCAAACGCGCGGCCGCTGCCTGTGGCGTTTTTCGACTGGTTCGACAACCGCCCGCCGCACCGGCGCGCCATGTTTCCGCCGCGTCAGGCGGATGGCGGAGCCGGGGAACCTTACCCTGTCTACATCGTCGCGGCCCAGGGCGGCGGCCTCTACTCAGCCTATTTCACCGCGATGACGCTCGCCCGCATCTACGACCGTTGCCCCGCCATGCGGCATCATGTGTTCGCGGTGAGCGGGGTCTCCGGCGGCGCGGTCGGCGCCGGCGTCTTCGCTTCGCTCGTCAATCAGGTGGCGAAAGATTACGACGCCAGCTATGCGACGTGCCCTTATCCTGAGTTCGCCGAGGAGCGCGAAGGCCGCATGGGTTTCCGCGCCGGGTCGGGCGATCCGGCGCCCACGCCCGACGCCGGCCCACTGGAACAGCGCGTGAAGAGCTACTTCGCCGGCGATCTGCTGGCCCCGCTGGCGGCCTCCGCCCTGTTCGCCGACCTGCCGCAGCGCGTTTTCCCATTCGCGACGCCAGGCGTATCGGAGCATCTCGATCGCTCGCGGGGCTTCGAGGCGGCGCTCGAGAGCCAGTGGAGCGCTATGAAGCGCGACTGGCGCGACCCTGATCTGGATTACAACCCGCTGCGCGAGCCGTTTCTCGACCAGTGGCGCCCTGACGGCCAGGCGCCGATGCTGATGCTGAACGTCACGCATGTGAACACCGGCAAGCCGATGCTGGTTGCGCCATTCACCACCGATCGGGCGCTGCAAGTCTATCGCAACAACGGTGCGATCAACTCGGTCTACCCGTATTTCATGCGCGGGCAGGACATGCGTCTCAGCACGGCGCTCGGCCTGAGCGCGCGCTTCCCCGTGGTGATGTCGCCCGCGTCCCTGCGCCGGAACGAGCGCGACAAGCAAACCAACGAGCGCCGCGAGGTCATTCATCGCTTTGGGGACGGCGGTTACTTCGAGAACTCCGGCGTCGACTCCGCGCTCGGCGTCATCCGCGACCTCACCTTTTACAAGGACAACGCGGAGACGCTGATCCGCGGCTCCGGCGCGCCCGCCGACATTGCGCAATACGAAAATATCGAGTTTCGGCTTCTGGTTCTGAACGAGGAGTACGAGGAGGACATCGGCGCCGGCGGGTTCCACGAGACCTTGTCGCCGCTGCTCGGCCTGTACAACACGCGCACCCAGCGAGGCCGCATCGCCATCGACCGCGCGCTCGCCAGCGTGAAGCAGGTTGAGCTGCTGGAGTTGCTGCACGACCTGTTCCCCATGCCGCTGGGGTGGCAGTTCGCCGAGCACACACGCACGGGCATCGGCGCGCAGATCGGCCATTCGGTCGAATGCCCGTCGGCCAAACTTCTGCGTAAACGTCTGCTTTCGCTCGATGAATTCCTGGATGAGCAGAAAAAGTCGCAAGGCGGCGAGGCCAACCCCGCGCTCGCCAAACTCCCCGGCCTGGCGCGCATCCTCAATCAGAACCGGTGCGCGCAATCCAAGGTCATCCGGGCCATTGCGGATCCGCCGCCGCTCGGACGAGCCGCCGCATCCGCCGAGTGAAAAACCCCGCGAATTGCACTGGCGCGGCCCGGCGGCCGCTCTTACCTTGACGCCATGCCCGACTCCGACCGCATCCTCGCCCATTACCGCATCGCCGCGCCCGCCGCGGAGATCGCGGCTAGGGCGCGCGCCATCGCGGTCGAGCAAAGCGTCGAGATGCCGCTCGAAGCGATCGCGGACAGCCGGGTGCTGTCCGACATCGTCGGGCGCGTCGAGGCCATCGAGGATCGCGGCGACGCTTTCCGCGTAACCGTGTCTCTCTCGGCCGAAACGGTGGACGGCGACGCAGGCCAGCTCATGAACGTGCTGTTCGGCAACTCCTCGCTCCACGACGACGTGACCCTGGAGAACGCCGATCTGCCCGGGCCGCTCGCCGCGCGCTTCGGCGGACCGCGCGTGGATATGGCGACGCGCAAGGCGCGCGCCGGCGCGACGGGGCGGCCGATGTCTTGCGCCGCGCTGAAGCCGCAAGGCTTGAGCGTCGCCGCGCTTGCGCAACTGGCCGGCCGCTTGGCGCTGGGGGGCGTCGACGTCATCAAAGACGATCACGGTCTTGCCGATCAAGCCTTCAGCCCGTTCGCGGAGCGCGTCGCCGCCTGCGCCGCGGCTGTGCGGACCGCCAACGCCGAGACGGGCGGATCTACCCTTTATGCTCCGAGCGTCACCGGCGATCTCGACCGCATGCGCGCGCAGCTCCGGCTCGCCGCCGACGAAGGCCTGAGCGCCGCGCTCATCGCGCCGATGATCTCAGGGCTCCCGGCGTTTCGCGCCCTCGCCATCGAGTTCCCCCACATGGCGCTGATAGCCCATCCCGCCATGGGCGGCGCGCAACGCATCGCCGCGCCGCTGCTCATCGGCAAGCTGTTCCGGCTGTTCGGCGCGAGCGCGGTCATTTTCCCGACATTTGGCGGTCGGTTCGGCTATTCGGCGCAGACATGCGCGGAGATCGCCGCCGCGGCCCGCAGCTCGTGGCCCGGCGTATCGCCCGCGCTGCCCGCGCCCGCCGGCGGCGTCACGCTTGAGCGACTGGACGAGATTGTTGAGTTTTTCGGACGCGACGCGATGATCCTCATCGGCGGCGCGCTTCTCGCCGCGCCGGATGTGACCGCCTGCGCCCGCCAGTTCGCCACCCGCCTGAATGCCTTCGCCGAGCGACCATGACAAACCCGATCCGCAAACACATCGCGCCGTGCCGCTGGGCGGAGGTGGAGGTTCTGGCTTACAAGGCCGATGGCGAGGCGCCGTTCAAGGACATCACCCGTCAAACGCTATTTTGCGAGCCGGGCATGGCGGCCGAGCTGCGCTATTTCGAGATCGCCCCGGGCGGCCATTCGACATTGGAGCGGCATCAGCACATGCACGCGGTGATGATTTACCGGGGCGCCGGCCGTTGCCTCGTGGGCGACGGCGTTTGCGACGTGGCCGAGGGCGACCTCGTCACCGTGCCGCCCATGACGTGGCATCAGTTCCGCGCCGGGGCGGATGCGCCGCTCGGGTTCCTGTGCATGGTGGATCGCGCGCGCGACCGCCCGCAACTGCCCACGCCCGAGGATCTGGCTGCGTTGCGCGCCAGCCCCGCCGTCGCCGCTTTCCTCGACAACCGCCCTCACACCGAGCTTCACCGATGACAAATCCGCTGCTTGACGACTGGACAGCGCCCTACGGCCTTGCGCCTTACCCTCTGATCGAGCCGGAGCATTTCCCTCCCGCCTTCGACGCGGCGCTCGCCGCCCACATGGCCGAGGTCGAGGCGATCGCGGCCAATCCGGCGCCGCCCGATTTCGAGACTGTCGTCGCCGCGCTGGAAAGGTCCGGCGAGTTGCTGACACGCGTCTGCTCCACGTTTTTCGGATTGACAGGCGCCCATACCAACGACGCGCTCCGCCGCATCGAACGGGAAACGGCGCCGCGCCTGGCCAAGCATTTCGGCGCGATCTACACCCGCCGCGATCTGTTCGCCAAGGTGCAGGCGCTCGTTGAGGCGGGCGCGGCGGGCCTGACGCACGAACAGACCCGCGCGCTGGAGCGGTACCGTCTGGCTTTCGTGCGATCCGGCGCCGGGCTTGACGAGACGGGCCGCGCGCGCATGCGGGAGATCAAGCGCCGGCTGGCGGAGTTGACCACCCAGTTTTCGCAGAACGTGCTGGCGGACGAAAGCGGCTACCGGCTCGTATTGCGCAGGGAAGATGAACTGGCGGGGTTGCCGGACTTCGTCGTCTCATCGGCGCAGGCGGCGGCTGAGGAGGCCGGCCTCACGGGTGCTTACGTTTTCACCCTGTCGCGGTCGAGCGTCGGGCCATTCCTGAAATTTTCATCCCGCCGCGATCTGCGCGAGGCCATTCACCGCGCGTTCGTCGCTCGTGGCGCGGCCAGCAACCCTGTCGTTCTCTCCGAGATCGTCAGCCTGCGCCGGGAGCGCGCGCGATTGCTCGGCTACGCCAACTACGCCGCATACAGCCTCGACGACGCCATGGCGAAAACGCCCGAGGCCGCAAGCGCCCTGCTGAACGCGGTTTGGGGGCCGGCGGTTCGCCGCGTCGAGGAGGAGCGCGCGATGATCGCCGCCGCGGCGCAGGCGGAGGGGTTTGAGGGAGAGGTGGAGGAGTGGGACTGGCGGTTCTGGGCGGAGCGGGTGCGCCGCGACCGCTTTGACCTGAACGAGGCGGAGCTGGCGCCGTATTTCCAGCTCGACAATATGATCGAGGCAGCGTTTTTCGTGGCGGGCCGGTTGTTCGGACTGCGCTTCGAGGAGCGTTTCGGCCTGCCGTCCTATCATCCGGACGTGCGCGCGTGGGAGGTCTTCGATGCGGACGGTTCCGCGATCGGTCTGTTTCTCGGGGATTATTTCACCCGGCCGTCCAAATCGGGCGGGGCGTGGATGCGCGCGGTGCGATCGCAGGAGCGGGTGGCGGGCGAGGTTAAGCCTGTGATCATGAATGTGCTCAATCTGGTGAAGCCGCGGGCGGACGAACCGGCGCTGATGAGCGTGAGCGACGCCGAGACGCTCTTTCACGAATTCGGCCATGCCCTCCACGGTTTGCTCTCGGACGTGACCTATCCCATCATCTCCGGCACCAACGTGCCGCGCGATTTCGTGGAGCTGCCGTCGCAACTTTTCGAGCATTGGCTGCTGACCCCGGAGGTGCTCTCGCGGTTCGCCCGCCACGCCGAAACCGGCCAGCCGATACCGCCCGAACTCGTGACGCGGCTGCGCAAGGCCCGCAGCTTCAATCAGGGCTTCGAAACGGTGCAATATCTCGCGTCGGCGATCGTTGACCTCGATTTGCACACAGAAGCGCCCGATCCGCTCGACGTGGACGCGTTCGAGGCCGAAGCGCTCGCCCGTGCGGGGATGCCGCCGGCGGTCGGGATGCGACACCGGCTGCCTCACTTCCTGCATCTGTTCGGCGGCGACGGCTATGCGGCGGGCTATTACAGCTATCTCTGGTCTGAGACAATGGACGCCGACGCGTTCGAGGCGTTCCAGGAAACCGGCGACGTGTTCGACCCGGAAACCGCGCGCCGCCTGCGCCGGCACATTTACTCGACCGGCGGCTCTGTTGACCCGGCGGAGGCGTACGCGGCGTTTCGCGGCCGCCAGCCGAGCCATGCCGCGCTGCTCGCCAAACGCGGTTTCGCCTAAGCCCCGGTCACTCGGCGGCCTTCGGCTCCGGCGCGCGATACTCAACGACGGCCTCGCGCTTCTCCCGAATGCCGGCATAGGGAAGCGGCGCCTTCATCTTGGTCTCGCCAAGGCTGCGCTTGTACTGAATGGTGCGGATGAACTCGCGGATGCGCGGCTGGATCTCCGTGCGCCAGCGCGTGCCGTTGAACACGCCGTAATGGCCGACGCCGGGCTGCACGTAGTGATATTTCTCGTCGATCGGGATGTTCACGCACAGGTCGTGCGCAGCCTCCGTCTGGCCGAGGCCGCAGATGTCGTCGTGTTCGCCTTCGACGGTCATCAGCGCGGTCGACCGGATGGCGGCGCAGTCCACCCGCTGCCCGCGATGGATCAGCTTGCCGTCGGGAAGTGCGTGCTGCTGAAAGACCCGCTCGACCGTCTCGAGGTAGAACTCGGCCGGCAAATCCATCACGGACAGATATTCGTCATAAAACACTTGGTGCTGTTTGGCGCTGTCGCAATCGCCTTTCACCAGATTGTCGAACAGCTTTTCGTAGGCGTTTTGATGCCGCTCCAGGTTCATCGTCATGAAGCCGGTGAGCTGCACGAAACCGGGGTAAACCCTGCGGCCGAAGCCGGGATAGGGGAAAGGCACGCGTGAGACGACGTTCGTCTCGAACCACTCGATCGGTTTCTCCGCGGCCAGCTTGTTGACGAGGGTGGGGCTGCGCCGCGTGTCGATGGGGCCGCCCATCAGCGTCATGGAGATAGGAGCGCAGGGGTCTTGCCGGGCCGCCATCACTGCGGCGGCCGCCAGCACGGGCACCGAGGGCTGACACACGCCGATCACATGCGTGTTGTGGCCGAGGAACTGCACGAACTCGATGATGGTGTCGATGAAATCGTCGAGCCCGAACCCGCCTGCCGACACGGGCACCATGCGCGCGTCCGCCCAATCGGTGATGTATGTGTTGTGCTCGGGGATCATGGAGGCGACGGTGCCGCGCAGCAGGGTCGCGTAATGGCCCGAAAGCGGCGCGACGATGAGCACCTTGGGGTCGTAGCGCTTGCCTATGACGCTCGCGTCCCGATCAAAATGCACCAGATTGCAGAACGGTTTGCGCAGGACGATCTCCTCGCGGATCGGCACCGGCATGCCGCCGACTTTCGTCTCCTTGATGCCAAACTCCGGCTTGCCGTAGCGCCGCGTGATGTTTTCGAGCACCTCGCAGCCGGCCGCTATGCTGCGGGCCGCCACCGTGCTTCGGAACGGGTTGAACGGGGATTCGAGCTGATATTTGAGGCCCTTCAATCCCCACCGCATCGGAGCGACCAGCGCATGCGCCATCTCGTACGCCTGATAGTTCATGTGCTTTCCTTCGCTTTGGTCATCAACCCAGATTGACACTCTTGAAAGTATGATCCATGGAACGTTTGCATGCAATCACGCCTTTCGGGAAAGGCGCGACAGCGTGCGTCCGCGCTCAAGTCGTTTATTTAGGTTATGCTTTTTCTCCCAACAGCGCCTTGAGGAGATGGCATGCATTTTCGGTTCCTCGTAATTTTTGCGCTCGCCTTGTTCGCGACGGAAGGCGCCGCCGCGCAGAACATCAGCGGCAATGTCTTCGAACGGCTGAAAGCCGGCGGCCTCGTCATTTTGATGCGGCATGCGCAGACCACGCCCGGCGTCGGCGACCCGCCCGGTTTTCGCCCAGACGACTGCGCGACCCAGCGCAACCTGAACGATGCGGGGCGCGCCCAGGCCAGGCTGCTCGGCCAGCGGCTGCGGCAGGCCGGCGTCGTCATCGCCAGGGCGGCGTCGAGCGCGTGGTGCCGTTGTGTCGACACCGCCCGGCTGATCTCCCCCGGCGTCGAGATCGACATCAGCGAGCCGCTCGGCTCCTACTGGCGGCGGGGCGACGACAGCATCAAAACGGCGAGCGCGCAGGCCAGAAGCCAGATCGCCGCATGGCGCGGCCCGGGCAACCTGCTGATGGTGACGCACCAGGTGAACGTCGCCGCCATTATGGGGCCCAACCTGCAGATGGGCGGATTTGTTGTCATCGAGCCGCGCAGCTTGACCGTCTTAGCGACCGTCAATCCGTGACGGCCCTTCATGGCTGGTTGACGTTCGGATGATATGGTGCGCGCTGTTCCAAGCGCTTTCCCGCCTTAAACGATAAGGAACCACAATGGCCGTCCGGCGCGCGTTGATGTTCAGCTCGGTCGAGAGATACGTCAATCTCGTCGTCAATTTCACCCTGATCGCGGCCGTATCGCGCCTGCTGACGCCGGCTGAGATCGGCGTCGCCGCGCTCGGCGTGCTGATCCTGGGGCTGGTGGAAGTCCTCCGGGACATCCCGAGCAGCTACCTCGTCCAACGCCCCACTCTTTCGCGCGAGGACATCCGCACCGCATTCACCGCCATGTTCATATTGTCGCTGGCGCTCACCGGCGGCCTCGCGGCGGCGGCGCCCGCCATCGCCGCTTTCTACGGCGATCCCGGCATTACGCTTTACCTTCAACTGCTCGCGGTGTCGTTTCTCGCGGGGCCGGTCGAGCGGCCGCTGATGGCGTTGTTCCGGCGCGAGATGCGCTTCGGCGCCTACGCGGTCGTGAGCATGGGAACGGTGCTTGTCAACGCGGTCGTGACGCTGGCTCTCGCCGCCGCCGGCTACGGCTATCTCAGTTTCGCGTGGGCGGCGATCGCCGCTGGGCTGGCCTCGACGGTGATCGCGCTATCGTTTCGGCCGGATTTCTGGATCTTTAAACCGTGCCTCGTCGAATGGCGCCAGGCGCTGCATTTTGGCAGCTTCACCACCGGCTGGGCGCTCATCACCCGCAGCTATGACCTGCTGCCGTATACGGTGCTGGGCCGTGTTCATCAGTTAGAGGCGACCGGGTTCTTCAACCGCACCGTGACGGTGGCGCAAGCCCCGGACAAGCTCATACTGTCCGGTCTGGCGTCCGTGATTTTTCCGGCGTTCGCCATGAAAAATCGCGAGGGCCACAGCCTGCGCGAGCCGTTCCTAAAAGCCTTCACCTACATCACGGCTCTCTATTGGCCGGCGTTCCTGCTGCTTGCGCTGCTCGCCTATCCCGCCGTCGCCATCCTGCTCGGACCGCAATGGAGGGAGATCGCGCCGCTGGTGCAGGCGACAGCCATCGCACATCTGCTGAACTTCATGGGGATGCTAACCTACCCGGCGCTGATGGCGATTGGCGCCATGCGCGCTCTCTTGATGACCGCCGTCGCATGCTTCCCCTTCGCGGTGATCATCGCCGGTTTGGCCGCCTGGGCCGGGCTGAAGCCGCTTATCTACAGCCTTCTGCTCACCATGCCGGGCATGGCGCTCGTCAATATGTATGTGGTGAAGCGGCATCTCGGTTTCGGCTGGATCGACGTGGCGAAAGCGGCGGCGCCGAGCGCGGCTGTGACGGCCGGAGCCATAGCCCCCGCTCTCGCGCTTGTGATAGGCCTCGGCTGGGCGCCTTTCAGCATATCGATTGGGCAGGCCGCGATCGTGGCGCTCGTCGCGGGCGTTGGCTGGATCGCGGCCGCGTGGGCGCTCAAGCATCCGCTCTGGGCTGAGGCCGTCGCCGTCGCCGGAGTGATGCGCGCACGCGCGCGAGGCGGAAGCCCCGCCGAATGATCACAGCGCCGCGTCGGCCTCGCGCATCAGCCGCAGATAAGTCTCCGCCACGCCGCGCCATGTGAATTGCGCGGCCCGCACGCGCCCCTTCTCGGCGAGATCGCGGCGCAACGTCTCGTCCTCGTGCAGTCGCGACACGGCCGAAACCCAGCCCGCCGCGTCGTCCGGGTCCACATGCAGCGCGGCCCCGCCGCTCACCTCAGGCAAACAGGGCGACGTCGACGCGACGACGGGGCATCCATGCATCATCGCCTCCACCATGGGCAGGCCGAAGCCCTCGATGCGCGAGGGGAACAACAGGCAGCGCGCCGCCCGCAACGCCGCCGCCAAATCGTCGTCGGAGATGCGCCCGAGCAGGCGGATGTTGCGCGCCGTTGGCTCCCCCAGAGCGGCAACAGCGGCCGCGTCGAAATCGCCGGCGACATACACATCGAGGCCCGCGTCGTCGAGCGCCGGCGCAATCCGCCAGATGAGGGCGATGTTCTTGTATTTTTGCCGCTGCGCGAGACACAGCGCGAAAGGCCGCGGCCCCAGCGCGACGCCCGCCCGCTCCGGTCGCCAGCGCGCGGCGTGATCTGCCCCGTTGTAGGCGACGACGATCTTATCCGCGCGCGCGACGCCTTGCTCGATCAGGTGGCTCTTGGACAGCTCGGACACCGTGGTGATGCGGAACGCGGCGCGCCCGACGGCGGGCAAAATCGCGCGGTGCGCGAGCCGGAAGCCCCGGCCGTAGCTCTCCGGCATCAGGAAGGTATGCAAATCATGGATGCACGCGATGTGCCGTCGTTTGCCCACCGGCGCCAGATTGCACAGGCTCACCAGCCCGCCGGGAGCGAAACGCGGGAGCTGCATCTGCACCCAGACCTGAGGGAGGCGCGGCTTGAACTCGGGGACGACGCGGACGGGGATATGCGCCAGGCCCAAGCCGTCGGCGGCGCGCGGCGCAACCAGCCCGATCTCCATGTCGCTTGCCGCGCCCTCGCCCACCAGCGCATCGAGGGCCGCCGTCACCTCCCGCGCATAGCGCGCGACGCCCGTCTGCTTGAAGCCCACAAAGTCGCCGTTGATCGTCCAGTGGTTTCGGCGAGGGGGCACGGCGCGGCTTTCCAGATAAATTGAAGGTTTTTTCGCCCACGCCGTTTACACAGTGATGAAAATCTTGGGCCTATACGGCTCGATCCGGGTATCACTGCGGCCGTGTTGAAGCAAGGTGCGAGCGCGATGACGACGCGGCGATGGACGATCAACGGGCGGTTTCTCAGCCAGCCCATAACGGGGGTGCAGCGATACGCGGAAGAAATCACCCGCGCGCTCGACGCCCTCAAGGCCGACGGCGCGGAGGGCGCGCAAGACCTGGAGCTCGAAATCGTGTGCCCGCCGACGGCGCGCCCGCTGCTCGGTTTGCGCGCGACGCCGATCCGCATCGTCGGTTCAGGGGGCGGCCATGCGTGGGAGCAGACGGTGCTGCCGCGGGCGGTCCGGGGCGGCCTTCTCAGCCTCGGCAACAGCGGCCCCATCGCCAAAAGGCGCCAGATCGTCTGCATCCACGACATGAACACACGCCTGACGCCGCAAAGCTACTCCGCGCCGTTCCGCCTGTTTTATCGCGCGCTGCTGCCGGCCTTGGGCGCGCGCGCCGCCCGCATCGCCACGGTCTCGCGGTTCTCCGCCGCCCAAATTGCGCGCTTTGGCGTGGCCCCGGCTGAGAAGATCGTGGTCATTCCGAACGGCGCAGATCACACGCGCCGCTGGGCGCCGGAAATGACGCCGGTCGTGGCGCCGGCCTGCGATGGTGCGGCGGTCGTGATGCTGGGGAGCGTTGCGCCGCACAAGAACCTCGGGATCGTTCTCGGCCTCGCGGGCGACTTGAGCGCGCACGGCGTGCATGTGGTCGTGGCGGGCGGCGGCGACGCGCGGGTGTTTCAGACGAGCGGCGCGGCGGCGGTCGATGGGGCCGTAACCTATCTCGGGCGCGTGTCGAACGGGGAGTTGGCCGCGCTCCTTAGCAACGCTCTCTGCCTCGCCTTTCCTTCGCTCACGGAGGGTTTTGGGCTGCCGCCGGTCGAGGCCATGGCGATGGGCTGCCCCGTGGTGTCGTCGAACGGGGGGAGTCTACCGGAGGTGTGCGGCGACGCCGCGCTTTACGCCGCTCCGCACGACGCCAAAGCTTGGCTGGCGGCCATCCTCTCGCTGAAGCGGGATGCAGGTCTGCGCGCGGCGCTGATCGAGCGCGGGCGGGCGCAGGCGCAGCGCTATGTGTGGGCCGCATCGGCGCGGCGCTATCTGGATGAGATGAGTGTGATCGACAACGGCGACGCGCGGCGCGTACACGCTTGCTGAACAGCAAAGCGTCGGATAACGACCGCGATACGCATCTAGGCCCAGCGCCGGCCGCAAAACGCCGTGGGGAGATCGCGCCGGCTTCGGGCCGAGGAACTGGTGCCGCTTACGTGACTCGAACACGTGACCCCATCATTACGAATGATGTGCTCTACCGACTGAGCTAAAGCGGCTGGCGTCCGGCGCATGGCGCGCCGTGATCTCGATATAAAGCCAAAGCGTCGACGGCGCTAGTGGCTTTGCGCGGCGCCCGCGCTCAAGACGGGTCTTTCGATTGCAAACGAAAGCGCGAGAGCGGCGTCTCCGGTTCGTCGGCGTCGTTGGCGGCGAGTGGGCCGGGGTCGTCTGGCGCGCGGTCGGCCACGAAAATCTGCGGCCGGGCTTTGGCTCGGGGCCTGGTTTCCTCGGCCGGCAGAGGGCGCGACCCGTCCGGGGTTGAAACGGCGACGCTCGTTGATTGCGGTTTCGCCGGGCTGAGCACCACGATGTCGGTCCCGGCGGGGCGGAGCGGTTCGCTGCTCGGGCGGGCGGCGGGATCGCGGCTGGTTTCTGCGGCTTGCGCCGGCGCGGGGCTGGCCTCCGGCCGCGCCGGGCTGACCTGCGGCGCCTCGGGTTCGGACGTCGCCTCGGCCTCGATCGCCATGTCGAGCGCATCGATCAACGGCTCTTCGCCCGCGTCGAGCTTCTCCAATTCGCCGAGCAACCGCTCTTCCAGCCCGCCGGGACGAATGCGCTCGGACGGCGTATCCCACACAAAAGCGTCGAAAGTGTTCGTTGCGGGCGACAGCGGCGCCCACTCGCTGCAAACGACACCGTCGGCGATCCAGGCTGGGTCTTTCGGCGCCCGCAGCGCCCGCGCCAGCCACTCGCGTACGCGACCCGCGTCGCGCTTCTCGCCACTCTCGATGCGCGCCATCAGCATGCAGACGCGCACCGAAGGGTTGTCCAGCAGAAGGAAATGCAGCGCCTCGCGGGCCTCGTCCCAGGCGCGGGCCTCCACTGCCGCCGAAGCGATGGCGACGGCGGCTTCCGGATGGCCGGGAGTTTCGTTGGCGAGCGTCTTGACGCGCATGAGCCGGTCGCGGGGCGAGTCGCCAGGGCGCGCATAGGCGTAGGCGGTCGCGAGGTCCGGATGCGGAAAAACCCGCCAGGTCTCGGTGAGCACCCGCGCCGCCTTGGACGTGTAACCCGCTGCGGCGAGGGCCCGTCCCGCGATAGCGGCGGCGGGGACGAGATCGGGCGCAAGCTGGTGCGCCTCGACGGCGAGATCGAGCGCCTTGCCGTCGCCCCGCTCCTCGGACTCCATGGCGAGCGCGGTAAGCGCGACGGCGCGGCGGCGGTCAGCCGTTTTGCGGTCGAGCACCCGATGCGCCCGCGCCAGTCCGATGGTCGCCAGCGCGCCCTGCCAGTTGCGCGCCTGGGCCTGGAAGTCGAACAGCGCTGCGGACGGCCACGGCAGCGCCGGGTTGAGAGCGAGCGCCTGCTCCACGTAAAGCAGCGCGGCCTCCATCTGGCCTTCGCGCTTGGCCTCGAGATGCAGGCCGCGCAGGCCGAGAAGCTTGGTGTCGGCGTCGTCCAGCATGCTCGTGAAAATGCGCTGCGCGGCCGCCTTGTCGCCGGTGAGCTGCGCCGCCTGCGCGCGCAGGAGCCGCGTGAGAGGTTTGTTCGGAACGAATTTGTTGGCGACCCCGGCGCATCTGGCCGCCCATTGCGCGTCGCCTGCGCCGACCGCGAAGATGCCGTCCTGCAGCGCCTTGAAGCCCTTGCGCCGGCGACGCATCTGCACTGCGCGGGCGATGCGCCGGGGGCTGGTGACGATGGCGACGGCCGCGGCGATGACGAGGATGACGGCGGTCAGCGCGAAAGCCAGGATGAGAGCGCCCTGGAACACGCTCGTCTCGATTTCGCGGCCGAGCCAGTTGATGGTGATCGAGCCGGGATTGTCGGCGAACCACGCGAGTCCAACGGCCGCCGCCGTCAATAGCAATAGAAAGAAGAACAGGCGGATCATTGCCCAGCGCTCCCGGTTTTCAGGGAGGCGAGGAGTTTTGCGTCGATCTGATCGAGCGCGGCGTCGGCGGCCGCGCGGGCGCCGGCGTCGGCGAGCCACGGGGCAAGGATAACCGCCGACTCGCCTTTGACGGTCTTCAGTTCGGCGATGGCGGCGTTGACGTCTCGGGCGCGAAGACGCGTTTCCGCCCGGGCCAAGACAGCGTCGAGGTCGTCGCCGGCCACGTCGCCTGTGCGCCTCACGCGAACGATCGACTTCGCCTCCAGCCAAAGCCGGGAGACGAGACCGCCGTCCTCTTTGCGGGCCTCGGCGCGCAGCGCCTCGCGCGCGAGAGGCGTGAACGCTTTTTCGAGCTGCTCAGGCGTTTTCACGCCTGTCTCTCGCGCAGGGGCGAGGGCCGCCATGTCTCCGGCCGGCGCGCCAAGCTTGGCCGCTGCGTCGAACTCCGCCGCGTAAGCTCGGCCCGTCGCGACCGCGCGGCGCAGGTTGCCGGCCGCGACCGCAAGCGCCGTCGCCGCCGCGGATGAGCGTTGCGTGTTCTGAGCCTTGGCGAGCGCCTCAAGCTTCGCCTCAGCCTCGGCGATGCGCTGCTGCACCGGCCCCACGGCGGCTTCAACGCTTTCCGCGCTGGCGCCTGTCGCGGTGGGCGACTTCGCCAGCGACGCCTCGACGGCCGCAATGCGCGCTTCGAGCGCGGCCGCGATCTCGCGGGTCTTGGACGCCTCGGCCTCAGCCGTCTTCGCGGATTGGAGCGCGGCCTTGGCCTCGTCGTTCGGTTTGGCCGGCGCCCGCTCCAACGCGGCGACGCGGGCCGACGCGGCAGCGAGATCGGCGCGCAGCGCTTCGGCCGTTGGTGCGCTGAGGACGGTCATGCGGTCGCGAAAGCGCTCGACGCCGTAAAACGCGACGACGAGCGCGATGAGGCCGCCGGCGATGCCGGCCAGAAGATGCGTCATGATCACGGCGGCGGACGGCGTGGAGCTTCGCTGGCCGGGCCGAGGAGCCTCGAAAGCTGGAGCCTCGGCGTCGGGGGCGTCGTCGCGGGGCGGCGGAAGAGCGCGGCTCGACGCGGCTGGTTCGGTCATATCCGTCGCCTTAAGGTCAAGGGTGACGCGGGGGCGTTTGTCCGCTCCTTCGGGAGCGTCGTCTGCGTTGGTCATGGTCGGCGCCGCTTGGTTTCGTCAGCCGTGTGCTGACCGTCATCACCCTAAAATAGCATGCTTAAAGAATAGCTTTTTGACAGCGGTATTCTGGCGCTAATTTTTCAAAAGCGCCAGCATGGCGTCATAGGCGGGAGTCGCGGCGACGCGCACCGGGGGACGCAACGGCGCGAGCGCCCGCGCCACATTGTGCGAAAGACAGAACGCGACGACCCGGTTCGCCGCGTCGGCGCAGCCGATATCGAGGCAGAGGCGGGCGTAGATCCGCGCCGTGCGCGGCGACATAAGCGCAACGCCGTCGAGCGCGCCGGCGCGCAAGGCCGCCTCGGCTTCGGCCGGCAAACGGGTGACGGCTTCAGCGCGGTAGACGATGCGCCGGACAACAGCGAGACCGCGCTCGGCCAGCGCCGCCTCCATGTCGAACGCCGTTTCATCGCCGCTCAGATAGAGGAACGGACCGGGCGCGCCATCCCCGGCGATCAGGTCCGGGATGCTCGCCGCATCGCCCGCGCCCTGCCGCACGATCTGAAAGCCGAGACCGCGGGCGAGCGCAGCCGCGCCCGGCCCCGGACAATAAAGCGGCATTCGGATAGCAGCCGCGAGAACTGACGAGGATGCAAGCGCGGCGAGGGCGTGACGGCTTGTCGCGATCAGCGCGGCGGCGCTCGGAAGTTCGGCCGGTGGAAGCAGAGCGATGTCTAGAAGCGGCGCGAGCAAAACCTCGTGCCCCATGGCGCGGCAATCGGTTCGCATCCGCGAGGCGTCCTCGGCCGCGCGGGTGACGAGCAATCGCATCAGGCAGCGCGGGAGAAGAAGTCCGGCCCGGCGCGGGAGAGGAGTTCTTCGGCCGCATCGATCCCCATCGCAGCGGCGTCGGACGCGGCGCCTTCGCGCGCGGTTTCGTGGCAGTCGCGGCCGTCGGGCGAGAGGATCATGCCGCGAAACGCGATGCGGTCGCCGTCGAGCGTGGCGAGGCCCGCGATAGGGGTGCGGCACGAGCCGTCGAGCTTGGCGAGAAATGCGCGCTCGGCATGCAGGCGGATTTCGGTTTCACGGTCGTTGATGGCGGCGAGCATCTCGCGCATCGGCGTGTCGTTCGAGCGGGCCTCGATGCCGATGGCGCCCTGCGCCACCGCAGGCAGCATGTCGTCCTCGGGGATCAGCGCGGTGATTTCGGCCTCCAGCCCCAGCCGCCGCAGGCCCGCGCAGGCGAGCAGCGTGGCGTCCACCTCGCCCTCCGCCAGTTTGCGCAGCCGCGTCTGCACATTGCCGCGATAGTTGATGACCTTGAGGTCCGGCCGGATGCGCCGGATTTGCGCCTGGCGCCTGAGGCTCGCCGAGCCGACGACCGCGCCGTGCGGCAACTCGCGCAACGCCTTCGCCTTGTGGCTGATGAAGGCGTCCCGCACGTCCTCGCGCGGCAGCAGGCAGACGATTTCGAGGCCGTCCGGGAGCACGGTCGGCATGTCCTTCATGGAGTGCACCGCGATGTCGATGCGGCCCTCGTGCAGCGCCTGCTCGATTTCGAGCGTGAACAGGCCCTTACCGCCGATCTCGGCCAGCGCGCGATCCTGGATGCGGTCGCCGGAGGTGTCGATGGCGACGATCTCGATCTCGTCGGGCGCGAGGCCATGCGCGGCGGTGAGCCGGTCACGCGTTTCGTATGCCTGGGCGAGGGCGAGGCGGCTGCCCCGCGTTCCGATGCGTATCATTTCATCCGCATAGCGCCAAAATCCCCGCGCGTAAATGAACAAAAACGGCTTCGAAAGCTTGACAGAAATGTGCACGCCTGCATATTGCACATATATCCGACGCCCGTAGGCGGGCATGTATCCCCAGCCCCCAAGCCCTTATGCTCCTGGGGGCTTTTTATTATCTGAATTCATGAAAGCAGCAATTTTTATCGATGGCGGTCATGTCCGCGTTCTAGCCCGTGACGCAGGTTACGCCTACGTGCCTGATTTTATCGAGAAGTTTGCGCATGGCTGCGTCAAAGAAGATGAATCCCTTCTGCGCATTCTTTACTACGATTGCGCTCCTTATGTGGGAAAACAGAAGAAGCCTGTTTCCGGGGAAATCAAAGAATTTAAAGGCCCTGACGAATGGCTGCGTGTTTTGGCCCAGAAGGAGCTTTTTGCCGTGCGGCTGGGCGTGTTGAAGTTTCGCGGATATAAACCGAAGTCGGTTCCGATATCTGACGAATTAACAGATGATGATTTTAAGCCCGACTTTGAGCAGAAGGGCGTCGATATGCGCATCGGTCTCGACATCGCGACCTACTCCGCAAACAAAGCTATCGACCGTATCATTCTCGCCTCGGGCGACTCCGACTGCATTCCCGCAATGAAGCACGCCCGCAAAGCGGGGCTTCAGATTGTGCTTCTCACGTTTCCCGATCATCGTGTTGCACCGGAGATGCTAGAGCACGCCGATTACAAACGCGAAGTCGTCTGGCCTAAAGTGGAAAAAGTCACGAAGACGGTGAAACGGCTTAAAGGCCGCGCCAAAACTTTGGACTAGCAGTTATTAACTCTTTTACCGGATTGGCAAAGGGGCCGCGCTTCTTTACATCACCGTGGATGACGCCCGCGCCTGCGGCGGCGAGCCGCCTCATCATTCTCGGCATCGAAACGAGCTGCGACGAAACCGCCGCCGCCGTGATCGCGCGCGGTGCGGACGGCCGCGGCGAAATTCTTTCCAACATCGTCCATTCTCAGATCGCCGACCATGCGGACTATGGCGGCGTGGTGCCGGAGATCGCCGCGCGCGCGCATCTGGAGGCGCTAGAGCCTGTCGTGCGCGCCGCGCTGCGCGAGGCGGGCGCGACGCTCGACGACATCCACGGCGTTGCGGCGACGGCGGGGCCCGGGCTGATTGGCGGGCTGCTGGTCGGCCTGACCTTCGGCAAGGCGGTCGCCGCCGCGCGCGATCTGCCGTTCGTCGCGGTCAATCACCTCGAAGGCCATGCGCTCACCGTTGGTCTAACGGAAGGTCTGGCGCCTCTCTATCTCCTCCTGCTTGTCTCGGGCGGGCATACGCAGCTCATCGCCGTGCATGATGTGGGCCGCTATGAGCAGCTGGCGACGACGCTCGACGACGCGGCGGGCGAAGTCTTCGACAAGACGGCTAAGCTGCTGGGCCTTGAGTTTCCGGGCGGCCCGGCGGTTGAGAGGTGGGCAGCGCGCGGCGACCCAGCCCGTTTCGCCTTCCCGCGCCCAATGATGGGCCGCGCCGAGCCGGACTTTTCCTTCTCCGGCTTGAAAACCGCGCTGCGCCACGCCGCCGCTCCCCTCGCGCCGCTGCGCGATCAGGACATCGCGGATTTGTGCGCCTCGTTTCAGGCGGCGGTCGCCGAGGCGCTGCAAGACAGGGTGGCGGGCGCCATGGACCGCTTCGCGACCGGACTGGAACCTGGCGCGCTGAAGCGCTTTGTCGTGGCCGGCGGCGTTGCGGCGAACGGCGCCATCAAAACGGCCCTTGCGCAGGCGGCGGCTGCACGCGGTTTCAGCCTGCACGCGCCCCCGGCCCACCTGTGCACCGACAACGCGGCGATGATCGCCTGGGCAGGGGCAGAACGGCTGTCCCGAGGCGCCTCCAGCGCGCTCGACGCGCCGGCGCGGCCACGCTGGCCGCTTTCTCAGCTTTCATTATGAACAAACGGACGGACGTGATGGCGAAGACCACAGGTAAGAAAGACAAATCGGATAAAGCTCCCCGCGACTACGCCCTGCAGAGCGTCGGCGTCATCGGCGCTGGGGCCTGGGGCACGGCGCTCGCGCAAACGGTGCGGCGCGCGGGCCGCGACGTCGTGATCTGGGCGCATGAGATCGAGACCGTGGAGGACATCAACGCCAACCACGCCAACCGGGTGTATCTGCCCGGGGTGTCGCTCGATCCATCCATCCGGGCGACCGTGCGGGGCGCTGACGCCGCCGCATGCGACGTGCTGCTTCTGGTCGCGCCATCGCCGTTCATGCGCCAGGTGGCGACGGAGATCGCGCCCCATGTGAGCGAGCGCAAGCCGGTCGTTATCTGCGCGAAGGGTTTTGAGGAGGAGCGCGAGCAACTCATGAGCGACCTCGTCGCCGAGGTGTTGCCCCAAGCGGACACGGCCGTTTTGTCAGGGCCGAGCTTCGCCTCGGAGGTGGCGCGGGGGCTGCCCGCGGCGCTTACGCTTGCGGCGCGGGACGAGGCGCTCGGCCTTGCGCTCATCCAGGCGCTCGGGTCGCGCAGCTTCCGCCTCTATTGGACGGACGACGTGATCGGCGCGCAGGTGGGCGGCGCGGTCAAAAACGTGCTCGCCATTGCGGCCGGCGTGGTCGATGGACGGAAGTTCGGCGCCAACGCGCATGCGGCCATCACCACACGCGGTTTCGCCGAACTGGCCCGCTTCGGCGCGGCGATGGGCGCGAGGCCGGAAACGCTGACGGGCCTGTCGGGTCTCGGCGACCTGCTGCTCACCTGCTCCAGCCCGCAATCGCGCAACATGTCGCTCGGTCAGGCGTTGGGCGAAGGGCGTTCGCTGGAGGAGGTGCTGGGCGGGCGCAAGTCGGTGAGCGAGGGCGTGCACACGGTGCGGGCCGTCGTCGCCATGGCTCAGAAGCTGGACGTGGAGATGCCGATCTGCGAGGCGGTGCTCGCCATTCTCACGGGCGCGGCGAGCGTGGACGACGCCATTGACGCGGTTCTGTCGCGGCCGCTGCGCGCCGAGTCCGACCGGGCGGCGGGCAAAAAGGCGTGATTGTCGCGCACTCGTGAACGCCCGCCGGTTTTCCGCTTGACGAACGCCCTCCTTTTTGAGATTTAGCGTTCCATATAACGAACGTCTTCGTTGGTTGAAACGCCGCTTTGGCGGTGAAGACGGGAGAGCGCGGATGAAAACGGCGGTTGCGTGGGCGCATGAGCCCGAGTTTGAGGCCTTTCCCGGGGCCGCCGCGCTTGAAACAGCCAGTCCCACGGGCGTTATCGCGCAGGCGCTCGCATCCTTTCATGGCCGCATCGCCGCAGTGTCGTCGTTTGGCACGGAGTCGGCGGTGCTTCTCTCGCTTATCGCCGAGGTCGATAAATCGACCCCGATACTTTTCCTCGACACCGGCTATCTGTTCGATGAAACGCTGGCGTATCGCGACGCGCTCGTCGCCCGCCTGAAGCTCACCGACGTGCGCACGCTGCGGCCAGACCCGGCCGAGGCGGCCGAGAAAGACCCGGAAAACGCGCTGTGGGCGGAAAACCCGGATGCGTGCTGCGCCCTGCGCAAGGTCGTACCGCTCGCCCGGGCGCTGAAACCGTTCGACGCATGGATCAACGGACGCAAGCGTTATCACGGCGATATGCGTGCGGCCATGCCGGTGGTGGAGCATGACGGCGAGCGCGTGAAGATCAATCCGATGGCGCGCATGAGCCGTGAGCAGATCGTCGCGCATTTCAGGGCGCACGACCTGCCGCGGCATCCGCTCGAGGCGAAAGGCTTCCTATCCATCGGCTGCATGCCGTGCACCTCGCGCTCGGCGCCGGGGGATGAGCTTCGCTCCGGGCGGTGGCGCGGTCGCGGCAAGACCGAGTGCGGGATTCACACCGCAAGTCTTTCGGCGGCGGTGAAATAACTTTGGCGCAACGCAAAAAGCCCCGCTTGACGGGGCTTTTTTTATGTGAGAACAATTGTTCGTTATAACAAACGATATGCCGCTGGCGGTTTGAAACAACGGACAAACGGAGCTGTTTTCATGAAACGTATTCTTGGCCTCATCGCCGCCGCGGCCATCGCCGCGCCGGCCTTGGCCGCAGACGTGACCCTGCTGAACGTGTCCTATGATCCGACGCGCGAGCTGTATGTTGAGTTCAACAAGGCTTTCGCCGCGAAATGGAAAGCCGAGACGGGCGACACCGTCACCGTGAAGCAATCCCATGGCGGTTCGGGCAAACAGGCCCGATCCATCATCGACGGCCTGGAGGCCGATGTGGCCACGCTGGCGCTGGCCTACGATATCGACACCATCGCATCCAAGGGCCTGTTGAGCGCGGACTGGCAGAAAAAGCTGCCCGACAACGCGTCGCCTTACACCTCTACGATTGTGTTCATCGTTCGCAAGGGCAATCCCAAAGGCATCAAGGATTGGGGCGACCTGGTGAAGTCGGGCGTGTCCGTCGTCACGCCAAACCCGAAGACCTCCGGCGGCGCCCGCTGGAACTACCTCGCTGCCTGGGGATACGCGTTAAGGCAACCGGGCGGCGACGATGAGAAAGCGAAGCAGTTCGTGGGCCAGCTTTATAAGAACGTGCCCGTGCTGGACACCGGCGCGCGCGCCTCGCTCATCACCTTCACCGAGCGCAACGTGGGCGACGTGTTCCTGTCGTGGGAGAACGAGGCGTTTCTCGCCGTGAGAGAGCTCGGCCCGGACAAATTCGAGGTCGTCGTCCCGAGCATATCCATCCTCGCCGAACCGCCGGTCGCCGTGGTCGATAAGGTGGTGGACAAAAAGGGCACGCGCAAAGTCGCCGAAGCCTACCTTCAATTCCTGTATTCGAAAGAAGGTCAGGAAATCGCGGCGAAGCATTATTATCGCCCGCGCTTGCCCGAAGTGACAGCCAAGTACAAAGATCAGTTCACCAAAGTGCCGCTCTTCACCATTGACGAAGTGTTCGGGGGCTGGACAAAAGCACAAAAAACTCACTTCGAGGATGGCGGCGTGTTCGACCAGATCTACGCAAAGTCGTAACACACGCCGTAAAGACGCCGCGCGGCTCCCCTCCCTTCCGCGCGGCGATCTTGTAAAGCCTTTTGTTCCTTGTCCGTTGACGAAAATTCTTGCTTCGCTAGGCTGACCGTCAGGACACAATCCGCAGGTTTGAATGGCTGTTCTCTCGACCACTCGCTCCGCGCGCCCCCGCAGCGTGATACCCGGTTTCGGCCTCACCATGGGGTTGACGCTCACATGGCTGAGCCTGATCGTTCTCATCCCGCTCGCGGCGCTGTTCTTGAAAACCACGGAGCTGACGCTGGCGCAGTTCTGGACGCTCATCACCGGCCCGCGAACGATGCATGCGCTTTATCTGAGTTTCGGCATCGCGCTTCTGGCCGCCGTCATCAATCTGTTCTTCGGCTCGCTCATCGCCTGGGCGCTGGTGCGCTACAAGTTTCCCCTGCGCGCGGTGTTCGACGCCATCGTGGACATCCCGTTTGCGCTGCCGACGGCCGTCGCTGGCATCGCGCTGACAGCGCTTTACGCTGAAAACGGCTGGATCGGATCGCTGCTCGCGCAACTCGGGGTCAAAGTCGCGTTCACGCCGCTCGGCATTCTGGTTGCGCTCGTTTTCATTGGATTGCCGTTCGTGGTGCGCACCGTGCAGCCGGTTCTGATCGACCTGGAGCCTGAACTGGAGGAGGCCGCCGCGAGCCTGGGCGCCAATCGCTGGCAGACGATCACGCGGGTCATCCTCCCCGCGCTGCTGCCGGCGTGCCTCACCGGCTTCGCGCTCGCCTTCGCGCGGGCGGTCGGCGAGTACGGCTCGGTGATCTTCATCGCCGGCAACCTGCCCGGCGTGTCCGAGATCGCGCCGCTCCTCATCGTCATCCGGCTTGAGGAGTATCGTTACGCGGATGCGACCGCAATCGCCGTGACCATGCTCATCGCATCGTTCATCATGCTGCTCGTCATCAACTGGCTCCAGCGCTGGTCGGAGAAGAGGCGTTAGATGGCTGACGTTACAGCGCCCATGGCCCTGCCCGCCCAGCGCGGACATATAGAATCGCGCCGCGCGTCCGTGCGCACCGAACCGGCGGCGGTGCGCATCATTATCACGCTCATCGCGGTCTCCTATCTCGTCCTGTTCATCGTGCTGCCGCTCGTCACGGTCTTCATCCAGGCTTTTTTGAAGGGCGTGCCCGCCTATCTCAACGCGCTCAACGAGCCGGACGCCAAAGCCGCCATCCGGCTCACGCTCCTCATCGCGGCGGTTTCCGTCAGTGTGAACCTCGTGTTCGGCGTGATCGCGGCGTGGGCGATCACCAAGTTCGAGTTCCCCGGAAAGACGTTCCTCATCACGCTCATCGATTTGCCGTTTTCAGTCTCGCCGGTGGTTTCCGGCCTCGTGTTCGTGCTGTTGTTCGGCGCGCAAGGGCTGTTCGGCGCGTGGCTCATCGAAAACGATTGGAAGATCATTTTCGCCGTGCCTGGCATTGTCCTCGCGACGATCTTCGTCACCTTCCCGTTCGTTGCGCGTGAGCTGATCCCGCTCATGCAGGAACAGGGCACGTCCGAGGAGGAGGCGGCGGTGTCGCTCGGCGCCTCGGGGCTTTCCACGTTCATGCGGGTCACGCTGCCCAACATCAAATGGGGCCTGATTTATGGCGTGCTGCTGTGCAACGCCCGCGCGATGGGCGAGTTCGGCGCGGTGTCGGTCGTCTCGGGGCACATACGCGGCGAGACCAACACCATGCCCCTGCATATAGAAGTGCTCTACAATGAATATCAATTCGTGGCGGCGTTCGCGGTGGCCTCGCTGCTTGCGTTTCTCGCCATCGTCACGCTGATTGTCAAAACCGTCGTCGAGGCGCGCATGGCGAAGGAGACGGAATGAACATCGAGGTCAAAAACATCACCAAGCAGTTTGGGGCTTTCGCCGCCCTGAAAGACGTGAGTCTCGGCATCAAGTCGGGAGAACTCATGGCGCTGCTCGGGCCTTCCGGCTCGGGCAAGACGACGCTGCTGCGCATCATCGCGGGCCTCGAATGGCCGGACGCTGGTCAGGTGTTCTTCAACGGCGTCGACGTCATGTCCATGACCGTGCGGAGCCGCAATGTGGGCTTCGTGTTCCAGCATTACGCGCTGTTCCGGCACATGACCGTGTTCGAGAACGTGGCGTTCGGGCTGCGGGTGCGCAAAGGGCCGGACCGGGCGTCGGAGGCGCAGATTAAAGAGCGGGTGATGAAGCTGCTCAACCTTGTCCACATCGGCTGGCTGGCGGACCGCTACCCCTCGCAGCTCTCCGGCGGCCAGCGGCAACGAGTGGCGCTGGCGCGCGCGCTCGCCATCGAACCTTCGGTGCTGCTGCTCGACGAACCGTTCGGCGCGCTCGACAGCAAGGTGCGCAAGGATTTGCGGCGCTGGCTGCGTCGCCTGCACGACGAACTGCACGTCACGTCTATTCTCGTCACCCACGATCAGGAGGAGGCGCTCGAGGTCGCCGACCGCGTGGTTGTCATGGGCGACGGCCGTATCGAGCAGGTCGGCACGCCGGCGGAAATCTACGACGATCCGGCGACCGCTTTCGTGCATGAGTTCATCGGCGAGAGCGTGATGCTGCCGGTCAAAGTCGAGGGCGGCGCCGTGGAGCTGAATTCGCATGGCTTGAAGCTCGACGCCCGGGGCGCGCCCGAGGGACCCGCCACCTTCTACGCACGCCCCGACGACTTCCGCATCGCCGAGCTTCACGCCCAGCATCTGCGCGGACGTGTGACCGGCGTCCGCCGTTTCGGCGCCACGCGGCGGCTCGATGTGGAGATCGACGGCAAGAACGGCCCGGCGCATATAGAGACCTCGTTCCCGGCCGGCTTCGACCCCCGCGTCGGCGACGAAATCGGCCTTTATCCCGAACGCTACCGCGTGTTCGCCAAGCCGGAGACCGGGTCGTGATCCACGTGCAGGCGGAGGATTTCTCGGTCGGCGATGAGGTCGCGGCGATGACGCGGGGCCGAACCGACATCGGCGCGCTCGTCACCTTCACCGGCGTGGTGCGCGGCGGCGACGGCCTCGTCTCGATGACGCTTGAGCATTATCCCGGCATGACGGAGGCCGAACTCGAACGCGTCGAGGCGGCGGCGCGGGCGCGCTGGCCGCTCGCCGCGAGCCTCGTCATTCACCGCTACGGCGAGCTGCGGCCCGGCGACAACATCATGATGGTCGCGACCGCCTCCGCCCATCGGCATGCGGCGTTCGAGGCCGCGCAGTTCCTGATGGACTACCTCAAAACCAGCGCGCCGTTCTGGAAGAAAGAACGTTTCGAGCGTGGCGCCGCATGGGTCGAGCCGCGCGGCACGGATGACGAGTCCGCCGCGCGCTGGAATGCTTAGCCGGATCGTCGCCGCCCTCTGCTGCAGTCTCGCGCTCGCTCCCGCCAGCGCACGGGAGCGATGCCCCGACGCGTTTCCCGCCGCCGCCGACATCCGCGCCCTCGGCTGGTCGGCCGACGGTCTCGCGGAGTTGAAGCGCGCCGCGCAGGAGATTGGCTCGGCCGCTCTCCTTGTTGTCACGAATGCTCAACTTGTCCTGGAGCATGGAGATGCGGCGCGGCCGTTGCCCGTGCGCTCCATCCGCAAGTCGCTCCTCGGCGCGATGATTGGACAGGCGGCGGAGGAGGGGCTGATGTCGCTCGATGCGCCGTTGTCCAGTTTCAGCGGGGTTGATCTCAGCGAGCTCACTGACGATGAGAAAAAGGCGCGGCTTCGCGATCTCCTGGCGTCACGCTCAGGCGTGTATCTGCCCGCCGCCGCTGAAACCGCCGACGCCGCCGCATCACGCCCGGCTCGCGGGTCGCATCCGCCGGGGTCGCACTGGCATTACAACAACTGGGATTTCAACGCCGCTGGGACGATATTCGAAGCCCAGACCGGCGAAACCGTATTCGCCGCTTTCGAGCGCCGCATCGCTGCGCCCTTGTGCATGCAGGACTATCAGGCGGAGGCTGGCGCCTACAGCTTTTTGCGCAATTTCTGGGGCGTGAAGCAAAGCCCGTTTCCCGCCTATCATTTTAAAATGAGCGCGCGCGACCTGACGCGGTTCGGCGAGCTGCATTTGCGCAAAGGGGTTTGGGGCGGCCGCCAGATTGTGCCGGAGGGATGGGTTGCCGAGAGCACGCGCGCGATCTCGCCCACGCCCGAGCCGATATTCAACCATTACGGCTATATGTGGTGGGTGGCGGGAGCGCAGGACGACGCCAGCCGCAGACGGCTGGGCCTGACCGCAGGTTTGCCCGCCGGCTCTTTCGCGGCGGCGGGGTATGGCGGCCAATGGCTTATCGTCATCCCGGCATGGGATACGGTTATCGCGCATTTGACCGACACCGGCGGGCTTCTGGGCGGAGACGTGCTCAGCGCTGACGAAAAAATTCGCCTGTTCAACGGTATTGTCGCCGCTCGTGTCGGGAGCTAGCCCGCCATGGCTCGTTTTGCGGGCGCGGGGCGCACGGTGGCCGCGTAGTCGTCCATCAGGGTTTTGATGATCTCGCCCACATGAAACGTATCCTCGCCGATCTGCGAGACCGGGGTCACTTCCGCCGCCGTGCCGGTGAGGAAGCACTGTTCGAACTCAGCCATCTCATGCGGCCAGATCGCGCGCTCGACCACCTCCAGCCCGCGCGCCCGCGCCAGCTCGATCACCGTGCGGCGCGTAATGCCGTCGAGGAAACAGTCCGGCGTCGGCGTGTGGATCGTCTCGCCCTTGATGAAGAACACGTTGGCGCCGGTCGCCTCGGCCACCTGCCCGCGCCAGTCGAGCATCAGCGCGTCGGCATACCCTTCCGCCTCGGCCTTATGCTTCTCAATGGTGCAGATCATGTACAGCCCCGCCGCCTTCGCCTTGGACGGGATCGTGCGCGGATCGGGGCGGCAATAGTCGGCGCGGCGCAGGCGCAGCCCTTTCATCCGTTGAGCGGGGTCGAAATACGACCCCCAGTCCCAGACGGCCACGGCCACGTTGATGCGCGAGGCTTGCGCGGCGACGCCCATTTGCTCCGATCCGCGCCACGCGATGGGGCGGACATAGCCGTCCACGATGCCTTGCGCGCGCACCGCATCGCGGCACGCCTGGTCTATCTCGGCGACGGTGTAAGGGATTTCGAAGCCGAGGCAACGAGAGGAGAAAAACAGCCGCTCCGTGTGCTCGGTGAGCTTGAAAATCTCGCCGCCATACACCCGCTCGCCTTCGAACACCGAACTCGCATAGTGTAGCGCGTGGCTCAGCACGTGCAGTTTGGCCTCCCGCCACGGGACGAGCGCGCCATTCATCCAGATGTGGCCGTCGCGCTGATCGTAGGGAACGGGAGCCATGGAAATCCTCCAAACGTTTTGTTGTTTTTCCGCCGCTTGGACTGGCCAAGCCCGGAGATTTTCTCTAACGCTATGCTGATGAACGGCCGCCGCGTCAGCGCCTTTCGTCGCGAAAATAAGTGTTGTCGTTTTATTGACGCAGTGAAAATATGTCAACATGGCTGACATAAAACATCGCCACAGCGGCGCGGCCCTTCGCGTACCGGCGCCAGAGCGCGCGCAGTCGGAATGGCGCGCGCCCGACCCGTTGCTGGGCCTGGCCGAACTGCTGTTTTTCGCCTACCGCGATTTCACCGGCGAGGCGGACGCCGTGCTGGCCGAGATCGGTTACGGACGGGCGCATCACCGCGTCCTGCATTTCGTCGCGCGGCGACCAGGCCTCAAGGTCGCCGAACTGTTGCGTATCTTGAAAATCACCAAGCAGAGCCTCGGCCGCGTCCTGCGCCAGCTCATTCACCATGGCTATATCGTGCAGCGGCCGGGAGAGATCGACCGCCGCGAGCGCCTGCTGTTCGCCACCGCCTCCGGCCAAGCGCTCGCCGCGCGTCTCGCCGCCGCCCAAGCCGACCGGTTGCGGCAGGGGCTAGATGCGGTGGGGCCGCGCGGCGCCGAGAGTGTTGCTCTGTTCTTGGCGCAAATGGTATCAGCCGAGGAGGACGCCTACAGTCTTCAGCGCGCCTTGACGCAAAGCCTTAACGCGGCGGGCGCGGACAGCCACGAGGCCCCTGACGCATGGACACGAAACCGGCCCTATCGGATAACGCCGCCCACATCTTGATCGTGGACGACGACCAGCGCATCCGAGACCTTCTCGCCCGCTATCTGACGGACAACGGCTATCGCGTCAGCACGGCGGCCGACGCCGGGGCCGCCCGCGCGAATTTACGCGGCCTCAGCTACGATCTCATCATTCTGGATGTGATGATGCCAGGCGAGTCCGGCCTGTCGCTCGCGCAGTCCCTGCGCGCGGACTCGCCCGTGCCTATTCTCATGCTCACCGCGAGGTCGGAACCGGAGAACCGCCTGAAAGGCCTCGAAATCGGCGTGGACGATTATATGCCGAAGCCGTTCGAGCCGAAGGAGCTGCTGATCCGCCTCAACAACATCCTGAAGCGCCGAACGCCGCAAGCCGACGCCGAAGAGGTGCGCATCGGGCCGTTCGTGCTCAACGTCAAGCGCGGCGAGTTGAAACGCGGCGACGAGACCATCAAGCTCACCGAGCGCGAGCGCGATCTGCTGCGCCAGTTCGCCATGAATCCGGGCGTGGCGATCTCGCGCGAGGAGCTGTCGGGCGGCGGCGAGGCCGAGAGCGACCGCGCCGTCGACGTTCAGATCAACCGGCTGCGCCAGAAGATAGAAACCGATCCGAGCAATCCCGTGTATCTGCAAACCGTCCGGGGCCGCGGTTACGTGCTCTACACTGAGTGATGACCATCGCCTCCACAGACGCACAGCGATCGAAGCCCGCGTCCATCCCGCGCCGGGTCCGCCATGCGTTTCGGCTGGCGCAACACGCGGTCGCGCGCATCGCGCCGAAAGGGCTGTATGTCCGCGCGCTGCTCATCATCATTCTGCCGATCGTTCTCCTGCAGTCGATCCTCGCATTCGTGTTCCTGGAGCGCCATTGGGAGTCCGTGACCCGGCGCCTGTCGATCGCTACGACGCAGGACATCGCCATGCTCGCCGATGGGCTGGAGTCGCTCCCGCCCTCGCAGCACGAAACGTTGATCTCGCTCGCCCGCCAGCATCTCAATCTGGTCGTCCAGGTGCTGCCGCCGGAGGATTTGCCGGACGCAAAGGCGCCGCAGTTCTTTGGACTGCTGGACACAACCCTCTCCCAGGAAATCCAGAAGCGCATTGGCCGCCCGTTCTGGCTGGATACGCTCGGCGGCTCCAAGCATGTGGAGATCCGCATCCGGCTGGAGAACGCCCTGCTGAAGGTGCTGGTGCCGCGCAACCAGACTTATGCGTCCAACTCGCATATCTTCCTCGTGTGGATGGGCGTGTCGTCGTTCATCCTGCTCGGCATCGCGGTGCTTTTCCTGCGCAATCAAATCAAACCGATCCTGGCGCTGGCGGAGGCGGCGGACAGGTTCGGGCGCGGACGCCCCGCCCCGGCCGATTTCCGCATCCGCGGCGCGCGCGAGGTGCGGCAAGCGGCGCAGGCGTTCCTTGACATGCGCGACCGCATCGAACGGCACGTCGAGCAGCGCACCACTATGCTCGCCGGCGTCAGCCACGACCTGCGGACGATCCTCACGCGGTTCCGTCTGCAACTGGCCATGATGCCCGCCCGCGACGCCGACCCCATGCGCGCCGACGTGGACGAGATGCAGCAGATGCTGGAGGACTATCTCGCGTTCGCGCGCGGCGACAGCGGCGAAAAGGTCAAGCGCATTAACATCAAGCGCCTGCTGGAGGAGGTGCGCGCCGCCGCCCCACCGGGCAAGGTGTTCACCATCGAGGTGCGCGACGATCCGCTCATCATGCCCTTGCGGCGCAACGCCATGAAGCGGGCGGTGACCAACCTCGTCGTCAATGCGGGCCGTTTCGCCGACACAATCTCCGTGAAGGCGGTCAAAACCCGCCGCTGGTTCACGCTGACAATCGAAGACAACGGCCCCGGCATCCCGGAGGACAAGCGGGAGGAGGTGTTCCGCCCGTTTCACAGCTTGGACGGCTCACGCAATCAGAATGTGAAAAGCACCGGCCTCGGCCTCGCCATCGTGCGCGACATCGTGCGCGGCCATGGCGGCGACATCACCCTCGGCGAGAGCGCCATGGGCGGCCTGAAGGCACATATCCGCATCCCCGTTTAAGCGATATCCAGGTCGAGGATCACGGGGACGTGGTCAGACGGTTGCGGCCAGCCACGCGCTTCGCTCAAAATCTCCACCGCAGTCACCCGGCGCGCGAGCGGCCCGGTCACCCAGATATGGTCGAGCCTGCGCCCCCGGTTGGACGCTCGCCAGTCTCGCGCGCGATAGCTCCACCAAGAGTAGAGCTTCTCGCTCGGCGGAATGCGTTCGCGAAACGGGTCGATCCACCGCCCGGCGTCGCGCAGTCGCTCAAGCGCAGACATCTCCACGGGCGTGTGGCTGACCACATTCAACATCTGTTTATGCGACCACACGTCGTTCTCAAGCGGAGCCACGTTGAAATCGCCAAGCATGGCCATCAGCGGCGCGCGGTTGGCGTCTTCGGCGAACCAGGCGGCGACATTGTGCAGAAAGATGAGTTTTTGCCGGAATTTTGCGTTCGTCTCCGGGTTCGGATCGTCGCCGCCGGACGGGATGTACATATTGTGCAGCACGATCGCGTGATCGCCGATCTGCGCCTCAACAGCCAGGTGACGGCAATCCTCCGTGCCGCAAAAGCTCTGCGAGGGCAGCCGCCGCAACGGCGCTTTGGACAGGGTTGCAAGGCCATGATAACCCGCCTGGCCGTTCACCTCCATGTGCGGGTAGAACGCGGCGAAGGCTTCGTGAGGAAAGTCCTCGTTGCGGCATTTGATCTCCTGCAGGCAGAGGACGTCGGGGGCGCGCTCCTCGATCAGCCGCTGCGCCAATCCGGCGCGCAGGCGCACGGAGTTGATGTTCCAGGCGGCGATGCGAAATGGCATGGGTGGGTCCGCGCGCGCATAAAAAAGCGCCCAACCCCGGCGAAAGGTTGGGCGCTCGACACTGTACACGCGTTGCACCGGGAGGGAAGCCGGTGCTTGCGGGCGCGTCCTCGGTTAGACGGGGGGGCACTACCGACGGTGACTGACGACGCCCGCTTCACAGTACATACGCTTTTATACCACAGGCTTAACCCAAAATGCAAACAGAAGATAAAGCGCTCTTGACATGTGGCAAATCACCTGGAGAAGCGCTGTTTTTATCGCAATTTCAGGCGTTTGAGATGCGTTCCTCTACAAAAGCGCAAGCGCTGGCCAATTAATTTCTAAAGTTCGGCAGACCGATATCCGAAAATTTGAACAAATCCGCCGACACGGTTTTGTTCAGCTCCAGATTTTGCAGCTCGATCTTAGTGGTCAGGCCTTGAGCGTCCGTGATCAGCCATTCTTTGAGGACCAACCCGGGTTTCGTGAAAAACAGCCGGATCTGGCCGGCGGCGTCGGTGGATTTATCCTCCAGCGTCAGGATCGTCACGTCCGGGCCTTCGTCGAGCGATATGATGCGCGCGTCGCGGAGGAAGTTCACGTCCGGCGCCAGCAGCAATCGGAACGGGGTCGAATCCAACGGATAACGGTCAGAGGTTTTCAGATCGTGATCCTCGATCGCCAGATATTTGCCGTCCGAGATGATCTTCTGCTTGCTCGGGGTCGAGTAGTCAAAGCGCACTTTGCCCGGCCGCTCGAAGTAAAACCGGCCGCGCTTTTGCGTGTTGTCGGCGTCGGTCTGCACGAACTGGCCCTGCATGCTCGAGGTGTTGTTGAAATACGCACTGATGGCGTTCACGACGGCGACGGCGTCGCTCGCGAGCTGGGCGCTTTCCTGAGGCGTCGCGGGCTGCGTCTTGGCGTCCCAGCCGGCGCCGACGGGGTTGGGCGATTTTGGTTCCGCGGGCGCCGGGGCCGCCGCCGGGGCAGGGGCGGGCGCGGTTGGCGCAGCGGCGGGGGGCGGCGCGGGTTCAGCCGCTGGCGCCGGGGGCGTGGTCTTGCCGTGCTGGGAGCCTTGGGAGATGGCGGGCGACGCCGACGCCGCCACTGCGATCAACGCCGCGCCAACCGCAGCGATCCAAGTCCCACAACCCGCTCTCATCATGCGCTCGCCCATAATCCCTCCGCTTGTCCCGCCTTGAGCCGCGTTCTCACGCGCCGGCCGCGTCGTCGTCCTGTGGGCTATAAACCGGAGCAATATGGACAATGCAAGACGCTTAATCGGCTTTGTAAGCCTTATGCGCCGGGCGCTTGCGTGAAGTAACGCTCGAGAAAACGCCGGTAGATGGCGGTGACGCGCCGCAGGTCTTCGAGGGGCGCGCGTTCGTCGACCTTATGGATGGTGGCGTTGCACAGGCCAAACTCGACCACGGGCATGAAATCCTTGATGAAGCGCCCGTCTGAGGCGCCGCCATGGGTTGATAGCTCCGGCGTTCGGCCGGTTTGCTGCCGCACAGCGTCCACCAGCATCGTCACCCACGGCCCCGGCTCGGTATAAAAGTTGTCGGCGAAATTCGTGGGTTCGAGGTCGTAGCGCAGGCCAGGGCCGAGCGCGGGCGCGATGCGCTCGCGCATCCAGGCGGTCATCGTCTCCCGAGTTTGCAGGTCGTTGAAGCGGATGTTGAGCTTGGCGACGGCCCGCGCGGGGACAACGTTCACCGCCGGGTTGCCGGTGTCGATGGACGTGACCTCGAAGTTTGAGGGCGCGAAATGCTCGCTGCCCGCGTCCACTGGCTCGGCCTTCAAGGCGGCCAACGCCGCGATGAGGCCGGTGAGCGGATTGGCGAAGAACTCCGGATAGGCGACATGCCCCTGCACGCCGTGCACGGTCAGCGTCGCGCAGAAGGAGCCGCGACGCCCGATCTTGATCGCCTCGCCGATCTCATGCGCGTTAGACGGCTCGCCGAGCAAGCAATGATCCGGGCGGTGGCCATTCGCCGTCATCCACTCCAGCACCTTTTTTGTGCCGTTCACGGCGGGGCCTTCCTCATCGCCGGTGATGAGAAAGCTGATGGCGCCGCGCTTTAGCTCGCCCTTGCGCAGGAAACCGAGCGCCGCCGCGAGAAAGCACGCAACGCCGCCCTTCATGTCGGCCGCGCCGCGCCCCCACACAGCGCCGTCGTGAATCTCGCCGCCAAACGGCGGATATGTCCACGCGGCCTCGTCGCCCGGCGGCACCACATCCGTATGCCCGGCGAAGCACAGATGCGGCGCACCGTCCCCGATCATGGCGAACAGGTTGTCCACGTCCGGAGTTCCGGCCTCCGAGAAGGGCAGCCGCCAGCACCGAAAGCCCGCGGCCGCCAGAAGATTTTGAAGATAATCCAGCGCGCCGCCCTCGTGCGGCGTCACGCTCGGGCAGCGGATGAGCGATTGCAGGATGCTGACGGCGTTGGCGTTTGCGTCCATTGGGGTCACAGTTGGGGCGCGGGGTCGGGCGCCTCCGCCTGCACCATCGCGATCTTCTGCCATATCTTTCGGCTCAGGCTCGTCGTCAACTCCTCAACGTCGTTCACCGCCCCGACCACCACTTGATCGGGAAAGTGTTGCGCATAAAGCGCGCCGAGCTTGCTGGTGAGCGAGAGCATCTCGGTGCAGTAGTCGAGATAGCGGAGCAACTGCTCTCGGCTCAGGTCGCGTCGCGGCGACGATCCGGTGGGTTTGCCGAGGATTGAGATGGGGTCTTTCGTGAGCTGATGCATGTCGATGACGTGGGCGATGGCGCGCAGCCGGTGCAGCCCTTCCAGCGCGACGCGGCGTTTGTGGCGGTTCTCCAGCCGGAGAAAGAAGGCGATGATGAGCGCGCAGATGAGAATGATGTTGAGCGCCGCCTCCAGCCCTTGCGCGAATTCGGTCAGGTTCACCTCGCCGCCGAGGGCCACGCGGTAGAGCGTGACGAGCTTGGCGAAGGCGAACAAGCCGGCGGCGATGGTGAGCCCTGCAATCAGTCTGAGCGTCCAGTTCGGCCGGCGCAGCCCCTTGGCCTCGTCCGCCGTCGCGCGCGCCATGCCGTGCAGATGGGTGACGGTCTGGGTGAGGCCGCGGGTTGGAAAACGCTCAGCCACGCGGTTGCGCAGCTCCGCCAGCGTTTTGATGATGGCGCGTTCATCCAAGGTCTGGTGGTGCAACAGCATAGCGGCCTCCGTCATGGGGCGGTCACGCTACCGCCTGGAGATGCAACCTATTGCGCAACCATGATTATTTTGTGGTGGGCATGACGCCGTAGCGGTTTGCGCCCTGGGTTCCGGGCAGCACGCCGAGATTGGCGAGGAACCACAGCGCGGCGAACCCGCTGATCAGCGTCACCCACCCCTCGAACGGCGTCGGGGCGGCGCGATCCGCAACCGCCGAGATTGCGGTCGCGGCGACGAACGGGATGATGAACACAAGCGTATACCAGCCGGACAGGTTGCGGTCGTGCAGCCGCTTCACGTTCATCGCCAGGTTTGGATACAGAAAAATCAGCGCGGTCAGCGCGCCGGATTTATCCGCCGCCATATCGACGATGCTCGACCACGAGCCGTCGGGGAATGGGATGTCGTCGCCCATCAAGGGGCTGATGACGGCGTTGAACGCGACCTCGACGGCCAGCAGGAGGACCCACGCCGCCCACCAATGCCCGCGCCCGATGCGCCCGTCGAACGAGAAATACGTCCGCGCAATCCAATCCATCAGCGCCTCCTCAACCCAGCCCGTAGGCGTTCGCGCCGCGTTGGCCCGGCGCGAGCGCAATGTAAAGCGTCGCGAAAAGGTTGGTTCCCAAAAGGGTTAGGACAGCAGCGTCGGCGGCATTGACGGTTTCGCCGAGGCCGCCGAGACCCAGCCCGCCGACAAGCCACGCCGCGGGCTGATAGCCTTGCGTCAAAACGGCCATGATGCCCGGCGCGCCGAGATCGTGCCAGCGCTTCACATCGAGTGCGACCACGGGCCAGAACAGCGCCCAATTGAACCAATTGAGCGACGTGGCGACAATATCGTCGATGAGGCTGGGCCAGAAACTCAAGTCGGTTGCGTCCGGCGAGCGGTAGTTGCCGGCCGGATCGCCGAGCGCGAGTTGCAGCGCGATGATGGAGATGGAGGCGAGCCACCACCATTGCCGGTCGATGCGGCCGCGAAAGCCGAACAGCAGGTTCAGCACGTCCTTGCGGTTGTTGAAGCTCTCCGCAGGCGCCGCCACCATGATCAATCCCGGAGCAGGTCGTTGATGGAGGTCTTCGCCCGCGTCTTCTCGTCTACGCGCTTGACGATCACGGCGCAATAAAGCGACGGCCCCGGCTCGCCGGAGGGCAGCGGCTTGCCAGGCATCGCGCCCGCGACGACGACGGAGTAAGGCGGCACGCGGCCCATATGCGTCTCGCCCGTCTCGCGGTCCACGATCTTGGTCGAGGCGCCGATGAATACGCCCATCGAAATCACCGAGCCTTCGCCGACGATGACGCCCTCGACCACTTCCGAGCGCGCGCCGATGAAGCAGTTGTCCTCGATGATGGTCGGGTTGGCCTGCAGCGGCTCCAGCACGCCGCCGATGCCGACCCCGCCGGAGAGATGACAGTTTTTGCCAATTTGCGCGCAGGAACCGACCGTCGCCCAGGTGTCGACCATCGTGCCGGTGTCGACATAAGCGCCGAGGTTGACGAAGCTCGGCATCAAGATGACGCCCGGCGCGATGTAGGCCGAGCGGCGCACGACGCAGCCCGGCACCGCGCGGAAGCCGGCGGCGCGGAACTCCGCCTCGCCCCACCCTTGAAACTTGACCTGCACCTTGTCCCACCACGGCCATGGTTGCGGATCGCCGCCCATGATCATGTTGTCGTTCAGGCGGAAGGACAGGAGAACGGCCTTTTTCAGCCATTGATGCACAACCCAGTCGCCACCCTGCTTCTCCGCCACGCGGGCCTCGCCTTTGTCGAGCAGACTGAGCGCGGTTTCGACCGCGTCGCGCACCTCGCCCCGCGTTTGGAAATTGACGCCGTCGCGCGCTTCGAACGCCGCCTCGATCACGGTTTGCAGGTTGCCGGACATACTCTTCCCCATTTTCTGTCGCGAGCACTTCTGCGGGGCGTGCGGCGCCTTGTCAACTGCGGCTCGCGAGATGCGCGTTCACCGCCGAAACGAACGCCGCCAGATCCTCCGTGTAATGGTGGATGTGCGCGGGGAGGAAATCCCAGGCATCGATGGCGCGCTGCGACGGGTGATCGTGGAAGGAGGAGCGCACCAGCACCGTCGCCATGCCGAGCGCGTGCGGCGCCTCGAGGTTGTGGGGCAAATCCTCGAACATCGCCGCCTGGCGCGGATGCACGCCGTGCGCTTCGAGAAAGGCGTTGTAGCATTCCAGCTTCGGCTTGGGCACGTAGCCCGACGCCTGGATATCGAACACGCCGTCGAACAGGTGGGTCAGGCCGAGCTTGTCGCATACCCGCGTGGCGTGGGCGACCGAGCCGTTGGTGAAGATGAACTTGCGCCCGGGCAGCGCCTCGATCGCGGCGGCGAGCTCCGGCGCGGCCGAGATCGGCGACAGGTCGATGTCGTGCACGTAATCCATGAACGCCTCAGGCGGCACTTTATGCTCGTGCATCAGGCCGGAGAGCGTCGTGCCGTAGCGGTAGTAATAATCCTTTTGCACCCGGCGCGCTTGCTCGAACGGCACGCCCAGGAACTCCGCGATGAAGCCGCCCATGCGTTGGTCGACCTGCGCGAACAGGTTTGAGTCCGCCGGATAGAGCGTGTTGTCGAGGTCGAACACCCACTCGTTGACGCGCTCGAAGGCTGTCAGATCGCCGCCCGCAAATCGCTCCGTCATCCTACTCCTTTACGATCAGCGTGCCGGCGCCGTGCTGGGTGAACAGCTCCAACAGCACGCAATGCGGAACGCGCCCGTCGATGATAACGACGCCCTCGACGCCCGCCTCCACCACCTCTATGCAGCTTTCCACCTTCGGGATCATTCCGCCTGAGATCGTGCCGTCGGCGATGAGCGCGCGCGCCTGCGCGATCGTGAGGCGGTCGATGAGCTTCTTGTTCCTGTCGAGGACGCCCGGCACGTCGGTGAGCAGCAAAAGGCGCTTCGCCTTCATGGCGCAGGCGATGGCGGCGGCGAAGGTGTCGGCGTTGATGTTGTAGGTCACGCCGTCGCGCGAGAGGCCGAGCGGCGCTACCACGGGGATCATGTCGCCCGCAGTGATGACATCGAGGATGTGCGGGTTCACAGTCTCCGGGTCGCCGACGAATCCGAGGTCGATGGCGCGCTCGATATGGGAGGACGGGTCGCGCACCGTGCGCTCCAGTTTGCGCGCGATCATCAGGTTGCCGTCCTTGCCGCAGATGCCGCACGCCTTGCCGCCCATGCGGTTGATCTCGGCGACGATCTGTTTGTTGATCGACCCAGCGAGCACCATCTCGACCACTTCCACCGTCGGGCCGTCGGTGATGCGCAGACCGTCCGCGAACTCGCTCTTGATCTGCAGCTTGTCGAGCATCGCGCCGATCTGCGGGCCGCCGCCATGCACGACGATGGGCTTCACGCCCGACTGCTCCAGCAGCACGATGTCCTGCGCAAAATCCTCTGAAAGCTGCGCGTTCCCCATGGCGTGGCCGCCGTACTTCACCACGACGATCTCTCGGTCGTAGCGCTGCATGAAGGGCAGCGCCTCCGCCAAAATCTCCGCATGCCTCAAAGGCGCGACAGGGGCGCTTGCATCCTGTTCGGGTTCGGTCATGGCGTGTCCATCGTCCTGTTGAGCCGCGCCATTTATGCCTGCCCTTGGCCCCTGGTTCCAGTCGGATCGCGCGACAGCCGTGAAAAACGCGGCGTCGGGCCGCCTTCGTTTCGCTCCACATTTTGAATACAATTATGCGTATTGCGTAAGTCGACATTTTTACAACGCGTTTTCGAGTCACGGGTGCGCCGATGAATGACGGTTCCGCGTTAACGGCCGCCGCGCCGCAGTCCGCCGCTCTCACCATGACGCTCCGGCGCGCGGCCGCCTGCGCGCAGGCGCGCTCCCACCGTTATGTGACGCTGGAGCATCTGCTGCTGGCGCTGACCGACGACCAGGACGCCGTGGCCGTGCTGCGCAGCGTCAACGCCGACGTGGATCACCTGAAGGCGCGCGCAACCGATGTGGTGAACCGTTTCCTCACTGCGCTTTATGCGCCCGGCAGCGCCGAAATCCGCCCGAGCTACAAGCTCGACCGCATCTTGCAGACGGCGGCCGCCGACGCGGCCAAATCGCCTTACAGCGTTGCGGACGGCGCCTTCGTCATCGCCGCGCTGACCGCTGAGGCCGACAGCGTCGCCGCCGGGCTTCTGCGGCAATACGGCCTCGGCTTCAATCAGGCGATGGGCTGGATTTACGCCAACCGGTCGAACGCAAAACGCGAGCGCCGCGAGCCTACCCCAGCCCGCGCGCCGAGCCACGGCGGCCTCGAGGACATGTTGGCCGCCACGCGCGCCTCCGCCGACGATCAAGCTGGCGCTCGCCGGGCCGAGCCGCGCGAGTTCCGCTTAAGCGAGTTCGCGCCCCGGCGGCCCGAACCCGAGCGCGACGGGCGGATGGAACCGTCGCAGCGCCTGCCCCACGATCGCACGCGCAAGCCGACCGCACGCTCCGACAAATCGTTGAGCGCCGCTCTTGGCGCCGTCCAGGCGGAACCCGCGCCACGCCCTGAGCCGCCCATCGCAAACTCGCCGGCGCCTGGCGCCGGACGCGCGCTTGTGGTGGCCAAGTCCGGCGGAAAGCTCGCCGACGCCATACCGCGGCGCATGAAAAAAGGCGCGCCGGTTCAGATCGACATCCGCATGAGCCGTGAGGAGGCGGCCGCCTTGTTCAACACGTTGCAAGGCCCGCAAGCGCCCGACGCCCACGACGTGATCATCACCAAAGCGATGACCGTGCTGCTGCGCGCGCCGGACGGCGGCTTCATCATCGAAACCCAGGCGCGCGAGACGCAATGGATTTTCGACCGTCCGAGTTTTCTCGACTCGGAGCGCTTCGGCCGCTGGCGATGGACAGCGACGCCAACCGCCTCCGGCAAGAAGCGGCTTCAGATCATCGCCTATCTGCGCGCGATCGACGACAACGGCATCGCCGGCGACATGGTGACGCCCGACCAGATCGTCGAGGTTCGGGTGGGCGGCGGGGCAGGGCGCGCCTTTCGCAAGATGATGTTGTGGGTTTTTCTAATCGTCTTCGGCGGCGTCGCGACGGAGACGGCGCTGTTTTTCGGCCCGTTCCTGTTCCGTTGATTACGCGGCGCGCAATCGCTCTAGCAGTTTCTGCTCGTCTCCGCTTTTGCGCCATATTTCGTAATATTTGCGGGCGCTGTCTTCGGCCCGAGCGAGCGCGCCGCCGTCGTTCAGAATAAACTCGATGATGTCCCGATTGATCGGGAACACGCAGTCCTCATAGCCGGGCTTGAGGCCGTCAAACGACTGACGCGATGCAAAGACCGGCGTATTCATTGCGAGAGAGTCGACGATTTTTATCTTTAAGCCGCTTCCCTCCAACGGCGACACCGTTGTTTTCGAGAGCCTGTAAGCGTCCTCCAAGTTCTCGACATAGCCCAGAAGGGTGATATTGCTGTGACGTTCGGCAAGGTTTCGCACCTCCGGCGTGGCGCAAAGCGGCCCGCCCAGGGCAATTTTGTATTTGTGCAGCCAGTTGCTTTCCCGCTCGACGAAGCCGCAAATGCCCTCGACGTTCAACTGGACGCTGGAGCCGATAAACAGGATATCGTACTCATAAACGCCTTTGTTTAGGCTTTTCGCATGGGGCAGTAGCGGGACGTAGTATATTTTCTCGTTCGACAATATCGCATGAAATATCAAAGCCTCGCTCGGCGAGATGGCGATCACGCCCTCGGCGTTATTTAACAAAGCCACTTCACCGCGAAACTTACGAATTACATCCAAATCGGAAGCTTTTTTCTTCCTTAATTTGATGTGATGGGAAAATTTTATATCGTGAGTGTCGATGTAATAGGGCCTTCCATGCAGGTTGCCCAGTTGCGTCAAGCCGTCCACAAAGCTGCAAAAAACGACCGCATCCGGTTTTTGTGAAAAGTATCTCGCCAGCTTTTGTCCTTTCCACGGGGCGTTCATGTTCAGTATTTTTGGGCTCATGCTTGGAAAAAATGGAATAAGAAGATTTTTCGATCTTTTTATGTATTCCGTCGTCCTCGTTTCGGTTTCGAGAATGAGTTGCACAGACGGATATTCTTTCGCAAACTGAGCGACGTGACCCTCAGTCCATGGCCAAGCGTAATTGTTGAAATGGCTGTAAACCGTGACGTCATCAAAATTTTCGATCAGAAACTCCAGGAACCAGCGAGCGCGAGATTGAGATCCGGCATTGCGTAAAAGCATATTGCCAGGAAAATAAAACAGCACCGGCTGCGTTATCCTACTTTCGGCCATAACGTTCTCCGGTCAAAAAGCCCGCTTGCACAAAACTACAGTTTCACCGGCTTTAAAATCAGAAAAACGCCCAGCAACAAACATACAACCCCGACCGCGCGCGACAAACTCAGACTTTGCGTTGGGCCGAGAAAACCGAAATGGTCGAGCAACACTGCGCTCATGAGCTGCCCGGCGATGACCACCGCCGAAAACCCCGCCGCGCCGAGCGTTTGCACCGCCAGCGTGCCGGTGAGCACGAAAAACGCGCCCATCAAGCCGCCGAGCCACGCCCACCACGGCGCGGACGCGATCTGCGTCGCGGACGGGTGAGGGAAGCGGATCAGGATCAGCACCACGGACAGCGCCACGGTGCCCACCACAAAATTGACCAGCGCGCCCATCATGGCCCCGTTAAGGGCGCCGCCGATGCGGGCGTTGATAAGCGCCTGCAGCGGCAGCAGCGCGCCGGCGACAGCCGAGAGGGCGATATAAAGGCCGGTCACGCGTCGGCCTGCACGGCCGGAGTTTTGCGGCTGGCGATGATTTTGGACAGAAACGCGGTGGACGTTTCAACCGGTTGCAGCCCGGCGGCCGCAAACATGGCGGCCAGATCGTCGCTCAAATACTCCTCGTAATACGGCTCGTGGAAGCGCACCGGGAAGCCCTCGAGCAGGCCGTCATAGTCGGGCCGGTCGCCCCATTGCAGCGAGTCGACGAACATAAAAAGCCCGCCGGGCTTCAGCACCCGGGCGATCTCGGCCGTCACGGTGCGGCGCACGGCGTTGGGCAGTTCGTGATACAGGAAGACGCATGTGACGATGTCCTGGCTCGCGTCCGCGATCGAGAGCGCCTCCGCGTTGCCTTGCATGAGCCTGACGCCACGCCGCTCCGCCAAATGCTCGCTCGCCTCCGCGACATAAGCGGCCGAGAGATCGACGCCCGTCATGGGCATGGCCGGGAACGCCGCGGAAAGCTGCCCGAGAAAACGACCCGTGCCGCACGCGACGTCGAGGAGCACGAGATCGCGCTGGTCTCGTCCGCGCACAAATTCCGCAATGGCCGGGAGCGCCTGGCGCCGCATGGCCCCGCCCGAACCGAGAAACAGGGTTTCGACCTGCAGGTCGTACAGCTTGGCCGAGTCCGCGCTCAGATAACCATCGGTCTGATAATGGAAATTGCGGGCGTAGTACTCCGGCAGCCCCTCAGCTTGCGGGAGGCTGGCGGCCTCCTCGGCGCGGCCCTCCTTACGGCGCTCGCTGGAGCGCGGCAGATCGGCGAACATGCGGCGCAGAGCGTCGATATGCTCCAGCAAGGGAGCGTCGTCGCGCGGGGGCGGATAAACGCCGTTCAGCACATTGTCGGCGTCGCGGCGCTGGAGGCGCAGCACGTCGCGGAAAAGCTCCATCTCGCGCGGCGTGGGACGGGCGGGCGTGAACGGCTCAGGCGCCGCGCCCGCGCGTTTCGCGGCGGCGGCCATCGCCCGCGTCACGGCGGCGTAATATCCCGCCCGGAAGGTCTGCCCCGCCAGATGGGCGTAGGCTTCAAATCTGTTGGCCATGGTTCGCCTCCATTGTCGCGTTGCACACTATCGCGTCGCAGCCCGAAAAATAGAACGTCATATCGCTTAAAACCGATTAAACTTCCGGTCTGCGCAATGCCCGCCTTTCGATGTAACGCGCCGAGTTCGGCTTGCGAACCCCCTCCCGTCGCCGATGGGGCGGCGAAATCTCATCTGGAGCGCCCATTTTGCGGAAATTTGACGATCTGGTTCTCACCGCGAAGGGCGAGCGGCGCGCCGTGGTCCCGTTCTCGCGCCTGGAGACGCTGTGGTTCAACACTGGAACGCTGTGCAACATCACCTGCGTGAACTGTTACATTGAAAGCTCCCCCCGCAACGACCGCCTGGCCTATCTCTCGCTTGAGGAGGTGCGGCGCTTCTTGGACGAGATCGAACGCGACGCGCTCCCCGTCAAGCTCATCGGCTTCACGGGCGGCGAGCCGTTCATGAACCCGGAGTTCCCGGCCATCCTCGCGCACACGCTAGATCGCGGCCACCAGACGCTCACGCTCACGAACGCCATGAAGCCCATGGCGCTGAAGCGCGACGCCATCGCCGGCGTCGTCGCCCGCTACGGCCCGGCTGCGCGCTTCCGCGTCTCCCTCGACGATTGGCGCGAGGCCGTGCACGACGCCGAGCGTGGAGCGGGCTCGTTCGCCAAGACGTTGGATGGCCTGCGCTGGCTGGTGAGCGTTGGGGCGACCGTCGAGGTCGCCGGACGATTCCTCGCGGGGGATGACGAGGCGGCCCTGCGCGATGGCTACGCCGGCCTGTTCGGCGAACGCGGCGTCCGCATCGACTGCGCCGATCCGCAAGCGCTCGTGCTGTTGCCTGAGATGACGCCCCTCGCCGACCCGCCGGAAATCAGCGAGGCGTGCTGGGGTATTCTCCACAAATCCCCGGACGACCTGATGTGCGCGACCTCGCGCATGGTCGTGAAACGCAAGGGCGCTGAGGCCTCCGTGCTCGCCTGCACCCTGCTTCCCTACGACGAGCGCTTCGAACTGGGCGCGACCCTCGCCGAGGCCAATCGCCTCGTTCCCCTCGCCCACAAATATTGCGCGACGTTCTGCGTTTTGGGCGGCGGCAGTTGCGGCGCGTCGCGGGAGGCAAAAGGCGCGTCCGACCGCACGTGAAGCCCGCCATCGGCCTCATGTGCAAACCGCCGCGCGCGGGAGTGAGCAAAACGCGCCTCGCCGCTAGCATCGGGGCCGAGGCCGCCGCACGCCTCTCGGGCGCCTTTCTGGCGGATGTGGCCGAGACGCTCGGCGGCCTTCAGGCTCGCGGCGCCGCGGATGTGACCGCGTTCCACAAGCCGGCGGACGCCGATGCGGTCGCACAGATGCGGGCCCTTATTCCCGCCTCCATCCCATTGCGCGCGGTCGGCGGCGACGAACTGGGCGCGGCGATGCTGGCGGCCATCAAGCGTCTTCTCGGCGCGGGCGCGCCCGCCGCGCTGCTCATCGGCGCAGACCTGCCGACCTTGCCCGCCGCTCTGGTCAGCGACGCCACAGCAAGGCTCGCATCGCCGGATGTCGACTGTGTGTTCGGCCCGTCGGAGGATGGCGGCTACTACCTCATCGGTTTGAAATTGGCGCGCGCCGAGGTGTTCACGGGCGTTCGCTGGAGCACGGCGCGCGTGCTGGAGGAAAGCCTCGAACGCGCTGCCGAGGCCGGCCTGCGCGTGAGCCTTGCGCCGCCATGGTTCGACGTCGACGACTGGGACGGCCTCCAGCGGCTGAAAGCCGATCTGGCGGCGGCTGGGCCGGAGCTCGCGCCGCACACACGCCTCGCGCTTGCTGAACTTTAAGCGCTCACCAACGCAGGAACAGGCGCCCCGCGAGGACGCCGAGCGCCGTCACAAGCCCGATGGCGAGCGTGTACCAGAACGCGACGAACAGCGGAGAGTCGTCGGGGCAGAACACGCCATAGAGCAGCGCGCCGAGCGCCCCGCTCAACAAACCCGCCGCCGCGCCCGCAAGGCCCGGCCTCGTGGGCGCGCCGCGTCTCAACGCAATCAACGCCGCGGCGAACGGAGCCGCCGCCAACAGCGGCACGAGCGACATGCAGTGCAGGCCGTTCCGGCCCAGGAGGCGGCTGGCGGCGCCGTCCGCTCCGAGCAGCGCGATATCCACCGCTGCTGCGAGGACAAGAGCCGCCGCGACGACCATCAACCCGACGGCCGGCGGACGAGCTCCAGGTCGCGCCAGCGCCTCGGCGACTGGAAACGCCGCCGCCGCCAGCCCGCCGACCAAAACAAGCTTCAGCCCGTACCATCCTCGAAAGAGCGCATCCACGCCGTCAGCCCGCGGACCGAGGATGGCCATGAACAGCATGGCCGACGCCGCGAAGCCAAACGCCTGCGCCACGCGCAAAACGCGGCCGACGCTTGGTTCGGGCGGTCGCCCCTGCCGGGCCAGCGCGTCGATGAGATCGTCCGTCCGCATGTCAATCCTTGCCGCCGAAGCGCCGTGAAAGGGCGCTCAGGGCGCGATGCACGGCCACGCGCACCGCCCCCTCGGTCATCGAAAACTTCTGGGCGATCTCGCCGGTGCTCAATCCGTCCACGAACATGGCGAGCACGATGGATCGCGGTTTCTCGCCCAGCGTCTCCGCCATGCGGATGATGTCGCGGGCGGGCAATTGCGCCTCGGCAGTCTCCGCCGGCAGACTGTCCGCGTAATCCTCGATCGGCAGATGAGTGCGTCCGCCCCGGCGCCGGATCACATCGATGGATTTATACCGCGTGATCGCCCGAACCCAGGGGCCGAACGGCTCGTCCGCGTTCCAGGTGTGCTGTTTCAGATGCACGGCCAGCAGGGTTTCCTGCACAATATCCTCCAGATCGGCGGCGCTGAGATGCGCGCTCACCGACGCTCGGCGGGCGATGTTTCGAATGTGCCGCGCCAGTTCGCTCAACAGGGTCCTGTAGGCGGCGCCATCACCCGCGCGGGCGGCCAGAAGCAGCGTCCGCCAGCGTTCTTCCGCCATTTCAACACGCTCTTGCATGAATTCGCCGTGGTGCCGTCTCACGTTACGGGGCAACGCTAGAAAATAGCAGGCCGCGCGGAAATGCCTGTCACTGAAATGCATCGCCGATGGATTACGCGATTGCATAGTGAAAAATTGGATCACGGGAGGTTAAAATCGCGGTATCTGTAAAGGGAAGGAAACACCGCTAACGAGGGAGACGTGGCGGAGGCAGCGCATTTTGAAATTTTTTGCCGAGGGGCGAAGGCGTGGAATGAATGGCGCGCCGCCAATCCGGATATAAAACCAGACCTTCGCAAAATCGAACCCAGCATTGGTCAAAAGCAGTTCGGCCCCATGCATGGCGGTCCGATCGACCTGCACGGGGCCACGCTGTTCAAGGCCGATTTGCGCAACGCCTCGCTCGTGGGCGCCGACCTGCGCGACGCGGATCTGATCGAGGCCGAGTTGGGCGGGGCGCTGCTGGAGCGCTGCGATCTCACCGGCGCGCGCCTCGTCGACGCGTCATTGATCGGCGCCAACCTGTTGAACGCTACGATGACCGGCGCCGACCTGACCGGCGCAGACCTCACCAGCGTGCGCAACCTCTCCCAAGCGCAGGTCGATTCCGCGGTGGGCGACGTGACGACGCAACTTCCCCTCGATCTGCGCATGCCGCGGGGGTGGATCGCGCCGCAACCCCAACCCGCCGCGCCGCCGCCCATGGAGGACGAGCGCATCATCAGCGGCGATCTTTACGACGTTCTCGGCGCCGACCCGTCCGACTCGGACGACGTCATCCATGCGGTCTACCGCTCACGCGCCAAATCGCTTCACCCGGACCTGAACCCCGGCGACCCGCGCGCGGCGGCCGAATTCCGGCGGCTGACTTACGCCTACGCCATCCTGCGCGATCCCGCTCGTCGCGCGCGTTACGACCGCGGGGAGATTGGCGCCGACGGCGAAGAGACGGAAGAGTTCCGCTATGCTCAATGGCAGGCCGAGAGACGGCGCCGCACGCGCAAATATGTGGGTGTGAGTTTGGGCGTCGCGGTTGTCGTCGGCGTTGCGATCGTCGCCGCGCCCATGACGCCGATCGGCGGATGGCTGCCCGGCGGCAAAAGCGCTGAGCCGGCGCGCCCGGACATCGTTGCGGACCGTCCGCCGCCCGCAGCGCCAAAATCGAAAACCCAAGCCCGCATCGAGGCGGAGGAGCCTGCGCTCCCGGACCTGGCTGCGCCGTCGGCCTTGCAATCGCCCGCCGCACCGCCCGCCGAGGTCGCCGCCGCGCCGGAACTGCGCCCCGCTGAGGAACCTGCGACGCCGCAAACCGCCGAGGCTGACGTCCGCCCCACGCCCAAGACTCCGGCCGACCCTCCAGACGAGGCCGCTGTCGACGGCCCCGCCTCGCCGAAGAAGGAGAGCGGCCCCACCGTCGCCGCATTGCCCGGAGACGAAACGACCGCCACGCCTGACGCTCCCGATGCGACCGCGAGCGCGCCGCCGCCCCGAATGCCTTCGCTGCTGTTCGGCGCGCCGTCGCCGCAGCTTTACGGCCCCCGGCTGGAAGCGACCGTGGCGCCGTCGCCCTTCCGCAAGCAGGCCGCCGCGCCGGCGTTCGCCGCCCCCGCGTCGCCCTCGCCCCGGCTGGAGCAGTCGTGCCGCGGCCGCTGGCGCAAAAAGCTCTCCGGCTTCGATTGGGTGGAGCAGTTCCGTCCCGAACCCGGCTGCGTGGCCGCTCCCGGCCCCATGCAACGCGTCGAGCTTCCACAGCGATTTCGCCCAGGCCCCGCGCGCGATGTTTTCTCCGTCTCGCCCGCGCCAAGCCAGTGACGGAATCCGTCGCGTGACAAGCGCGCGCGCTTCGCGTTAGGCTCGCCCGAAAGCAAGAAACGAGGGCCTTGGCGATGGCGAACGTGGCGGTGGTGGGCTCGCAATGGGGCGACGAGGGCAAGGGCAAGATTGTAGACTGGCTGTCGGAGCGCGCCGACGTGGTGGTGCGCTTCCAGGGCGGGCACAACGCCGGGCACACGCTCGTCGTCGACGGCGTCACCTACAAACTCTCGCTGCTGCCTTCCGGCGTCGTGCGGCCGGGCAAACTTTCCGTCATCGGCAACGGCGTCGTCATCGACCCGTGGCACCTTGCTAAAGAGATAGAGGCCCTGCGCGAGAAAGGCGTCGCCATCACGCCCGAGACGCTGCGCATCGCCGAGAACGCGACGCTCATCCTGCCGCTGCACCGGGAACTGGACGCGCTGCGCGAGGCGGCGGCGGGCGGCGGCGCCATCGGCACGACGAAGCGCGGCATCGGCCCGGCCTATGAGGACAAGGTCGGGCGGCGCGCCATCCGCGTCATGGATTTGCAGAACCTGCACACGCTGAAGCCGAAACTGGAGCGTATCCTCGGCCACCATAACGCGCTGCGGCGGGGCCTCGGCGAGCCCGAGGTCGGCCTCGACCAGCTTTACGCGGAGCTGAGTGAGATACGCCCGCACGTGCTGCCCTACATCGACACCGTGTGGCAGACGCTCGACCGGCTGCGGCGGGAGGGCAAACGCATCCTGTTCGAGGGCGCGCAAGGGGCAATGCTCGACATCGACCACGGGACGTATCCCTTTGTCACCTCGTCGAACACGGTGGCGGGGCAGGCGGCGACGGGCTCCGGCATGGGGCCGCGCTCGGTGTCCTACGTGCTGGGCATCACCAAGGCGTATACGACCCGCGTCGGCGCCGGGCCGTTCCCGACCGAGCAGTCGAACGACACCGGGCAGCGGCTCGGCGAGCGTGGCCGCGAGTTTGGCACTGTCACGGGGCGCCCGCGCCGCTGCGGCTGGTTCGACGCGACGCTCGTGCGCCAGACGATCAAGACCGGCGGCATCGACGGCATCGCGCTCACCAAGCTCGACGTGCTGGACGGTTTCGACGAGTTGAAAATTTGCGTCGGCTATCGGCTGGACGGGCGCGAGATCGATCATCTGCCCGCAAGCCAGGGCGCGCAATCCCGCGTGGAGCCGATCTACGAGGTGCTGAAAGGCTGGCGCGAGTCGACGGAAGGCGCGCGCTCGTGGGCCGACCTGCCCGCGCAGGCGATCAAATACGTGAAGCGGCTCGAGGAGCTGATCGAGGCGCCGGTCGCCCTGCTCTCCACCTCGCCAAAGCGCGAAGACACGATCCTCGTGCAGGACCCGTTCGAGGATTAAACCCTGGACAAGCGGAGGCTTCGGGGTTGGAAAACGCCAAGGCTTCGACCATAAAGAGCCGCATGTCGGAGAGTGAAACGGTCGCGCCGCCGCCTCAAACCGGGCCGCAGGTCATCGCGGGATACCTCAAGCATCTCGGAACCGGCGCGGGCGTCTACCGCATGATGGACGCCAAGGGCGAGGTGATCTACGTCGGCAAGGCTCGCAACCTGAAGGCGCGGGTCTCGAACTACGCCCGCACGTCCGGCCACTCCAACCGCATCGCGCGGATGATCGCGGCGACGGCGTCCATGGAGTTCGTCTCGACGCCGACCGAGTCCGAGGCGCTGCTCCTCGAAGCGAACCTCATCAAGCGCTTCCGCCCGACCTTCAACGTGCTGATGCGGGACGACAAGTCGTTCCCTTACATCCTCGTGCGCAAGGATCACGACGCGCCGCAGATCATGAAGCATCGCGGCGCGCGCACAGTGAAGGGCGATTATTTCGGCCCGTTCGCCAGCGCGGGCGCGGTGAACCGCACGCTGAACATGCTGCAGCGCGCGTTCCTGCTGCGGTCATGCTCCGACCACTACTACGAGAGCCGCACGCGGCCGTGCCTGCTTTATCAAATCAAGCGCTGCTCGGCGCCGTGCACGGGCGAAATCTCCGTCGAGGACTACGGCAAGCTCGTGGACGAAGCCGTGCGTTTCCTGCAGGGCAAGACCGACTCCGTGCAGAAAAAGCTGAACGCCATGATGGAGGAGGCGAGCGCCGAACTGGAGTTCGAGCGCGCCGCCGTCTATCGCAATAGGCTGTGGGCGCTGGCGCATGTGCAGGCGACGCAGGGCATCAATCCGCAAGGGATCGAGGAGGCAGATCTGTTCGCCGCGCATCAGGACGGCGGCCAGACCTGCGTACAGGTGTTCTTCTTCCGCAACAATCAGAACTGGGGCAACCACGCCTATTTCCCCAAGGCCGACCGCAGCCTGGAGCCGGGCGAGGTGCTGGAGCCGTTCATCGCGCAGTTCTATGACGACCGGCCGCCGCCGCGCTGCGTGCTCGTCAGCCATGATTTCGCCGAACGCGATCTGCTGGCCGAGGCGCTGTCGATCAAGGCGGGCCGCAAGGTGGATGTCGCCTACCCGCAGCGCGGCGAGAAGCGCGCCGTGGTCGAGCACGCGCTCACCAACGCGCGCGAGGCGCTGGGCCGCAAGCTCGCTGAGGCGTCAAGCCACGCCAAGCTGATGGAGGGCGTCGCCGCTGCGTTCGGGCTGTCCCGGCCGCCGCGCCGCATTGAGGTGTACGACAACAGCCACATCCAGGGCGCGAACGCGGTGGGCGCAATGGTCGTCGCCGGGCCGGAAGGGCTGATGAAAAGCCAGTACCGCAAGTTCAACATCAAGTCCGAGGCGCTGACGCCGGGCGACGACTTCGGCATGATGCGCGAGGTGCTGCGGCGGCGGTTCTCGCGGCTGCTGAAAGAGCGGGCCGCGAGCGCGCCCCTGCCGCCGTCGGACGCCATGCCCCTCACTCCGGCTCTCTCCCAGGGGGAGAGGGAGAAGGAAGGAAACAGCGGCGCCGCAACGTTCCCTCTCCCTGAGGGAGAGGGACAGGGTGAGGGAATCGGCGCTGGCTTGGCCGAGGCTCCGCTGAAGTTCGTTTACGACTGGCGCGCCGACGCCGGGGCGCCCGCATTGGCGGAGCCTGAGAACGTTGAGAACGGCGAGGAGAGCGAACCCGCGGCGGGCGCGGGCGAAGGCTTCGCCGCGTGGCCAGACCTCGTGCTCATCGACGGCGGCGCGGGGCAGCTCTCCGCCGCGCAAGGGGTGCTCGACGAGCTGGGCGTGACCGGCGTGACGCTCGCCGGCATCGCCAAGGGGCCGGAGCGCAACGCGGGCCGCGAGCATTTCTTCATGGCCGGTCGGCCGTCCTTCATGCTGGAGCCGCGCGACCCGGTGCTATATTTCGTGCAGCGGCTGCGCGACGAGGCGCACCGCTTCGTCATCGGCGCGCACCGGGCGAAGCGGTCGAAGGCGATCGGCGTGAACCCGCTCGACGAGGTGCCGGGCGTCGGGCCGAAGCGCAAGCGGGCGCTGCTCAAGCATTTCGGGTCGGCGAAGTCGGTGGCGCGGGCGGGCGTGGCGGATTTGCAGGCGGTGGAGGGCGTCAGCGCGGCGATGGCGCAGGCGATTTACGACTTCTTCCACGAGCGGCGCAGCAGCTGACCGCGGCGGTCAATTGGCGGCAGTTTGCGGCGTCGTCCATTCGGACACATCCCAGAGTTTGACTGTGGCACTGGTGCACGTGAACTTTGTGCCGTCATACTCGTCACACCCGGCCGAAACGATAGTACTTCCGTTGGGTGAAAAGGATACAGAGGCTACAATATTTCCATGAGCATTAAGGGTTTGTATCAGCTGTCCTGTGTTGGCGTTCCAAAGCTTTATGGTTTTGTCCCAGCTACCCGAGACGATGGTTTTCCCATCTGGCGAGAAAGCAGTTGCCCAGATAGTACTTCCGTGCCCTTCGAGGGTGCGGATGAGCTTTCCCGTGCCCGTATCCCATAGCTTTAGAGTTTTGTCCTCGGAACCCGAAACAATGTTTTTCCCATCCGGTGAAAAGGCAACGGCATTGACCTTACTCATATGCCCTTCGAATGTACGGATGAGACGTCCTGTTTTGACTTCCCAAAGTTTAAGGGTTTTGTCCCAACTCCCTGATATGATTGTTTTCCCGTCTGGCGAAAAAGAAGCAGCCCAGACAGTATCTCCGTGCCCTTCAAGGGTGCGAATTACGCTTCCTGTTTCGGTATTCCAAAGTTTTAGGGTTTGGTCATAACTTCCGGAAACCACCGTTTTCCCGTCCGGAGAGAACGCGACAGCGCTAACACATTTTCCATGTCCTTCGAGAGTGTGAATAAGGCTTCCTGTTTGGGCGCTCCATAGTCTCGCGGTACTATCAAAGCTTCCCGAGACAATGCTTTTTCCGTCTAGCGAGAAACCGGCATCATAAATAGCCGATTTATGTCCTTTGAGAGTGCGGATAAGGCCTCCTGTTTGAGCGTTCCAAAGTCTCACGGTTTTATCCCAGCTTGCCGAAAGAATCGTTTTGCTGTCTGGCGAGAAACCGACAGAGCTCACCAACAAGGAATGTCCTTCAAACAGCAGGATAGAACGCTTCTCGTTGTCACCTAACTCGTTATCTGCGAATGGAAGCCTCGCCTGGATCTTCCTTGTCGAATTTGCCTCCGTTGTAATCACATCGCTAGGTGCTACACTCCGAATGGCCACGTCCTGCACGGGAGCTTCAGTCTGGATTTTCGTTGCCGGCTCTGTCTCAGTCTCCGCTTTAGCGGCAGCCGCGGCGCCTGGCCTACTTGCGTCCGGCGCAGGCGTTATGGGCTTCGGCGGGATCATAAGGTACACGCCCATAAAAACGAGTGCCGTGAAAGCGAATGCGGCCGTGACCCGTGTCCCTCGGCCCAATTCGGACTCGAATTTTTTGGCCTGCTTTATGACTAACTCTGCGCTAGCGACCGCTTTCCGCGCTTCGTCCACTATTCCGTCAAAGTTGTAATTTTCGTTTTTCTTTTTTGTAGGATTTACACTCATCGCGGCGAGCGCGGTCAGAACACGCGAGTGATCCGTGACAAAATACGTCTGCGCCTGTCCGTGGCCGGGCGGGATGTTGTGCGGATCGAGGTCGGGTGTCCGCACGGGGATGAGCTTGCCCATACGCTTCGCGCGGTCGGCCTCGTCCAGCACGAAGTCCGACTCGACCGACGCGGGCGTCCAGATGACGATGACCGCGCGCGCCTCGGCCAGCTTGTCGAGGATTTGCCGCCGGAAGGACGGGCCGCCGACCAGCTCCATGTCCCACCACACGGTGTAGCCTTGCGCGCGCAAAAACTCCGCGAGCGCCTGCGGCAGCGCCCGCTCTTCGCTTTTGTACGAGATGAAGATGTCCGCCATCGCCGCCCCTCAATACTCGGATAATCTTACCCGAAGCAGCAAAGTCAATCCAATGTTGCAACCGCTTGCGCGCCGTGGCAGCTAGGCGCAAACCCGCTCACTTGGACACCCCATGACCAGGCTCGCCAACGCTTTCGCCAACCGCCCCGCCCTCGTCACCTTCATCACCGCGGGCGACCCGGACTATGAAACCTCTCTTGCGCTTCTGAAGGCGCTGCCCGGCGCCGGCGCCGACGTGATCGAACTGGGCATGCCGTTCTCGGACCCCATGGCGGACGGCCCGGCCATCCAGGCGTCGTCCATTCGCGCGCTGAAGGCGGGGCACACCATGGAGAAAACGCTTAGGCTCGTGCGCGCCTTCCGCGAGGGCGACGCCGCGACGCCCATCGTGCTGATGGGCTATTACAACCCGATCTACATCTACGGCGTTGAGCGCTTTGTCGCGGACGCGAAAGCGGCGGGCGTCGACGGCCTCATCGTGGTCGACGTGCCTCCCGAGGCGGACGAGGAGCTGTGCCTGCCCGCCCGCGCCGCCGGCCTCGATTTCATCCGCCTCGCCACGCCCACCACTGACGCCGCGCGCCTGCCCGCCGTGCTCGCCAACACCGGCGGCTTTGTGTATTACGTCTCCATCGCCGGGATCACGGGCACGCGCGAGCCGGACATCGCGCAGGTCGCCGCCAACGTGGCGCGCATCAAGGCGGCGACGACGCTGCCAGTTGCGGTGGGTTTCGGCGTCAAGACGCCCGCCCAGGCCGCCGCCATCGCCGAAATCGCCGACGGAGTGGTGGTCGGATCGGCCATCGTATCGGCGCTGGCCGCGGGCCTCGACGCGGACGGCCGCCCGCGCCCTGGCGCTATCGACGCCCCGCTCGATCTGGTGCGGTCTTTGAAAACGGCCGTCGCAGCCAAACGGTGACAAGCGCCCGCGCGGCGGCTATAAGGCCGCTCAAGCAAAGCCCGGGCGCATCCGGAATAACCTTTACCGCCGAACCGCGATGACAAACGAGCGCCGCAGCGCCACATTGGCGGCTAACGCGGCACTCTTTGAATAAGGCGTATCCTTGTGAACTGGATCAACAACGTCGTCCGCCCCAAGATACGGGGATTGCTGCAGACCAAAAAAGAGCTGCCCGACAATCTCTGGGTCAAGTGTCCGGAGACCGGGCAGATGGTCTTCCACAAAGACTTGGAGGCGAACCAGTTCGTCATCCCCGGCTCCGGCCACCACATGCGGATGGGGGCAGAGGCGCGGCTCAAGCTCCTGTTCGACGGCGGCAAATACGACCGCATCGCCATGCCCGAAGTCGCCGCCGACCCGCTCAAGTTCCGCGACGAAAAGCGCTACGCCGACCGTCTTAAGGACGCGCGGACGAAAACCGGGATGGACGACGCCGTTATCGCCGGGACCGGCTTTCTCGACGGCGTGCTCGTGGTCTCGGCCTGCCAGGACTTCAGCTTTCTCGGCGGCTCGCTGGGCATGGCCGCCGGCGAGGCGATCGTTACGGCGATGATGAAGGCGGCGGAGCTGAAGGCCCCGTTCATTTTCTTCGTCTCATCCGGCGGCGCGCGTATGCAGGAGGGCATCCTCTCGCTGATGCAGATGCCGCGCACGACCGTCGCGATCCACGCCATGAACGCGGCGCGCTGCCCCTACATCGTCGTGCTGACCCATCCGACCACCGGCGGCGTGACCGCGTCCTACGCCATGTTGGGCGACATCCACATCGCCGAGCCGGGGGCGCTCATCGGCTTCGCGGGGCCGCGCGTCATCGAGCAGACGATCCGCGAGAAACTGCCTGAGGGCTTTCAGCGCTCCGAATACCTGCTCGACAAGGGCATGATCGACATGGTGGTGCATCGCCACCAGATGCGCGAGACGTTGAGCCGCATCTGCCGCATCCTGGCCGCCGCCAAAACGCGTCGGGCGGAGATGGCGGCCGCGCGCCGGGCCGCGGCGAAACCCCAAACGCCCGCGCCGGAAAAACCCGCGCCTGCGCTCGCCCCGCCGCCCGAGGAAGCGAAACCGCACGCCGGCCTCCCGGCCCTCATCGACGCCGCTCCCTTGGAGCCGCCCACCGTCGCGAACGGCCTCGACCGCGACCACCACGCGGCGAAACCGCTCGGCTGAGCCGACGCTCTTGTCACCCCGGCTTCATCCCGGCTAGGCTCTCGCCAGCGCCCTGCTGCTGGCGATCACAACAGCGAGTTTTCCTTCCGTGACACCGACCGCGAGTTCCGAGCTGTTGCAGGCGCTTGAGCGGCTGCACCCAAAATCCATAGACCTGTCGCTCGACCGGGTGCGGCGCCTGCTGTCCACTCTGGGCGACCCGCAGGATGCCCTCCCCCCGGTGATCCATGTGGCGGGGACGAACGGCAAAGGCTCGACCGTGGCGTTTATCCGCGCCGGGCTGGAGGCGGCTGGGTATCGCGCGCACGTGTTCATCTCGCCGCACCTTCGCCGTTTCCACGAGCGCATCATGCTCGCGGGCGAGACCGGCGCGGCGCCCATCGGCGAGGCGGAGCTTGTCGACGTGCTGACCCGCGCGCAGGAGGCGAACGCCGGCGCGCCGATCACATTTTTCGAGGTGACGACGGCCGCCGCGTTCCTCGCCTTCGCCGAACACCCGGCGGACGCGGTCATCCTGGAGACGGGTCTCGGCGGACGTCTCGACGCGACCAATGTGGTGCGGCGCCCGCAGATGACCGTGATCACGCCCATCTCCATCGACCACACCGGCTTTCTCGGTTCGACAGTCTCCGCGATAGCGCGCGAGAAGGCGGGGATCATCAAGCCGGGGCGGCCGTGCGTGGTCAGCCGGCAGCCTGAGCAGGCGCTCTCGGTCATCGCGGCGCGCGGCTCGGAGACCGGTTCGCCCATTTACGCCGCTGGCATGGCCTGGGACGCCTACGAGCAGCAGGGCCGGATGGTCTATCAGGACGAGACGGGGCTGGTGGATCTGCCCATGCCGCGGCTGCTTGGCCGGCACCAGATCGACAACGCGGGGACCGCTACCGCTGCGCTAAAGCGCCTCGACAACTTCGCCATCAACAACGAACACATCGCGCGCGGCCTCACGACCGCCGTATGGCCCGGGCGGCTTGAGAGGCTCGGCCCTGGCGCGCTCTATGCGTTGACGCCGCCGGGATCGGAGATCTGGGTGGACGGCGGGCACAATCCGGCGGCCGGCGAAGCGCTGTCCCGCGCCGTCGCCGATCTGGAGGATCGCGTGCCCTGCCCGCTGCACATCATCGCGGGAATGATGTCGACCAAAGACGCCGGGGGCTTTCTTGCGCATTTCAAAGGGCTGACCGAGTTCGTCGCCACCGTATCAATCCCCGGCCAACAAAACGGCTATGAGGCCTCCGAGCTGGCCGCCATGGCCCGCAAGCAAGGGCTGTTCGCCGAACCGGCGGCAAGCCTCGAAGACGCCTTCGCCATGAGCCGCACCCTGGCGCGCGGGCCGACGCGCGTGCTCATCACCGGCTCGCTCTATCTTGCGGGGCAGGTGCTGGAGGCGCACGAGCACGGCCTCGCCGCACTGTGAGGCGTCAAGCCGCGGCGAGCGGCGCAAAAGCCTCAAGCGCCGAGGCGTTCACCGCTTGCGCCGCCGGCGAGAGCACGCCGCGCGCAGCGTAAACGGCGATATCCATCGCTGGCAGCGGGGGCAGTCCGTGGCGCGCGTCGAGCACCTTCATGCTCGGCAGAACCGACGTCTCGGCGATGGCGGCGACCGCCAGCCCCTCGGTCACGGCGGGCAGCAGATTGGCCAGGTTGGGGCTTTCGTAGGCGATGCGGAACGCCGCCCCGGCGTCGGTGAGCGCGGAGATGGCCGCCTCGCGGAACGGGCAGCCGGGGGAGAACATGGCGAGCGGCAAGGGACGCCGGCGCGCGATCATCTCATCGGCCGCGACCCAAAACAGCCGCTCGCGCCGCACCGTCGTCCCGCCCTCAAGGCCCGGCAGCCGCGTGACAAGCGCCAGGTCGAGCCGCCCGCGATCCACCGCCGCGACCAGCTCCACCGACAGGCCGCAGCGCACCTCGACCTCCACATTGGGGTGGCTCATCGCAAGACGGCGGAGCACCTTGGGCAACATGAAACCCGCGTAATCGTCCGGTGTGCCGATGCGCACCCGGCCGCGCACATCCTCACCACGGGCGCGGGCGATGGCCTCGTCGTTGAGATCGACAATGCGGCGGGCGTGCTCGATGAGCCGTTCGCCCACGGGCGTGAGTTGCGCGCGCTTGCGGTCGGCGAACACTTTGGCGCCGAGAGCGGCCTCGAGGCGGCGGATTTGCATGCTGACGGCGGGTTGCGTGCGGTTGAGGCGCGTCGCCGCGCGAGTGAAGCTGCGATCCTCGGCGATGGCCAGAAAGGCGCGCAGGCAGCTTGGGTCAAGGTCAATAACCATTCGTGATCGCATCCATCAAAACTATGCGTTTCCGTTATCGAGAATAAACCGCTAAACCCTCAGCCGCAACCTCTGAGGAGACGCCCGTGACCGCCGCCGTACACCCCGCCGCCGCGCCTCTGCCCGACATCTCGAAAGCGCTGCTTCTCGTCGCGGCGGGTGGCGCGCTCACCGGATTTTCACCCATCCTCGTGCGGTTGAGCGAGGTTGGCTCCCTGTCGACCGCCGGCTGGCGCATGGCTTTCGCCGCGCTCGCCTTCGCCCCCTTCGCGCGCGCCGTGACGTCGAGCAGCCGAGGCCGCGCGCCCTGGGTGCTCGTCCTCGCAGGGTTGTTCTTTGCGGTTGATCTGGGCTTCTACCACTCGTCCCTGCAGCTCACGAGCGTGGCGCACGCGACCCTCATCGTCAACATGGCGCCCGTGGTCGCCCTGGCGGCGGGGCTGATCGCCTTCGGCGAGCGGTTGGGGAAGCTCAAGCTCGCGGCGCTGGCCGTCTCCGTCGGGGGCGCCGCGCTCATGACCGCGGGACGCGCCGATGTTGGCGGTACGCTCATCGGCAACTCGCTCGCGGTCGCCGGCATGTTCGGCTACGCCTTTTATCTCATCTCGGTGAAACGGGCATCCGCCCAGTTCGACGCCGCGACGATCATGGCGTGGTCGTCGGCGGTCGCAGCGGCCGCGCTGTTCATCGCCGCCGCGATCGCTGGCGAGACGCTGTTGCCGCAAACCGCCTATGGCTGGCTGGTGGTGATCGCCATGGGCCTCGTCACGCATGTGGCGGGACAGGGGCTTGTCGCGGTCGGCATGCGGGGCGCGCCCGTCGGCCTCGCCTCCATCGTGTTGTTCACCCAGCCGGTGATGGCGGCGTTCGCGGCCTGGGTGATTTTCGACGAAACCATGGGCCCGGTCGAGTTGGCGGGCGTCGCCCTCGTTCTCGCCGGGATCGCGCTCGCCTCCCAGTCCCGTCGCTGAGGCTTACGGCTCGTTCGCCGCGATGTTGGCGCCGCGATTGAGCCGTGCGATGAGGCTCGACGTGTCCCATCGGCCGCCGCCCATGGCCTGGATTTCGGCGTAGAACTGATCGACGAGGCTGGCGATGGGCAGACGGGCGCCGTTGCGCCGAGCCTCATCGAGGCAGATGGAGAGATCCTTGCGCATCCAATCCACCGCAAAACCGAAATCGAAGCGTCCCTCGTTCATTGTGCGCCAGCGGTTCTCCATCTGCCAGGACTGCGCGGCGCCCTTCGAGATCGTCTCGATCACCGCCTCCACGTCGAGGCCCGCCTGTTGCGCAAAATGAATGCCCTCGGCCAGGCCCTGCACCAGCCCGGCGATGCAAAGCTGATTGACCATCTTCGTCAATTGCCCAGCCCCCGCCGGCCCCATCAGCCGTACCGCCCGGGCGTAATGGGCGATGATCGGCTCCGCGCGTGCGAAGATCGGCTGGTCGCCGCCGACCATCACGGTCAACGCGCCGTTCTCCGCGCCAGCCTGCCCGCCGGAGACCGGCGCGTCGAGAAAACCGGCGCCGCGATCGTTGGCGGCGCGATGCAGTTCGCGCGCCACACCGGCGGAGGCGGTCGTGTTGTCGATGAAAATCGCATCGGGTTGCAGCGTGTGGAAGGCGCCGTCGCGGCCGAGCGTCACGGAGCGCAGGTCGTCGTCATTGCCGACGCAGCAAAATACGAACTGCGCGTTGGCGGCGGCCTCCGCCGGCGTCGGGGCCACGCGCCCGCCGAACTTCTCCGCCCAGGCGTGCGCCTTCGCCTCATTGCGGTTGTAGACCACAAGATCGTGCCCGCCCTTGACCCGAATATGCCCCGCCATGGGAAACCCCATCACGCCCAGGCCGATCCACGCTACCTTGCTCATGCTCTTCTCCTCATGTGTGGTGCGTCTGTTCTAACTCAGCTTGCGCATCGCGCACAAATGTCTCCTCAGCGGAGAAAGGCGGCCTCCCATTCCTTGGCCCGCTCGTCCCAGGATTTCAGGCCGGGGTCGGCGAGCGCGGCTGCGTGCTGCCTGAGCCAAAGTTCATCGTCGCGGAGCAGCGCGGCGGCGCGGCGGGCGAAACCTTCGGCCTCCGGCTCCACAAAGCCCGTCGCCCCATGGCGCACCCGCTCGGCGAGCGACCCAAGCCCGCGCGTGACGACCGGCAAGCCCGAAGCCGTCGCCTCGGCCGCCGCGTTGCAGTAGGTTTCGTCCTTGTGGCCGGGGCACAACAGCACGCGCGCCGCACGCATTTCGGCGGCCAACTCGGGTTGCGGCAACCCTCCACGGAGGATGACGCCGTCGCCGCGCAACTCGTCCTCAGGCGGGAGCGACGCAGCGCCTTTTGGCGAGAACACGTGCAACTGGGCATTCGGCGCGTGAGGGCGCACGAGAGTTCGCCAGAGGTGGAGCGTCCACGCAAGACCCCGATAAGGCTGCGAGACGAACAGCGCGCGCGGCGGCGGCGCACTCAAGGCGGCCGAGGATCTGCGGAACATGTTCGGCACGCCGTGTTCGATGATGCGGCGGCTTTTGAACGGAAGCGCCCGGGGCGTCGACGCCGCATGGGACTGGCTTAAAAAGACGCCGTGGGCCGGGTGCCGCAGCAACTGCACAAGCAGGTTCTTCTTCCAGATTTTCGACACGGCGATGGGATTGCGCGACCAGAGCACGCGGTTCCTGCAAGGCGAGTGCGAGAACAGATCGACCGCGTTGTTGGCGATGACGACGTCGGACGGCTCGACCTGACCACCCAGCGCGCGCCAGCTCACCCCGTTATGCTCGAACGGATCGAGCGTCAGGGTGTAAACGGCGACATCGTGACCCGCGCGCGCCATGGCTTCCGCCAAGTTAACCGTGCCGGCCTTGATGCCGCCGGTCGAAGCGCGGCGCACGCTCAGCCCGTCGAAATCCTTCTCCGTGATGATCGCAATCCTGGCCATAACGCGCTCGCCTTCGCCGTCCGCCGCATGCATAAAGCGATTGGCGCGGCAGTGGTAGGGCAAATGCGGATCGTGATCGGCCGCAAGAACGGTTTTGAATGATCCAACAATCGCTGTATTGGAACATCATGGATGAAAAACCGGATGTACGAGCGCCGCACCCTCTCCCGATAATCCACTGAGGCTTTATGCGCATACGAACAGTCGCTGAATTGACCCGCCTGCCCGCGCTGAATGCAGAGTTCATAAACCCCGACTTCACATCGTTCGCAGGCGACGTCACTCATCCACCGCGCATCTTGCTGCTGTACGGCTCGCTTCGTGAGCGCTCATATTCGCGCCTTGCCGTTGAGGAAGCGGCGCGGCTGTTAAAATATTTCGGCGCAGAGGCGAAAATATTTGATCCGTCGGATTTGCCCTTGCCCGATCAGGTTAAGGGCGACGATCACCCGGCCGTGGCTGAGTTGCGCGCTCTTTCGCTCTGGTCGGAGGGGCAGGTCTGGTGCTCGCCGGAGCGGCACGGCCAGATAACGGGCCTGATGAAGGCGCAAATCGATCATCTGCCGCTGAATATGGGCGGCTTAAGGCCGACCCAAGGGCGCACGCTGGCCGTCATGCAGGTGTCGGGCGGATCGCAATCTTTCAACGCCGTCAATACTTTGCGGCTTCTGGGCCGGTGGATGCGGATGATAACCATCCCCAATCAGTCGAGCGTCGCCAAAGCCTACGAGGAGTTCGACGAGGCCGGCCGCATGAAGCCGTCCAGCTATTACGACCGGATCGTTGACGTCATGGAGGAGCTTGTGAAGTTCACGCTGTTGACGCGCCCGCACGACGGAGCGCTTGTCGATCGCTATTCGGAGCGGAGAGAGCAAGGGTTGAGCGCAATGAAAAACCCTGCTGACGACCTTGCGACAAAAGCCAGCCGGAGTTAGATATGCGTTTTCATAGTTCAACAATTATTGTATAATAATTCAATGGAAGAGAAAGACGCCATAAAAACATTCACCGCGCTCGCTCAGGAGCATAGGCTGCGGATTTTCCGCGTACTGACGCGGGAGGGCGCGGACGGCCTGACGGCGAGCGCCATCGCCGACGCGGTCAGCATCAGCCGGACCAATGTCTCGTTCCATCTCAAGGAGTTGGAGAACAGCGGGCTTCTGACCTCCACCCGGCATGGCCGTCATATTCGTTACGCGATCGTCGTCAACGCCGTGCGAGACTTCATAAACTATCTGACCGGGGAGTGTTGTCACGGTCGTCCGGAACTGTGCGATCCGAGCCGGGAGGCCAAAACGTCATGTAAGCCGCGGGAGAAAACCCATGTCTGACAAAGTCTACAACGTCCTGTTCCTGTGCACGCACAACTCCGCGCGCTCCATCATCGCGGAGGCGATTATGAACCGGCTCGGCGCGGGCCGGTTCGAAGCTTACAGCGCGGGCAGCCAACCGAAGGGGGAACCGCACCCCTACGCGCTGGAGCTGCTGCACAAGAACAACCATCCGATCAGCGGGTTGCGCTCCAAGTCATGGGACGAGTTCGCTGGGCCGGGCGCGCCACAGATGGATTTCGTGTTCACCGTTTGCGACAGCGCGGCGGCCGAGCAATGCCCGTATTGGCCCGGCCAGCCGATGACCGCGCATTGGGGCGTGCCCGACCCGTCCGCCGCAACGGGCACGGAAGCGGAGAAGCGCCTCGCCTTCGCCGACACGTATCGCATGATGCACCAGCGCATCAGCATTTTTGTTAACCTGCCGCTCGCCTCCATCGACAAGCTGAAGCTGCAGGAGCGGCTCGACGCAATCGGCAAAGTGGTCGCCGAAAAGCAAGAGGCCTGAGCCGTGGCGCTGGCGGGGATCGAGCGGCGGCTTATCGCCGAGGCGCTCGGCTCGTGCCTGCTTGCGGCGGTCGTGATCGGGTCGGGGATCATGGGCGAGCGGCTCGCGAGCGGCAATGTGGGGGTCGCGTTGCTCGCCAACGCCATCGCGACGGGGGCGGGGCTGGTCGTGCTCATCCTCACCTTTGGCCCGGTCTCCGGCGCGCACTTCAACCCGGCGGTGAGCTTGGCTTTCTGCTTGCGCGGCGAGCTGCCGATGCGTGAGGGCGCGTATTACGCCACGGCGCAGATCGGCGGAGCGCTGGCCGGCGCGGTGCTGGCGCACGCCATGTTCGACATGAGCCTCGTGCAGACCGGCACGCAGATCCGCACCGGCGCCGGGCAGTGGATCGGCGAGGCCATGGCGACGGCGATGCTGCTGATGGTCATTTTCGCGTGCCTGCGAAGCGCGCCCGCCGCGATTCCTTACGCCGTCGGCCTGGTCATCACCGCGAATTACTGGGCCACATCGTCCACCTCGTTCGCCAATCCGGCGATTACCATCGCGCGCACCATCACCGACACGTTCGCCGCGATCCGGCCGGAGGACGCGCCCGCGTTCATCGCCGCGCAGCTCGCCGCCGCCGTCGCGACCGTTTACCTCGCGCGGTGGCTCTACGCCGAGACGCCGCAGGCGAAGTAGCGGGCGCTGATCTCCCCGTCGACCGTGGTGCCGCCGCCGCTATCATCCGCAATGCCGTGATAGCTAGCCAGGGCGCAAGCGGCGGATTGCGCGGGTGGCGCCGCGCTGGCATAGTCCGCCGGTATTTCAGCACGAATGCATTTTGGCGGCGGGGGATTTCATGACGCGGGACGAGACCATTGCGCTGTTTCTGCAGGGCCGCGAGGCGTGGAACGCGTGGGCGGAGGGGATGCTGGCCGAGCGGAAGCGTCTGGAGGACGCCGGGCTTTGGGGGGAAGGCGATGCCTCAAACCAAAAAGCCAAAACTTGGATGGAACAGGCGACTGCAGATTACTCAAAAGTTATATTTTTCAATCACGACTGTATCATCGATTGGGAGAATCCGCGCTTGTCAAAAATTCAAACCTTTATCGATAAACCTAGGCCAGAATTCAAAACTTTGCAGAGTACCGGAAATTTTTCAGGATGGGTATTTCCATGGAATGTCAGTTTTGCCAACTCATATTTTGCATGCATCCTTACATTTCAAGAGACGAAGGTTTTCGGATCGACAGACTTTAGTGGTTCATATTTTTTATTAGACATATGGTTTTCAAAATCAGAAATTTTTAGAGAATGCTACTTTATAAGTAGCGAATTCTATGGTGAGGTGCGGTTTAATCAGAATTCGTTGCGAGGACTATTATTTTTTAATCAATCAGATAGCAGAGGTGATTTTGTTTTCACTAAAAATAACTGTTATGCCGAGGTTTTGTTCAACCAAACTAAGTTTCGCGCGCCAGCAGGTTTTTTAAGTAATACCTTTCAAAATAACGTTCAGTTATACAAGGTGATTTTTCAGAACTGGGTGGAGTTTAAAGAATCGAGCTTTGAAAAAGGCGTTATCTTTGAGGATGCGGTGTTTCAAGGTGCAGCCAAGTTCGTGAGCGTGAACTTTTCGGAAGTGGGGGGCAAGGCGGATTTCTTTCAGGCCACCTTCAAGCGCTTCGCCACCTTCCGCGACGCGCATTTCCACCGCGACGCTCGCTTTACCGCGATTAGCGCCGAGCGCGCATTCGACCTGCGCGGCGCTCAGTTCGACACGCTGCCCGACTTCACCCAGGCCAACTTCCGCGAGGCGCCGCACCTCGACAACCTGAAGCTGGGCGACACAGTGGAGCCGGGCGGCTTCTGGCGGCCCGTGCCCGGCGACGCCGAGGCCGACGCGGTCGCCAATCACCGCTCGCTACGCCGCCTCGCCATCCAGGCGCACGACCACGCCAACGAGCAGAAATTCCTGCGCGGCGAAATCCGCGCCCGGCGCGGCAACGAGGACAAGCCGTGGCACGCCGCCTATTGGATGGGCGTGCTGTATGACGCGGTGTCGGACTTCGGGCGCTCTATCGCGCGGCCGTTCTGGCTGTGGGCGCTGTCGGCGAAGGGCTTTGCGCCCGGGCAGTGCGCGAACGGCCCCGGCGCGCCCATTCTCGACGCGCTCTACCTCGCCTATAAAAACGCGCTGCTCGTCATCGGCTGGGAGAGTGAGCAGAAGCTGAACGCCGTGCACGAATGCCTCTACGGCGCGGCGCAGGCGCCGTCGGGCGTCGCGCTCATCCAGCTCGGGCAGAACCTCGTCAGCGCGGTTCTCTTGTTCCTCCTGCTGCTTGGCGTGCGCAACCGCTTCAAGATCAAATAACTAACCGTCCTTGCGCCTTGCCATGAACGCCAGCCGCTCGAACAGGTGCACGTCCTGCTCGTTCTTCAGCAGCGCGCCGTGCAGCGGCGGGATAGCCTTGCGCGGGTCCTTCTCGCGCACGGCGGCGAGGTCGATGTCGTCGTTGACGAGCAGCTTCAGCCAATCGAGCAGCTCGGAGGTGGAGGGCTTTTTCTTCAGCCCCGGCGCCTCGCGGATCTCATAAAATGTGGTCAGCGCGTCGCGCAGCAGGCGTTGCTTAAGCCCCGGGAAGTGCACTTCGACGATGGCCGCCATGGTCTCGGGATCGGGAAACTTGATGTAGTGGAAGAAGCAGCGACGCAGGAACGCGTCGGGCAGCTCTTTCTCGTTGTTCGAGGTGATCATGATGATCGGGCGCTGCTTGGCGCGCACGGTTTCGCCGGTCTCGTAGACGTAGAACTCCATGCGGTCGAGTTCCTGCAGCAGGTCGTTCGGGAACTCGATGTCGGCCTTGTCGATCTCGTCGATGAGCAGCACGGGGCGCGCGTCCGCCTCGAACGCCTCCCACAGCTTGCCGCGCCGGATGTAGTTGCGGATGTCCTTGACGCGCTCGTCGCCGAGCTGGCCGTCGCGCAGGCGGCTCACCGCGTCATATTCATACAGCCCCTGCTGCGCCTTGGTGGTGGACTTAACATGCCACTCGATAATCGGCGCGCCGAGCGCCGTGGCCACTTCGTGGGCCAGCACCGTCTTGCCGGTGCCTGGCTCACCCTTGATGAGCAGGGGCCGCTGCAGCGTGATCGCCGCATTCACCGCGACTCGCAGATCGTCCGTCGCCACATAGTTCTTTGTGCCCGTGAACCGCATCGCTCTCCCAACAGATAGTCGCGCGCGGTCTCCGCGCCGTTCGTTCTTTATTAAGCATAGACGTGCAGGGTTGTGGAGAGTTTCGTTCATCCGCGGGCGGTCACATGCAGTTCAGCACGGACGCGCAGAATTTCCTCATCGGCCCAGCCGGCGAAAGGCTCGTGGGCTACAGGCTCAACGGCGCGGGCCTGAGGGCGAGACACGTCGCCGAGGCGCTCGCCGGACCGCCCCTCTCCTTGCCCCCCGCGCGAACGCGCACCATCGCCTACGCCGTCAACCTGCCGCCCGACGCGCCGCAACACGATTGGCCCGACGCCGCCGACGCCCATGCTCCCCTTGATGTTATGGGCTGCGACGCCGGCGCTTTTTTCGACGCAAGCCTGCCGGGCGGTTCAATCGGGGTCTGGACCGCCCTCGGGGCGCCGGCGCGACTCACATTCCGCTGGCTGAAGGCGGGGGTCGGACGCGCCGATTCGCTCTGGCGGCTGTTCTATCTCGTCAACCGCCGCGCGGGGTTTGCGGAGACGGCCTGGGCCGCCGTTCCCGCCGTTTACGCCCGCGCCGATTGCCCCAAGGCCGTGACGATGACGGACGTCGCCATCCACGATGCGCGCCTTGGTGAGGTGACCATCGAGCACGGCGTGATGGGGGTCACGCATTTCCGCGACGCGTTCAGCACCGTGAAGATCAAAAGGCTTGCGCAGGACGGCGCCCCGAAAGCCGATCTGATCGACTTGTGGTTAAGCGACGGACGCCTGCACGCGGTTTACTCCGATGGCCGCTCCACGGCCTTTGCCGAGCTTGAGGACGCCATGGCCGCGGCGTAATCGCCGTTAAGGATGCGTTAGCCCGGTTCATCTTGCGCTTGCGCTACGTCGAAGAGCGATTATGGTCACGCCGCTAGGGTGCAATCCGCGCCTGGAAGGACGATGATGGCCGCTCACCCCACCCCCGCGCATTTCACCCCCGCGCACCGGGCAGACGCCGCGACCGGCGAGTTGACCGAGATGATCGCCCTCAAGCGGTCCGCGCATCACGCCTTTATCGAATGGCTTTGCGAGTGGAAGGCGCGGCCCACGCTGTTCATCAACAATGTGTTTCCGTCCGACCCGCCGCGGTTTGGCCAGTTGACCGTCTATCACCCAGAAAAGGTTGATCCTGATGCGCTGGCGGGCTTTAAATCCGACGCCGGCAACGCGCTGAAACAGTCTGAGTATAGCGCCCTCATAAACTTCGAAGGGCGCTCCATCGACAATATCCTCGACTTCAACCTTACCATGCCGCGATACTGGGGCGCCAAACAGGTTCGATGCGTCCTCTTCCTACGCGATCCGCTCAACAATTTCTCGAGCCTCACCAAGCGAATCGACAAGACGAGCTTTAATCAGCACTTAAAAGCCTTCTATCAAACCTTGCGGTTCTGTCAGTATATTGACGAGGCGAAACGCGGAAATGGCCGCCTGTTCACCGACGTCATCCTGTTCACGCCGTGGCAGCGCGATGAAAGCTACCGCCGCGCACTTGCGGAGCGCTATGGATTGTGCGGGAGCGATCTGAAAAGCGCGGTGCCCGCGTTCGGCGGCGGCAGCTCGTTTCAGGGCCAGCGCTTCGACCCGGTGAAGGAGCAGGAGAAGCTGTTCTCCCGTTGGCGGGAGATGCGTCACGACCCGTTTTTTCTGAGCCTGTTCCTCAGCGACCGGGTTTTCGCCGCGGTAGAGGATTATTTCGACATGTTCGGCGACGCGGAGCACGCGCGCAAGGATGTAGTGGGCGAGCTTCGGCGCGAGGCGGAGGCGAACGAAGAGTCCCGCCGCCTCTGCCGCATCTGGCTTGAGGGTTTTGAGAAATCGCACGCCATTTTCGACGGCGTTGAGCGTGAAAGCGTGAGCGTGGTGCGGCGGTTCTGGCGCGCCTACATCAAGTCCAAAATCGGCGTGCGCCGTATTATTTACGGCGGCTTTGGCGGCTGACGCAGCGAACGTCCTGGCAACTTGACATTAACCTCTCGCGCGATACATAGGTGACGCCGTTCAGGTGAAAGCGGCAGCGTGCGCGAAGGCGTCGCCGCAGGTTTGCTGTTTCCGCATGAATGGCTTGGGCAAGGACCTTCGCTTTGATGGACATGACAACGCGATGAGCGGATCGGATCTGCCGGACGGCTATCGTCCGTCTGAGGACGAACCGTTCATGAATGAGCGTCACAAAGCTTATTTTCGCAAGCGCTTGATGGACTGGAAGTCGGAAATCCTCCGCTCCAGCTTCGAAACCCTGGAAAACCTCCAAGGGTCGGAGCAGCATCCTGACACAACCGATCGGGCCAGTTCCGAGACCGACCGATCGCTCGAATTGCGCACTCGCGATCGCCAGCGCAAGCTCATCGCCAAGATCGACGCGGCGCTCGAACGCATCGAGACGGACTCATACGGATTTTGTGAGGAAACTGGCGAGCCGATCAGCCTGAAACGGCTTGAGGCGCGTCCGATTGCGACCTTGAGCATCGAGGCGCAGGAGCGGCACGAGAAGCGCGAACGCATTTACCGCGACGATTGACGCTATGGCTTTGCGGCGTCCGGCTCGCCGATGAACAGCAAGCCCTCTTCGATCACGACAAACTCATTGCCGTCGAACTCGTATACATAGCCGTCCGCCGCCTCGATTTCGCACGCCGCGGCGCAAACGCCTTCCACGACCTCCGCCGGCTTTAGAATTTTCTCGGTTTTCTTGTCGTTTTCGCTGATCAGCACCTTGCGGTCTTCCGGGTCGAGATTTTTCAACGTCAGGGCCGCAGCCGGGGAAACGACCGCCGGGAGCGCCGCGCAGAGAAGTGCCAGATGCATCATTCGCATGAGAGCGTCTCTCGCTGAAGACTTTGGCGCAGGTGCGGCGGGAATAAAAAAAGGGGAAGCACAGACTTCCCCTTTTTCGGTACGGGAGTTATTTCTTCGCGCCCTTTTTTGCGGCGCCGCCCGCCTTCTCAGCCGGTTTCTCGGCAGGCTTCGGGGCGGCTTTCGGTTTGGTCTCGCCTTTTTTCTTCATTTTCGGATAACCTCCAAAAGATCGCGAACATTTGTTCGCATAAAAAAGTTGTGATGCGCCGCCGCATTTGGCAAACAAATTTTTTTGTAGGTTAATATCGAAAAAACCGATGGATCGCCGCGGCGCTCAAACCCCCGATGGACATTAGCCTGGCGCGCACATTCCTGGCAGTCGCGGAAGCCGGCAGCTTCATGGAGGCCGCCGCGCGTCTGCACGTCACACAGTCCACAATCAGCTCGCGAATCAAAGCGTTGGAGAGCCAGGTGGGCAAAGCGCTTCTCGCGCGCTCCAAGGCGGGCGCCGCGCTCACTCCGGCCGGGCAGCAATTTCACAAACACGCCCTAGCGCTGGTGCGCGTTTGGGAGCATGCGCGGCTCGAAGTGGGCCTGTCGTCCGAGCACCGGGATCATCTCGCGGCGGGCGGGCAGGCCAGCATGTGGGAAGGCTTTCTGCTGCGCTGGGCCGCATGGATGCGCGAGCATATTCCCGACATCGCAGTGACGGGCGCGATTGGGTCTTCGGCCGTGCTTATGGACAGGCTCATCGAGGGCACGCTCGACCTCGCCGTGATGTATCGCCCGACCAACCGGCCGGGCCTCGTCATCGAGCATGTGTTCGATGAAGAGTTTGTGCTGGTGGCCAGCGCCGAGAGCAAGGATCGGCGGCCCGCGGAGTATGTCTTCGTCAACTGGGGCCCGGAGTTCAAGGCCGACCACGCGCTCGCCTTTCCCGAACTCGCGCATCCGGGCCTCGCGCTCGATGTGGGCATGCTGCCCGCGAGCTTTCTTGTGGGGCGCAAGGCGTCAGGGTACTTCCCGTTGCGCGCGGCGCGGCCGCATATTGACCGCGGTGAGTTGAAGATCATCAAGCGGGCGCCGCGATTCCTGTACCCGGTCTATGTGGTGTACCCGGAGGATCGCGACGAGGACGCCTACCAGCCCATCCTGGACGGTCTGCGCAAAATGGCGGCGGAGCTTTAGGCCGCCGCCAGCGCGCCATTAGCCAACCTCGAGCACAACGCGTCCGCGCACCTTGCCGGCGAGAATCTCAGGCGCCAGCGCCTCCACGTCCCGCACCGGGCGGGTGACGGTCATCGCGTCCAACTTGTCCTGATCCAGGTCGGCGGCGAGGCGCGACCAGGCCGCAAGGCGCTTCGGCTTCGGCGCCCGCACCGAGTCGATGCCGTAAAGCGAAACGCCGCGCAGGATGAACGGGGCCACGCTGGTCGTCAGGTCAATGCCCTGAGCGAGGCCGCAGGCTGCGACCGCGCCGCCGTAACCCGTCTGCGCGATGGCGTTGGCGAGCGTATGGCTGCCCGCCACGTCGATTGCCGCCGCCCACCGCTCCTTGGCGAGGGAGCGCCCCGCATTCGGGGACGGCTGGGACAGCTCATCGCGGTTGACGATCTCCGCAGCGCCGAGCGATTTCAGGTATTGCTCCTCCTCCGGCCTCCCCGTAGAGGCGAGCACGCGATAGCCCAGCTTGGCCAGCAGCGCGACCGCAACGCTGCCGACGCCGCCCGCCGCACCGGTGACGAGCACAGGGCCCTTGTCGGGCGCGGAGCCGTTCTGCTCCAGCGCGAGGATCGCCAGCATCGCGGTGTAGCCCGCCGTGCCGATGGCCATGGCCTGCGCGGGAGTGAATGCCTGGGGGAGCGGCACGAGCCAATCGCTTTTCACGCGAGCGTATTGCGCATAGCCGCCCAGATGCGTCTCCCCGAGGCCCCAGCCGTTCAGCACCACGGCGTCGCCCGCCTTGAACTCCGGCGATGAGGACTCCTCGACCACGCCGGAAAAGTCGATGCCGGGGATCATCGGCCAGCGCCGCACCACGGGCGCGCGGCCGGTGAGCGCCAGCCCGTCCTTGTAGTTGATGGTGGAATGGCTGACGCGCACGAGCACGTCGCCCTCCATCAGATCGGCATGCGTCAGCCGCTTCCAACCCGCAGTGTGCCCGCTGTCGGCTTTCTCCAAAACCAGCGCGTCGAAGTCGTCCATGATCGCCTCCATTAAAATCGTTCTAACAAACTTGCAGTTCTGTTTGACGAACGAAAGCTGTTGCCGGGTTACGCTTTTCGATTAAACTTAACTAAAGAAGCGCTTAAGCGCCGCCAAATTCGAAAGGGAAGGAGCCACATGGAAAGGTTTATCCGATGAGACGGACCCACAGTTTTACGGCCATCGCAACCATCGCGGCTTTTGTGTTTCTTGCCGCCATCGTCATGGGCATGCTGCAGCCCTGACCCGATATTTGTGTTACAACACAGTCACGAAATCATGGCACGCTTTTTAGGGCGGAGGGCGCGGCCTTCCGCCGACGTTGCTTCGGCGCTGGCGGCCCGCGAACCGTGTCGCGTCAATTCGCGTTGAAAAGTTTTGTATGGCGGGCGCCCGCGCCGGCTTGGGTCTTGGCTCCGGCGCGCGTCCAATCCATAAGGCGGGCGCTGGGCAAATAACTTCAGGGTCGCATGCATGGATGACTTCGTTCTTGGCTGGCGGGAGTGGGTGGCGCTGCCCAAGCTCGGCCTGCCCGCGATCCGCGCCAAAATCGACACCGGCGCCCGCACCTCGGCGCTGCACGCCTTCAGCATCGAGATTTTCGGCCCCGACACGCAGCCGCGCGTGCGCTTCGGCGTGCACCCCGTGCATGACCGCGACGACATCGCCGTCTACTGCACCGCCAAGGTGGTCGATCGCCGGCAAGTGATCTCGTCGAACGGCCAATCGGAACTGCGCTACATCATTTCGACCCCCATCCGCATCGGCGGACGCGAATGGCCCATCGAAATATCGCTGTCGAACCGTGAAACCATGGCCCATCGAATGTTGTTAGGCCGGACAGCGCTGGAGCCGCAGGAGGCGATCGTGCAGCCGTGGGCCGAATACAAACAAGAAAAACTCGGCTTCGACGTGTATCGCGAGATGGCGGCTCATCCCCCCGTGCGGCGGCCGCTGCGCATCGCGCTCCTGACCATGGAGCCGGACAATCATTCCAACCGCCGCATCATCGAAAGCGCCGAGGCGCGCGAACACGTGATCGAGCCGATCAAGACGCTCAACTGCTACATGAACATCAACAATCTGAGCTCGACCGTGCATTACGACGGCCGGCCGCTTCCTTATTTTGACGTGATGATCCCGCGCATCGGCGCGTCCGTCACCGCCTATGGCGGGGCCGTGGTGCGTCAGTTTGAGATGACCGGCGCGTTCTGCCTCAACTCCGCCTCCGCCATCGCCCAATCGCGCGACAAGCTGCTCGCGCACCAGTTGATGGCGCAGCACCGCCTGCCGATGCCGATCACGGCTTTTGCGTCCTCGCACCACCATACGGAGGATTTGATCGCCATGGTCGGCGGGCCGCCGCTCATCGTGAAGCTGCTGCAAAGCAGCCAGGGCAAGGGCGTGGTGCTGGCTGAGACGAAAAAGCAGGCGAGCGCGGTGATCGACGCCTTCCGCAACGCCTCAGCCAACTTTCTGGTGCAGGAGTTCATCGCCGACGCAGCGGGCAAAGACATCCGCTGCCTGGTGCTTGGCGGCAAGGTCATCGCGTCGATGCGCCGCGAGTCGTCGCCCGACGATTTCCGCGCCAACCTGCACAAGGGCGGCACGGCGCATCAGGAGAAGATCACGCCGGAAGAGAAGAAGCTGGCCGTCCGCGCGGCCAAGCGCATGGGCTTGCGTTTTGCGGGGGTGGACATTCTGCGGTCGCAGCGCGGGCCGCTCCTGCTGGAGGTGAATTCGTCGCCGGGGCTGAAGGGCATCGAGGGCGTGACGGGCGTCGACGTCGCCGGGCAATTGCTCGACTACATCGAAGCCGAGACGTTTCAGCCGAGGGCGCTCATCCGGCGCGCGGCAGCCGCGGCTTAAGGGCGTTCGCCGTCGAGAAAGTTGGTCAGCCGGCCGATCCCCACGGCTTTGGCGACGAACGCTTCGCCGATGGCGCGAACCAGGATAAGCGTGAGGCTCCCCTGCACGACCTTCTTGTCCTGCTGCATAAGTTCAACGATTTCATCGGTGGACGGCGCGGGCTTGCCGGTGAGCGTCTCCGACTCGGCGAGGCTCGTTGGCAAGCCGGACGCGCGCAGATGCGCAACTGCGCGTGCGGCGTCCTCCTCGCGGCAATGGCCTTCGCGGGTGGAAAAGCGAAACGCCAGCGCCATTCCGATGGCGATGGCCTCGCCATGGATGAGCGAGCCGTCATAGCCCGCCCAAGCCTCCAGCGCATGGCCGAAGGTGTGGCCGAGATTGAGCAGCGCGCGGCGTCCGGTCTCGCGCTCATCCTCAAGCACGATCTCCGCCTTAGCTCGGCAGCTTCGCTCCACCGCGTCGATCAGCGGCTCGCCATGGGCGAACACCGCCTCGCGGCTCCCCTCAAGCCAGTCGAAAAAGGGTGCGTCGCCCAGCAACCCATATTTGACGACTTCGGCGTAGCCGGCGCGGAACTCCCGGGGCGACAGGGTGGAAAGCGTGTCGATGTCCGCGATGACAAGGCTCGGTTGATGAAACGCGCCGATCAGGTTTTTGCCATGCGCGGTGTTGATGCCCGTCTTGCCGCCCACGGAGCTGTCAACCTGCGCAAGCAGGGTCGTTGGGATTTGGACGAGACGAACGCCCCGTTTGAGAATCGCGGCGGCGAAGCCCGCCAGGTCGCCGATCACCCCGCCGCCGAGAGCGATCACCGCATCGCCGCGCTCCAACCGGGCGTCGAGCAGTCGGGCGCAGGCGCGCTCCAGATGCGCAAAGCTTTTCGTCGCCTCGCCGTGCGGAAACACGATGGGATCGCCGATGAGCCGCGCGCCGAGGGTGCGTGACAGGGTGGGCGCGTAGTGCGGCGCAACGTTCTTATCGGTGATGACGGCGCAGCGCGCGCCCGGAGCCGCCCGCTCGATGAGCGCGCCGGCGTCGGCCAAAAGCCCGCGACCGATGACGATGTCATACTCCCGGCCGGGCAGCGGCACGCGGACAGTGCGCGGCTGGCTCATAGGCCGTTCCTCGACCCGATTTCAGCGAGCGCCGCCATGATCTCCTCGACGATCACCTCATGGGCGACGTCCCGGCTCTCAATGGTGATGTCGGCCAATGCGTAAACAGGATAACGCTCGGCGATCAGGCGCTCCATCACGGCGCGCGGGTCGCCGGTCTTGAGCAGAGGACGGTTGTCGCGGCGCGCGACACGGCTCATCAGCACGGGCAAATCCGCTTTGAGCCAGATGGTGACGGCGCGGGCCCGCATGCGGTCGCGGGTCTCGGCGTTCATATAGGCGCCGCCGCCGGTAGCGAGCACCAGCGGCCCGGACTCAAGCAACCGCGCGATGACGCGGCGCTCGCCGTCGCGGAAAAATCCTTCGCCATGATTGGCGAAAATTTCCTCGATGGTTTGCCCGGCGGCGGCCTCGATCTCGGCGTCGGCGTCCACGTAGGGCAAGTCGAGCCGCAGTGCGAGCCGGCGGGCGATGGCCGATTTGCCGGCGCCCATCAGGCCGATCATCGCGATGGATTTGCCGGCGAGGCCGGACACAATCTCTGGGGCGCTCACGGCGTTGGACGCGGGTCTGGGCTGTTCAACGTGCGGCATATGCGAAAAGACTGTCGATGAAGCGCCGGCGAACGAGCCGAGCGGCCGCCCGCGGCGTTTTGGCTTGACAATAAACGCTCATCTCAGCGACCCATCCAGGCGAAACACCGTCCACAGCTTGCGAGGAAGGGGGCGCTCCGATGCCGAGCCTAATCCGTTTTTTGACCGCGATCGGCGTGCTCGTAGGCATATTTTATGGCGCCATGTTCGCGCTCGCCACATATTTTGAGCCGGAAACGCGGGAAATCTCCAAGACCATACGCGCCAAGACAAAGTAACGAAGCTTTAACCGTTTCGTCGCTCCATAAGAGCTTCGCCGCACGAGGATGTGGGGATGGCTCGGGGAAAAGCGCGCGCGTCGACGGAGATCGGCGAGTTCATTGATATGCTGGCGGCCGAGCGCGGCGCGGCGGCGAACACGCTTGACGCCTACGCGCGCGATCTGCGGGGCTTCTCCGCCTTTCTCGCCGGCCGCGGGCGCGATCTTGTTTCCGCCTCGGAGGCCGACATCGCGGCGTTCGCCGCATCGCTCGCGCAGGCGAAGCTCGTCTCGGCGACCATGAACCGCAAGCTTTCCGCGCTGCGCCAGTTCTATAAATTCATGTGCGCGGAGGGGCGCCTTGATGACAACCCGACCCGCGACGCGGCCGCCGCCAAGGCGCGGGCGCGGCTGCCCAAATCCCTCTCGGTGGCTGAGGTGGAGGCGCTCATCGACGCCGCGGAGAAGCGAGCGCGCGAGGCGAAGGCGGCCGAGGCTCCGCGCGCGCTGCGGCTGCTTTGCCTCCTTGAGATGCTCTACGCGACAGGAATGCGCGTGACGGAGCTTCTCACCCTGCCGCGCTCGGCTTTGACCGGAGACGCGCGGATGCTGACGATCAAAGGCAAGGGCGGCCGCGAACGGCTCGCGCCGCTCACCACGCGGGCGCGCCGCGCGCTTGACGCCTACAACGCCGCGCTCGCCGCATCGGCCCCGGGCGGGCCCCCCTCCCGCTGGATGTTTCCCTCGCGCGGCGCGGAAGGGCGGCTGACCCGCCAACGCTTCGCGCAAGAGTTGAAATCGCTGGCTGTCGCCGCCGGGCTCGATGCGGCGGACGTGTCGCCCCACGTTCTGCGCCATGCGTTCGCCACTCATCTGGTTGAGCGCGGCGCCGATCTGCGCTCTGTGCAGACCCTGCTCGGCCATGCGGACATTGCGACCACGCAGATCTACACGCATCTGGCGCAGGAGCATCTGCGCGAAACTTTGCGGAACTATCATCCGCTCTCGCCCGCGGCGCGGGATCCGGCGCGATAGGCTTTCGCCTCGTTTCCGCCATTCCTGGCGTGTTGATTTTGGCGAAGGCGCGCTCTTGCTCAGCGCGAGATCATTTACCCTTCCGTGCTACGGTGCGAAGGTTGCAACCATCATGAGGTCCATCATGGCTCATACACTCAAAACCACAGCCGCGTTGCTGGTGGCCGGCGCCGTGTTCGTAAGCGCTCCCGCCGCCGCGTCTCCCATCGCCTCGTATTCCGCCGCGCCGACCGTCGCCGCGCAAACCGGCGACACGCTTGTGACGGAGGTCCGGCGCGGCCGCAAGGCGCTCGGCATCGGCCTTGGCGTGCTCGGCGCCGCCGTCATTCTGAACGAGGCCGCCAAGGCGGAGGAGCGGGCTTATTACCACGACCGCCGCGAGGTGTACGCCGCGCGTCAATGCCGGCGCCTGCATTTTCTGTGCGAGGATGGCGACGACCGGGCCTGCGACCGCTTCGACGACCTGTGCGAATAACGCGGAGGCGCCTTGCGCGACGCGAGGCGCTCCCTCTTGCTGGACAGCGGCGCGCAACCCGCTACAAGGTGGGTTGAGCGTCAACAGTCCGCGATACAGTCATGCTGCGCACCTATCTGGATTTTGAAAAGCCCATCGCCGAGCTGGAAAGCAAGGTGGAGGAGTTGCGCGCGCTGGACGGCGAGGAATTGACGGGCTCGATCGAGTCCGAAATCGCCCAGCTTCGCGAAAAGGCGCGCCGCGCGCTGGAGGACGCCTACGCCAAGCTGGCGCCGTGGCAGAAAACGCAGGTGGCCCGGCATCCCGATCGCCCCCATTGCCTCAACTACATCCGGACCCTGATCGAGGATTTCACGCCTCTCGCAGGCGACCGCTATTACGGCGAAGACCACGCCATCATCGGCGGGGTCGGCCGCTTCAACGGCCGCAGCGTTCTGGTGATGGGCCACGAGAAGGGCGCTGACACGCAATCGCGCCTCAAGCACAATTTCGGCATGGCGCGCCCGGAGGGCTATCGCAAAGCCGTGCGGCTGATGAAGCTCGCCGACAAATTCGGCCTGCCCGTGATCACGCTGGTGGACACGGCGGGCGCCTATCCCGGCATCGGCGCGGAGGAGCGCGGCCAGGCCGAGGCCATCGCCCGCTCGACCGATTGCTGCCTGGCGCTTAAGACGCCGCTCGTGACGGTGATCATCGGCGAGGGCGGGTCGGGCGGCGCGGTCGCCATCGCCACAGCCAACAAAGTGCTCATGCTTGAGCACGCCATTTACAGCGTCATTTCGCCGGAGGGCGCGGCATCGATCCTGTGGCGCGACTCCTCGCGCGCGGCGGACGCGGCGGCCAATATGAAAATCACCGCGCAAGATCTGCTGAGCCTCGGCGTGATCGACGGCGTCATCCCCGAGCCGGCCGGGGGCGCGCACCGCGATCCGGCGCTCACGATGCGCAACGCGGGGGAGGCCATCGAGGCGGCGCTGTCCGAATTCGACGGCATGGCGGGGGAGGAGGTGCGCCGGCGCCGGCACGAGAAATTCCTCAATATCGGCCGCAATCTGTAGCTACCCCGCCTTTGTCGCGACAAGCACGTCTTGACCAGCTTTTCCCCGATGCCAATTCTGATAGATTTTTTCAGTTAAACTCAGACCGGAAGCTTCAAATTCGCTTAACAAGTCCGCTTCATCAAATCCTATCGCTTCGCTATATTTGTCGCTTAATCTGAACTCTCTGAATTGTTCAAACTTCTGAAATTTGAAAAGCGAATCGCCGGACGCAACACCCCGCATTTTTTCTTCGTTAATCAAGAACCAAGTGGATAAAAATTGACCGCCTGGCTTGAGTTTTTCCGATACCAATCGGATGTAAAAAGTCGCGTCGTCGTGCGTCAAATGCGTAAATAGCGAGAAAGAGAAAATGTAATCAAATTGATAGCTTGGCAACGGCACAAAAGAGTCTTTGAGACTTTGATTCCCGTATTCGAATTTATTCCTGTAATGATCGTTTTTAGCGTTAATTACTGAGAACTCGAAATTTTCATATCGTTGATTTATGTTTTCATGACACCAAGCCACCGCGCCTAGATTGATATCCAAACCAAGATAGGACGCATCGTGATTCAGATACTGCGTCAAAGGCAGCGCTACGCGGCCATACCCGCATCCGAGATCAAGAACACGATCCTTCTGCGTTAACCCGTATTTGATGAGGACAAGCGTGAGGTCCAGACCCGACTTGATGACATCAGAATCCTTAAAGGATTGATTTCGGTACGCCGGCGGAAGCGGAAAAAACTTGTTTCGAAGCGTAATTTTAGTCAATTCCTGCGGTGTCATATATAAGAACCCTGATTGCCCGAATAAACAAACGCATATACTTATATATTCTGCTGTCAAGCTACGCATGGCGGGGGAGGAGGTGCGGCGGCGGCGGCACGAGAAATTCCTCAATATCGGCCGCAATCTGTAGCCGGCGCTTAAGCCGGGATAAACCGTCCGTGATTATGATCCCTGTCTATCGTCTTGATTCGGCCCGGGTTTCATGTTGTGTGCAGTGGCGGCCGCGCTGTACTATGCGGGCGACGAAATGAGTCGATTCATGTCGGCGGTACAAAGGGCGAAAGCTATGCTGATACGTTTCGCGGGTCGTTTTGCGTTGAGCGGTCTCTGCGCGCTCGTTTTGACTGGCTGTTTGGGAATGGGCGGTGAGGACATCGCGCCCCACACGAAGCAACTTCCGGCCGAAGCTCAAGCCTTGCTGGCCAAAAAGGGCATGACCGAGCAGGCGGCCATCTTTGTGCGCATCTTCAAGGAAGAGAACGAGCTCGAAATCTGGAAGCAGATGGCGGACGGCCGTTATGCGCATTTCAAGACTTATCCGATCTGCAAATGGTCGGGCGAGCTCGGGCCGAAGATCAAGCAGGGAGACAAGCAGGCGCCCGAGGGCTTCTACACTGTTCGCCCCGGCCAGATGAACCCCAACAGTCAGCTCCACCTGGCGTTCAATCTGGGCTACCCAAACGACTTCGACCGCGCTCACGGCCGCGACGGCTCGGCGCTTATGGTGCACGGCAAGTGTAAATCGGCCGGCTGTTTCGCCATGACGGACGCGCTGATCGAGGAGATCTACATCCTGGCGCGTGAGGCGTTTAAGGGCGGCCAGACGGCGTTCCACGTGAACGCCTTCCCCTTCCGCATGACCGAAGAGAATATGAAGCGCTACGCATCGAGCGAGTGGATCGACTTCTGGCGGCAACTGAAGGTCGGTTATGATTCGTTTGAGTTTTTCCGCGTGCCCCCCAAAGTGGCGGTGTGCTCGAAGCAATATCTGGTCAATGTGAGCTTCATGGGCCACGAGGCGCGGCCCGACCCGAAAGCGCCGTGCCCCAGCTATCAGCACATCACGCCCGACGTGACCCCGGGCTTCGAGAACCTGCCGACCGAGCAAATCGCGCGCGCCCCGGCGGAGCGCTCCCGCGTCGCATCGATCCAGACCCCGCGATCCATCTCGCCGGCGCCCGTGGAAAGCCCTGCGCCCGAGACGGCCGTTTCCACTGCTCCCGTCGTTGTGGCCGCGCCCGCTCCCGCCGCGCCCTCGGCTGACGGATACGCCGCCGCGGCCTACGCGCCCGCGCCCGTCGAACCGGCGGCGCCTGCGGCTGAACCCACCCTCGACGCGCTGGCTGCGCCGGCCGCTCCGCGTCGCAGCGGAAAGGGCGACAGGCTCGATGCGTCGGCCGCCCCGCCCGCGCAATACGGATACGCGCCGCGATAGCCCGCCGGAGACGCGCGATGAGGGTCGCGCTTGCGGTCATTGCAGCCGCGCTCGCCATCGCACTCTATGCGTCCGATCGGCTCTACGACGCCGCCCATCAAGCCTGGAGCGACGCAAGGCGCGGGGCGCATCGTGCGCTTGGCTGGCCGCTGCCCGGCACGCCCGACCTCAGCCGCCTGCGGGAGCGGCTGGGTGAAAAAGGGCTGGCCCTCGGCGCGCCCATCTTCATCCGAATTTTCAAGCAATCTCGCGAGCTTGAGCTGTGGATGCGGGCCGGCGAAAGCTTCGTGCTCTTTGCGACCTACCCCATCTGCACATATTCCGGCGGTCTGGGGCCGAAGCTTCGGCAGGGCGATCTCCAATCGCCCGAAGGCTTCTACACGGCTGGTCCGGACGCGATGAACCCCAACAGTCGGTTTCGCCGGTCGTTCAATCTCGGCTACCCCAACCTGTACGACGCGAGCCACGGCCGCACCGGCGATTTTCTGATGGTGCACGGAGCATGTGTTTCGATCGGCTGCTACGCCATGACCGACCCGGTGATAGACGAGCTGTGGACGATCATCACGGCGGCTTTTGCGCGCGGTCAGGCGCGATTTGCGGTGCACGCCTTCCCGTTCCGCATGGAAGACTGGCGAATGCGCATGCACGCTGGCGGACCGTGGGCGGATTTTTGGGCCGACCTGAAACAGGGCTATGACAGCTTCGAGCGGACTCGCACGCCGCCGGCCATCAGCGTTTGCCGCGGGAGATATGTGGTTCGTCCTGGCGCGCCCGGCCGCGACGCCGCCGCGCTTAACGCTGTTTGTACGTCATAATATGACAAAATAACTACTGACGATTTTAATAACTATAGCCGAATGCTTTAATTGGATTGATTTGGTGCGCATAAGCGCGTAATGTTGCGCTGCAGCAGAGAATGTACGCAAACGTATACTTTGAGCGCGGGATAGGCTGCGTTCAGACTCAGCGTCATCGCGATCGAGCAAAACGCTGATTTCTAATAAGACTGGCTCAACCTGGCGCAGTTCTGGGGAAAGCCCGAGCAGACCATTAAAAAGGATAACTTTACAAAACAATCCTTGACGTTCGGTGCGTCAAAGTGCATGCAAAATAACGCGGGAAGTGCATATATCGGCTCAACACAACCAGGATTAAGAACATGACGCCGGCGTTTGTACGAGGTTTTCGCTGGAGTAGGTCCGGCATCGGCGCTGGGCGGCGCGCTGAAGCGAGCGCACCGTCTGAAATTCGGCCCCCAATCGGCTTTAGAAACGATACGGGGCAAGCGGGGGGCGCGGCGTCCGGCTCGCTGGTCGAGACTGGGGCGCGTCCGCTTGGTGGGGCGGTCAAACGCATCGCCGACATCGTGATCGCGTCAGTTGCGCTGGCGGCGCTGCTGCCTTTGATGGCGATGATCGCTGCGGCGATTTACCTCACCATGGGGCGGCCGATTATTTTCTCGCACAAACGGGTCGGCTTCGCAGGGCGTGAGTTTGACTGCTTCAAGTTTCGCACGATGGTGAAAGACTCGGATCAGCGACTGCGCGAGTATCTGGCGTCGAACCCCGACGCGGCGCGCATATGGCGGGAAACGCGCAAGCTTCCAAATGATCCGCGCGTCACCCCGCTCGGCCATTTTCTGCGCAAGTCAAGCCTTGATGAATTACCCCAATTTTTGAACATTCTGAAGGGCGACATGAGCTGCGTCGGCCCGAGACCGGTGGTGCGCGAAGAGCTTGAAAAATACGGAATGTCAAAACGCAGCTATTTGGCGGCAAGGCCTGGACTGACAGGTTTGTGGCAAGTGAGTGGACGGAGCAATACGACTTATGGAATGCGCGTTTGTCTTGACCGTGTATATCAACGCCGCTGGAAGCTCATTCTCGATTGCGCAATCATGCTCAAGACAATTCCCGCAGTCTTAAAATTTCGCGATACCGCTTAGTTATTTCGCCAAGTCGAGCGCACGCATACCTTTACGGCCTATTGCGCTCGACATGGCTTTATCGACATCGCCGCGCAACTTGGAGTGGAAGGTCTTGATCAGCAGACCGGAGATGAAGCCAAGTTGCAATGTCGCAAGAACTGCGAACACCATCAAAATGCTCGTTAGCCACGCGTCGCTCGCCATAATTGCAATCGGCGCGCCGATGCAGAGAACAAGCATGGACGTGACCACGATAGCCGGCGCGCGCCCTAGAACACCCAAAAGCACACCCGCTAGCCCTGCAAACGCCAATGAAACAACCATAGCGACCCTCCCTATTAGGTCAGATTATATAATCAATCAAAGGTTGTAAAGCGATTCCTATTGCAATCCCATCAATTACCTCTATCCAGGCAGTGCCAGGGCGTCCGCTTCAAATATGTCGCCCGAAAACGACACGTTGACATATATAGTAGCAAATAGTGTCTGAAACCGGGATAAAATTAAATCTTTTTGGGCTCAATTAAGGTTTTCTAAAACGGACGGCGGAGCCGCGCCATGATCCCGTCTCTTGTCGGGGCCGCCATCGCCCTACTCATCCTCCTCGCCGCACGCGGCGCCGGGCATCGCATCATCTTTGGGCTGTTCGTCTCGCTCGCCTTCGGAAGCACGGCGATCGCCTCGCTGCCGGCGCTTGGCGGCTCAACCCCGCTCATCTACACAGCGTTCGCCTGCGCGCTCATCGTATGCGAAGCCTTGCGGCGCGACTTTCTGCGCAGCCTTGGCGTGATCGTGAAAGTGCATTGGACGGCGGGGGTCGCGGCGTTCCTGGCGGTCTACGCGGTTGTGAGCGCGATCATCTTCCCGCGGCTCTTCGCCGGGGAGGTGACGGTTTTCATTGTCGTCGACGGGGCTGTGAAAGACGCGTTGCTTTACCCCACGGGAGGCAACATCACCCAAACCGGCTATTTCGTTCTCGGCGTCCTGACCTTCTTCGCGCTTCGCATCGCGCTTTTGCGCCCACAACTCATCGAGACGGCGCGACGGGGGTTTCTGGCGTTCATTGTGCTTCACGTCGCTTTTGGCGTGGCCGATCTGGGGGGCAAAGTCCTTGGCCTCGGAGATGTGCTGTTCTTCACGCGATCTGTGAACTACGCCCTCCTCACCTCTGATGAGGTGGGTAGCTTCCACCGCATCGTAGGCGGCTACCCGGAGGCCTCGACGTTCAGCGCCTACAGCCTCGCCTGCATCGCGTTCACCTACGCCTACTGGCGGGCGACGGGTTCGCTTCTGGCGTTCCTGCTGACAGGCGCTCTGTTCCTGCTTCTGGTCTTCTCCACCTCGACCACCGCCTATGTGGGGCTCGCCGCGCTCTGCATGCTCGCCGCCATAACCATCGGCGTGACGATCTTCAGCGGGCGCGTGAAGCGGGAAGACTTGATCCTGTTCGTGGTGATTCTCGCCAGCGCAGTCGCCCTCCTAGCCGCTTACCTGGCGCAGGAGAAGATGTTCGAGCCAATTGTCGAACTTGTGCGCGTTATGGTTTTTGAGAAATCCAACTCGGAGTCGGGCCGGGAGCGCGGCATGTGGAACCTGACCAGCGTCGAGGCCTTTTTTAAAACCGAGGGCGTCGGCATCGGCTTCGGCAGCTCGCGGTCGTCCAGCTGGATCATTTCGGTTTTCGCGCAGATCGGGGTGATCGGCGGACTTCTGATGCTCGCCCTGGTGGCCGCGCTCTGTCGTGGAACCGCCGGCTGGCCCCTTGAGGATCGCCAGATGCGCGGGCTGGCGGACGGCGCTAGGGCGATGGCGGTCGGCAACCTCATCGCTGTTTCCATCTCCGGCGGGAGCGCCGACCCGGGCATCCTGTTCTTCATCTCGCTCGCCGTGGTGCTCACCTGCCGCGCCCAGGCGCAGTTGGCAGGCATGCGCGCCGCGGCGCCCCCACGTCGACCTGGGTCGATCCCTACGCTCCCCGAGGACGCCGTGCTGAATTGACGCTAACAAAGGGGCAAGATTTCACCCGTAACCTGGCTGCGAAACAGCGAGTGCGACATGGCGGCCTCACATCCAATCACATCCTTTTCGCGTTGTGCGCGTGGCGGCGTGGCGATTGAATTCGCGCTGCTCGCTCCGTTCGCGGCCGGATTGTGTCTGTTCGCCCTGGAGCTGTCGGGCGCCGCCGTCATGCGCGAGCGCGTGGCGCTGGCCGCGGAAGCGGGTGCGGACGCCGCGCGAGCGGGCGCGCAGACCATGTCCGACGTGGAAGACGCAGCCCTCGCAGCGTTCGGTTTCGCAGGATCGGAACGCTTGACCGTCACCGTCCAATGTGCGCCCGATGACGGACTGCGGTGGATCGCCGTGGATGCCGCATATGAGGGCGGTTCCGTGTTGCAGCCGGTCGCGCGCGCCACGCGACGAACGCGATTGGACGGTGTCGGCGATTTGTGCGCAGACTAGAAATCCGAGGCCACGCCTTTCACTTCCCAATCGCCGTAGCGCGTCGGTTCGGGTCCTTTGCGGCCGCCAAGTTCGACAGGCGAGTTCGACGCCGCGCCCGCCTCCGCCTGGCGCCTCGCCTCGGCCTCGGCCAACGCGCGTTCGGCGGCTGGCGTCAGCGGTTTGCGCTCAGGGGGCGGGGTTTCGTTCGTTTTGTCGTGCTGGTTCATGCCTATCCTCTCTTCGCCGGGCACGGCCGCCCTTGATACGCGGATTTCGCGATTATATACCCGGATAGGGGCAAGTCGCCGCGCCGGAGGCCAGCATCATGAATTACTTCCGCACTCTCGTTCTTCTCGCCGCTCTCACCGGATTGTTCGTGGCCGTGGGCTTCATGATCGGCGGCCAGCAGGGCATGGTGATCGCGTTCGGCGTCGCCGTGGCTATGAATTTCTTCGCCTATTACAACTCCGACAAAATGGTGCTTCGCATGACGAATGCGAAGGAGGTGACGCGCGAAACCGCCCCGGAATACTATGACATCGTGGCGCAGCTCGCCGCCAACGCCGATCTGCCGATGCCCAAGACCTACATCATTTACGAGGATCAGCCGAACGCGTTCGCGACGGGCCGCAATCCGCAAAACGCGGCGGTGGCGGCGACGACGGGCCTTTTGGACATCCTCAGTAAGGAAGAAATCGCAGGCGTGATGGCGCACGAGTTGGCGCATATTAAAAACCGGGACATTCTGACCATGTCGATCGCGGCGACGATCGGCGGCGCGATCTCGATGCTCGCGCAGTTCGGCGGTTTGTTCGGCGGCGGCAACCGCGAGAACAACAGCCCGTTCGGCGTGATCGGGCTTTTGGCGATGGTGATTCTGGCGCCGCTGGCGGCGGCTGTCATTCAAATGGCGATTAGCCGGTCGCGGGAGTATGAGGCGGATAAGCTTGGCGCGATGATCTGCCAGCGGCCAATGTGGCTAGCCTCAGCGTTGCGGAAAATTGCTGGCGCGGCTCGGCGTCAGCCCATGTTCGCCGCAGAGCAAAACCCGGCGACGGCGCATATGTTCATTGTGAACCCGTTGACGGGCGAGCGGATGGACAACCTGTTCTCAACGCACCCAAACCCGGAAAACCGGATCGCCGCGCTCGCTCGACTTGCGGATGAGATGGGCCAAGCCGCAACAGTAGCGTCCCAGCGCGGGCCTTGGAACTAGCACGTTGAACCCAGGTTTTTACATGTGGTTATTGTCAAATAAACACAAGCGCCCAAACCTTCGCCGCCATTTATGCGCATTGCAATGTTCCTTACCGATTCGTTTTTGTTGACGTCAGACGCCATTACTTTTATCCTGCTTGATTATTTACTGGGACAAGATTTATGATTTACGCGCGTATAAAGACGCCCCTAATCTTGTCGCCTGACTTAAGATTTGACGAATGACCTAACATACAATACTGGTTTGCTCTCACCCTGTCTGGGGGGCAAATACCGGGAACAACTTCACGCACGCTAGGTAATTGCGTTTCTACACTCCAAGTCACATCGAGAGGGCCAAACTGTTTTGGCACGTTTAACTGCAAAGACATGGAGTCTGAATCCCAATACGTGCTGCGTAAAGCGAGGTAGTCTACCCCAACTTCACGCAAGCCACTCATAAGACCATATATGAGTTCTTTCGTTTGAATGTAAAGCCTTTTTCCTGAAAGTTCCCGCAGATCACCACCAAATAGAATCACTGTTGCAGGCTTGCGCTGGAGTGCAGACTCAGACCCCACATTCAAAGACATCGGCATGTCATGAATAAGAAAATCTGTAAAATCGATTTTTGGTCCTGATGGGCCATTAAGATGAACAAAACATTCCACTGTAACTAAAGTCCCATCTCCGATTGTCATAGGCTGCCAGATAGCAGATAAAATTCCGTCCTTTGGAATATCAACGAGTTTCTCTATTGTAACTTCGTCTGGTTGATTTGAATTTGCCAGACTATTTGCATCGACCCTCATATTTATATAAATGTTTTTACACAATATGGAATTTACAACTTTTTCTACATGCTCAAGTATGGATTGCTCATGTTTTCTTATTCTAAATAACGGAGACAATCCCTTACTCTGAGAAAATGGATCAGAAAAATTTTTCGATCCTCCAAGCCATGATTTAAAAAAATTCTTTGAATCCTCTTTTATCCTTCGATACTCTTTATCTATGCCTATACTAACAATTTTATTAAAATCCATCATAGTAAGTTCGGTTTGCAAGTCTAGAGTCATATCCTCTCCAACGAGGCGGCGCGATTGATCAACTCGGTGTTGAACGCTCGAAGATGCGATCGCATAAATATACTCAACGGCTGATTTCGCTGGCCGCAATTGCTCTTTTTTGAACCCGACCGCGAAAACTGGCACCCTGTCCCCCGAGTTGGCCAGCAGAACCTCCGTCGGCAGGTTGTCGAACACGCCGCCGTCGGCGCTTTGCCCGGCGTCCGGCTCCTTGTGCGAGGCGAAGGCGATGGGGATCGCGCAGGACGCGCGCAGCACGTTCAGGATCGCCTCGTCCAGCTTTGCTTCGACAGACTTGCTCCCGTAAATGTCCGACCAGATGATGTGGAGCTGCTTGCCGTTCACATAATCCTTCAGCGACTTCTCTGGGTCGATGTCGATGTGTTTCAGGATGTCGCTGACTAGCGCGTTGAATTTGCGCGCGCTGTAAATGGGTTTGCCGAACAGCGTGAACAGCAGCGTGCGGAAATACACCTCACGGTCGCCCAAGGGCGGAAAATGCCGACGGATGTCGCGATCCTTGCGGCGGAGCGCATCGCGCAGCTTGTCGAAATCCGCCTCGGCCGCCAGCAGGAAAGCCGCGATGGACCCGGCGGATGAGCCGGACACGGCCTTGACGAACAACTCGCCGTTGCGCTCCAGATCGGCGATGGCGTGCGCCGCCGCGATGAGGGAGATGAGTTTTGCGCCGCCGCCCTGAAACGCGACCTTGATCTCTCTGCGCATCGTTCGCCCCCCAAAGCCGGCTGCCGCCCAATAAACGCTCCGGGAGATTAGAATAGATGAATTTTGAGTAAAAATGAACCGAAACGGCTCAGGCGGCGGCGGGATGCTGCGCCGCGGGCGAGAAGATCAACACAGCGCGCGTGCCGCTCGCCGCGCGGTCATAGGTCACCTCGGACGAAAGCTTCTGCGCCATGGCGCGGATGATCGTCTTGCCTAGGCCGGACGATGGGGCGGCCGGTCGCGCCGTGGGCGAAGGCGACGCATCCAGCCCAACGCCGTCATCCGACACGCTCAGCTCCACCGCCCCGTCCTCGCGCTGGCGCAGCGCGATTCGCACAGGGCCGTCGCCGCTGGGGTAAGCATGCTTCATGGCGTTGAGCACAAGCTCGGTCACCATGATGCCGAGCGCCACGGCCCGGTCCGGCTCGACCGACACATCGTCCGCGTCGAGCGAAATCGAGATGCCGGCGTGTTCGTTGCCAGAGGCGCCCTGGATGTCATGGGTGAGCGCCTGCAGATAATCGCGCAGGGACACCGACTGCACGCTGTCCGAGGTGTAGAGCCTGCGGTGCACCTGTGCGACAGCCATCACGCGGCGGTGGGCCTCCGACAGCGCGTCTTTCACCTCGTCTTTCTCGGTCGCGCGGGTTTGCAGGTGCAACAGCGAGGCGATGAGCTGCAGGCTGTTGCCCACGCGGTGATTGACCTCTTTCAGCAACAGCGCGCGTTCGTCGGCGAGAGCTTTGTAGCGGTCGCGCGCCTCAACGATGGCCGCCTCCGCCGCCTCCTTGGCGCGCTGCAGGTATGCGGCCATGAGCGCCGACCCGATCGCCGCGTTGAGGAGCACGAGGAAATCGCCGTGCACGTCCTTTGTGACATAGTCGGAGGCGCCGGCCTTGAGGGCGCTGACCGCCACTCGGCTGTCGTCCGAACCGGTGAGATAGATGACAGGAGGCGACTTCTCCATCGCCTTGAGTTCGACGAGCGCCTCGATGCCGTCCTTGTCGGGGAGGTGGTGATCGAGAATGACCAGATCGAACGCCGCCTCCGAAAGCCGGCGCATGCCGGTCTTACAATCATGCGCCGCTTCGACCGCGTACGCCGCGCGTTCTAGATTTCGGCTAACGAGACGGCAAAACGCCAGATCGTCGTCAATGATGAGGATGTGCCGCCGGCTTTCGCTCATATGGGCGTTTCGGGAACCTGAATAACCGCAAAAAATAAGCCTAACTGTCTAATTGCATTGGCAAAATTATCATAGTCAACCGGCTTTGTCACGTACACGTTGCACCCGAGATCATAGCATCTCTGGATCTCGGCCTTATCGTCCGTGGTGGTGAGAACGATCACCGGCGCGGTTTTCAGTTCGTCGTCGGCCTTCAGGCGTTGCAGCACCTCGACGCCGGTCATGTCTGGCAGATTGAGGTCGAGCAGCACCAGGATCGGCGACGAGCGCTTCTCGTTGGCCTTCCCCATGGTCTTGAAAAAGAAGTTCAGGGCGGAGCCGCCATCCGGCAGATGCACGATCTCGTTGCTAACGCCCGCGCGGCGGATGTTCTTCTCGATCAGACGCGCGTGCCCGTCGTCGTCCTCCACCATCACGATTTTAACGGTTTTGTTCATCACATCGTCCATTTGGTCTGGTCGCTCCATGTCTGGGGAATTGTAATGTAGAATGTCGCTCCAGCGTCAATGTCCGATTCGACCCGTATGGTTCCGCCCAACCGCCTCACAAGGGTGAGCACGGCGGCCAGGCCAAGCCCTTCGCCTGGGCGGTCCTGCGCACCCGCGCGGCGGAAAAGTTCAAAAATGCGCGTTTTGTCCCCCGGCGCGATGCCACGGCCGTTGTCCGACACCTGAAACTCCACGCGCTTGCCGATCTTGCGCGCCGCCACCTTGATCGCGCCGGGCTGATCGGGGCGCAGAAATTTCAGCGCATTGTCCAGGAGGTTGGAGAAAATCTGCTCCAGCGCCAGGCGGTCGCTTTGCACCATGGGCAAAGGCCCGACCTCGATGCTCGCCCCCAGCGCCTGCGTCTGGTGCTGCATGGAGGCGGCGATGCCGGCGACGAGTTGATCCATATCGATCGTCTCGGGGCGGATCGGCCGCGCGCCTTCTCGCGAGATTTTTAGAATGGCGCCGATGAGCCTGTCCATTTTGCCAATCGAGCTTTTGATGAAGCCGAGCGCCTCCTCGAAATCCTCCCGCAAGCGCGTTTGATCCGGCTTCACGACGTCGGGCGCGTCGCCGTCGATCGAAGGGAATAGGTCTTTGCTCAGCGTTTCAAGCTCCGTCGTGAACCCCATGATGTTGACGAGCGGCGAGCGCAGGTCGTGGCTCACGATATAGGCGAATCGCTGGATTTCTTCGTTCGCCTCCTGCAGGCTGCGGGTGCGCTCTTGGACGATTTGCTCGAGATTGTCGTTGCTCAGCTCCAACTCCTGCTGCGCCGCCTCCAGGCGCAAATTCGAGCGCCATAGCAGGTATGAGGCCGAGGACGCCGACGCCACGATCAGCACCGCGCCGAAAAGGTTGAGATAGAACAGCGCGGTCTCCAGCCCTTCGGTCGTGCGTTGGTTTTCATAGAGGCGGCGTTGCATCTCGGCGCGCAGGTTGCGAATGCCCGTCTCGACCGCCGTCATGGTGCGCAGACCCTGACCCGACCGCACCAGCGCCATCGCCTCCTCCCGCTGGCCGGCTTCATAAACGCGAACGGTATCGGCCAGTTCCTGCATTTTGGCGTCGATTTGCCGGCGCACATCAAGCAGCAGCTTCGCCTCCGGCGTTTCACCGAAGGGCGCGCCGATCAGATCGAGCAGCGGTCGCACCTGGCCAAAATTCTCGTCATAGGCGGCGCGAAAGGCCTTGTCGCCCGTGAGCAGATATCCCCGCTGCCCGCTTTCGGAGGCGCGCACATACGCCTCAAGCATGGTGAGACGCTCGACGTGATTGCGCACGACAAGCCGCTCCTCACGTTCGGCGGTGTTCCGTTGCGAAAGCCAGAACGACGCCGCCATAAGACACGCGAGCATGAACAAAGCGGCGAGCAGAAGCTGCAGCTCCAGCGGCGTGCGACGAAAGCCAAAGCCCGCCGTCTGTGTCATGTTTTTGAAAGCCGGAGCTGCGCTTTGCATGAGGTGGATAAAATCTTTCGCAAAATTGCTCAAAGGCGACTCCCGTACACGGTCGATCGTTGCGCCGCATTAACCTAGATTAAGTCCGCAGCGGATTCTCACGCGCCAAGCGCCTAAAAGGCTTCCCATTTTTCCTGCGCCTATGGTTTAAATGCAAGGAAGACGCGGCGATTTGTTTAACGTCGCACTGCATCAAGCAAGGGAAACTCCCATGTCGCTCTCCGACAAACTCGCGCCCGATGTGCCTTACCTGCGCCGCTTCGCGCGCGCTTTGTCCGGCTCGCAAAAAAGCGGCGACGCTTACGTGACGTCGGCGCTGGAGACCATCTTGGCGGACCCCTCGCAGTTCCCCGATGACGTGCCGCCCCGCATCGGCCTGTACCGCATCTTCCTCAAAATCTGGAATTCGGTCGGCACGAACGAATTCCCCGATTTCGACTTCGAAGAGATCGAACTGGTGCATTCGCTGCAGACGATCACGCCGCGGCCGCGCCAGGCGTTCATCCTGCTTTCGATCGAGGGTTTCGAGGCCGAGGAGATCGCGCAAATTCTCGAGACCGACATCGACACCGTCGCCAATCTCATCGCCGACGCCGACCGCGAGATCGCGCTGCAAATTCCGCCGGCGCGCATCATGATCATCGAGGACGAGCCGATCATCGCCGAGCATCTGAGGGGCCTGGTGGAGGCGCTGCGCCACGGCGTGACAGGGGTCGCGACAACGCATCGCCAAGCGGTGCAGCTTGCGTCGCACGAGCGGCCCGACCTCATCCTCTCCGACATCCAGCTTGAGGATGGCTCGTCCGGCGTTGACGCGGTAAACGAGATTTTGGGCCGCATCGACGCGCCGGTCGTCTTCATCACCGCGCATCCGGAGATGCTGCTGACCGGCGAGGGCGTGGAGCCGGCGTTCCTCATCCCGAAGCCGTTCAGCTCCGAGACGGTGAAGGCGGTCATCAGCCAGGCGTTGTTCTTCAACGCGAAGCCCGTCGCCACCGATTTGGAAGGCTAGGTTTCGTCGCCGTCAGAGCGCAGGTGAAGCAGCGTGCCGCAACGTTTGCAATGCACCGCGTCCACCTCATGCCGCAGCAGGTTGCAGGTCGGGCATTCGTGCCGCACCTTGCTGGGCCGGAACAGCGTCTGCACCAGCCGCAGGAACAGCCCCACGCCGAAAATCATGATGGCGATTGAGAGCACGCGGCCCCACCAGCCCTCAAGCACGATGTCGCCGAAACCGGTCGTCGTCAGCGTCGAGAGCGTGAAATACATCGCGTCCAGGAAATTAAGGATTTTCGGGTGCCCTGGCGCCGCCGAGACGTAGACGATCGCCGACATGACGAACAAGAACACGGAGAGGTTCAGCCCCGCCTCGATGGCGTCGCGGTTGCGCTCGAAAAAGGCGAAATTCTCGCGCAGCTCCCGAACGACTTGATAGGAGCGGAACAGCCTCACAGCCCGCAGCGCGCGGAGGAACACGAGGCTGTCGGTGAACAGCGGCGCGAACAGCGAGGCGATGACCGCGATATCCGCCCAGGTCGCGACCTGGCTGAAAAAATGCCCCTTACTGTCCGCGATCCAGAGCCGCGCGGCCAAATCCACGATCAGCAGCGCGCCGATGGCGATCTCAACCGCGTGCAGCCAGGGCGCGCCGCGCAGGAACGTCGCCGCGATGAAAAAACCGATCACGGCCACCTCGAACACGAGCATGGCGATGCGAAAGACGCGCGCGGTCTCGCCGCTGCCGTAATACAGCCGCTCGACGCGGTGGCGCAGCGTTTCGTTCGGAATGGGAACCATAAATTTTCCTAGCGCGATAACTCTTTGAGGCCCAAACGGATCAAAGCCTCAGCGGTTGCGGCGTCGCCCGCCTTCGCCAGCACTGTGGCGACGGCGGCGTTCGCCTGCGCGGGGGCGTAGCCCAGATTGACGAGCGCGGAGATCGCGTCGGCGGCGGGGGATGCGATAGGCGCCGCGACCGTGCGCACGCCCGAAGCCACGGCCGCGCCGATGGAGGCCGAGAGCAGCGACGGCGCCTTGTCTTTCAGCTCCGTCACGATGCGGAGCGCCACCTTCGGGCCGACGCCCGGCGCCCGCGTGATCGCCGTCTTATCTTGCAGCGCGATGGCGTTGGCGAGTTCATTCACCTCCACAGCGCCGATGATCGACAGCGCCACCTTCGCGCCGACCCCCTGCACGCTCTGCAGCAGCCGGAACCACGCGCGCTCGGCCTCATTGGCGAAGCCGTACAGTTTAATCGCATCCTCGCGCACATGCGTCTCAATGGCGAGCGTGACCATTTCGCCGTGGGCGGGCAATTGCGCGAGAGTGCGCGGGCCGCAGGCGACCTCGTAACCGACGCCGCCGACATCAAGGATGACGAAATCCGCGCCGACGCCGTCCACCAGCCCGCGCAGGCGCCCGATCATGCGCGGGCCTTTCGCGGCTGCGCAACCATCGCGGTGGCTACAATTTGCGCGGCGCGCCGGTGATGCGCGTGGGTGATGGCGACGGCAAGCGCGTCGGCCTCGTCTGCGCTGTCGGGCCTGGCGCGGGGCAGCAGGAACCCGAGCATCACGCGGATCTGCTCTTTCTCCGCGTGGCCGGCGCCGGTGACCGTTTTTTTGATGAGGTTTGGCGCGTATTCGGCCACAGTCAAACCCGCCCGCGCCGGAGCCAGCAGCGCCACGCCGCGCGCCTGCCCGAGCTTCAGCGTCGCCTGCCCATCCCGCGTCATGAAGGTTTGCTCGACTGCCGCCTCGCGCGGCCCCCACGCGGCGAGCACCGTATCCAGCCCGGCGAACAGCGCGCACAGCCGGGCGGCGAGCGGCTCTCCCGCCTCCGACGTCACGGCGCCGGAGGCGACATACGCCATCCGAACGCCGTCCCAGTCGATCACGCCCCATCCGGTGCGGCGCAGGCCCGGATCGATGCCGATGATGCGAATTGTGGTCATGTGCGGGCGCCAGGGCGAATCATTGGGCGATCATACGCCCGCCGCTTACGCCGGCAAGCGTCTCACCAGCAGACTTTGTACTCGTCGAGGCCCGAGCAGGTCTTGCCCCCCTCTCTATAAACGGCGGCGCCGTTGGCGGGCTTTTTCGCCGGCGCGGCCGTGGATGCGGGCTTTTCCGATTTTGGTTTCTTCGGCGGCTCGGTCGCAGACGGCCTTGGGGCCGCCGTTTCAGCCCAAGCGCCTTGCGCCAACACGGCCAGCGCGGCCGCCGCCAGGATCAGACGCCTCATGCGCTCATCTTCTCCATCAGCGCCTCGGACATCTCGAAATTGGCGAACACGGTTTGCACGTCGTCCGAATCCTCAAGCGCGTCGATCATTTTCAGGAGCTTCTCGCCCTTCTCCTCGTCCACATCGACGGTGTTCTGCGGACGCCAGATGCTTTTGGCCGCGCGCGGCGGCCCGAACTTTGCCTCTAGAGCGCTGGCGACGCCGTGCAAATCCTCGAAATTGCAGTAAAACCAATGCCCGGTTTCGTCGGACTCGCAATCATCGGCGCCGGCTTCGAGCGCCGCCTCTAGCATGGCGTCGGGCGCGCCCGCCTCTGGGCCGTACTCGATCTCGCCCACTCTGCTGAACGAGAACGACACCGCGCCCGTCTCGCCGAGATTGCCGCCATGCTTGGTGAAAATTGAGCGCACCTCGCCCGCGGTGCGGTTGCGGTTGTCGGTCAGCGCCTCAACAATGACGCCGACCCCGCCGGGGCCAAAGCCTTCGTAGCGCACCTCTTGATAGTCGACGCCGCCGGCCTCCTGGGACTTCTTGATCGCCCGCTCGATATTGTCCTTCGGCATGTTTTGGGCGCGCGCCGCCTGCACCGCCGACCGCAGGCGCGGGTTCATCGCAGGGTCGGGCAGGCCGGTCTTGGCGGCCGCCGTGATCTCCCGCGCGAGCTTGGAAAACACCTTGGCGCGCTGTTTGTCCTGGCGCCCTTTCCGGTGCATGATGTTTTTGAATTGTGAGTGCCCTGCCATGTCCGCCCGCTGATTATTGTGGCCCGGCGGCCCTCCCGCCGGACGGTTTTTTTCGCGCTCGTTTTATAAAGGCGCATCGGAAAGAAATCCACCCCGAGACGCATCACGCCAAGCGAACGCCGCCCTCGCTCACCCGCATGATGCCGATCGCGAGGCCGGTCGCATCATCCGTTTCGATGAGGGCGCCGCACACGGTCGCCTCGCCGGCCGCCGGCTCGAAACGGCCGCTCGGAATCTGAGTGAGATAGCGCTGCAGCGGTTCGTCTTTCTCCACGCCAATGATGGAGTTGTAATCGCCGCACATGCCCGCGTCCGTCTGAAACGCGGCGCCGCCGGGGAGGATGCGCGCGTCCGCCGTCGGCACGTGAGTGTGCGTCCCGATGACGGCGGTCGCGCGGCCGTCGACGAACCAGCCCATAGCCTGCTTCTCGGAAGAGGCCTCAGCGTGCATGTCGATGACGATGGCGTCGGCGCCTTGGCCAAGCGGGCATGCGGCCAGCTCCCGCTCAACCGCCTGAAACGGGCAGTCGAGGGCGTGCATGAACACGCGCCCCATCACGTTGATCACCAGCACCTGCGCGCCGCTCGCCGTGGGAAACATCCCGGCGCCGCGTCCGGGCGTGCCGGGAGGATAATTCACCGGGCGGATGAGGCGATCCTGGCGCGTGATGAAGGTGAGGGCCTCGCGCTGATCCCAGGCGTGGTTGCCGAGCGTCACCACATCCGCGCCGGCGCCGCGCAGCTCCTCAAAGATCGCCTCGGTGATCCCGGCGCCTCCGGCCGCGTTCTCCCCGTTCACGATGACGAAATCCGCCTTGAGGCGGACGCGCATCTCCGGCAGCCGCTCAATGACCGCGCGACGCCCGGCGCGCCCGACCACGTCGCCGAGGAAGAGGATGCGCATCACCCGCCCTCGAACGAGAAGATGCGTGCGTCCGTGATGATCATGTCGAGGCGGGAGCGATCGTCGTGCGGCTCCACTGGCAGATGCTCCACCTGCTGCCAGGCGTAGGCGAGGCCGATGGCGAGCACGGGCTTGGCGGCGCGCAGACGTTCGATGGCGCGGTCGTAATAACCGCCGCCGTAGCCGAGCCTGCGCCCCTCCGCGTCGAACGCAAGCAGGGGCGTAATGATCACATCCGGATCGGCGGCGTTCTCCCCAGCCGGATATAGTATGCCAAGCGGGCCTGCGACCATGGCGTCACCGGGAACCCATAACAAGAACTGCAACTGGCGCTTGGGCATGATGCGCGGCAAAACGAGCGCGGCTCCCCGTTCAGCGGCGGCAAGGAGTATGGGCGCGCAGTCGAACTCGACTGGCGTCGCCGCATAACCCGAGACGACCTTGCCGGCAAGGGATGGCGCGATCTGAGTGAAGAACCCGGCTGCGGCCTGCGCCGCTCTTGCGCGCTCGGCTTCGGAAACGGCGTCTCTGCGCGCAATCATGGCTGCGCGCAACGCGGCTTTATGGTCAGCGATGGATAGCGTTTCCATAGCGGCGCGCTTGATCCTTCCCTGGCGCACGCGCCGTGAATAAAGCGAAGCCGGGGAGGCCGTTGGAGATTTCGATGCCCTTGGGTCCCTACGAAGTAGGTGGGAGCCAAATGTAAGGAGCCACGGCTCCAAACAGGGTCAGCCCCCATAAGCATCTTATCGGCCCCGGGTATTCAGTGACTCCTGACGCGCCCCCCAGCTTCACCTGTAATATGCTCCCGATTTGCGCCGAATGCTAGAGGCGCGGCGCTGTGGATCGCGCCGAGAGATTGTTGCATCCGACGCACGTTTGCAACTGTAACAGAAACGCGCCGGGTCGCCGCGCTCGCACATCGAATTTCAAATTACGGAGATATTATGAAAGTCGGATATCTAGCAGCTTTCACGCTCAGTTTGGCGTTCGGAGCCGCCGCACACGCTGGAGAGACCACGCCCGAGCAACTGGTCGATGCGCTGAACGGCGTATTTGGCAAGCCGCAGGGCACCAAATCGTCTCACGCCAAAGGCGTTTGCGCGGCGGGCGTCTTCAAGGGCGCCGAGGGCGCGGCGGCCGTGACCAAAGCGGGCGCTTTCGACGGCAAGGAGCACCCGGTCACGATCCGGTTCTCGATCGGCGGCGGCAACCCGAAGGTGTCCGACAAAACCAAGGGACCGAGCCGCGGTCTCGCCGCCAGCATCGACGCGCCCGACGGCGCGACCGAGTTCGTGCTCGTCTCGGCGCCTGTGCATTTCGCCAAGACGCCCGCGCAGATGGTCGAGTTCCTGAAAGTGCGCGCGCCCGATCCGGCGACCGGCAAGGCCGACCCGGAAAAGGTCAAGGCGTTCGCGGCCGCCAACCCGGAAACGACCCGTCAGGGCGCGTATATCAGCGGCCGCCCCGTGGCTGCGTCTTACGTCGATATGCCGTATTTCGGCGTGAACACGTTCCACTTCACCAACAAGGACGGCAAACGCGTGTCCGGCCGCTGGATCGTGAGGCCGGTCGCCGGTGAGGTGGGGCTGACGGAAGAGGAGCTGAAGGCGAAATCGGATAACTTCTATGCCGAGGAATTGCCCGCGCGGCTGAAGGCCAAACCGGCCGCTTTCGACTTTCTGCTGCAGCTCCCAGAGCCCGGCGACGATCTGCTGAACCCGACCGTCGCATGGCCGGACGACCGCAAAACGGTTCCGATGGGCCGGCTGACGGTGACAGAGGCGCTGAGCGGCGATAAGGCCGACGAGTGCCAGAAGGCGATTTTCAACCCGATCATACTCGCCGACGGAATTGAGCCGTCGGACGATCCGATCCTGCAAGCCCGGGCTGCTGCGTATGCGGTGTCCCACGCCCGGCGCACGCCGTAAAGTCGCCTCCGGCGGGCGGGATCAACTCGCCTGCCGAACCACCTTGGGGTTCAGCGTCTCCACCACGGCGGAGAGCTGTTCCTGCTGACGGCGCGGCTCGCGCGCGGTCTCCACAGCCGCGGAGCGCAACTCCAGCAACTGCCGTGAAACGCGGGTCAGCTCCTCGCGTGTTTCATGCAGCTGATCGGCCATCATCAAGGCGGCCATGAGGAAAAGCCGATCCTCCTGAACCAGCTTTAAGCCCCCCTTGATCTCGCTCACGACGCCGTCGATTTGCGCGGCGAGTTCGAGCACGCGTTTCTCCTCGCCGTCGCGGCAGGCCATTTTGTAGTTTCGGCCGCTGACGTTGATGGTCACATGCGCCATGAGCGTCCCTCGGAGTTTGCCGAGGACGCCGCGCGCCCTCGCGCTAGTGTTTCACCATGGAGCGGATGGATGCGATGACCGCATCCAACCGTTTCATCACATCCGCCGTCACGAACAGGATCGCGTCTTGGCGCGCGAGGGCGGCCTGCAATTGCTGCTTCAGGTCTGCGTTTTCCGCCCGCAGGGTCTGCAATTCCGACGCCTCGGCGGACTTCGCCTGCACGCGCTTGGGCGAACGGTCGCCTAGTGCGCCGTCAGCCAGTTTCGCTGACGCTTTCGGCGTCGGCTTATCGCCGCGCGCCTTCGCCGCTTTTCCCCGTTTCTCCACGCCGTCCGCCGTTTTCAACGCGCCTCTTGTGCCCGCGGCACATTGGCAACCCTGAAAATGCGCGTCAAGCGTAACTCCCAAATCGAGATCGCTCGGCGTTGAGCTGTGACTGCTGAAAAACTCGCAAATCCTGACAAAATCTTACGTGGGCGACGCACAAACGCAACAGCGGCGCGATAATATCTCTATGTTTAATCGAATACGGTTAATTATCGGTTAAACGAACTGCCCTAGGCGCGCCAGGCCCGTCGCGGAAAACGCCCTTTGCTTTCCGGAGTGAGGACTTGCGTTTTTCGTCCGAACTTGCACATAGAACCGGCAAGTGGACGGCGGGTTGATCCGCCGGGGTTCGCGTGGAGGACGACATGACGGTGAGAGTGGCGATCAACGGTTTCGGGCGCATCGGGCGCAACGTTTTGCGCGCAGCGGTCGAGAACAAGCGAGCCGACGTCACGTTCGTCGCCATCAACGACCTAGGCGATGCAGAAACCAACGCGCATCTGTTCAAATACGACAGCGTCCACGGTCGGTTCGCGGGCGATGTGACGGTGGACGGCTCCACCATGGATGTGGGCATGGGGCCCATTAAGGTGCTGGCTGAGCGCGATCCGGCGAAACTGCCTTGGGGCGCGATGGACGTTGACATCGTGATGGAATGCACGGGTGTGTTCTCGGACAGAGAGCAGGCGGCCGCTCATCTTCAAGCGGGGGCCAAGCGCGTGCTCGTCTCCGCGCCGTCGAAGGGCGCCGACCTGACCGTGGTCTACGGCGTCAATCACGACAAGCTTCAGCGCGAGCATCTCGTCGTCTCCAACGCTTCGTGCACGACGAACTGCCTCGCACCCGTAGCCAAGGTGCTCAATGACCTGTGCGGCATCAGCCAAGGCTTCATGACGACGGTGCACTCCTACACCAACGATCAGCGCATCCTCGACCTTCCGCACAAGGATCTTCGCCGGGCGCGCGCCGCCGCGCTGTCGATGATCCCGACCTCGACCGGCGCGGCGAAGGCCGTGGGCCTCGTGCTGCCCGAACTGAACGGCAAGCTGGACGGCACCGCCATCCGAGTGCCGACGCCGAACGTGTCCCTCATCGACCTGAAAATCATTCCGACGCGCGAGACGACTGCGAAAGAGATCAACGCCGCCATGGAGCGCGCCAGCCAGCAAGAGCTGAAGGGCGTGCTGAACGTGACGAAAGAGCCGGTCGTATCGGTCGACTTCAATCACGACCCGGCGTCCTCCACCTTCGACCTGTCGCAGACGCAGGTGATCGAGGGGCGGCTTGTGCGCGTGCTGTCGTGGTACGACAACGAATGGGGCTTCTCCTGCCGGATGCTGGACACGGCCGCGGCGATGGCGAAGTTGATCTAACGAGCGCGGTCGCCATGGCCCCGCCTCTGCTTTACTTGAGGATCGCGGCGCCGACGGCCCCTGAGCAACTGGCCGAGGCCCTCGCGGGGGGTCTCGTGGCGTGCGTGCTCCTCGAGGCCTCGTATCTGGCGGCGTCCGACGACGACGCGCGAGGCTTGATCGTCGTCGCGGCGGAGCATGGCGTCCCCACGCTTGTCGAGGCCGGCGCCGAAACAGCGGAGCGGCTCAGCGCCGGCGGCGTTCACCTGCCTCACTCACTCTCCAATAAAGCGACCATCGCAGGCGCCCGTGCGCGCCTTGGAGACGCCGCGGCCATCGGCGCCGAAGCCGGCGTATCCCGACATCTCGCCATGGAGCTTGGAGAGGCAGGCGCAGATTATGTGAGCCTTGGCGGCGGAGGGCGCCACGATGTCGGCCAAATTGAGAATATTGTGCGGTGGTGGTCGGAGTTGATCGAGACGCCCTGCGTCGCCTGGCACTCGGGCGGTCACGCGGAGGCGTCGCGGCTCGCGGCGGCCGGGGCCGATTTCCTCGCCGTCGGCGATCTCGTGTGGGATGCGGATTGCAGCCCGCGCGAAGCAATCGAGCGGCTGCATCGAGGCGGTGCGACGGGCGCGCGTTGACGAGGGCGATGTTGATGGGTCGTTGTGCCGTCTACGGGTTGATGATGGGGTTGAGCATGGCGTTGTCCGGAGCCGCCCTCGCGCAAACGCCCTCCCTCGCCGACAAATGCAAGGACGCTCCCGCGCCCGCGACCGCCGCGAAGGGTAAAAAGTTTACGACGGAAGTCGTGCCTGTCGCGGAGGATCTTGCCTATGCGGCCTTCGACGAGGGCTGTTATGTGAAGGCGATGACGCTGGCCCAGGCCGCCGCCGCGCGAGGCGAGGCCCATGCGTTCACGCTCATCGGGCAGATGCACGAAAACGGCCTCGGCGTGCCGCCCAGCGACGCGAAAGCGGCGGAGGCTTATCAAAAGGGGGCCGCCCTCGGCGATCATCACGCCCAGTTTCAGCTTGGCATGATGTTTCTGAAGGGTCGCGGCGTCAAAACGGACCCTGACGCCGCTGTGACGCTGCTTGAGCAGGCCGCCGCCAAGAACCACTCACTCGCGCAATACAATCTCGGGTTGATCTATGTCGAGGGGGAGGCGCGCCCACAGGATTTCGCGCGCGCCGCAGCGCTCTTCGAGAAGTCGGCGCAACAGGACAACCCGCGCGCGCAGTTCGATCTCGCGGCGATGTACGCGGCCGGGCGGGGCGTGCCCCAGGATTTGGCGAAGGCCGCGCATTGGACGGCGCTCGCCGCGAAAGCCGGGCTGACCGATGCGGAGCTTGAGTATGGCGTCATCCTCATCCACGGCCGTCGCGCCAAATTGAACGGCGTTGAGGTCGAGATCGTGAAGAAAGACGAGCGCGCCGGATTGAAGTATCTCGAAGCCGCCGCCGAGAAGGGCAGCCCCGTGGCGCAGAATCGCGTGGCCCGCGCGTACCGATTTGGGGTCGGGGCCGATTTCGACCCTGTCGCCTCCGCCAAATGGCATCTTCTTGCGCGCTCATCCGGCAAGAGCGACCCGCTGATGGACCTGTTCCTCGCCAGCCTGCCCGAACAGACGCGCGCGCGCGCTGAGGCCGAGGCGGATCAATGGCGCGAGCGTCGCGCCGCCGAGTTCTGACGCCCAGACATTCTCGGCGCTTGCTTGCCGCAGCGTTTGAACCGACTATTGGTTGACTTGCGGAACAGCCGCAATCCATGTACCACCACGCTTGATTAACGTTGGTTTAAGCGCGCCTTAAAGGATCGTTAAAATCAATGCTTAATCGCTATCGAAGGGAGCTCAAAACGTATGGCGCGCAACAAAATCGCTCTGATTGGCGGGGGCGCCATCGGCGGCACCCTGGCTCACATGATCGGCCTGAAAGAGCTTGGCGACGTTGTCGTGTTCGACATCGCCGACGGCGTGCCGCAGGGCAAATCCCTCGACATCGCGGAGTCCGCGCCGGTGGACGGCTTTAACGCCAGCTTCCGAGGCACCAACGATTACGCCGACATCAAAGGCGCCGACGTCGTGATCGTGACGGCGGGCGTGCCGCGCAAGCCGGGGATGAGCCGCGACGACCTCCTTGAGACGAACCTGAAGGTGATGGATCAGGTCGGCAACGGCATCAAAAAATACGCGCCCGACGCTTTCGTTATCTGCATCACCAACCCGCTCGACGCCATGGTGTGGGCGCTTCATCGCGTCTCCGGGCTGCCGCGCCAGAAGGTCGTCGGCATGGCCGGCGTGCTCGACTCCGCGCGCTTCCGCTATTTCCTCGCGCAAGAGTTCGACGTGTCGGTGGAGGATGTGACCGCATTCGTGCTCGGCGGACACGGCGACACCATGGTGCCGCTCACGCGCTACACGACCGTCGCCGGCATTCCGCTGCCCGATCTTATCAAGATGCGCTGGATCAGCCACGAGCGTCTGCAGGAGATCGTCCAGCGCACGCGTGACGGCGGCGCCGAAATCGTGGGCCTGCTGAAGACCGGGTCTGCTTATTATGCGCCGGCCGCATCCGCCGTGGCGATGGCCGAGTCCTATTTGAAAGACCAGAAGCGCGTGCTCCCCTGCGCCGCCTATCTCAACGGCGAATACGGCGTGAAGGGCCTATACGTGGGCGTGCCGGTGGTCATCAGCGCGAAAGGCGTGGAGAGGGTCATCGAAATCGAACTGAACACCCATGAGCGTCTTGACTTTCGACGCTCTGTGGAGGCAGTGCAGAACCTTGTCGAGACCTGCATGCGCATCGCCCCAGGTCTTCAGCAAATGTCCGGCGCTTAAGGAGTTTCTCGATGAATATTCACGAGTACCAGGCCAAAGCGCTGCTGCGCGATTTCGGCGTCCCCGTGTCAAAGGGCGGCGTCGCCTTCACGCCCGAGGAGGCGGTGGCCGTCGCCAAAACCCTGAACGGGCCGCTCTATGTGGTGAAGGCGCAGATCCACGCCGGCGGGCGCGGCAAGGGCCGCTTCAAGGAGCCGGAAGCTGGGGAAAAAGGCGGGGTGCGCCTGGCCCGCAGCATCGACGAGGTGCGTGAGGCGGCGGATCAGATGCTTTCCAAAACGCTGGTCACGATCCAGACCGGCCCCGAGGGCAAGGTCGTCAACCGGCTTTACATCGAAGACGGCTCGGACATCGCGCGCGAGCTTTATCTGTCCTTCATCATCGACCGGGCGCGTAGCCGCGTTTCCATCATCGCCTCGACCGAGGGCGGCGTTGACATCGAGGAGGTGGCCCACGCGACGCCGGAGAAGATCGTAACGCTCGACGTCGATCCAGCCTCGGGCTACTCGCCCCATCACGGGCGCACCGTGGCCTTCGCGCTCGGCCTCTCCGGCGACCTGATGAAACAGTGCGTCAAACTCATCGGCGACCTCTACCGCGCCTTCACCGAGAAGGACATGAGCCAGCTCGAGATCAACCCGCTTATCGTCACCAAGGACAACCGGCTGATCTGCCTCGACGCCAAGATCAATTTCGACGGCAACTCGCTCTACCGTCATCCGGATGTCGTCTCCCTGCGCGATCTCAGCGAGGAGGATCCGGCCGAGGTGATGGCCTCCCGCTTCGATCTTTCCTATGTGAAGCTCGACGGCGAAATTGGCTGCATGGTGAACGGCGCCGGCCTCGCCATGGCGACCATGGACATCATCAAGCTGTATGGGGCGGAGCCGGCAAACTTCCTCGATGTGGGCGGCGGCGCCAGCAAGGAGAAGGTGACGGAGGCGTTCAAAATCATCCTCTCCGATCCGAATGTGAAGGGCATTTTGGTGAATATCTTCGGCGGCATCATGCGCTGCGACATCATCGCGGAGGGCGTTATCGCGGCCGCCCGCGAAATGAGCGTGAAGGTGCCCCTGGTGGTGCGCCTGGAAGGCACGAACGTCGAACTGGGGAAGGACATCTTGCGCAACTCCGGCCTTGCGGTGATCCCTGCGGACAACCTGGCGGACGCGGCGGAAAAAATCGTTGCGGAGGTGCGGAAGGCGGCTTGAAGCGCTCCACAGTCACACATATGCTGTGGGACTGTGGAGGATTGTCATGAAGAACGTCACTCTCGCGATCGAGGAAGAGGTGCTGGCTGCGGCGCGCGTGTACGCCGCCAAGCACAACACAACGGTGAACGGTTTGGTGCGAGATTATTTGAAGCGCCTCGCCACGCAGGAAGATCGCGCGGCAAACGCGCGCAAAAGGCTGGTGGAGCTGAGCGAGCGATCCCAAGCGCGTTTGCCTGACGGTTGGAACTTCAATCGGGAAGAGATTTATGATCGTCCCATACTTTCTCGACACCAAAATACTGATCTACGCGGCTTTGCCGAGGAGGGGGGAGGAATGGAAAAGAAAGACAGCGGCGGATCTGATTGACGCCGCAGTGTTTGGAACATCAGGCCAGGTGCTGCAGGAGTTCTATTGGACGGCGACGCGAAAGGGCGAGCCCCCGCTTACGGAGGTCGAAGCGATCGAGTGGGTGGAGCTTGTCGAGGAGCAACCCTGTGTTCCCGTGGACGCGACATTGATCAAAAACGGCATCGACATTTCGCAGCGCTACTTGATCTCCTACTGGGACGGGGCCATCGTCGCTGCGGCCAGGGCGCTCGGTGTGAACCGGATTTACAGCGAAGACTTGAACCACGGACAGACATACGACGACATCCGGGTCATCAACCCATTCAAAGACACTCTTCAACCCGGGGGCTTCCACGAGCCGCCGCAATCGAAACTCTCATAAAGGCGGGCGTTATGGCGGTACTGGTCGACAAGAACACGAAGGTCATCTGCCAGGGTTTGACCGGCGCGCAGGGCACGTTTCACAGCGAGCAGGCAATCGCCTACGGCACGCAGATGGTCGGCGGCGTCACACCTGGCAAGGGCGGCTCCACCCATATCGGGCTTCCGGTGTTCAACACGGTCGCGGAAGCCAAGGCGGCGACGGGCTGCACCGCGTCGGTGATCTACGTGCCGCCGCCGCTCGCCGCCGACGCCATTCTGGAGGCCATCGACGCAGAGATCCCGCTCGTTGTCACCATCACCGAGGGCATCCCGGTGCTCGACATGGTGAAAGTGAAGCGCGCGCTGTCAGGCTCCAAAACGCGCCTGATCGGGCCGAACTGCCCCGGAGTGATCACGCCTGGCGAGTGCAAGATCGGCATCATGCCCGGTCATATCCACAAGCGCGGCTCCGTCGGCATTGTTTCGCGCTCTGGCACCCTTACCTATGAGGCTGTGCATCAAACGACGGCGGTCGGCCTCGGACAGTCCACCTGCGTCGGCATTGGCGGCGACCCGGTGAAGGGAACCGAGTTCATCGACGTGCTGGAGATGTTCCTGGCGGACGACGAAACCAAATCCATCATCATGATCGGAGAGATCGGCGGCTCGGCGGAGGAAGAGGGCGCGGAGTTCCTGAAACGCGCGTCGGTCAAAAAGCCGACGGTCGGCTTCATCGCGGGCGTCACCGCGCCGCCGGGACGTCGCATGGGCCATGCGGGCGCGATCATCGCAGGGGGCAAAGGCGACGCCGGCAGCAAAATCGAAGCTATGCGCTCAGCCGGCATCCGCGTGGCCGCCAACCCGGCGTCGCTCGGGACGACGCTCGCGGAGCTTCTAAACGGTTAGACGAACGATTGAACAGCTTGAAACGGAGACGCGGCGCTGACAAGGAGCGCCGCTTTAGGTTTTGAACCCATGAGACGCGAAGATTTGAACGAACTTTTCACGCGCACGTCGTTTCTGCACGGCGCGAACGCGGCCTATGTCGAGGACTTGTACGGCAAGTTTCAGGACAATCCCGGCGCGGTAAACGCCGATTGGCGCGCGTTTTTCACCGATCTGAAAGAGCGCAAGGAGGACGTGCTCGCTGAGGTCGAGGGGCCGTCATGGAAGCGCCGCGACTGGCCGCTTGCGGCGGACGGCGACATGATCCGGGCGCTCGCCGGCGACTTCGCGCCCATTGAGCGGGAGATCGAGAAAAAGATCGCCGCGAAAGCGCAGGAGCACGGCGTCGAGGTCAGCCCGGCGCAGGCGCTCGTCGCGGTGCGCGACTCCATGCGCGCGCTGATGCTGGTGCGCGCCCACCGTGTGCGCGGACATCTGATCGCCGATCTCGACCCGCTTAAGCTCACCGAGCGCAAGCAGCACCCTGAGCTGCAGCCGGAAACCTACGGCTTCGGCCCAGAGGATATGGATCGTCCGATTTTCATGGACAAAGTCCTGAAAACCGAAATGGCGACCATGCGCGAGATCATCGCGCTGCTGCGCAAGACCTACTGCGGCACGACGGGCTATGAGTACATGCACATCTCCTCGCCGGAGGAGAAGGCGTGGATTCAGCAACGCATTGAGGGACCGGACAGAGACGCGTTCTCCGATCTGGGCAAAAAGGCCATCCTCGCCAAGCTGATCGAGGCGGAGACGTTCGAGCGCTTCCTCGATAAGAAATACACCGGCACCAAGCGCTTCGGCCTTGAAGGCGGCGAGTCGATGATCCCGGCGCTGGAGCAGATCATCAAGCGCGGCGGGCAGCTCGGCATCCGCGACATCGTGCTCGGCATGCCGCATCGCGGCCGCCTGAACGTGCTGACCAACGTGATGGGCAAGCCCTATCGCGCGCTCTTCCACGAGTTCAAGGGCGGCTCGGCCAACCCGGAGGACGTGGAAGGCTCGGGCGACGTGAAATATCACCTGGGGGTGTCGTCGGACCGGGAGTTCGACGGCAACGAGGTGCATTTGTCGCTGACCGCCAACCCGTCGCACCTCGAAATCGTCGACCCGGTCGTGCTCGGCAAGGTGCGCGCCAAGCAGGATCAGCACGGCGATAAGGAGCGCCGTCAAGTGCTGCCGCTGCTGCTGCACGGGGACGCGGCCTTCGCCGGCCAGGGCGTGGTTTGGGAGTGCTTCGGCCTTTCCGGCCTGAAAGGCCACCGCACCGGCGGCTCCATCCACTTCATCGTCAACAACCAAATCGGTTTCACCACGGCGCCGCGCCACGCCCGCTCGTCGCCCTACCCGTCGGACGTGGCCCGCGGCATCGAGGCCCCGATCTTTCACGTCAACGGCGACGACCCGGAAGCGGTGGTGCATGCGGCGCGCGTGGCGATCGAATTCCGCCAGCAGTTCCATAAGCCCGTCGTCATCGACATGTTCTGCTATCGCCGCCACGGCCACAACGAGGGCGACGAGCCGAGCTTCACCCAGCCGCTGATGTACAAGCGCATTCGCGGGCATGAGACGGTGACGTCGCTTTACTCGAAACGGCTGATCGCCGAGGGCGTGGTGACGGACGCGCAGGTTCAGGAAACGACCGCGTCCATCGTCGCCAAGCTGGAGGATGAATTCCAGGCCGGCCAGAACTATCGCCCGAACCGCGCCGACTGGCTGGACGGCCGCTGGTCCGGGCTTGGGCAGGCGGAGGAGGGCCCGCGCCGCGGCGAAACCGGCGTCGCCCTGGATACGCTGAAACGCCTTGGCGAGCGCATCACCCACATCCCCGACACGTTCACCGCCCACAAGACCATCGACCGGCTGTTCGCCAACCGCCGCAAGATGATCGAGGAAGGGCGCGGCGTCGACTGGGCCATGGCCGAGGCGCTCGCCTTCGCCAGCCTGGTGAACGAGGGCATTCCCGTGCGCCTGTCCGGTCAGGATTGCGAGCGCGGCACGTTTTCGCAGCGCCACGCGGTGATCAACGACCAGGAGAACGAAAAGCGGTACACGCCCATCAATCATATCGCCAAGGGGCAGGAGGCGAAGCTGGAGGTCATCAACTCCATGCTCTCCGAGGAGGCGGTGCTCGGCTTTGAATACGGCTACAGCCTGGCGGAGCCGAATGCGCTCGTGATGTGGGAGGCGCAGTTCGGCGATTTCGTCAACGGCGCGCAAGTCGTCATCGACCAGTTCATCTCATCGGGCGAGCGCAAATGGCTGCGCATGTCCGGCCTGGTGCTGCTGCTGCCTCACGGCTATGAAGGCCAGGGGCCGGAGCACTCGTCCGCCCGGCTTGAGCGCTTTCTGCAGCTTTCGGCAGAGGACAATTGGCAGGTGGCGAATTGCACCACGCCGGCGAACTACTTCCACATTCTGCGCAGGCAGCTTCACCGCTCGTTCCGCAAGCCGCTCATCATCATGACGCCGAAATCGCTTCTGCGTCACAAGCGCGTCATCTCCGACCTGGAGGATTTCGGCTCAGGGTCCACGTTCCACCGGGTGCTCTGGGATATGGCGGAGAACGGCAAAGCGGAGAAGGTGAAGCTCAAGCCCGACGCGGAGATCAAACGTGTGGTGCTGTGTTCCGGCAAGGTCTACTACGACCTGTTCGAGGAGCGCGAGCAGCGCGGCAACGACAACATCTACCTGATGCGCGTCGAGCAGCTTTACCCTTTCCCGGCTCGCGCGCTGATGCAGGAGCTCGGCCGCTTCCCCAACGCCGAAATCGTCTGGTGCCAGGAGGAGCCGAAGAACCAGGGCGCCTGGAACTTCATCGAGCCGAACATCGAATGGGTGCTTGAGGCGAACGGCGCCAAACATCGCCGCGCGCGCTATTGCGGCCGCCCGGCGTCCGCCTCAACCGCCGCCGGCCTGATGAGCAAGCATCAAGCGGAACTGAAAGCGTTCTTGGACGATGCGCTTACACTATAAGGAACGGATATTGCACGTCATCCCGCGAGACGCGGGGATCCAGGCTTGAGCGGCGAAGCTGGACGCCTGCTTTCGCGGGCATGACATTCCCAACGGCCAGCCGCGCGGGATGGTGAAGATGGCGACGAACATTGTGGTGCCCACTCTGGGCGAATCCGTTTCCGAGGCGACGGTCGGCAAATGGTTCAAAAAGGCGGGCGACGCCGTGAAAGCGGACGAAGCCCTTCTTGAACTCGAAACCGACAAGGTCACGCTCGAGGTGAACGCGCCTGCCGCCGGCGTGCTGTCCGAAATCGCCGTGAAGGAGGGCGAGACGGTCGGCGTCGGCGCCATTCTCGGCGCCATCGGCGAAAGCCAAGGCGCTGGCGCGAACGGCGGCGCCGGCATCCAGAAGGACGTGACGCCCGCCGGCGATAAAGGCGTTGGCGAGAAGGTGCTGCAGGTGAAGCCCGACGGCGCCCCGCGTCAGGCGGAACAGGGCGAGCCGAACCCGCAGATGAAGCCAGGCGCGCAAGCTTCGGGAACGGCGGGCGTAGCGTCAGCCGCGGCCAATAGCAGCGATCTCTCGCCCGCCGTGCGCAAGATCGTGACGGAAAAAGGCATCGACCCCACCCAGGTGCAGGGCACGGGCAAAGACGGCCGCATTCTGAAAGGCGACGTGTTGAACGCCGAGCCGCGCGCGCAAGGCTCGAACGTCGCCATGTTCCCGGCGAGCCAGCCCGCGCAGGCGCCGTCGATCCGCGTGCCCTCCGCGCCCGCCGACGAAAGCCGCGAGGAGCGCGTCCGCATGACCAAGCTGCGCCAAACCATCGCGCGGCGCCTGAAAGAAGCGCAAAACGCGGCCGCGATGCTCACCACCTTCAACGAGGTGGACATGACCGGCGTGATGGCGGCCCGCAATCAATACAAGGACTTGTTCGAGAAGAAGCATGGCGTGAAGCTCGGCTTCATGGGCTTTTTCGTGAAAGCCTGCGTGCACGCCCTAAAGGAAATCCCGAGCGTCAACGCCGAGATCGACGGCGGCGATATCATCTTCAAGAACTATTACCACATCGGCGTGGCGGTCGGCACGGATAAGGGCCTCGTTGTGCCGGTGGTGCGTGACGCGGATCACCTGTCCATCGCGGGCATCGAGAAAGCCATCGGCGAGTACGGCAAACGCGCCCGCGACGGCAAACTCGGCATCGAGGACATGCAGGGAGGCACGTTCACCATCTCCAACGGCGGCGTCTACGGCTCGCTGATGTCCACGCCGATTCTCAACGCGCCGCAGTCCGGTATCCTCGGCATGCACAAAATCCAGGAGCGGCCCGTCGTCATCAACGGCAAGATCGAGGTGCGGCCGATGATGTATCTCGCGCTGAGCTACGACCACCGCCTCGTGGACGGTAAAGAGGCCGTGACCTTCCTCGTGCGCGTGAAGGAAAGCCTCGAAGACCCGTCGCGCATGGTGCTAGATTTGTAGGCTTCCCCAAACGCTCACGGAGAAGCGACATGTCGAAATACAATAAGTTGACGCCGTACCTGTGCGTATCCGACGCGGCGAAGGCCATCGAGTTCTACGAGCGCGCCTTCGACGCTGAGGAAGTCGACCGCATGGTGGGCCCCGACGGCCGCATCCTGCACGCCGAAGTCGAAATCAACGACTCGATTATCATGCTCGCCGACGAGTCCGGGTTCGAGGGCAAGGCCGCGCCGCCGGTTGGCCTCTCGCCCGTGCAGTTGATGCTGTCGTTCAAGAAGTCGAAGCATGTGGATTACACGGTCGCCGACGCATTGGCGGCGGGGGCCGAGGTTATCACCCAGCCGCACGACGCCTATTGGGGCATGCGTTTCGGCCAGGTGCGCGACCCGTTCGGCCATGTCTGGTCGTTCATGGCGCCGGTGAAGAAGAAGCACAAAAAGAACGATGAGTAGTCGCCAAGGTGACAACGACTCTAGTCTTCCTCCGCAGCTTTGGGAGGATGTGCCGTCCTCTGAATGGGATCAGGACTTTGCAGACTGGCTAGTCGGAAAAAAAGTTATAGCTGGTATCATACGGCTAAAGGCTGATGGCGAGACGGTTGATAGTCAAACCCAGTATCACGGTGTCATTGTCCGCGTAGAAAAAAGTAGCGGCGTGTACATCAAGTGTGAGGGAAGATACGAAGGCGAAGAACTTTGCTTGCCCCCCGGCTTATGGGGATTTGAACCGGCCTCACCAGGGCATTATCGGCTTCTGGCTACCGACGAAATAATAGTCGATCCCGATGTGTCGACATCGTGGACGATAGTTCCTCCAAAACCTCATAACTAGACACGATCGGAAGGGCGAGATGGCTGATGCATATGACGTGGTGGTGATCGGCACGGGGCCGGGCGGGTATGTCTGCGCCATCCGCGCAGCGCAGCTTGGACTGAAAACGGCGGTCGTCGAGAAACGCGCGACGCACGGCGGCACGTGCCTGAATGTCGGCTGTATCCCGTCAAAAGCGCTGCTGCACGCATCCGAACTGTATGAGGAAGCTGCGCACGGCTTCGAGGCCATGGGCATCAAGGTGAAGCCGGAACTCGACCTCGCCAAGATGCTGGCCTTCAAGGACGAGGGCGTGAAGGGCAACGTTCAGGGCGTCGAGTTTCTGCTCAAGAAGAACAAGATCGACGCCTTCCACGGCGCGGGCCGCATCTCCGCGCCCGGCCGCGTGGAGGTGACCCCCGTGAACGGCGGCGAGGCGAAAACACTGGACGCGAAGGCCATCGTCATCGCCACCGGCTCGGACGTGATCCGCCTGCCCGGCATCGAGATCGACGAGAAGCAGGTTGTTTCCTCCACCGGCGCGCTGGAGCTGCCCGCCGTGCCGAAAAAAATGCTCATCGTCGGCGGCGGCATCATCGGGCTCGAGCTGGGCAGCGTGTGGCGGCGGCTCGGCACGGAGGTGCTGGTCGTCGAATATCTCGACCGCATCATCCCCGGCATGGACGGCGAGGTCGCCAAGCAATTCCAGCGCATCCTCGACAAGCAGGGCGTGAGGTTCAAGCTGGGCCACAAAGTGGCGGCGGTGGAGAAGCGCAACGGTGCCGTGACCGCTGTTGTGGAGCCTGCGCAGGGCGGCGCGCCGGAGCGCATCGACGCGGACGTGGTGCTCGTCGCAATCGGCCGCACGCCATACACGGAAGGGCTGGGCCTTGAGGCCGTGGGCGTGAAGCTCGACAACAAGCGCCGCGTGATGGTTGACGCGCATTATCAGACGAGCGTGTCGGGGATCTACGCCATCGGCGACGTGATCGCCGGGCCGATGCTCGCCCACAAGGCCGAGGATGAAGGCGTGGCGCTGGCTGAATTGCTGGCGGGCCAGGCGGGCCATGTGAATTACGACGTCATCCCCAACGTGATCTACACCTATCCGGAGGTGGCGAGCGTCGGCAAGACAGAGGAAGAGCTGAAAGAAGCGGGCGTGGCCTACGCCAGCGGCAAGTTCCCGTTCACCGCCAACGGCCGCGCCAAGGTCAACCGCACCACGGAAGGTTTCGTGAAGGTGCTGGCCGATGCGAAAACCGACCGCGTGCTGGGCGTGCATATCGTCGGCCCGGACGCGGGCACCATGATCGCGGAGGCGGCGGTGCTCATGGAGTTCGGCGGCTCGGCGGAGGACTTGGCGCGGACTTGCCACGCGCACCCGACGCTCACCGAGGCGGTGAAGGAGGCGGCGCTCGCCGTCGGCAAGCGCGCGCTGCATATGTAGGCGATCTTTCTGCGCGTCGGCGCGTTAAGCGCAACGACCTCCGCGCTGCATGTCGGCGGCAGCAATCCGCCATCAAACAGGAATTACATGAACCCGCAGACAATGATATGGGCCGGTTACATCCTGACTGGCCTGTTCACCCTCTTCATGCTCGCCGCCTCCATCGCCCCCAAACTTCTGGGAGCAAAAGTCGCGACGGACACCCTAACGCAACTCGGCTGGCCGGCTCACTACGCTTTGTTGATCGGCGTCATCGAGCTTTTCTGCCTCGTGCTTTACCTGTTTCCGCGAACGAGCGTGCTCGGCGCCGTGCTCATGATGGGCGTTCTGGGAGGCGCCGTAGCCACACAGATACGCGCCGGCAATCCGCTGTTCAGCCATGTGCTCTTCAGCGTTTACCTCGGATTGGTGATGTGGGGCGGCCTTTGGCTGCGCGATCCGGCTTTGCGTAATGTGTTCCCGTTCCGGTGACGGCTAATTCTAACGACGAATCGCGACGCGGTTTGCCATCCGTATTATGCTGTTTCAGCAAGCGAGCTGGAGGGCGAATGCTGAAACTGCTTGTCGCCCCCGTTTGCCTCGGCCTCGCCTACTGGAACTATTTTGCGCCGTCGCCGCTGTGCACCGTGCCCGGCAGCTTCGGCTTCCTGTCGTCCATGTGGGTAATGTACGTGATTATGGCGGCGGCGCACTCCGGCCCGTGGTTCACGGCCATTGCCCAAGCCATGTCGCGACCGAAGGGCTGAGACCGCACATCCGCCATTGTCGGCTGGTGGCATGGCGACTATGTGATTCGCATACAGCGCCCGCCCGCCTATGAGGCAGGGACGCCCCCTCGAAAGACACAACGCCATGACAACCCAAACCTTGCATCCAGCGGCTCAAGACGCGCCGAGCTGCTGCGCCGCCAAAAATGCGCCTAAGGCGGAGATCGCGCCTCAGCCGGCGGCAGCCCGTTCCGAGGTGAAGAGCGCCGCGCCTGCGCCCGCTCAAGCCACGCCCGTTTTCGACCGCGTCGCCGCCTACGCCGCGCGCTATCAGCCTGTGCTCGTCATCGCGGGCGCGTCCGTGCTGGGCGGCCTCGCCATCGCGTCCGGCGGACACGGCGGCTTCATGCACGGCGCGATGGGCCTGTTCCTGTTCCAGCTCGCGCTGTTGAAGCTGGTGGACATCGGCGGTTTCGCGCAAGCCTTCGCGCGCTATGACATGGTCGCCAAGGCGTGGCGGCCATACGGCTATGTCTACCCCTTCGCCGAACTGGCGCTCGCGCTCGCCTACCTCTCCGGCGCCTGGCCGGCGGCGACCTACGCCGCCACCGTGCTCATCATGGGTCTCGGCTCCATCGGCGTCATCCGCACGCTGGCGCGCGGCGAACAGGTGAAATGCGCCTGCGTCGGCTCCAAGATCGACGTGCCGCTCGGCGCCGTGAGCGTGCTGGAAAACGTCGGCATGGCTGTTATGGCCGCCGTCATGCTCGCAGTATAACTAAGTCGTCATCAAGACGACCTTGCATTGGTTGCGCCCGTCTTGCATTGTCAGTGACGAACTGGCGGGAGCAGCCTATGTATTTTGCATTATTTTTACTTTGTCTTTCTCTTTTGCCCTTCGCGGCGCGCGCGCAGACTGTTCTCGCTGACCCGGCCGCAATGCTGACCAGCGCGAAACGCGTTGATTTCAAAGGCAAGAACCTTTTCGCCGTGGAGCAATCCGCGCTTGGCCCCATGCTGCGCAGCACGCCGCAAAATTCGGCGTCCGGCCTGTATATGAAAGTCAACGCCGACAGCGCAACCTTGCGCAAGGTGCGTTGGGCGTGGACGGTCGATCGCATCCAGCCGGGCGCCGACCTGCGCGACCTCAAGACCGAGGACAGCGCCGCGACCGTCTTCTTCGTGTTCGGTGAGCCAAGCTGGTGGAGCAAGGACGTGCCGACCATCGCCTACGCCTGGACGGCGACCCCGGTGCAAAACGGCGCGGTGATCCGCTCAATGCGGCTGTCCAAGATGCGCTATGTCCAGCTTCGCGGCGCGGCGGATGTTGGGCGCTGGCGCACGGAGCGCCGGGACGTGGCGGCCGACTATCGGTTGCTGTTCGGCGAAGCTCCGCCCCCGCTCCGCTATATCGCCATATTCAACGACAACGATCAGACGAGCGCGGCGGTCTCGGCTATGTTCGGCCCGGTTTTCGCGGAATGATGGTGCTGCCGGAGAGGATTGAACTCTCGGCCTCTCCCTTACCAAGGGAGTGCTCTACCACTGAGCTACGGCAGCGCGGGAACGGGCGGAAACTGCCACATGCGGCCAGCTTCCGCAAGCCCGATGGCCGCGATCACCAAGGAGCGCGAGGGTTGAGCAAATCCAGCGACAATGCGCAAGCGGAGCGCAGGAAGCGACGGGCGGAGGAACTGCGCGCCAACCTCAAACGCCGCAAAGAGCAAGCGCGCAAACGTGACGCGGGCGCAGACCACGACGCGGCTGACCAGTAGGCCGCCGCCGCCGGCTCCTTAGCGCAGCCGTGCGCGCTTGCGGATCATGAAGCTGTGGTCTAAACCATGCGTCCGGGGCTTCGGGGGCGCAGATGGAACGCATACGCATTACGGGCGGCGAAAAATTGAACGGGGTTATCCCCATCAGCGGGGCGAAAAACGCCGCGTTGCCTTTGATGATCGCGAGCCTGCTGACGCCCGACACGCTGACGCTCAAAAACATTCCGAACCTGGCGGACGTCAGCCTGCTCGCCCGCATCCTGCGCAACCACGGGGTTGATCTGGCCGTGGACGGCAAGCGGTCGAACGGCCACCACCAGGGCGAGACGTTCCACCTCACCGCGCGCGACATCGTCGACACCACGGCGCCCTACGACATGGTTCGCAAAATGCGCGCGAGCTTCTGGGTGCTCGGCCCGCTCATCGCGCGCACGGGCGAGGCCAAGGTCTCGCTGCCGGGCGGTTGCGCTATCGGCACCCGGCCGGTCGACTTCCACCTCATGGCGCTCCAGGCCATGGGCGCCGAACTCGAGCTGGAGAACGGTTATGTGATCGCCAAGGCGAGGAAAGGTCTTCGCGGCGCGCGCGTGGTTTTTCCCAAAGTCTCTGTCGGCGCGACGCACACCGCGCTCATGGCGGCGACGCTCGCCGAGGGCGAAACGATTTTGGAGAACGCCGCGCAAGAACCCGAGATCGGCGACGTGGCCAACTGCCTCATCAAGATGGGCGCGCGCATCGACGGCGTCGGCACGTCCACTCTGCGCATCCATGGCGTGAGCCGCCTGGAGGGCGCCGTGCACACCGTGCTGCCGGACCGTATTGAGACCGGCACTTATCTGATGGCCGTTGCGGCGGCAGGCGGCGAGGTGGTGCTGGAGGGCGCGCGGCCTGAGCTGCTGCAAGCCGCGCTCGACACTCTTGGCGAGGCTGGCGTGGTCATCACGCAGACCACCAGCGGCCTGAAGGTCGCGCGCAACGGCGCCGCGCTGGCGCCGGTGAAAATCTCAACCGAGCCGTTCCCGGGCTTTCCCACCGACCTGCAGGCGCAGCTCATGGCGCTGATGTGCAAAGCGGACGGGGTGTCGGAAATCCGCGAAACGATCTTCGAGAACCGCTTCATGCATGTGTCCGAGTTGTCGCGGCTCGGCGCCGACATCGCCATCAGCGGCGACATGGCGCGCGTGCGCGGGGTAAAGAGCCTGCGCGGCGCCGAGGTGATGGCGACGGACCTGCGCGCCTCCGTGTCGCTTGTCATCGCGGCCCTGTTCGCGCAAGGGGAAACCACCGTCAACCGCATCTATCACCTGGATCGCGGCTTCGAGCGGCTGGAGGAGAAGCTCGGGCGCTGCGGCGCGAAGATCGAACGCATCGCCGCAGGGTGACGAGCATGACGGCGAAACCGCTCCTGAAGCTGCTTGCGCTCGACGAGGACGATCTGAAAGTGATGTCGGCGCATGTGCAGGACGCTGTCGGGCGCGAAGCCGACATGGCGTATTCGCCGGCCGATCAGCGGTTTGTGTTCATCCTCAACCGGTTTGACTGGGCGGGCGCGGGCGGGGCCGCCAAGTTCGAGCGCCGGCGGTCGCGGCTGAGGTTCGACAAGGTGCGGCGCGCGCAATTGCAGAATGTGACGCCGGGCGGCGCTGCGACCTTGTCGCTGCTTGCCGTGCGCTTTGAGGCGAGCGACCCTCCTAGCGGGTTCATCACCTTGGTGTTTTCCGGGGCCGCGGCGATACGGCTTGAGGTGGAGTGCGTCGAGGCGGAACTGGCCGATCTCGGCGCGGCGTGGCGCACGAGATCGCTGCCCTCGCACCCTGACGACAGCGTCTGACGCCCGGATAAGAAGGATTTCGCCCCATGGCCGCTCGCCTCGACGCCGCCGCTCCCGACTTCGAACCGCGGTTTGCCGCGCTACTGGCGGCCAAGCGCGAACAGTCCGCTGATGTTGACGACGCCGCCCGCAGCATCATCGAGGATGTGCGCGCGCGAGGCGACGCGGCGCTTATCGACTACACCCGCCGGTTCGACGCGTTGGACCTGGCCAGGAGCGGCGTCGCCGTCACGCAGCGCGAAGTGGACGACGCCATCGCCAAGGTGGACGCCCCCGCCCGCGCGGCGCTCGAACTGGCCCACGCCAGGATCGAGGCGCACCATCGCCGTCAGCTGCCGCAGGATGCGCGTTACACCGACGGCATTGGCGTCGAGCTAGGTCACAAATGGACGCCGGTCGAATCAGCCGGACTTTATGTTCCGGGCGGCAAGGCGAGCTACCCCAGCTCGCTGCTCATGAACGCCATCCCCGCGCGGGTCGCTGGCGTATCGCGCATCGCCATGGCGGCCCCAGCGCCGCAGGGCGAGATCAACCCGCTCGTTCTCGCCGCGGCGCGGCTGTGCGGGGTGGATGAAATTTATCGCATCGGCGGCGCCCAGGCGGTGGCGGCTTTGGCTTACGGCACGCAAACCATCGCGCCCGTCGTCAAAATCGTTGGCCCGGGCAACGCCTATGTCGCGGCGGCCAAACGGCGGGTGTTCGGCGTCGTCGGCATCGACATGATCGCGGGGCCATCCGAGGTGGTGGTCGTGGCGACGGGCGACAACAACCCGTCCTGGATCGCCGCCGATCTGCTGGCCCAGGCCGAGCATGACGAGGCGGCGCAGGCGATCCTCATCACCGACGATGCGCGGTTCGCCGACGCCGTGGAGGCCGAGGTGGCGCGGCAGACGCCGCTGTTGACGCGCGCCCGCATCGCCGCCGCTAGCTGGGAAACGTTCGGCGCGGTGATCGTCGCCCCGTCCATGGCGGCCGCGCCCGCGCTCATCAACCGCCTCGCGCCGGAGCATCTGGAGCTGGCGGGGGCTGGGGCGGAGGCGCTCCTCGACAGCGTGCGCAACGCTGGAGCGATTTTCCTAGGGCCGCATACGCCCGAGGCGGTCGGCGATTATACCGGCGGGTCGAACCATGTGCTGCCGACCGCGCGGTCGGCGCGCTTCGCCTCCGGCCTCGGCGTGCTCGATTTCATGAAGCGAACCTCCATCCTGCGGCTGACCGAGCAATCGCTGCGCGCCTTGGCGCCGGCCACGGTGGCGCTCGCTGAAGCCGAGGGGCTGACCGGCCACGCCAGGTCCGTCACCATTCGCACCGAGGGCTAGCGCAAAAAAGCGCGGATGGCGCGGATTGTTTCCTCGGGCTTCTCCTCCTGCGGCAGGTGTCCGCAATTTCGGATCACCTCGAATTTGGAGCCGGGGATATCCTCCGCGAGCCGTCTCCCGAACGAAATCGGGATGATCTTGTCATATTGGCACCACACGATGAGCGTGCGCGTTTTGATGGTTTTGTAGCGGGCCGAGAACTCGTCGATATTGGGCGGGATGATCTGCTGGACGGTCTTGCGCAGCGCCTCCTTCGCCTCGGGCGCATACAACGGCTGCGCGTATTCGATCACCGCCTCCGCCGGTATCGCCTTGTCGTCATGATAGGCGATCTGCAGCGCCTCGGTGATCTGCACCTCCGGCGGGATCAGATGGATGCTGAGCGCGCCCACGCCAGGGGTGTTCAATACGCGGAAGAAGATCGGCAAGGTTTGCTTGTAGGCGATGGTGTCGAGCAGCACGATCTGCTTGATCCGCTTGCTGCGCGACTCGGCGGCCTTGAGGGCGAGCGCAAGCGTCACGCCGCCGCCGAACGAATGGCCCACGATGGTGAGGTCGCGCAGATTTTCCTGCTCGATGTATTGAGCCACGATCTCGGCCTGGTCGAACACCGAATATTTGTCGTCCGCCGGTTTGTCCGAGGCGCCGAAGCCCTTGAGGTCGAGCGCGATCACCCGATGGGTTTTCGCGAACTCGGGCAAGATCTTTCGCCAGGCGTAGCCCGATGTGCCGAGACCATGCAGAAACAGGATTGGGTCGCCCGCACCGCGATCCTCCACGGCCAATTGAACCGGGGTCGCCGTCCGCACCACAACGCGCTTGGGAAGGTCGTCCTCGCGGGCGGAGAGGAGCGGCGCGCAGGACGGCGCAGAACCGGTGAGCGCGATCGCCGCAAACGCCGCGCGCGTGACGCGTTTTATAGTCCAGCCCATGCGCCGCCCTCAAACCCTTAAAACCATTACGGCGCGCGCGGCACGGTGACAACAGCTTGTTTGCGCCGCGAAGCGGGACGCGCTTTATTATTGCATTTTTGTAAAAACTGCCTAGCTTCTTGCGGATAAAGTGTTGCGTTTACGCGTGAGTATACAGTGCGTATTCTCCAACGGGCAATCGTCTTAGGGGCCATCATCTGCATGTGCTGCGGGGTGGCTGAAGCCGGCGAAACTATCAAGGACAAGCTCAAGCGCGCCCTGGCGAACCGCGTGGACACCTTCGGCGGCGGGGGCTCCGAGGACGGCGCCGCATCCGGCTATGGCGGCATGATGATCGGCCTTGCCGGCTCCGTGCGCGAGGCCGGCCCCGTCCTTCGCCTGTACACCGGCAACGCGCAATACGCATACCGCGCCGAGAAACAATATGAGTTGAGGTCGGGCGTCGGCGGCGACGCGTTCGATGTGGATTTCGCCGCCCAGGCGTTTTCAGCGGAGGCGATGCTCGGCTACCAGTTTGGCTGGCGTGGCGCCTGGGTGAAACTTCTCGCCGGCGCCTCCTACGAGCGGCTGGATGTGACCATCTCCGCGCTCTCGCTGGCTGACAAAAGCGCGCCCCCAGCAGACCCCGACCTATACGTCATCCGCGACGGCGACCCCTCCAACGACGCCGCCGGCGAGAGATGGGGAGCGAAACTGCGGGCCGAGGCTTGGGCGCCGCTGTCGGACCGGGTTTGGGTCAGCGGCGACGCGGCGATGGCGAGCGGGAGCCGAAGTTACAGCGCATTCTCGCGGCTCGGAGTGCGCGCGCCGCAGCTTTGGGCCAAGGCGCCGCAGGTCACTTTCGGCCCCGAGGCGGCGGTGTATGGCGCGAGCGACTACGGCTCCGCACGGGCGGGAGGGTTCGCCTCGTTTGCGCGGCCGAGCTACGAGTTCACGGTCTCCGGCGGCGTCTCGTCGAGTTTTGACGGCGTCCGCGCCCCTTACGCAAGTTTCGGGATTTACCGCAAGTTCTGAGCCGGCCTAGTCGCGGCACACGCAGTGCTTGTCATAGGCGCCGCGCACCCGCTCGATCGCGCCAATGAACTTCGTCCGCAGCACCTCATGGCGCTGGCGGATTACGTCCATGCGCGCCGCGCTTTCGATCAGCGCTAAAGCGGGCCTGAGCGCGTCGGCGGTCGGCTTTTCGATCACGCCGCTCTCGATCTGCTCCTTCACAGCGGCGAGCATGGCGAGTTCGTCGTCCATGGCCGCGATCTTCGCGCCTGCTTCGGCGTTGGCTGCCGCGCCAGCCTCGGCGAGTGCGAGAATAAGCCCCCTCAGATCATCGCCGCCGGACGGCGCATGGACGACCCGGATGGGCGCCGATCCCTCGCCTTCGCTCGCAGTCGAGGTCGTTCCCGCCCGCAACGCTTCGACCGCGCGCTTCGCTTCCTCGGCCTTCGCGGCGGCGATGACGCGCACCTTCGCCGCCAGCGCGATGACTCCTTCCGCGTGGGATTTCACACCACCTGATTGCTTCAGGTAATACGCCGTAATTTGTGGCGCGCCAGTGCACAGCGCGGGATGCTGAGGCTGGGTGAGATAAAGCCGCATGTCCTCCGCGATTTTCCCGCTCACCCAACCCAAGGGACCGTTGCGGGCGAGTTTGGCGTCCGCGCCGCCATTCCGAATGAGCGCGTTGGCGCGCGTAAGGGCTTCGCGATCTTCGCGGGACAACTCACCGGGTACGGGCGTAGGCGGCGCCTCCCCGGCGGCGTAACGCACGCACACGCGGCTGTAGCCGAACTCATACGGGTTCCATTGACGCTTGTAGCGCACGCAGCGCCCGCTTGAACGGCTAGCCGCCGCTGAACGAAAAACCGCGGGCGCTTTCAGCTCCTCCGCAGGCTTGCGGATGTCGGCCAGCACTTTCGACAGCTCGGCCCCGCCTTCGCCGGCGATGGTCTGCAGTTCGCGGTAATAATCTCCGGCGCAGTCGCGCACGCTCCAGCGGAGATCGGCGTGGTCGGATGCGGCGTCCTGCGTTTTCAGCGTGATTTTCAGAGCGTTCGCCGCAGTCTCCGCCGGCTTGAGCCGCACCTCGATGAGCACTGTCGTCTCCTCGCCGGGGCGCAGTGCGGGGAGCGCCACGCTCGAACGCGGTCCGTCCGCCTCGGTTTTCAGACCCTCGCCGGTGACGCCCACGATTTCCCCGTGCTCAACGGCGAGGAGCAGCTGCGCGCCGCCCAAACCCGGCGCGGCGGGCTTGCGCTTGCCCTTCGTCGGCTGCGCAACGCCGTCGCGCTTGATGCGGACGGAGGCGAAAGCGGAGCTGCCAAGCGCATGCGGGCGGGACTGGCCGCTGTCGGTCACCTCCGCGCGCAAGTCTGCCGCAAAGAGCGCGCGCACGGGCGGTGGAGCGTCCGCGGGTTGCGCAAAGACCGGAGACGCCGCAGCGACGACCAGCACGCAAAGCAATTTCGAGAGTACGGTCATGCTGCCCCCAACGATATCCGAAACCACGCGGAATCACGCGTTTCTGCTAGCAAAAATCGCAATAGGTGTAAAACACAACTCCGCTGCGGACGATGGGACAACAGAAATGGATGGCGGATAAAAACGCTGCCGACGCTTTGTCGGCAGCGCGAGTACCCCGCTTCGTTGTTATTATTGTTGACCGCTCGACGCCGTCGCCCTTTGGCCGGCGTGAGCGCTGCTTTTTGTGGTTGCAAGCGCAAGAGTTACGCAAACCCACGCTATTTGGTAGGCTGTCAGATTACAAAAACTACATATGGATGCAATCGTGACGCAGCGGAATGCATTCATTTATCAACCGCTATTGGGGGCGAGGTGTGGATTGTCTCGCAAAATCCGCAAAGGCGAAAATACGCATGCAACCAGAGACTGCGCACTTATCCGCTGCGAGCGCAGCGGGAGCCCTTATGGCGGCTTGACTAAGGGGGCGTACCAGCTTCTCCAGCAGAGTTCCGCTGTCGTAATGAAACGTTCAGTCGGAGAGCCTTGCATTAAAATCGGCTGAATCCGCGCTCCCGAGCGCGCGTGGCTCAAATGCAGCATGGCAACGCGCGTGAGCGTTGGATAACCGCCTTTTCCGCGCGCGGTTACGGCGACGTTCCGGCCCGCCAGGCGTCAAATCGGGCTTGCATCTCGGGGCCGTTCGCGGCCCACCAAGCTTCATCCACGGCTACGGCGCGCTTAAAGTTGTCCGGCGCAGTCGGGAGGTGCGGCGTCATGGTCACGCCAAGTTGCGGATGGGCGCCCACTTGGGCGACAGCCGAGCGGCGCGTGGGGCCATACGCGGTGAGGCGGGCTTGCGCCGCCATGCGCTCCGGGGCCGCGGCGAAGCGGATGAAATCCAGCGCGACCCTCGTTTGCGAGCCGCCTTTCAGCGCCGCCCAATAGTTCACGTCGTAGATATGCCCATCCCAGACGGCGGCGATCGGTTGACGGTTGGCCGCCGCCGCCTCAAAGAGACGACCGTTGAACGCCAGGCCCATGGCGGCCTCGCCTTTGCCGACGCGCGCGACGCCGGCGGACGGCTTGTCCCACCAGACGATGGCGCTCTTAATCTGATCCAGCCGCTTGAACGCCTTCGCCACGCCATCAGGCGTGGACAGAGCGGCGTAAACAGATGACGGTTCAACGCCGTCGGCCAGCATCGCAGCCTCTAGCAGGTATTTCGGCCCGCTGGGGAGCGCGCGCTTGCCGGGGAACGCTTTCAAATCGAACAAGTCTTTCACGCTGGCCGGGGCGCGTCTCGCGAACACGGAGCGATTGTATACGACGACGGCCGACCAGACGGCGGAGCCTATGCCGCACGGCTTGACCGCTTCCGGGATGAAATCGTCGAGGGCGTCGGCGCCCAGCACGGCGGCCGCGTCGATAGGCTCAAGCAAGCCCTCATCGCAGGCCATGCGCGCCAGGTTGGAGCCGAGATCGACCACATCGCCGGCCTTTCCGTCCGCGATCAGGTCGCGCAGCGCGGCGTAGGAGCCGTCATATGTTTGGGCGATCAGGGACACGCTGGGGGTGGCGGCCTCGAACGGATCGAGCACGGCGATTTTCTGGGCGGCGCCGTATGCGCCCGGACGCGTCATGACGGAAAGGGACGCCGGCGCGGCGGGCGCAGGCTGTGGAGCGGGCGCGGGGGCGGCTGCCTCTTCGGCGGGCGCGGGGGACGCGGCCGTGGGTAACTCTGCGGTTGCGGGGCGCTCCGGCTCTAGCGGCGCTGGGCGATCGCCGGACGGCGCGGCTTGAGGCGGCCCATCGGCGGCGGGCGCGTCCCCCGGACCAGGCGTCGGGGCGGCCGGCGTCGCGGCGGGGTTTTCAAGGCTTGGCGGCGTCGCCTGCGCGGACGCCCGGCCCGCCCAGAACGCCAATGCTCCGATCACCAACACCGCACCCCAAACCGCCGCCGATCCGCTCCGCATGTCCGCCCCTTCCGCAACCGCAATCACGGACAGGACATTAACCGCGCTGCGAGCGGGGGCAAATCTCAAATCGGCGGGGCGGCGCTCAAAACGGGGCGAAGTGGCTTTTTTTGTCGATGGTCATGGGCTGACCGTTCAGCGACACGCGCGGCTCCTGCGCGGTGCCGTTGATGGATACGATCTGCACCGCTGCGGCCCCGTTGTCCGGAGACTGCACCGCTTGCAAGGCGCCCATGTCGGCCAAAGCGCTGCGCACCTCCATGCGGCCGTCGAACGCACCTTGGCGCAAATCGAGGCTGCCGCGCCCCGACACAGTTGATCGGTCGCTGCTCATCTCGAACGCGCGCGCGGCGAGCGCGCCGTCCGCCGCACTCAGATCGACCCGCAGCCGGGTGAACTGCAGAGGCGTGAGGTCGGCCAGCGTCACGGCGCCGGAGGAGACGGCGGACAGACTCTCGGCGATGGGCAAGCCTAACGCGCCGCCCGCGGGGAAATTGATCTTCGCCTGGCCAGTCATAGATTGGAGCATTTCGCGCGGGGTGCGGCCCGACGCCTTGAACTCCACATTCGCGCTCGCCTGCCCATCCACCCACGCGTCCAAATGGGCGAACTCGGCGACGAGCCCGGCGTCGAGGTCTTGCCCTGTCGCGCGAACGACCCAGACCGGCGTCGACTGCGACAAATCCGCCTCGAAATTGCCGCGCAGCGAACCCCTGAACATCTCCGCTTCGGCCACATTGGCCATGATCTTCGCGTTTTCGATGCGGACGGCCGCGGCCGTTGCGCCGCCCGATAATGCGCCGGCCATGAAATTCTCGGCCGAGATGCTGAGATCGGCCTTGAGGCATGGGTTGAGCGTTGGGGCGCCGCGCTGGAACGCAAGCGGCGTCAGGTCGAGCACGCGAAACGCCAGCGCGCCGTCAATGACCGGGCAGGCGTCGACCAACCGCAAACTAAGGGAGCCGCTGAAATCATTCCGATTGAGCATGACCGCGACCCGGTCCAGCGCGATTTTCTCCGCCGACCAAGCCAGGCGGCCCTCGACTGTCATGGAGGTCAGCGTTTCGGGCAGCGACCATGCGACATCGAGCCAGCCGGGCAGCGCGCTGACATCGGCCGAGGCGAACTCCACATCGCCGCGCAAGGTCATGGCGGGCGTAAAAGCCATCTCGCCGGTGAAAGCCAGATTGAGCGGCAAGCCCGACACTGTGAAATCGACAGGGGCCGACACCCCGGCGACGGTCGTGCGTTTGCGTCCGCGCCGAGCTTTGACCGTTAGCGGTTCGTCTTTCCATAAAAGCTGGGCGCGGAGAGTGAGCCGGCGGCCTTTGGTGGACCGCGAAAGCCGGCCTGAGACCACTTTCAGCGGCGTCGGCTCCCCGTCCGCGACGACGCTCGAATTGACGGCGACGATCGTTTCAAACGGCGCATCCTCGAGCGCGTTCATGGCCTCGGACAGCAGTATCTGGCCGTCGCCCCCGCGCTTCGCCTCGATGCGCGCGCCCTCGACGGTGACCTTGTCGAAGCGCAGATCGCCGCGCAGCAGATCCCACCAGTCTATACTGCCCGTGACGCGGTCGGCGACGACGCCGATGACGGGGCCAAGCTTCGTCACGCCAGCGATCTCGATCGTCTCCGCCTCGACAGTGAGAGACAGGAAGCTTTCCAGACCCACCCGGCCGCGAAGCGCGACTTGCCCGCCGGTGAACTGAGCCAGGCGCGTGGCCAGCGTCTGCTTGATGCTCGAGCCGTCGACGAGGAACGGAACGGCCGCGATCGTCAGCGACACCATCAGGGCTAATGCGGTGCAGGCCGCAAAAAACTTGCGAAGAAGAGGTTTTGAACGCATGCCTGTCTGGTATGATCAGAGCGATTGTATGTGAAAGACCATAACACCGCTTCCCCGTCACGCGGTTGGAAAAGGGTTATAAACTGATTAACAGGCTCTGCCTATAAAATAAGGCCATTAAGGTTTTCTGCTCCCCATTCATCGCCACAACACCGCGCGAGGGATCGCCATGACACAGCCGCTTTGGAGACCGTCGCCGTCGCGCGACGCCGCGTTGAGCCGGTTTGCCGATCGTGTCGGCCTGGCCCACGACGCCCTCCACGGCTTTTCCATCGAGCAGCCCGAAGCATTCTGGTCCGCCGTCTGGGATTTTTGCGGCGTCGTGGGCGACAAGGGCGGGCCGCCCCATATCGAGAACGGCGACAAGATGCCGGGCGCCGCCTTCTTCCCGCGCGCGTCGCTCAACTTCGCGGAGAACCTGCTCGCCCGCGCGCCAGACGAAGCGCTCGTGTTCTGGGGCGAGGATAAGGCGCGGATGCGCTGGAGCCGGGCGGAACTGACCGACCATGTCGCCGGGCTGCGGCAAAGGCTGATTAATGCGGGCGTCGGGCCGGGCGACCGCGTGGCGGGCATGGTTCCGAACATGCCGCAAACGCTCGCCGCGATGCTCGCCGCCGCCTCCATCGGCGCAGTGTGGTCGTCGTGCTCGCCCGATTTCGGCGTGCAGGGCGTCCTCGACCGCTTCGGGCAGATCGAGCCAAAAGCTTTCATCGTCTGCGACGGCTATTATTACGGCGGCAAAACCATCGACGTGGGGGACAAGGCCGAGGCCATCGCCCGCGCGCTCCCGACCCTGAATGCCTGCGCCGTCATCAATTACATCGGGGCGGCGGAAGCGCTCGCGGCTCGTCTGCCCGGCGGGGCGACTTGGGACGCGGCGGCGGCCACGCCTAACGGCGGCCTTGAGTTCACGCGGCTGCCGTTTTCGCACCCGCTGTATATTCTCTATTCATCCGGCACCACCGGCGCGCCGAAATGCATCGTCCACTCGGCGGGCGGCGTGCTGCTGCAGCACCTGAAGGAGCATCAACTCCATTGCGACGTGCGGCCCGGCGACCGCATGTTCTATTTCTCGACCTGTGGCTGGATGATGTGGAATTGGCTCGTCTCCGGGCTGGCGAGTGGCGCCACGCTCTTGCTGTTCGACGGCTCGCCGACCCACCCGACCGCCAATGTGCTGTTCGACTATGCGGACGCGGAGGGCATGACCCATTTCGGCACGTCAGCCAAATACATCGACGCGCTGAAAAAGCAGGGCCTGCGCCCGCGCGATACGCACAGCCTCGCGACCGTGCGCATGATCGCGTCGACGGGTTCCCCGCTCGTTCCTGAGTCGTTCGACTACGTTTATGAGAACATCAAGTCCGACGTGCATCTCGCCTCCGTCTCCGGCGGCACGGACATTTGCTCGTGCTTCGTCATCGGCAACCCGCTGCTCCCCGTGTGGCGCGGCGAGATCCAGGGGCCGGGCCTTGGCCTCGCGGTGGATGTGGTGAACGAGGCGGGCGAGCCGATCCGCTCCGGCAAAGGCGAACTCGTCTGCCGCCAGCCGTTCCCCGCCATGCCCATCGGCTTCTGGAACGACCCGGACGGACTGAAATACCGCGGCGCCTATTTCGAGCGCTTCGACAACATCTGGCACCACGGCGACTTCGCCGAGTGGACGGAGCACGGCGGGATCATCATCCACGGCCGCTCGGACGCGACGCTGAACCCCGGCGGCGTGCGCATCGGCACGGCGGAGATTTACCGGCAGGTGGAGCAGTTGCCGGAGGTGAAAGAGTCCATCGTCATCGGCCAGGATTGGGACAACGACGTGCGCGTGGTGCTGTTTGTCGTGCTGCGGGACGGGCTGACGCTCGACGAAACCTTGCGCGCGAGCATCAAGCGCCGCATCCGCGAGGGCGCAAGCCCGCGGCACGTGCCCGCCGTCATCGTGCAGGTGCCGGACATCCCGCGCACGAAATCCGGCAAGATCACCGAGATCGCCGTGCGCGACATCATCTCGGGCCGCGAGGTGAAGAACAAGGAGGCGCTGGCGAACCCGGAGGCGCTCGACCACTTCCGCGCGCTGCCGGAACTTACAGCATGACGCTTGGCGCTCAAACTACCCGCGATCTGCGCAACACGGTTCTGATTGTCGCGCTGCTTAACCTTGCGTACTTCGGCGTCGAGTTCGCAGGCGCGCTCTGGAGCGGCTCCGTGGCCCTGTTCGCCGACAGCGTCGACTTCCTGGAGGACGCGGCCGTCAATCTGCTCATTTTCGCCGCGATCGGCTGGACGGCGGCGCGGCGCGCCAATGTGGGCATAGCGCTCGCCGCGATCATGCTGATTCCCGCCGCCGCGTTCCTGTGGACGCTGTGGAGCAAGTTCGCCGCGCCGGTTCCGCCCGCGGCGTTCGCCATGTCCGCGATTGGCCTCGGCGCGCTGGCGGTGAACCTCACCTGCGCGTTCCTGCTCGCGCGCCACCGGGCAGAGCATGGCAGCCTGACCAAAGCCGCGTTTCTCTCCGCACGCAACGACGCGCTCGCCAATGTCGCGGTCATCGCAGCCGCGCTCATCACGCTGGCCTACCCCTCCATCTGGCCGGACATTATCGTGGGCCTCGGCATCGCGTGGCTCAACCTTGACGCCGCGGGCGAAGTGTGGCGGGCTGCGCGCGAGGAGAAAAAGCTTGCCAATGCTTGATGCTAGCCAACTCACCCGCGACCTGATCCGCATCCCGACCGTCAACCCGCCGGGTGATGAGCGGCCGTGCGCGGAGCATCTCGCGCGCATTCTGGAGGGCGCGGGCTACGAGTGCCGCCTCATCCCCATGGGCGAGAACCGGGCGAACCTGATCGCGGCCGCCATCGGCGACGGCTCAGGCCCGCCGCTCTGCTTCTCCGGCCACACCGACGTGGTGCCGCTCGGCGCCAAGCCGTGGACGGTCGAGCCGTTCGCTGCCGACGTGGACGGCGACCGGATTTACGGACGCGGCGCGACGGACATGAAGGGCGGCGTCGCGGCGTTCGTGAAGGCGGCGGTCGACCTGGCGCCGCATCTCGCGCGCTCGCCCGGCCTCGTGCTCGTCATTTCGGCGGGGGAGGAGCGCGGCTGCGAGGGCGCGAATTTCATGGCGCGGGCGGGCGTGCTGCCCAAGGCGGGCGCAATGATCGTCGCCGAGCCGACCAACAACCAGCCGCTGATCGGTCACAAGGGCGTGCTGTGGGTTGAGGGGCGCGCGAGCGGCGTCACGGCGCACGGCTCGATGGCGTATATGGGCGACAACGCGGTGTATAAGGCGGCGCGCGCGGTCACGCGGCTGGAGAGCTTCAAGTTCCCCGGCAACTTCCACAACGCGGGCGGCGAACCGACACTCAGCGTCGGCTGGCTGCGCGGCGGCATGAACGTAAACTCGGTTCCGGACGAGGCGCGCATCGGCCTCGACATCCGCATGGTGACGGGCATGGACGAGGACGCGGTGATGGCCGCGCTGAACGAGACGGGCGGCGGCGAGGTGGAGTTCGTGAAGCTGTCCTCCGCCGCGCCCGTATGGAGCGACCCGGCGGACGTGTGGATACAATCCGTGTTCGACGTGGCCGAGCGCGCGCTGGGCGCCCGGCCCACGCCCACCATCGCGCCCTATTTCACCGACGCCGCCGCGCTGAAACCGGCGATGGGCCACCCGCCGACGCTCATTTTTGGCCCCGGCGACCCCGAACTCGCGCACCAGACCGACGAATGGGCGAGCATCGCGCGCGTTCACCAGGCCGCCTCGATGTTCACCGAGATCGCGGCGGCCTGGTGCAACGCATCATCTTGAACGCTGCACGCTTAATGCAGCACCCGCGCGCCCGGCTCCTCATCCCTCAGCGCGTGCGGGTCCACGATGATCGGTGGGCTTTCCATTTCCGATGACGACTGCGTCGCGCTCTCGCGCAGACCCTGTCTCTGCGATTGCCAACCGGCCCAAACCGCGCCCGCGATGTTCAGAAGCCCGGCGATGACCAGGAGAAGATCGACGATCGATCCGGTCTCGATAAACCAGATCATCGCAACGGTTGCGATGACGGCGCCGACGAGCCCTGCAATGATGTTGCGAGCTGGCAGGCTCATATGTCCATCCCAAGATGCCCGGCGACGGCGAAGATGTCCTTATCGCCGCGCCCGCACAGGTTCATCACCAGGAGGTCGTCCTGCGGCAGGGTCGGCGCGAGCTTGGTGACGTAGGCCAGCGCGTGGCTGGGCTCCAACGCGGGGATGATGCCTTCGAGCTTCGTGCAGAGCTGGAACGCGGTGAGCGCCTCGCGGTCGGTGGCGGAGACGTAGGTGACGCGGCCCGTGTCGCGCAGGTAGGCGTGCTCCGGCCCAACACCCGGATAGTCCAGCCCCGCCGAGATCGAGTGCCCTTCGAGGATTTGCCCGTCCGCGTCCTGCAGCAAATACGTGCGGTTGCCGTGCAGCACGCCGGGCTTGCCGCCATTCATCGAGGCCGCGTGGCCGTTCTCGACCTCAAGCCCATGACCGCCGGCTTCGACGCCGAAAATCTTCACGGTCGGCTCGTCCAGAAACGGGTGGAACAGCCCCATGGCGTTCGAGCCGCCGCCGATTGCGGCGACCAGCGTGTCGGGGAGGCGTCCCTCTGCGGCAAGCATCTGCTCGCGCGTCTCCGCGCCGATGACGGACTGGAAGTCGCGCACCATCGCGGGATACGGGTGCGGCCCCGCCACCGTGCCGATGATGTAGAAGGTGTCCTCGACGTTCGCGACCCAGTCGCGCAGGGCGTCGTTCATGGCGTCCTTCAGCGTGCCGTTGCCGGAGGTGACCGGGTGCAGCTCGGCGCCCAGGAGCTTCATGCGGAACACGTTCGGCTTCTGCCGCTCGATGTCCGTGGCGCCCATGTAGATGACGCACGGAAGGCCGAAGCGCGCCGCGACCGTCGCCACCGCCACGCCATGCTGTCCAGCGCCGGTTTCCGCGATGATGCGCGTTTTGCCCATGCGCTTGGCGAGCAAAATTTGACCCAGGCAGTTATTGATCTTGTGGCTGCCGGTGTGGTTGAGCTCGTCGCGCTTGAAGTAGATTTTGGCGCCGTGGCTGGGGCGCGAGAGGCCGCGGAAGTGCTCGGTCAGACGCTCGGCGAAATACAGCGGGCTGGGGCGGCCGGTATAGTGCTTGTGCAGGTGCTCAAGTTCGACGTGGAAGGCGGGGTCGCGCTTGGCGTCCTCGTAGGCTTTCTCCAACGAGAGGATAAGCGGCATTAGCGTCTCGGCGACAAAGCGGCCGCCGTAAAGGCCGAAATGGCCGCGTTCGTCCGGCCCCGTACGATAGCTGTTTAATGCGCCTCCGGCGCGATAGCTGTTCGGGATCGCCTCGTTACGGTTCGACATCATCACACACTTTCAAAGGCGGCGGCCTTGGCGGCCTCCACAAAACGGCGGATGAGCGCGGGGTCTTTTTCCCCCTTCACCCGCTCCACCCCAGAGGATACGTCCACGGCGGCGGCTCCAGTTTCCTCAATGGCGCGGGCGACGTTGCTCGCGTTAAGCCCGCCGGAGAGCATGAAGCGGATTTCCGTCGCCACAGCGTCGATCGCGCGCCAGTTAAACGTTTCGCCGTTGCCGCCCGGGTTCGCGGCGTCGGGCGCGGGTTTGGCGTCGAACAGGATCAGGTCGGCGATGCCGCGATAGGCGAGCGCCGAGAGCGCGTCGTTCTCATCGCGCACGCTGACGGCCTTGAACACGGGCAAACCGCTCCATTCGCGGATGGCGCGCACGTCGACGGGCTTTTCCGAGCCATGAAGCTGAATGATGTCCGGCTTGACGGTGGAGACGACGGCGTCCAGCTCATCTTCGTGCGGGTCGACGAACAGCGCCACGATTTTGATGCGTCCGCGAGCGGCAGCCGCAAGTCGCGCGCTGGCTTCCGCATCCACAAAGCGGGGGCTCGGCGGGAAGAACACGAAGCCGGCGTAGTCGGCGCGCGCGGCGATCGCCGCCTCAAGCGCGTCAAGCGTTTTCAGGCCGCAGATTTTGACTTCGACCGACATGACTTTTGCCCGTTACTCACGACGAAGGGGACAATCCTTGACGCAGCCCGAAATACGAGGACGGGCGCGGCGCCTGAGCTTTCTTGGCCTCCGCCAGTTCCACCTCAAGCAGCGTGACGGCGCGTTTCAGCCTGGCCGCCTCTTGAGCCCGCATGCGTGCGCTGCGCCGCCACCGCGACTGGCTGAGCCACATGGAGAACGCGCCGAGCAAAACCCCGGCGGCCGCGCTTAGCAGGATCACCAGGAACAGCGGCCCCTCGATGGCGGCGGCATAAGCGCGCGGCGACAACGGGTCGAGATACAGCACGACGTCGTGCCGATTTGCGACCGCAAGGGTTAGAACCGAAACGCTCAACACGATCAGAACGGTTAGTCTGATGACTTTCGTCATGTCCTGCTCCCGCGATCGTGGCGCTCCGGCTCTCGCGCCGCGCTACTTCTTGGCGGCTTTTTTGGCCGGGGCCGGCTCCTCTTTCGCCGGTTTTGCTTCGGCCTTCGGCTCAGCCTTGACTTTGGCCGCGCCGCTCGCCGCCGGCGCATAATCTTTATTCAGTTTTTCGCGAAGTTCCTTGCCCGTTTTGAAGAACGGGACATACTTCTCCTCGACATCCACAGTCTCCCCGGTGCGCGGGTTGCGACCGGTGCGCGCGGGACGATGCTTCACCGAGAACGCGCCGAAGCCGCGTAGCTCGACCCGTTCGCGGCGAGCGAGCGCGTCCGTGATCTCCTCAAAGATCACATTCACGATTTTTTCAATGTCCCGCTGCAAAAGGTGCGGGTTGGTTTCAGAAATCTTATCAATGAGCTCTGACTTGATCATTGCAGAGCCTCCCTTTCCGCCTTTGATAAAGGCATGTTGCTTTTATTCGTGATCGGGCGATCGCCCAATTGAAATAAGGCCTTCTAGCCCCTGGCCGGCTAAGGAAGCGGTTTTGCCGAAAAAAGCAAGCGTTTCATGAAACAATCCACGCATGTCGGCGTTTAACATGGTTGTCGCGATGCGAATGAGGCTATAAGGACTTGTGTCGGCGGTTTCCCAGTCGATGACGCGGGTCGTCGCGTCGATGTCTTTTGTTTTCTCCAGCCACGCTTTGGCGTCGTTTTCATCGCCCAGGCCGTCGATCAGCCCGAGGGCGAGAGCCTGCCGGCCGGAGAACACACGGCCGGTTTTGACCGCCTCCAGCGCCTCCGGGCTCAGTTTGCGCCGGTCTGTCACCAGCGATAAAAACCAGCGCTGAGCTTCGGCCACAAGCTCTTGGGAGGCCTGGCGCCCGGCTTCGTCCACCGGCGCGTAAGGCGAGGGGACGGCCTTGAGCGGCCCGCTTTTGATCTCCTCGACCTTGACGCCGATCTTGTCGAGTAGCCCGGAGACGTCCGGCCATTGGAAAATCACGCCGACCGAACCGGTGATGGTGCTGCCGCGCGCCACGATATGGTCGCTCGCGATGCCCGCCATGTAGGCCGCCGATGTGGCCGCGGTGCCCAGTACGGCGACGACCGGCTTCTTCTCGGAGATGCGGCGCAGACTGTTGTAGAGCATCTCGCCGCCGGCCGTGGTGCCGCCCGGGCTGTTGATGTGGACGATCACCGCTTTCGCGCTGCTGGCGTCGGCGAGCTTGTCGAGCAGCTTCTGCTTGTCGCGCTCGTCGGTGATCACGCCATTGATGGTGACGCGGGCGATGTGCCCGCCGAGCGCAAGTGCGTCGCCGGAGGTTTTGCTCGGCGGCCCGGACACGACGACCGCGAGCACGACGACCGCTGCGAGAATTGCCGCGGCGCGCCAGAAGAACAAGCGGCGCTTCAGCCGCCTGCGCTCGATAATGATGTCGGCGTCGAGGGTCATGGGATTATCCCGCCATGTCTGAATAAAGGCGCGACGCTACCCGCCGCGCCCTCGATGTCAGCGCACGTCTTCCTTGTCCTGCGCCCGGGTGAGCGCCGCGCCCAGGATGTCGCCGAGGGATGCGCCGCTGTCGCTCGACCCGTACTGGGCCACAGCCTCTTTCTCCTCCGCGATCTCAAGCGCCTTGATCGAGACGCCGATCTTGCGGCTGCCTTTGTCGATCTGGGTCACTGCGGCGTCGAACATATCGCCGACCGAGAAGCGCTCGCTCCGCTGTTCGCCACGGTCGCGGGAGAGATCGCCGCGACGCACAAACGCGGTCATCTCGGTGCCGACGATCTTCACCTCCAGGCCCGCATCGGTCACGGCGGTGACTTCGCAGGTCACGCGCGAACCCTTCTTGAGGGCGGTGGAGGCGGACTTGAACGGATCGGTCCCAAGCTGCTTCACGCCAAGGCTGATGCGCTCCTTCTCCGGGTCGGTCTCGAGCACCACAGCCTTGACCATATCGCCCTTGTTGTAGGCCTTCATGGCCTCTTCGCCGGGCTTTGACCAGTCGAGATCGGACAAATGCACCATGCCGTCGATGCCGCCGTCCAGCCCGATGAACAGGCCGAACTCAGTGATGTTGCGCACTTGGCCTTCGACCTCGGAGCCTTTCGGGAAACGCTCGGCGAACGCGTGCCACGGGTTTTCCTGCGTCTGCTTCAGGCCGAGGCTGATGCGGCGCTTGACGGGATCGACCTCCAGCACCTGCACCTCCACCTCCTGGCTGGTGGAGACGATCTTGCCCGGGTGCACGTTTTTCTTCACCCAGCTCATCTCGGAGACGTGGATGAGGCCTTCGACGCCAGGCTCGAGCTCCACAAACGCGCCGTAATCGGCGATGTTCGTTACGGTGCCCTTGAACTTGGCGCTGATCGGATATTTGGCCTCTATGCTCTCCCATGGGTCGGCGGCGAGCTGCTTCATGCCGAGCGAGATGCGCTGCGAGGTCGGGTTGATGCGGATGATCTGCACCTTGATGGTGTCGCCCACATTCAGAATTTCGGACGGGTGGTTGACGCGGCGCCACGCCATGTCGGTCACGTGCAAGAGGCCGTCGATGCCGCCCAGGTCGATGAAGGCGCCGTAGTCGGTGATGTTCTTCACCACGCCGTCCACCACCTGGCCCTCTTCGAGCTTGGCGACGATCTCGGCTTTCTGCTCGTTGCGCGTCTCCTCCAGAACCGAGCGGCGCGACACGACGATGTTGCCGCGGCGTCGATCCATTTTGAGGATCTGGAACGGCTGCATGACGTTCATCAGCGGGTTGATGTCGCGGATCGGACGGATGTCCACCTGGCTGCCGGGCAAGAACGCGACGGCGCCGTCCAAATCGACGGTGAAGCCGCCCTTCACCTTGTTGAAGATCACGCCCTCGACGCGCTCGTTGGCTTTGAATTTCTCTTCAAGACGCGTCCAGCTTTCTTCGCGTTTCGCCTTCTCGCGGGAGAGCATCGCCTCGCCAAGAGCGTTTTCGACCCGCTCCAGGTAAACCTCGACTTCGTCGCCGACATTGATGTTCGGCTTTTGGCCCGGCAGCGCGAACTCTTTCAGCGGGATGCGCCCCTCGGTCTTGAGGCCCACGTCGATCACCGCCAGATCCTTCTCGATGGCGACCACGCGACCCTTCACCACGGAGCCTTCGTCAATGCCCTGTATTTCAAAGGACTCTTCCAGAAGCGCGGCGAAATCCTCTGACGTTGGGTTCATTTCCCGCTTGCCTGCCTCACTCGACTGCGTCGCGACCATTCAAACTCCTGTTCGCCTGTACGGCCCGGGCTCCCATCTGGGCCGGCCTGGTTCATCCTCAAAACTGACGAAAAGCCGTTTGAGCGGACCCGCTTCCGCGCGCACCGCCCCACGACTTCCCAACCCCGATCCGTCTAAATGCTAATCTTGTCGCGCGGACAGCGGCATTGTTCGGCGGATATAAAGAGTATTGCGCTTGATGCAAACGCTCAACGCTGCTGCGTGGATACGTTCATGAGCGCGTAGCCCGACTGTTTATGTAGTCGAACACCATTTTTAGCGCTGTTTCTATATCCAAATTCGTGGTGTCAAGCAAGTAGGCGTCTGCCGCTCGCTGCATGGGGGCGTCGGGGCGCGAGGCGTCGCGTTCGTCGCGCCGCTTCAGGGCCTCGCCGATAGCGCTTTCGTCGACCGCGCTGTCATATTCCGCAGCCTCTAAATAGCGGCGCTTGGCCCTCGCGTCGGCGCTGGCGGTGATGAACAGCTTCACCTCCGCGTCCGGACAAATCACCGTGCCGATGTCGCGGCCCTCGATCACCGCGCCCGCCCCGCGCCGGGCCTTGAGGATGAAATCGCGTTGCGCCGCAAGAAGCGCTTGCCGGACCTCGGGCAGAGCCGCCACAACCGACGCCGGATCTCCCAGCTGCGCCTCCTGCAGCGCGGGATCGCCCAAGGTGGCCATGTCGATGCGCAAAGCGGCCTGCGCCGCGAACGGTCCGTCCAACCGCTCGCCCGCGGCGATCACGTCGCGCGCGACAGCGCGGTATAGCGATCCGGTGTTCAGATGCGGAAGTTTGTAATGCGCCGCGATCAGCCGGGCGAGGCTGCTTTTGCCTGAAGCGGCCGGCCCGTCGATCGCGATGATCATGGCGCCGCCTCAGCGCTGCGGAAGCGGGCGCCCAGCCCCTCCATAAGCGCGCGGAAGCTTGGGAAGCTGGTGGCGATCATGCCTACGTCGTCCACAGTGATGGGGTCGCGGGCGGCGAGGCCCAGCACAAGGAAAGTCATGGCGATGCGGTGATCCATACCCGTGGCGATGAAGCCCCCGCCCGGGGGTTGCGGCATTCCGCGCACGATCAACGTATCGCCCTCGCTCGTCGCGTCCACCCCGCAGGCTTTCAGCCCTGTCTCCATGGCCGCAAGACGGTCGCTCTCCTTCACGCGCAGTTCGGCGAGGCCCTCCATGCGCGTCACGCCCTCAGCCAGAGACGCCACCGCGGCCAGGCACGGATACTCGTCGATCATCACGGGGGCGCGCTCTTCCGGGATGCGCACGCCGCTCAAGCGGCTGTATCGGGCGCGGATGTCGGCGATGCGCTCGCCCCCGTGCTGGCGCACGTTCTCGTAGGTCACGTCGGCGCCCATCTCGCGCACTGTCTCGTAAAAGCCCGTGCGCGTTGGATTGATAAGGACATTGCGGACGATCACGTCGGACCCGGGCGTGATAAGGGCGGCGGCGATGGCGAACGCGGCCGAACTCGGATCACCCGGCACCTCCACCTTTTGCCCGCGCAGCGTCGGGCGCCCCTTGACGGTGATGAGGCGGCCGTTCTTGCCGTCCTTGGCGGCGATTTCGGCGCCGAAATGCGCGAGCATTTTCTCGGTGTGGTCGCGCGTGCGCTCCGGCTCGATCACGGTCGTCTCCCCAGCCGCGCACAGGCCGGCGAGCAGCACGGCGGATTTCACCTGGGCGGAGGCGACAGGGAGTTCGTAAGCGATGGGCGCCAGCATGTCGGTGCCGATGAGCGTGAGGGGCAACAGGTCGCGCCCGGTCTCGCGCAGCCGCAGACCCATCTGCTTGAGCGGCGAGAGCACCCGTCCCATAGGCCGCCGGCACAGAGACTCGTCGCCCGTGAACACCGCCTCGATGTCGTGTCCGGCGACCACGCCCATCAGCAGCCGCGCGCCCGTGCCTGAGTTGCCGAGATCGAGCGGTTCATCCGGTTGGGTCAGCCCGCCGACGCCGCGGCCGAACACGCGCCAGACCGCGCCGTCACGCTCCACCACCGCGCCGAGCTGCCGCACCGCCTGCGCAGTCGCCATGATGTCTTCGGCTTCAAGGAGCCCCGTGACCATGGTTTCGCCCGTCGCGAGCGCGCCGAGAATGAGCGCGCGGTGCGAAATGCTCTTGTCGCCCGGCACGGTCACGGCGCCGGTCAGCGGGCCGGAGAGCACGCTTGTCAATGGCTGCGGGCTTGCGGCGCTGTTGCTCATGCGTCGGACGGATGTGATGTGGCTGTCATACCCGACATAGAGCAAGCGCGGCCGAACTCTGTCAATCGGCTGTTGCGCATTTTCCGTGCGCGCCGCATTTGCCTTTGACAGCCTATGGTTTGCTGGCTACACGATGGCATGATTCCACACACACTTTGCCTGAAGGGGTTGGCCGATGGCCATCAAAGCTGATCGCGGCTTAAAGCGCGTCTGCCAGAACTGCAAAAGCAAGTTTTACGATCTCAACCGCGATCCGATCCTGTGCCCGATCTGCCAGACGGTGTTCGAAATCCGCGTCGCGCCGGCTCCCAAGGCCGCGTTCGCCGCGCCGAAGGCGGCCGTCCCGGTGATCGACGACGTGGCCCCTGAGGCAGCGGACGGCGTCGAGTTTGTGCCGCTGAGCGCTGTCGACGGCGGCGACGACGATATGGCGGGCTTGGAGGGCGACGATCTGGCCGAGATCGAGGACGACGCAGCCGAAATCGACGCCGGCGCCGAGGACGAAACCTTCCTGGCTGACGAGGACGAAAGCGAGGACGACGTCTCCGGCTTCGTTGGCGGTTCGGTCGAAACGGAGGATGAAGTCTAGCCGCTTGTTTCGCTTGCGGGCGGGGCTGTTTTGCGTTTAGAAAATGCGCTCGCTTAGGCGAGCCTTGGGGTCATAGCTCAGTTGGGAGAGCGCGTGAATGGCATTCACGAGGTCGGCGGTTCGATCCCGCCTGGCTCCACCATTTCCCCCCAACCGTCGCCTCGGGACACGAGGCTAACGACTTAAAAGGCTGATCAAGCAGCTTTCTATAGCTCCAATCGCCGCACAACCGAAGGCGCGCGGAGATTGTACCCTTCTATTGCAAAACCGCGTTAGCGGCGCTCGCGATACCCGTCGCGGGAGTCCAAGCGATAGTCGGCCCGATCCTCGCAGGCCCGCATCTCGCTGCGGCGCAGCTCGGTGTGCTCCACGACCTCGCGCCGCGACACCCAGTCCTTGCACCAGCCGTAATGCGCGTCCCACCACTCATGCCAGCGCACGCCCTGAATGCCGCAGTTGAGGCGGATGTTGCGGCGCTGCATGTCGACCGCCTCGTTGGCGTATGCGACGCAGAACTCGCGCTTATCCTCGCCGCCCTGCGCATGCGCTGCGCCCGCCATGAAAACGCATGCGCTCAACGCTATGAATCGCCCAATCATGTTTGTTGTCCCTTTTCGCCCGATCCGATGCTCTAGCCACACAATGACGGCGGCATATCGGGCGATTTGGGGCGCCGGTTTGAAGCTTTGTCACGGCGCGTCACAAATCATCGGTGTCGAACTTTAACGCACGGCGCGCGTTCGGTTCGCGGAGGTGACCGATGGCTGACCAAAATCCGAAAACCGCGCCTGCGTCCAACGCCGAGAAGGACCCGGACGACTGGGTGACAGGCGACGAGCCGATGACCGGCGCGCAGGCGTCCTACCTTAAAACACTGTGCGAGGAGACGGGCGCGGCGTTCGACCCGGATTTATCGAAGGCGGACGCCTCGAAGATGATCGACGAGTTGCGCAGGCGCGACCCTCGGCTTACCGCTCAAACCTCCGGTACGTGACGCGGTGCGGGTCGGTCGCGTGATCGCCGAGCCGCCGCCGCTTGTCCTCCTCGTAGTCCGCGAAGTTGCCCTCGAACCACTCCACATGGCTGTCGCCCTCGAAGGCGAGGATGTGCGTCGCCAGCCGGTCGAGGAAGAAGCGATCGTGCGAGATGACCACGGCGCAACCGGGGAAATCCTCCAGCGCCGCTTCGAGCGCGGAGAGCGTCTCGGTGTCGAGGTCGTTGGTCGGCTCGTCGAGCAGCAGCAGGTTGCCGCCCGATTGCAGCATCTTCGCCAGATGCACGCGGTTGCGCTCGCCGCCCGATAGCTGGCCGACCTTCTTCTGCTGATCGCCGCCCTTGAAGTTGAACCAGCCGCAATAGGCGCGGCTCGGCACCTCGCGCTTGCCGAGCGTGATCATATCGCGCCCGCCCGAGATTTCCTCCCATACGGTTTTGTTGGGGTTCAGCGCGTCGCGGGACTGGTCGACGTAGGATACCTTCACCGTGTCGCCGAGGCGCAGCGTTCCCGCGTCGGGCTTCTCGCTGCCGACGATCATGCGCGAGAGCGTGGTCTTGCCGGCGCCGTTCGGCCCAATGACGCCGACGATGCCCCCTGGTGGCAGCTTGAACGACAGCCCCTCGAACAGCAGCCGGTCGCCGAACGCTTTCGTCAGCCCGTTCGCCTCCAGCACGACGCCCCCGAGGCGCGGGCCGGGGGGGATGGTGATCTGCGCCTTGCCCGCGTCCTGCTTGCCGGCCTCCTCGGCGAGCTTCTCGTAAGCTGCGATCCGCGCCTTGGATTTCGCCTGCCGGGCCTTGGCGCCGGCGCGGATCCACTCCAGTTCGCGCGCGAGCGTCTTCTGCTTGCCGGCCTCCTCGCGCTCCTCGATGGCGGCGCGTTTCGCTTTCTGCTCCAGCCAACTCGAATAGTTGCCCTTGTAGGGCACGCCCTGGCCGCGATCGAGTTCGAGCGTCCATTCGGTCAGGTTGTCGAGGAAGTAACGGTCGTGGGTGACGAGGATGATGCAGCCGTCATACTCCTTCAGGTAGCGCTCGAGCCACGCGGTCGTCTCGGCGTCCAGGTGGTTGGTCGGCTCGTCGAGCAGCAGCACGTCGGGCTTGGAGAGCAGCAGCTTGCACAGCGCCACGCGCCGCTTCTCGCCGCCGGAGAGCTTCGTCACGTCCGCGTCGCCGGGTGGGCAGCGCAGAGCGTCCATCGCCTGCTCGACCTGGCTTTCGAGGTCCCAGAGATTTTGCCCGTCGATGATGTCCTGGAGCTTGGCCATCTCGTCGGCGGTCTCGTCCGAGTAGTTCACCGCGAGCTCGTTATAGCGGTCGAGCAGCGCCTTTTTCTCCGCCACGCCTTCCATCGCGTTGCCAAGCGCGTCCTTTGACGGGTCAAGCTCCGGCTCTTGCGGCAGATAGCCAACGCGGATGCCGTCGGCGGGTCTCGCCTCGCCCTGGAAATCCTTCTCGATCCCGGCCATGATCTTCATGAGCGTGGACTTGCCCGAGCCGTTCAAGCCGACAACGCCGATCTTCGCGCCGGGGAGGAACGACAGCGAGATGTCTTTCAGCACCTGCTTGCCGCCGGGATAGGTTTTGGAGAGCTTGTGGACGTGGAAGACGTATTGCGGCGTGGCCATGGCTTAACTTTTCTAAAGCTGTTTCATGCCCGTTCTAGCGCTCCCGGCGATGTTTGTCATGCCCTTACCCGGCGCCGCTGTCGTAGCGGCGAAACATAACGAATGGTAAAGTCCGCAGCAGTGCGATAGAGCGTATGCGTGCGCGGAAATGGGGTTGCGCACATATCGTGAGGCTTTGGGGGTTGGCATGGCCGAGTATCAGTACAAGGTGAAAGACAACGAGAAAGAAGAGCGCGACCGGTACGGCTTCTTCTGGTGGTGGACGAATTTTCTGCGGACGATCGGCTCGATCATCGGCCTTGGCGCCGTGACTGCGGGCGTGATCCTGATGCTGCAGCCGGGCTATTTCGATCCGTGGATCGTCGCGCCCAAGCCGGTCGAGGTGGCGGCGCCCGCGCCCGAACCGGCTCCCGAACCGGCCCCGGCGCCGCCCCCGCAGCCTGAAAAGGTCGCGGTCGTCACCGAGCGGAAAGGCGACACGGTCGTATTCCCCATCGAAGGGGTGGACGCCGCCGGCCGCAAAGCCGCGTTCGATGTGCTCATTCTCACAAAGGACTACAACTGGGTGAAGGGCAGCACCACCGAGGTGGTCAAGGGCGCCGAGACGCTCACGGACGCCGACCTGATCGCGCGCATTTTCATCCGCGAGGTGCGCGACGTGCTCACCAAAGCGAGCGACGTGATCGCCGTCGGCGCCGCGTCCCAGGAAGGGCAAAGCGAGGCGGAGATTGCCCGCGCCGAGGCTCGCGCGAGGGCCTCCGCCGGCTGGCTGAAAGAGGTGGTCGCGCCCGAAACTCCCGTGTGGATGCTCAATCTCGGTCAATATCAAGGCTGCCCGGGCGCAGTGGAGCAAACGGACACGAGCTTCCAGCGTCCGCTTATGCTGATCGGCGTGCACAGCAAGGATGCGGATGCGAATTTGAGCGAGGCGCTCGCCAACGCCATCGCAGGCAAAAGCAACCTGCCGAGCCGCGATTGCTACTCGCGCTTCGACTTCATCCGCGACCGGTGACGCCGAACGCGCTCATTCCTTGCCGGGGATGAGAGCCTCCGGCGCGTCGATGAAATTCAACTCAATGTCCGAGGGCGTCGAAAACACGCCCTCGCCGCCGTCTGGTCCTACGTTGCCGCCGCTCAACTCGCCGATGACCGGGATGGCGCGGCGGAGTTTGCGGGTGACGTTCTCCACCTTCTCATGCAGCTTTTTGGTGTAGGGCAGCTTGTAAGCCCGAGGGCGGGTGACGCGCAGGCCCTGGGTGAGGTCGCGCGCCCAAAAGTAAATCGCCTCTGGCTCCTCGACGGTGACCGCGACGATGTACACCCTTTGCGGGAGACCGTACGGCGTCGGCCAGCCGAGCAGCTTCGGATAGCTGACATAGCTCGCGTAGTAGAAGGCCGAAACCGCCGCAATGGCCGCGCCTTTCACCCACCAGGGCAGGCGCGCATACAGCAGCAAGCACAGCAAAACGATGGCCAAGGCCACATAGGCGGCGATAAGGCCGGCGATACCCATACTCTCCATGACGTTCCCTAGACTGCGCCGGGAGGCGGCGCTTGATTATTTTTCGGGGTTGATGAAAGCGACGAGAGATTTCGGCAAGCGATTCACATCCGTGATGCGGCCGTCCGGCGCGATTGTGAAGCGCACCGCCGTCTCTTCCGACCCCTTCTGCGTCAATACGACTTTTCCGTAATAAACGATTTCATACACGGGGTTTACGCGCGCGAGACGCACCGAAACCTCAACGGGTTCTTTCGTGTCCGTTTCGTAATAGTGCACATTGACCGTGTAATCGCCGGGTACGACCCCGCGGATGGTGGTGATCTCCTGGTTGAGCGGGTTCTGCACGGTTTGGCCGCCGATCTGCATCGTGTCCTCGCGCATGCCGCGGTCGTCGCGGTCGAGGTGCAGCAACCCCACATTCTTGCGCTTGAACCAGGCGACGTCGCCGGTCGGGTCCTGCACCCAGGTGTCGACGTCGTCCGGGTTGTTATCGGGCCACGTGATGGTGATGACGTACTGCGCGTCCAGGTCGATTTTACCGCTGGGCTTCTCCGGCTGGATGTAAACAAGCGCGATGAGGAACAGCATCATCACGCCGAGCAGGATGTTGAACAGCAGGTCTGTGAAAATGTCTGATTGGCGGTTCCGCATACCGCCGCCGCCGCCGACCCGGATCGTCATGAAGCCGCGCCGGTGGCAGGGGAGCGGGCCTCCAATCGGATGAGCGCGCCGATGAGCCGCTCCACGCAGCGGCCGAGCATGATGTACTGCACGGCCAGCAGGCTTGCCGCGACGAGGCCCGCCAGGGTGGTGTAGAGCGCGGTGCCCATGCCGCCGCCGAGCGTGACGAGCAGGCGTTGGATGTCGGAGGCTCCTGGCAGTGGCCCAGCGGTCAACGACACCAAAATCATGATGAAGCCGATGATCGTGCCGATGAGACCCAACTTGATAAGCAGATCAATGATGAACCATCCGAGTTCGACCGGCGCGCGGAGCTGATCCGCATAAATTTCGATGACTTTGCCGCCTGCGCGAATATCGTTCAGGTAGGCCCGCAGCAGCTTAGGAGGGGGCTCGTCGTTGGGCCTCTCCGAAAGGGCGGCCTCAGCGAAATGGATCGCGCGGGAATTCTCGACGATGTGAAATATCGCGTGGGCGGAAAAGGCGGCGAAAAGCAGGATGCTAACGCCGGACAGATAACTACTGTCGGTCGCAAGCATAGCCTGGATAAAGCCCATGTCCCACGATACGAACAGCGCAAAAAATACCGCGCCGGCGAAAATCATCCAGGCGAGCGTGTAGCTGTGATCGCCGGGCCTCGATATTGTAACGCCGTTCATTTGGTGAGCGCCGCCACCGTTGGATACAGCTCCATGGAGCGCTGCATCATGTTGGGCACCACCTCGAAGCCGCCGAGGATTTCGCGAAGGTAGTTGTCCGCCTCGGTGCTGCCGGCCTTCTTCGCGTGCACGAACCAGCCATAGGTGCGCATGATGTCCTTGGGCACGCCGAGCCCTTGGCTGTAGAGATGGCCCGCGTTGACGCAGGCGGCGGCGTTCCCGGCGAGCGCCGCCTTGAAATACCACTCGCGCGCCAATTTAAAATCCTGATGGCGGCCGAGGCCGAGATAATACATGTTGCCGATGGCGTTCTTGGCGGTGGCGTCGCCGGCGTCGGCGGCTTTCAGAAGCCGCGCATAGGCGGCGTCATAGTCCCCGTTCAGCATCGCGGAACGCACCCCGGGAGGCTTGCCGGGCAGGGCCGCGACGATCGCCAGCAGAATGACGATCCAGATGGCGAAAGCGACGACCATGCCGCTTTTCTCCTTGGCCACGCCTTTTTTTGGCTCCGTTTCGCTCACCACTGCCGCCGTGTTGTTATTGTTTGTAAAAATTAGCAGAGCGCGGAGAGATCGGCAAGACGCGCCGCCGCCCCTCAGACTTTGGTGCGCTGCGGAAATATCTTGCATTGCGGAAAGAGATGCCCAACCATGCCTGTAAATTTGTCAGATGCGGCCGCAAACGCGATAGCCTCGAGCCATGGGCGTCGCATCAGGATGGACGCATGTGGACGCTGGACTGGTGGTGGGTCTATTGGGAGCAATATCGTCGCTTCTGGCTCGAGCATGCCATGGGCGCCGGTCAGGGAGTTGAGAGCATGGCGGAGACAGCGCTGGCGAGCGTGCAAGGCGGCAAGGCCGTCCTCAAGGATTTGTATGAGGTCGGCGAGATTCCGCCGCTCGGCCACGTGCCGAAACACATGTACGCCTGGGCCATCCGCCGTGAGCGCCACGGGCCGCCCGACACCGCCATGCAGGTCGAGGTGTTGCCGATATGGGAGTTGGACAGCCACGACGTGCTCGTCTTCGTCATGGCGGCGGGCGTGAACTACAACGGTGTCTGGGCCTCGCTCGGTCAGCCGATCTCGCCGTTCGACGGCCACAAACAGCCCTATCACATCGCCGGGTCGGACGCCTCGGGCATTGTTTGGGCGGTCGGCTCCAAGGTGAAGCGCTGGAAGGTCGGCGACGAGGTCGTGATCCATTGCAATCAGGACGATGGCGACGATGAGGAGTGCAACGGCGGCGACCCGATGTTCTCCACCTCGCAGCGCATCTGGGGCTATGAAACGCCCGACGGCTCATTTGCTCAGTTCACCCGCGTACAGGACCGCCAGCTCATGGAGCGGCCCAAGCACCTCACGTGGGAGGAGGCGGCCTGCTACACGCTCACCCTCGCCACCGCCTACCGCATGCTGTTCGGCCATCGCCCGCACGTGCTTCGCCCCGGCCACAACGTGCTCGTTTGGGGCGCGGCTGGCGGTCTCGGCGCCTTTGCGGTGCAGCTCTGCGCGACATCCGGCGCCAACGCCATCGGCGTGATCTCGGACGACGACAAACGCGACTTCGTCATGCAGCTCGGCGCCAAGGGCGTCATCAACCGCAAAAATTTCAACTGCTGGGGCCAGATGCCGAAGGTCGGCACGCCGGAATATCAGGAGTGGTTCAAGGAGGCGCGCAAGTTCGGCGCGGCCATCTGGGAGCACACCGGCAGGGGCAACAACGTGGACTTCGTGTTCGAGCATCCGGGCGAGTCGACGATCCCGATCTCGGTGTTCGTGGTGAAGCGCGGCGGCATGGTGGTCATCTGCGCGGGGACGACGGGCTTCAACCTCACGCTCGATGCGCGCTACCTCTGGATGCACCAGAAGCGCCTACAGGGCTCGCACTTCGCCAATTTGCTCCAGGCCGCCCAGGCGAACAAACTGGTTGTGGAGCGCCGCATCGACCCGTGCATGTCGGAAGTGCTGCCGTGGAGCGATATACCGAAGGCGCACATGACGATGTGGCGCAACGAGCACCGGCCGGGCAACATGGCGGTTCTCGTCTCGGCGCCCGCAACCGGCCTGAGGACTTTTGAGGACGCGGTGGAGATGTCTGCGGCGCGCTTTGGCGGTTGACGGCCGCCGCCCCTGCGCCTTCCGCGCCGCCAATGATGAGCGGGGCGAACCAAAAGCCTGAATTGCGCGTAAGCGCTGGCGCAAGCCAAGGAGGAAAGCATGACTGTCGCGATGGAACTGGAGCGCCCACACACGCGCGCTGAGTCATTCGATCTATTGCCCTTGCTTGCGTCCGCCGCCGACGCGGCCGACTCTCTGCTGGCGGCCGCCACATCCAAACTGGCGGCGCATCTGATGAAAGACGGGCGCCCTGACGCCGCCGCCATCGAGCGCGAACAGCACGCCGCCCACGGCCTCGCTTGGCTCGCGACCTATGCAGCCTCGATGCGACAGATGTCCGCTTACGCCGAGCGCCTGAGCGGAGAGGGGCGTTTCGGGGAGCTGGAGCGCGTGCTCATTCACGTCGGCGCGGGCGAGTACGCCGCGCAGATCGTCGGCGGCATTCCCATGAGCCAGGGCGAAATCCTGCGCCCCACCGCGCTCGGACTGTCTCAGGCCGAGGTCGAGCGGTTCGCCGCCGCGGCCAAGCCGCTCATTGAGACCGGCAACACGCCAGAAAACCGGGCGCGCGCCATCGCCCTGATCCGCCAGCTCGACGCCTCCTCCATCGCAGGCGACAGCGGCCTCGACGAAACGCTCGAAGCCATGCGCGAGGAGATGCGCCGCTTCTGCGAGGCGGAGGTGAACCCGCACGCGCACGAATGGCACCTGAAAAACGATTACATCCCGCTCGACATCATCGCTAAGATGAGCGAGCTCGGCGTGTTCGGCCTCACCATCCCCGAGGAGTATGGCGGCCTCGGCCTCAGCAAGGAGGCCATGTGCCTCGTCTCCGAGGAGTTGTCGCGCGGCTATATCGGCGTCGGCTCGCTCGGCACCCGCACGGAGATCGCGGCGGAACTCATTCTCTGCGGCGGCACCGACGAGCAGAAGGCCTATTGGTTGCCGAAGCTGGCCTCCGGCGAAATCCTGCCGACCGCCGTGTTCACCGAGCCCAATACCGGCTCCGACCTCGCCAGCCTGAAAACCCGCGCCGTGCGCGACGGCGACACATACCGCATCACCGGGCAAAAGACCTGGATCACGCATCCGGTGCGCGCCGACGTGATGACCGTGCTCGCGCGCACCAATCCGGCCGAGAGCGGCTATAAAGGCCTGTCCATGTTCCTGGCGGAAAAGCCGCGCGGCACGGATGAGACGCCCTTCCCGGCGGAGGGCATGTCCGGCGGCGAGATCGAGGTGCTCGGCTATCGCGGCATGAAAGAGTACGACATCTCCTTCGACAATTATCCTGTACCGGCGGCAAACCTGCTCGGCGGAAAGGAGGGCGAGGGCTTCAAGCAGCTTATGGAGACCTTCGAGGCGGCGCGCATCCAGACGGCCGCGCGCGCTGTCGGCGTGGCGCAAGCGGCGATGGATCTGGCCGTGAAATACGCGACCGACCGCTCGCAGTTCGGCAAGCCGATCATCAATTTCCCCCGCGTCGCCGACAAGATTGTGATGATGGCGGCGGAAATCCTCATCGCCCGGCAACTGACCTACTTCTCCGCGCGCGAGAAGGATCAGGGCCGCCGCTGCGATTTGGAAGCCGGCATGGCCAAACTCCTAGGCGCCCGCGTCGCCTGGGCGGCGGCGGACAACGCGCTGCAAATCCACGGCGGCAACGGCTTCGCGCTGGAGTATCCCGTGAGCCGCGTGCTGTGCGACGCGCGCATCCTCAACATCTTCGAGGGCGCGGCCGAAATTCAGGCGCAGGTGATCGCGCGGCGTTTGCTGGAGCTGCGCAACTAGGCGCGGGGCGGCGATGATCATCGACCATTTCGGGTTTGGCGTCGGAGACTTTGAGCGTGCGAAAGCCTTCTATATCAAGGTGCTCGCGCCATTACAGATCGAGTTGCTGATGGACGTGCCCGCCGCCGCCATGCCGGGCGGCTACCCGGCGTGCGGGTTCGGGCGCAAAGGCAAGCCGGATTTCTGGCTCGCGGGCACGGGCAAAACCACACCGCCAACGCACATCGCGTTTCGCACAGAGACGCGCGCGCAGGTGGACGAGTTCTATCGCATCGCGCTGACCGAAGGCGCGAAGGACAACGGTCCGCCGGGCGTTCGCCCGCAATACCACGCCAACTACTACGGCGCTTTCATTCTTGATCTGGACGGCCACAATGTCGAGGCCGTCTGCCACGCCCCACAGTAAAACTCCCGCGCTTGCTGTGTCGCCGCCGCCAGGGCGCAGCCTGAACCAGGGGCGCGCCGGCATGCCGCGCTTGAATATCTGCGAACCATTTCGCATGGTGCGGACAGGGCATACAACGGCGGGGGCGATGCATGGAGAGCGCCGTGTCAGGCGTCAAGCTGATTGCTTGGCCGGGATGGGGCGTGGTCGGGGCCACCACGGCGCTCATTCTTGTTCTCGCCGCGATTCTTGCGCTTCTGCTGCCGTTTCCGAGCCGTCCTGTCGCTAGCCAACTTCAAGCGCCCGATGACCGCGCCGACCTGCGCGCCCGCCTCGGTTTGGCAAGCGCGCAAACGGCTTTCGCCGTTGGTTTGCGCCGCTTCGGCGCGTGGTGCGACGCCTGGTTCGGACCGCCGCTCTCCGCGCAAGCGTTCGAGCGGTGCCTCGCGCTCGCCTTTATCTATCCCGTGTCGGTTTTCTTGATCTCCCTGGCGGTGAACGGCGCGGCGACGGGCGTCGTGTCGGTCTATGAGCTCGCCGTCTTCGCAGCGGCGGCCGTGGCGGGATGCTTTCTCGCCTATGCGCTGCTGCGTCGGCTGGTGCGCTTTGCGCAAAACCTGTTCGGCCAAATGGGCGGCGACCGCGAAATCGCAGCGATGACGATGAACATCGCGCTGGGCGGGGTGGCTGTGATCACCGCCTTCGGCATCGCATTCGTGCTGGCGAGCGCCATATCGTCCGAGTTTTACGGCGCGGGTTCGGTCGCCCTCGCCGCCATGATCGCCTTCGCGCTGGCCTTCGCCCTGGCGCTGACTTTCGCCTTCGCGGGTGCGGGCGTGTTCGCCATCGCGGTCGCGGGCGTCGCGGGCGTCGTATTCGCGGTCGCCAGCGAATTCGCATTCGTGCTGCTGCTGTTTTTCGTGATGATTCCCATAGTCAACGCCGGCGTGGATTGGCTCTCATGGGCGAGCGCGCGGGGACTGTCAACGCTCGCGGGACGGGCGAGCGGATGGCCGGGGCTGGCGCTATCGGTGTTGAGCCTGGTCGCGGCGGCGGTCGTCGCTCTCGCCCTCGCCGTTCTTCTCGCGGCGCTTCTCGCCAACGCGCTGGAGGCCATCAACGCGCTGTTCACGGCCGTGGGGCAGCGGCCATTCGACTGGCGCGCGCTCGCCGCGAGAGCCGTCGCCGCGCCGTGGACGCAAGGTTTGTTCGTGACCGGCATGATCCTGGCGCCGCTCGCCCCTGTGTTCGTGAGCCTCGTGATGGGCGGCGCCAGCGCGATCGCCCGCTTCACGCCCGGGGCGCAGTCGAAAGCCCGGCTCATTCCCGGAGAACCGCACTTCGCCATGCCGGAGGAGAACATTCGCGCAGTGCGCGGCGCGGTGCGGCTGGCGCGGATCTGGTACGCCCCGGTCATCGCGGCGGCGGCCGGGCTGTTCGCGCTCGTCGGCGCGGCGCTCAGCGCATCGGGGGCGGATTTCTCCCAGATCATCGCGACCGCCGCCATCTGCAGCACGTCGTGGAGCCACGGCGAGTGCGAGCTGTTTTAAGCGTCAGAGCGGCTGCGGGGCGTCCGCATAGGCGAGCTGCGGATCAGCGAACGGCGCTTTGTAGAAGATGTGCACGCCGATCTGCGCCACGCGCTTCACCATGCTCTTCCATTTCGGATTGACGTAAGTGGCGTGGTAGTGCGTTGCGTAGCCCACCTCGTCCACCCACACTTTGCGCGCGATGACCTGCTGGGCCACGGTCATGGAGTTGGCCCACTGCTCCTTGTTCGTCGCGCGGTCCGGGATGCCGTCGCAGGTGAATGAGAACTGGCAGCCTGTGCGGTTGAAGCTGCCCTGATAGACGACGCCGCAAATCGTTTTCGGATAATACGGGCTGCGCACGCGGTTCATGACCACCTGGGCGACAGCCATCTGCCCGCGCACCGGTTCGCCACGCGCCTCGAAATAAATCGCGGTGGCCATGCAGTGCAGCTCTTTGTTGCGGAATTCTGTCTCCGTCAAACCGCCGAACAGCGTCGCGTCCTCGGGCGAGATGCGCGCGTCCTGGATGAGCCGCCCCCAGCCGTCGCCAGCGGGCGCGGGTTTCTCCGGCTCGGGCGGCGGCGCGGCGGCCATCATAGCGTCGGAGGCGTAGCTGGTCGCGAAAAACAGGGCGGCGGTGGCGCGGTCGCCGTGAGCTGGCGCGGCGTCCGTGGCGGACGCGGGCGCGGGCGCGACGGGGGCTAAAGTTTTCACGCTCTCCCGCCCGCCTTTGAGCGCGCGGTTCACATAGACCCCGCTCGCCTCTCCTGCGCCGCCGAACCGAAACGGCGTCATGGACGCCATCGAGATGTCGCCGCGACGGAACGGCGCCGGACGCTCGGCCGCCTCGAAATATCGGTCGGCGCGCGGCCCTTTGCCGACTGCGAAGAGATGCTCGGCCTGCGCGGGCACATGCCCGGGGATGGAGTGAACGGAGACGTTTCTTGCTGCGACCGTCTCGCCGTTCGCGGAGAATAGGAGCGAGCGCAGTCCGCCGGGAAGCAACGCATCCAGGCTTACGCCTCCGAGCGCCGCCAACGCGGCGATGACCACGACGACCTCCGACCTGGTCTTGTGTCTCGCCGCGCCGTTCCGCATGAAAACTCCCTACGCTCGCTATCCAGCCGCGCGCAATGCGTACGCGCGTCCCATCAGGAAACGAAGTTTGAGCAGCATTCAGGACTTTGCCTTGAAACTGGTTAAGGCTTCCTTACCGCCGGACACGATGCAAAGATGTCACAAACACTGTGGATAAATTAAGTCAATCGCGAAGGGTGACCACGAGCCGGCGGGTCAGCTCGGCTTCGCGGGAGAAAGGACCGGCCCCTGCGAGGACAGTCGCGTCCGGGCCCAACGCGGCGACGCCTTCCGCGCCATACGCCTCGCGAACGGCCGCCATAAGCCACTGCTCGGCGTGGCGCTCGCGGTTGCTGACGAGCGCGCCCGTCCGCTCAAGCTTGGCGCGGTGCGCGTCCATCAAATCGATGAGCGCCTCGACGCCCTGCCCGGTCGCGGCGGAGATCGCCCGGCAGGGGATGTCCCAGGTCGGGTCGGTCGGCGCGGCGAGGCTGAGCGCGCCCTTCATCTCCGCCAGCGCCCGCGAGGCCGCCGGCCCCGAATCCGATTTCGTGACCACGGCGATGTGAGGGATCTCCATAATGCCGGCCTTCATGAACTGCATGGCGTCGCCGGAGCCGGGCTGGGCGCACAGCACCACGGTGTCGGCGACCGCCACGATGTCCGCCTCGGACTGGCCCACGCCCACAGTCTCCACGACGACGCGGTTGTAAACGGCGCGCATGAGCACCGTGGCGGCGAAGGTGATGTCCGAGACCCCGCCGAGCCGGCCGCGCGCGGCGAGCGAGCGCACGAACACGCCCTGGTCGTCAGGGTCGGTGCGCATGCGGACCCGGTCGCCAAGAAGCGCGCCGCCCGACACGCGCGACGATGGGTCGACCGCGATCACGCCGACGGTCTCGCCGCGCGCGCGCCAGTGGCCGATGAGCGCGTTCACGAGCGTGGATTTGCCGACTCCTGGCGGGCCTGTGAGGCCGATCACATGCGCGCGCGGCGCGGCGTATGCGGCGTCCAGGAGGGCGTTGACCTCGGCGGAGCGCCGTTGCTTGTCGATCCGCGCCAGAGCCTCCGCCATGGCCCGCTTGCCGCCGCCGCGCAGCTGGGAGAGCAGGGGGTCCTCAGACATGCCGCGCCGCGAGCGTATCACGCGCGCAAAACGTCACTGGCGCCGCCTTGCGATCAGGGCGGCTTGCGCGGCGGCGAGCTTGGCGACGGGAACGCGGAACGGCGAGCAGGACACGTAATCGAGGCCGACACCCTCGCAAAAGCCAATGGACGCCGGATCGCCGCCATGTTCGCCGCAGATGCCGAGTTTGATGTTTGGGCGTGTGCGGCGTCCGCGCTCCGCCGCGATGGCGACCAACTCCCCCACGCCGTCCTGATCGAGGGTTACGAACGGATCGTTTTTCAGCACGCCCTTCGCGGTGTAGGCGCCGAGAAAGGCCGCCGCGTCGTCGCGGGACAGGCCGAAGGCGGTTTGCGTCAGATCGTTGGTGCCGAACGAGAAAAACTCAGCTGTTTCTGCGATTTTGCCGGCTTGAAGCGCCGCGCGCGGCAACTCGATCATCGTTCCGAGCTGATAGGGAATGGCGGCGCCCCGCTCCCGCTCCACCTCGCGGGCGACCTTGGCGATGCGCTCGCCCAGAATGTCCAGCTCGGCCTTAACTGCGACGAGCGGGATCATGATCTCAGGCTCGACGGGCGCGCCGGTTTTGGCGGAGGCGTCGAGCGCCGCCTCGAATATGGCCCGTGCCTGCATTTCGGCAATCTCCGGATAGGTGATCGCAAGCCGGCAGCCGCGATGACCGAGCATTGGGTTCGACTCCGTGAGCTGCGCCACGCGCGCCTTCAGCTTGGCCGCGTCGATGCCGGAAGCCGCCGCCACCTCGGCGATCTCGTCCTCGCCGTGGGGCAGAAACTCGTGCAACGGCGGATCGAGCAGACGGATCGTGACGGGGAACCCCGCCATGATCTCGAACAGCTCGGTGAAGTCGGCGCGCTGCATCGGCAGGATTTTGGCGAGCGCCGCGCGCCTGCCCGCCTCGTCCGACGCCATGATCATTTCGCGCATGGCGACGATGCGCTCGCCTTCGAAGAACATGTGCTCCGTGCGGCACAAGCCGATTCCTTCCGCGCCGAATTTGCGCGCCTGGGCCGCGTCGCGGGGCGTCTCGGCGTTGGTGCGGATTTTCATGCGGCGCACGGCGTCCGCCCACTCCATGAGCCTGGCGAAATCGCCTGTCAGCTCCGGCTGACGGACCTTGGCGGCGCCGAGCAGCACCTCTCCAGCCGAGCCGTCCAGCGTGATGACGTCGCCCGCCTTCAGCGTCACACCGCCCGCGCTCATCTCTTTCGCGGCGTAGTCGATGCGGACGCTGGACGCGCCGCTGATGCAGGGCCGTCCCCAACCGCGGGCCACGACGGCTGCGTGGCTCGTCATGCCGCCGCGCGAGGTGAGGATGCCAGCCGCTGCGTCCATGCCGTTAATGTCGTCGGGGCTCGTCTCGGTGCGCACGAGGATCACGGTGCGGCCCTCGCTTTTGAGCCTCGCCGCTTCGTCCGGATCGAACACGATCTCGCCGCAGGCGGCGCCGGGCGAGGCCGCGAGGCCGGTGGCGATCACGGTCTTCTCCGCCGTCGGGTCGATGGTCGGGTGCAGAAGCTGGTCGAGCTGGGTCGGCTCGATGCGCGCGACGGCCTCCTCCCGAGAGATCAGCCCTTCCTCAGCCATCTCGACGCCGATCTTCAGCGCAGCCGGAAGCGTGCGTTTGCCGACGCGGGTCTGCAGCAGCCAGAGCTTGCCGTCCTGGATGGTGAACTCGATGTCCTGCATGTCGCGATAGTGGGCTTCAAGCTTGCGGCACACGGCCAGAAACTCGGCGAAAGCCGCGGGCATCAGCGCCTCAAGCGACGGCTCATCGCTGCCCGCCGCGATGCGCGCCGCCTCCGTGATGTTCTGAGGCGTGCGGATGCCGGCGACGACATCCTCGCCCTGCGCGTTGATGAGAAATTCGCCGTAAAGCTGGTTTTCGCCGGTCGACGGATTGCGCGTGAACGCGACGCCGGTCGCGCTCGTCCCGCCCATGTTGCCGAACACCATCGCCTGCACGTTCACCGCCGTGCCCCAGTCGTCGGGAATGTTCTGCAGGCGGCGATAGGTGATGGCGCGCGGCGTATTCCAGGACGAGAACACCGCGCCGATCGCGCCCCACAGTTGTTCGTCGATGTCTTGCGGAAAGGGCTTGCCCAGCTCCTGCCCGACCGCCGCTTTGTATTTCTCGATTACGTCGCGCAAATCCGCGGCGGTGAGGTCGGTGTCGCGTTCGTAGCCGTGCAATTTCTTAAAGTTTTCGAGAATGTCCTCAAACACGTGGTGGCCGACGCCCAAGACCACGTCCGAATACATCTGGATGAAGCGCCGGTAGCTGTCATAGGCGAAGCGCGCGTCGCCGCTTTTGGCGGCAAGCGCCTCGACGGTCTCGTCGTTGAGGCCAAGATTGAGCACCGTATCCATCATGCCCGGCATGGAGGCGCGGGCGCCGGAGCGCACCGAGACAAGCAGCGGGTTGGTCATGTCGCCAAATCGCGCGCCGACCGTGTCGCCGACGAAATCCAGCGCGCTCGCCACCTGCGTGCGCAGGCCCTCCGGGTAATTCCGGCCTTCAGCGTAATAGGCAGAGCAGACCTCGGTGGTGATGGTGAAGCCCGGCGGCACCGGCAGGCCGAGATTGCACATCTCGGCCAGGTTCGCGCCCTTGCCGCCGAGGAGATTGCGCATCTGGGCGGAGCCGTCCGCAGCGCCGCCGCCGAAGCGGTACACGTATTTGCCCTGCGGCGCCGTTTCCGGCTCGTCGTTCACAGGCTCGGGCTCAGGTTGCGGCGCTTCAGGCTCGGGCGCTCTTCTTAGGGCGGAGGCTCCGGTGACGAAATCCGAAAGGTTCTGCGCGAACCGGACGTTGGTTTCGAGCGTCTGCAAAATCAGGGACGTGAACAAGCTGGATGGCATGGCGCTCTCCATGGAGCCGTTGGGCGCGAACCGCTCGGCATGATTAACTCAACTGGGGCATTGTCTCAATCCGCAGGCGCCGGGCGAAACTCGATCTTGCGATTTGGCTGAAACCGGGGAGCGAGCAGGGGCGCACCGAGGCGCGCATCATTCAGAACATAAAGCCACGCCCAAACGCGCCCGCCGTCGTAAAGTTGCGCCTCTGCCAACTCGCGGCGGTAAAGATGCGGGCGGCGGGAGTGCGGCGCGCAGCCTTCGTAGGCGTCGAGATGGGCGAGCAGCGCGGGATGCAATAGCCGGTAAATCTCGCCATGCACGCCGTTGCGAGCGCCCGGATCGAGAATCAGCCCGGGAAAATATCCGAAACTGCGCAAACGGCCCGGAACGCGCGCCGCGCCAACGAGTTGCGAACCGGCGCGTAGGCGTTTCGCCGCCGGGTTATGGTAACTGCTTTGCAGCGTTCCATACACGAACACAAACTGCGATGCGCGGGGCGTCAGAGCGAAATCCTTTTTGGCGATCTCCGCAAGCGTACGCGCAGCGCCGCCGTTATTCAACCGGGGAAGAAAATCATGCTTCAGGAATTGTTGCTGTCGGTCGCCGCCGGTCTCATCGTCGGTCTCGTCCTCGAGGTCATCCGCGCGCGCATAAAGCGCGACGTGGGCATGACGCAATCCATGCCGCCGCTAAAGCCGCTGCCGCCGCTCGGGGCGTCCACCAAACGCGCCGGAGGCGGGGCCGCCCTGCGGGTCGCGATCGCGCTGCTTGGCGGGCTGGGCGTCGCGTTCATCGCGGTGAGCGTGATGCGAGAGCAGGGCTTTGACAGCGGATTTGTGGAGATCGCCGCATTCGCAGGGGTCGGCGCGGTGATTTGCTGGCTTCTGTTGGCAGCATCCATGCGCGACGCGAAATAAAGCCGCCGCTTTACCTGGGATTAAGCATACATCCCAGGTATCAACAATTTTAAGAAAATTAAAACCACTTCGGCGCAACGCTACCCTCAGCGCGGAAAGAGCGCGAGTTTCATCAGTAGCGGAGTTTCCGATCATGAAGTCCTATCTGTTGGCGGCGGCGGCCGTCCTGCCGGCGCTGCTCGCGTCCGCGCCAGAGGCCGAGGCGTATGGCTGCCGCGGTCCGTATTGCGGCGGCGGCGGGCACTACAACGGCTATCACGACTATCCACGCGAACTCTTCGTCAACATCCCGACCATCGTCAGCGACCGGCCCGCGCCGGGCTTCCGCACGCACATCCACGTGCGCGCGGGGACGCGAATCACGGCGGTGTGCGACCGCTTCGACTGGTGCCGCATCCTGTCGCCGCGCTTCGCCAACCTGTTCGTGCCGCGCTACTGCCTGGAGCCGATCAACGGCTATGGCTACAGCCACAAGCCCCGTCACTTCCATCGCAACAAATACTTCTACGAGAACGGCTATCACGGCCACACCCGTGCCTATAAGCCCTACGATGAGCATGCGCGCTACGCCAAGCCGTACAACGGCTATCACCGCGAAGCCGAGCACCCCGGCGCCTACGAGGTCGATTTGCCGCCGCACAACGGCTACCGCAACGGGCATGACGGCTACAATGGCGGCTATCGCAATGGCCGCAACGGGTATCGGAACGGCGGGTACTGATCCGCGCGCGGCTGGCCCGGCTGCCTAGCCTTCGATTTTGGAGAAGTCCGCGACGGCCAGCGTCGCCGCGCGGATCTGCGCGAGCAGCTTTAGGCGGTTCTCGCGTAAGCGTGGGTCTTCGGCGTTGACCGTGACCTTGTCGAAGAAGGCGTCCACGGGCGCGCGAAGGCGGGCGAGCGCCGACATCGCCGCGGCGAAATCCGGTTCGCGGCGCGCGCCGTCGCTTGCCGCGTCCTTAACCGCGCCAGCCTTAGCCTTTTTGGGCGGTGTAGCGGCGGCTTTCGCGGACTTGCCTTTGCCCTTCGCGGCAGGCGCGTCCGGCGCGGCTTCATCGAGCGCGGCGCGGATCGCGGCTGACACCTCGGCGATGGCTTTGGCCAGCGCTTTTTCCTCCGGCGCCTTCAGGAGCGCAGGCGAAGGTTCGCCGTCATAGCTGCGGCTGTCTTTCTTTTCCTCGATGCGCAGGATATTGGCGGCGCGTTTCACGCCCGCGAGCAGGTTCGCGCCGTCGTCGGTTTCGAGGAAGCGGCCGAGCGCCTCTACGCGGCGCACCACCAGCGTGAGGTCGCATGACTCCGGCATAGCGATGCACGCGTCGATGAGGTCGTGGCGAGCGCCCCGCTCGCGCATGTAAACCTTCAAACGGTCGTGGAAGAAAACGAGCAGATCGTCGCTGATAGCTGGGTCGTGATCCACAAAGCTTTTGAGCCACTCCAGCGCGGCCCCCTCGAGTTCGGCAAGCGCGGCGCGCGTCGGGGCGCCGAACATGCCGTGCGCGATGGTGAGCGCGCAAAGCCGGTCGAGGATCGCCCCGTCGGCCGCGTTGGCGGGCGCGATTTGATGACGGAGAATTTGCGCATCCGTAAGCCGGTTGAGGGAGAAGCGCAGATTGCGGTCGAGCGTGATGCGGATGACGCCGAGCGCGGCGCGGCGCAGCGCATAGGGGTCTTTCGAGCCGGTCGGCTTTTCGTCGATGGCCCAGAATCCGCTCAGCATATCGAGCTTGTCCGCCAGCGCGACTGCGATGGACACCGGGTTCGCGGGCACGCTATCGCCCGCGCCTAGCGGCTTGTAATGCTCGGCGATGGCGTCGGCCACCGCCTGCGGTTCGCCCGCCGCCTCCGCGATATACCGCCCGATCACGCCCTGCAGCTCGGGGAACTCGCCGACCGTCTCGGAGACGAGGTCGGCCTTACAAAGCCGTGCGGCGCGGTCGGCCAGCTCCGGATCGGCGCCCACCAGAGGCGCCAGTTCGCGCGCGAGCTTGCGGATGCGCTCCACACGCTGCCCTTGCGTGCCGAGCTTTTCGTGGAACGTGATCGCGTCGAGCTTCGGCCGCATCGCGTCCAACCCGCGCGCGCGGTCGTTGTCCCAGAAGAACTTCGCGTCAGACAGCCGCGCCCGGATGACGCGCTCGTTGCCCGCGATAATCGCGCGGCCGCCGTCCTGCGCCTCAAGGTTGGCGACCATGATGAAGCGGTTCGCGAGGCGGCCATCACGCCCGCGCAGCGAGAAGCACTTCTGATGCGCCTTCATCGAGGTCATCAGCAGCTCCGGGGGCACATCGAGAAACGCCTCATCGAAGCGGCCGGCAAGGGCGACAGGCCATTCCGCCAGCCCGGCGTTTTCCTCCAGAAGCGCGGCGTCCTCAACCAGCGTCAGCTTTTCGCGCGCGGCCGCGGCCTGCGCCTGTTCGAGGATGCGGCGCGCGCGCGCCTCCCGCGACACGATCACCCGCGCCTCCGCCAAAACCGTCTCATATTCGGCGAAGCTGCGCGGACGCGCCTCGCCCGCGCTCATGAAGCGGTGTCCGCGCGTGAGGCCGCCCGAGCGCACGCCGTCCACTTCGAACTCGACCGGTTCACCGTCCAGCACGCACAGGATGGAATGTAGCGGGCGCACCCATCGCAGTTTGCCAGCCCCCCAACGCATAGATTTGGGCCACGGGAATCTGCGCACGACCTCTGGAACCACGCGCGCGACGATGTCCGCCGCCGACGCGCCCGGTTTCTCGATCACCGCGACATAGAACTCGCCCTTTCCGTCCGCGCGCGTGTCGGCCTCGCTGATGTTGGCCAGCCCCGCGCTTTTGAGAAAGCCTTGGATCGCCGCCTCTGGCGCGCCGACGCGCGGGCCTTTGCGCTCCTCGCGCACCCCGGCGGAGCGGGCAGGCAGCCCCTCGATATGCAGCGTGAGGCGGCGCGGCCCGGAATGCGCCGCGCCGCGCTCGTAGGGCAGGCCCGCCTCGCGCAGGCCGTCGCCGACGAGCCGCAGCAAATCATCAGCCGCGCGCGCCTGCATCCGCGCCGGAATTTCTTCGGAGAACAGTTCGAGGAGGAGGTTAGGCATTGCCGCCAGCCTCGGTTTGCAGCCACGCGGCGCAGCACGCTTTCGCCAGATCGCGCACGCGCAGGATGTAGCTTTGCCGCTCGGTCACGGAGATCACGCCGCGCGCGTCGAGCAGGTTGAAAATGTGCGACGCCTTGATCGCCTGATCATAGGCGGGCAGCGCCATTTTGTGTCGCGGATCGTTTTCGCCTTCGTGCGGGGCGCCGGCGGCGAGCAGCGCCTTGCACTCCTTCTCGGCGTCGCGAAAGCGGTTGAGCAGAATGTCGGTGTCCGCGTATTCGAAGTTATAGCGCGAGTATTCCTGTTCGGCCTGCTTAAACACTTCGCCGTAGGTGATGCGGCGGTTGTCATCGCGGCCATTGAAGTTCAGGTCGTACACATTCTCCACTCCCTGCACATACATGGCGAGGCGCTCCAGCCCGTAGGTCAGCTCGCCGGAAACCGGGTCGCAATCGAAGCCGCCGACCTGCTGGAAATAGGTGAACTGCGACACCTCCATGCCGTCGCACCAGACCTCCCAGCCTAGGCCCCAGGCGCCCAGCGTCGGGCTTTCCCAGTCGTCCTCGACGAAGCGTACATCATGATTGCGCATGTCGATGCCGATGGCCGCGAGGCTGTCGAGATAGAGCTGCTGGATGTCGGGCGGCGACGGCTTCATGATCACCTGGAACTGGTAATAGTGCTGAAGCCGGTTGGGGTTCTCGCCGTAACGCCCATCCTTCGGGCGGCGGGATGGCTGGACATACGCGGCCCTCCAAGGCTTCGGCCCCAGCGCGCGCAGCGTTGTCGCCGGGTGGAATGTGCCCGCGCCCACCTCCATGTCATAGGGCTGCAGAATCACGCAGCCTTGCGCCGCCCAGAACTGCTGCAGGGTGAGAATGAGGTCCTGAAAGGATCTCTCCGGCCGCAGCGCGGCGGTTTTGTTGGGCTTCATCGGCGTCGCTTTCGTTTGCGGCGATGCGCACCTAAGCGCGCCGCGCGCCGATCCGCAACACCAAACTGCCTGACTCTTCGCCGGGCGGAAAAATCCTCACATTCCCGTGAAAGTCCGCCTTGCCGAACCGCCGCGCGCTCCCTAATTCGCGCTTAGCGGGCCGGGCCCCTCTGACGAGCGCGTATGCGCCGTGATGTCGGACCGCATCGGGTGAGCTCGATGTCGGGTCCGGAGCAGCCGTCTCCTCCGCGCGCGCCCCCGCGCTTCGCATCATTCGGAGGAGAAAGATGGATTTTCTAACACTGCTGTTCCTTGGCAAGCCTGTGTGGATGTGGCTCACATTCATCGGCATCGTGATTCTGCTTCTGGCGTTCGATCTAGGCGTGCTGCACAAAGACACCCAAGAGATCGGCGTGCGCGAAAGTCTGGTGCTGTCCGCGTTCTATATTGTCCTCGGTTTGGCGTTTGGCGGCTTCGTGTGGCTGCAGCTCGGCTCCGAGGCTGGCATGGAGTATTTGACCGGCTTCGTGGTGGAGAAGAGCCTGGCGATGGACAATGTGTTCGTCATCGCCATGATTTTCGGATATTTCGCCGTCCCGCGCAAATATCAGCACCGCGTGCTGTTCTGGGGCATCCTCGGCGTGATCGTGCTGCGAGCCATCATGATCGGCGCTGGCTCGGCGCTCGTCTCCGAGTTTTCATGGGTGCTCTACATTTTCGCCGTGTTCCTCATCGCAACGGGCGTGAAAATGCTGTTCTGGAAAGAGGGCGAGACCGACCTGTCGCAGAACTCGATGCTGCGTTTCATGCGGCGGCGCTTCAACGTGACGGACACCCTGCACGGGGAGCGGTTTTTCGTGAAGAAGCCCGACGACTCGGGGCGGCTGCGCACGTTCGTGACGCCGTTGTTCCTTGCGCTGATACTGGTCGAAGTGGCGGACTTGATCTTCGCGGTGGACTCGGTGCCGGCGATCTTCGCGATCACCACCGATCCGTACATCGTCTACACATCAAACATTTTCGCAATTCTCGGCCTGCGCGCGCTGTATTTCGCGCTCGACGCCACGCTCCACCGCTTCGCCTATCTGAAGCAGGCGCTGGCGGTGCTGCTGGTGTTCATCGGCGGCAAAATCTTCATCGCCGACATCGCTGGCCTGGAGAAATTCCCTGCGCTCTGGTCGCTGGGCGTCACCTTCGCGATCCTTGGAGCCGGCGTGGCGTATTCGCTGTGGCGCACGCAGGGAACAGAGCACGCGAAAGCCTGAACGCGCACTCTCACTTCGGCGGGGCGGTCGTCGCCCCGTCTAATCGGACGCCGGGAAGTAAACGCCGGTGGCCGGGTCCAAGCGGAGATCGACCGCTTTGGCGGCCTGGCCGTTGCTCCGGCGCAACCGGCGCTCCGCCCGTTGCATGTCCGTCTCGACGCGGCGCGTCTCGCTGCGAAACCACTTGTAAGCATACCAGGCGCTGACCGAAACAAGCGCCACTGCAACCAACTGCGGCATCATCACCCCACTCACACGCAACTCCATCGCTCGTTTAAAGACCGTAACGACTCCACGCGGCGCGCTCCTCAACCGCCGCAAGAAGGCCCTCTGCAAACTCCGAGCCAAGCCCTGGCGCACTCACGCCTACGCCTGCCCGACGCCGAAACAGCCCGCGCTCCATGGACACCAGCCTGAGGCGGATCTTGTCGCCATAAAGCTCGCGCAGTTTCGTCCGGCAATCCATCATGCCATCAATCAGGCCAAGCTCAAGAGCCTGCCTGCCCGTCCAGAACTCGCCGGTGAATAACTGATCGCCCGCGGCCTCGATTTTCCTGCCACGGCGATCCTTTACCAAATCGATGAAATCTTTATGGATAATCGCCTGAAGGGTTTTGAGGCGGGCGACGTCGTCCGGGTCTTCGGGCTGAAAGCTGTCGAGTTGCAGCTTTTTCTCGCCCGAGGTGTAAACCCGGCGGTCGACGCCGATCTTATCGATCAGCTCGACGAAGCCGAAGCCCGCATAAATTACACCGATAGAGCCGACGATGGACGACGCGTCGGCGTAAATCTCGTCGCCGGCCAGCGCGATCAGATAACCGCCGGACGCGCCGACATCTTCGATGAACACGTGCACAGGCAGCGATTTCTCTTTCGCGAGCGAGCGGATGCGCTGAAAAATCAACCGCGACTGCACCGGCGAGCCGCCCGGCGAGTTGATCTGGATGGCCACGGCCCGCGCGCCAGACATGGAGAACGCGCGCTCCAGGGCGCTCGCGCATGAGCTCAGCGTCAGCCCCTGCCGCAGCGGCCCGGCGCCGCCGATAACGCCGCTCAACCGCACGACCGGCACAACCGGTCCACTCTCCCACAGCCCAGACGGCGCGATGCTCTTGATGAAGTCAAAAAACCGATTGCTTGCCATGTGCGGGAGCCTGAGGATTGCGCTGGCGGGCACGCTACCAGCGCGTGGTTAAAAATTGCTATGCCGGGCCTTCGTTTGAATTATGGCGTCTCAACCGAGGCGCAACGGCGCGCCGTCACGCAAAATCGCCGCAGCCTCGGGGGAAAACGCGTCGCCCTCGTGGATGACCATCCCGCCGAGCAGCGTCATGGGCGCGCGGCTCGCCTTCACGCCCCGCACCAGAACACGGATGGCCGCATCCCCCTGACGCGGGTAGAGCGGGAAGACCGTAAGGCCGCCGAACCGCCCTTCCGCCGCCCGCAAAATCGCGGGCAACGCCTCGGCCGCATGGATCATGACGAAAACGCCGCGCGGCGCCACGCAGGTCGCCAGAAACCGCATCCATGGCTCCACGCCGCCGAGCCCGGCCACATGCGCGCGGCGCAGCTGACTGTCTTTCGGGGCGCGAACCGAGCCTGGCGGGTGGAACGGCGGGTTGCACAGCGCCGCGTCGAACCCTTCCGGCTGGAGACCCGCCTCCCGCCACGGCGCGAACGGCCCGGCAATGTCGCCCTCGATCACGGACGCGCGCGCGGCAAGCCCGTTCAAAGCCGCGTTCCGCCGAAACAGCGCGGCGAGCGCCGGGTCGATCTCGACGCCCGTAATGCGGGCGCTCGTCGCATGTTGCGCAGCGCAGAATGAAACGGCGCCTGCCCCCGCGCCGACGTCCAGCACGCGTTGTGCGTCCTGGGGACAGGCGGCCGCCAGAAACACTGCGTCAAGCCCCGCCCGCGGCCCGCGCAACGGTTGCCTCAGCACGACGCGACCGCCGAGGAAAGCGTCCTCGGTGACGCCGTCCAGGGCGGTTTCAGAGCTTGCCGTCAATCTGGGCGTCCTTGAGCAACCGCACGGCGGCGGGCAAATCTTTCTCCGGCACGAAAAACCGGAACGCCCAGACGCCGGTGGCGGGATACAGCGCGTGCGACATTTCGTCGGCGACGAAGAAGTCGATGCGGGCGTCGCGCAGAAGCGCGCCGATATAGGATTTCAACACCGGGTCGTCGGTGGAGCATAACTCGCGCATCGTCACTTCCGCCGTAACCGCCGCCTGCGTCAACGCTAACAGCTTGACCCGCTTCGCGCACCCCTCGATATAATGATACGATAATCGAAAATGTCAGGGAGATACGCAGGTGGTGGCGCTGGCGTCCAAGCATCAGCCGAGTGACGGCGCCGAGGCGCTAGAGGGCATTTTACGGCTGACCGCCAAGGATATGGCGGGCGTGAACGAAATAATCGTCGAAAAAGCGCGCTCGGATGTGGCGCTGATCCCCGAACTCGCGCGCCACCTGATCGACTAGGGCGGCAAGCGGATGCGGCCCATGCTCACCATAGCCGCCGCGAAGTTGTGCGGCTATGAGGGCGCCGGCCATGTGAAGCTCGCGGCCAGCGTCGAGTTCATGCACACGGCGACCCTCCTTCACGACGATGTGGTGGATGAAAGCGACCTGCGGCGGGGCAAGGTGGCCGCGCGTCTCCTGTGGGGCAATCAGGCGAGCGTGCTGGTGGGCGATTTTTTGCTCGGCCAGGCGTTCAAGATGATGGTGGAGGTCGGTTCGCTGGGCGCGCTGCGCATCCTGTCGAACGCTGCGTCGGTGATCGCCGAGGGCGAGGTGATGCAGCTCGGCACGGCGCACAACACAAAAACCACCGAGGATGAATACATCGCCGTCATCAACGCCAAGACGGCCGCGCTGTTTTCCGCCGCCGCCGAGATCGGCGCCGTGATCGCGAACCGCCCTGCGACGGAACAGGCGGCGCTGCAGTCCTATGGACTCAATCTCGGGCTTGCCTTTCAGCTCATCGACGACGCGCTGGATTACTCGGGCGAACAGGCCAAGATCGGCAAGTCCGTAGGGGACGATTTTCGCGAGGGCAAAGTCACCTTGCCGGTGCTGTTGAGTTATCGCCGGGCGAACGCCGAGGAGCGCGCCTTCTGGGACCGCACGCTGGTCGAGCGCGAGATCGCTGACGGCGACCTTGAAATCGCGCAGGCGCAAATGCTCAAGCACGGCGCGATCGAGGAAACGGTGCGACGGGCCAAGCGCTACGGCGAAGCGTCGCGCGCGGCGCTTTCTGCATTTCCGGACAGCGCTCCCAAAGACGCGCTGTTGGGCGCAGTGGATTTCTGCGTCAGCCGAGCCTATTAGCGCGGGGCGGTTCCGGCCTCAACCGGCGTCATCGGCGAAAGGCTCGGCATGCTCGCCTCGCTTTCCACCGGCGGCCGCTCGACTTGCTCGACCTTCATCTCGAACCATCGCCCTTGCGGCAGCATCCGGTTCTGCAGGAACGCGTAGACATTCGGCGCCGAGACGATGGAGAAAAACCGCTCGGACGAGGGCGCGGCGATGGCGGCGATGAGGAACGCGGCGGTCATCGCCATGGTCGCCCGCATGGATTTCGCGTCGATGAGCTTGAGGGCGGAGCCGAACGAGCGCTTCACCACATTGCCCTCGAAATCCACCGAGTAGATCTCATCCAGCGTCAGATGCACCAGATAGCCGCCGAAGACGAACAGCGCGGCGAACCAGGCCACAAGCTCATCCTCGTTGAACGCTTGGTCGAAAATCACGGCCGTGAAAGCCGCGAAAAACGCGGCGGCGATGAGCGAATGAAAGACGCCGCGATGCTTGGTGCGACGGTGAAAGATGTAAAACAGCCCGTATCCGACGACCACATAAACGCCGATCCACACCGACCAAAGCTCGGCGATGGAATACTGTTTCTTGAACTGAAACAGCACGATGAATGCGAAGACCACGCCGAGGCCGGAGAACAACATGCGGCTGGGCGTGGCCTTTTCCAGGTCGATGTCTGGCAGGATGGAGCCGATCACCCCGGCGAGGGTGAGGGTCAAAAGCTGGTTTTGCGGCACGACGCCGGCCGCCATGGTCGTCGTCGCGCCGAGGCCCGATGCGACTGCGCCGACCGCCAGATGTGTGTTGAAATTCGCCACGCGCCCTCCGCTCAAGTCAATGACGGCTGGCTAACCTGAGTCGGCGGGGCGGCGACAGCGGGCGCCGGAGCCTTGTGCACAGCTAAACGCGCCTTCGGAACTTTGCCAATCGTCGCGGCGTTCGATGCTTACTAGCGATTTCAAGGAGATGATAATGGCCGAAGACATGAAAAATCGCGCCCGCGATACGGTGCGCGACACAGCCCGTGACGCCGAGGGCATGGCGCGGGACGTGAAGCACGCAGCCGGCGACAACCTCGACCACATGCAGGACAAAATGCATGAGGTGAAGCAGGTCGCAGAGGAGAAGGTGCACGATCTGGAGGCGGCGATCCGCAAAAGTCCGCTGACGGCGGCCGCGATCGCCGCGGGCGTTGGTTTCATTTTCGGCGCTATCCTGAGCCGCTGATCCATGTGGGCTTCACTCCTCTCAGCGTTCGCGGCGGCGAAAGCCGCTTCGAGCGCGAAGGACATGGTCCGGCAAGCAGTCATCGGTGTGGTGGTAGGGTTGTTCCTGCTTCTGGCGGTGATTTTCGGGGCTTTGTCCATTTTTTATCGTCTTGAGCCGTCTTGGGGCGCCGCCGGAGCGGCCTTCGCCGTCGCCGCGTTGCTGGCGATTTGCGCCGCGCTTATTCACTACGCAACGGCGAAACCGGAAAGCTCGAAGCGCGATTTTATGAGCGATCCGGCATCGGCGGTCAGCGCGCTCACCGATCAGCGCAATATCGAGTACGCTCAGCGCAAGGTGACAAACCTGGTTCGAGACAATCCTCTGAAGGTGTCGGCGCTGGCGCTGATAGCGGCTGTGGTGCTTGCGAGGCGCTTATAGCAGGGCCGCGCGGTAAATTACGCGCGGTCTTCCTCTTCGCGGTGCTTTGCATCGACGTATGGCTTGTTGCTTGCTTTTGAGATAAGCTGTTGGACGGCTTTTACTCGGGAGCATTGCTTATGCGTCGCATTCTCAGTTTATTTTTATTTTTTCTCACGATTTTAACCGCGTTACAGCCAGCATTTTCACAGGGGAATCAGCAAAGTGGGCAAGGCAATCAAGGCGAGGGCTGCGACTTTAGTTGTCAGCTTATTGGGCAAGTTTACGTCCCATTTGAGAAGCTTGTGACGAATTGTCTGGAAAAGCCGGTTGCTTGCGCAAAGCGCGGCCATACACAAGGCTCAATGATCGACGCAACAAGCCAATCTCTTGCTGAACCTTTTTCGGCGGAGGAGCAAGGCAAACGGATGATCGATTTTTTGTCGAAATACTCTGAAGCCCTTAAAAGTTCCAATCAATCTTTAAGTTCACTTTACAGCGACATGGTGCTGTTCAAGGGCAAGTTCACACCTCGTGACGACGTTGTCAAAGCGCGTATGAACGGCGCCTGCGCTGACGGACGTTACGAAACCATCAACACATTTTATTACAGTCATTTAAAAGATAAAAAGTACGTTTTGTGCAGTCATAACCTGTCAGCATGCCCGCGCTCCGGCAACAAAGAAACCAAGCGCGTCAGGACAGAATGCTTCGTGCTGGACTTCAAATTTAATGAGCCGCAAATTGTCGCGACGGAAGGGCGCGATAATACCCGTTACTTCAAATTTTAACGTCTTCATCGAGAACAAGATCGCCCCACAAGTCATACTCATCGGCATGGTCGATCCGCACCGTGGCCATGTCGCCCGGCGCGAGATCGGTTTCGCCGTTGAGGAACACGCAGCCGTCGATCTCCGGCGCGTCCCACGCGGAGCGGCCGGTCGCGCCCTCCTCATCCACCTCGTCGATGAGCACGTCCATCACACGGCCGACGCGGGTCGCGAGCACGCTTTCGCTCACCGCGCGTTGCGTCTCCATGAAGCGGGCGTAACGCTCCGCCTTCACCTCCTCGGGCAGATGGCCGGGCAAGTCCCGCGAACGCGCGCCCTCCACATTCTCATACTTAAAGCAGCCGACGCGGGCGAGCCGCGCCTCCTTCAGCCACGCGAGCAGCGTCTCGAAGTCCTCCTCCGTCTCGCCGGGGAAGCCGACGATGAAGGTGGAGCGGATGGCGAGATCGGGCACCGTCGCGCGCCAGCGGGCGATGCGCTCCAGAGTCTGCTCGGCGGCGGCGGGGCGGCGCATCGCTTTCAGCACCGACGGCGAGGCGTGCTGGAATGGGATGTCGAGATACGGCAGGATGCGGCCCTCCGCCATCAGCGGCAACACCTCGTCCACATGCGGATAGGGGTAGACGTAATGCAGCCGCACCCAAACGCCGAGGCTCCCAAGCGCCGCGCACAGCTCGGTGAAGCGGGCGCGCAGCGGCGTTCCGCTCCAGTCGCTCTCCACATATTTCAGGTCGACGCCGTACGCGCTCGTGTCCTGGCTGATGACGAGCAACTCGCGCGCGCCGCCCTCGACGAGCGCTTCCGCCTCGCGCATCACATCGGCCGCCGGACGGCTGACGAGCCGCCCGCGCAGATCGGGAATGATGCAGAATGAGCACGAGTTGTTGCAGCCCTCGGAAATCTTCAGATAGGCGTAGTGCGGCGGAGTGAGGCGCAAGCCTGCGCGGGGCGTGAGTTCCAGGTAAGGCGCGTGGGGTGCGGGAACAGCCTGTCGCACCGCGTTCACCACCGCCTCGTATTGATGCGGGCCGGTGACGGCGAGCACGTCGGGGTAGGTTTCCTTCACCTTGCGGTCGAGGCCGTAGCATCCGGTGACGATCACGCGCCCGTTCTCGGCCATCGCCTCGCCGATCGCCTCCAGGCTCTCCGCCTTCGCCGTATCGAGGAAGCCGCAGGTGTTGACCACGACCACGTCCGCGCCGTCGTAGCTCGGCGAGATGGCGTAGCCTTCCGCGGTGAGGCGCGTGATGATGCGCTCGCTGTCAACCAGCGCCTTGGCGCAGCCGAGGCTGACGAAGCCCACCTTCGGCGCCGCCTTTTTCTCGATCAGGGTCATGTCCCTCCTCTAAAGCCGCAACACGCGCAGCCAGTAAAAAATGTTCACGAGCGTCATCATCGCGGCGGCGACGTAGGTGTAGGCGGCGGCGCGCAGGATGCTCCGCGCGGCGGGCATGTCCTCGTCGGGCAGAAACTTGCCCGCTTCGAGCAGCGGCAGCGCGCGTTTGTAGCTCGCGTCGAACTCCACCGGCAGCGTCGCCAGATGCATGAGCACGCCGACGCTCAGGATCGCCAACCCGCCGATCAGCTCCAGGATCAGCCCGCCGGGCGCGCGTAAAATCGCAGCCATAAGAGGCGCGGCAAGGATCACCACCGACCCGATGCGCTGCACCCACACCGCTTGCCGCGCTATCGCTTTGCGCGTGCGGAACGGGCCATAGTCGGTTGCGTCCTGCATCGCGTGGCCAACCTCGTGCGCCGCGACGGCGATGGCCGCCACCGACCGGCCGCCGTAATGATCGCGAGAGAGGCGCACGGCCTTCTCGTCCGGGTCGTAATGGTCGCCGAGATCGGTCTCTTCAACTTTCACATGGTTCAGCTTCATACCGTCGAGCACATGGCGCGCGAACTCCGCGCCGGTGCCTCCCAGGTCGGGCCGATCCGCCCCGTGTTTCTTGAGCGTGCCGCGCACCCACATTTGCGGCAGCACCGCGATGGCGGCGAGCAGCAACACGCCAACGATCAGCGGACCCATGCCGCGCCTCTGCGTTTACTCGCGTGATCCCATTGCGCCCGCGTGAGCATGTAAAACAGCGTCGGAAGCTTGCGGCGGTAGAAGCGCGACCAGCCAGGGCGCAGTTTCGGCCGGCCCCCGCCGAGGCGCTTGATGATGCGGCGCGACGCGGCGTTCACGGTGCGGCAGCTGATCTCGATCTCGGCGCACCCGAGACCCTCAAACCCGTAGCGCGTGACAGCGGCGGCCGCCTCGCGCGCGTAGCCGCGCCGCCGAAACTTCGCGCCCATCCAATAGCCGATGCCGGGGCCGGAGCGCGTCAGGTGAACGCCCGCCGTGCCCACCGCGATGCGCGGATTGCTTTTCAGCGTGACGAGAAACGCCCCATCCGACCGCCCGGCATCCTTAAGCGCCCAGCGCAGAAAGCGCACCGCGTCATAGGCAGGGTATGGGTAGCGCAGGCTCGCCGTCATCTTTGCGATCTCGGCGTCATTCGCCAGCCGCGCGATCACGGGCGCATCGGTGCGCCGAAAGGGCCGCAAAATGAGACGCTCCGTCACTAAAATTGGTTGCGGCATCACAAATCACAAAAAAGCCCGCGCAGCGGCCCCGCGCGGACTTTGTTTTCAGCGGACCTTCAATTCCCGTCAAGCTTTCTCGTCGGACGGCACGACCGAGATGTAGGTCCGGCCGCCACGCTTCTCTTTGAATTCGACGACGCCCTCAGCCGTGGCGTAAATGGTGTGATCGACGCCCATGCCGACATTCTCGCCGGGGTGCCAAGTGGTGCCGCGCTGGCGCACGATAATATTGCCGGGGATCACGTGCGAACCGCCCGAAGCTTTCACGCCGAGGCGGCGGCCAATGGAGTCGCGGCCATTGCGGGATGAGCCGCCTGCCTTTTTAGTCGCCATGGATTGTTACTCCTCGGATGTCGGGGCGGATTTCCTAGCCGCCTTGGGCTTCGCTTCGGCCGCGTCGCTGGATGCGTCCGCAGCTTGCTTTTTCGGTTTCGCCTTGGGTTTCTCCGCAGCGGCTTTCCGCTCCTCCCCCGTGAAAATGTCGAGGATGCGCACGGTGGTGATGTATTGCCGGTGGCCGTTGCGGCGGCGGTAGTTCTGGCGGCGCTTTTTCTTAAAGATAATGATCTTCTCGGCGCGGCCCTGCTCCACCACCTCGGCGGAGACGCTGAAGCCCGACAGCGTCGGCGAGCCGATCTGCGGATCCCCGTCAGCCCCGTACATGAGCACGTCGCCAAATTCGATTTTGTCGCCGGGTTCGCCCGCAAGTTTCTCGATCGTCAGCACATCGTCGGGCGCGACACGATATTGCTTGCCGCCCGTCTTGATGACAGCATACATGGATTTCGTCCTGTTCTAGTCGCGGCGGCGGCGCTGCCGCGCAGGGCAGACTTCCCAATACATGCCTTGGCCAGCGGATTGTTTGCGCGCGAATTGCGACACATCGCCTGTCGATACAGAAAAACGCCGCGTCGGTCAACGTCGGGACGAAAAAAGGCCGCTCGAAGCGGCCTTTCGCGCCTTATTTGCCATATACCTCAACGACCGCCTTGCCCCGTCCGTTCGCAGGACGCCGATAAGCGAGCACGATGCGATCAATAACGCGCTGCTCGCCGCGCAGGTCGATGCCCCGCGTTTCGCCGCCCTGACGGATCACCTCGCGCACGCGGATGTCGTCCACGCGGCCGTTGCCGTAAACCACTTTCAGGTCAAGCATCTCGACATCGTTGCCGCGAACGCGGAGCTGGATCTTTTTAAATCGCCCATCGTTCCGGCCAACCTTGATTTCATCGCGCTCCGCGTCGAGCGAGACCTCGCGCGAGCCGAGCAGCTCCCACTTATCGGCGAGAGCCGGCGCCACCATGGCGGCGAGCGAAAACACGGCGACAAACGCCGAACGAATCATGTTTTTCATGCGAACTCCCTGATGTGTTGAAAGCGGCAAGAGCCTCGTGGCTACAACTCGGACTAGGCCGAAAAATGATCAGGGAGCGCGGTCGGATCACGTATTCGTGACCCTGAGCCGCCGAAGCCGGACGTAAAGCGCGCCGTCGCCGCCGTGATGCGGGCTTGAAGGGCCATAGCCCATCACGATGTGCCGCAGATCGTGCTCGCTCAGCCACATGGGCGTCAAGCGCCGCAAAACGCCGGGCTGCTCCATGGACTCGTGCAGGTCGCGCTCGCGCCCGCTTCGCCTGGCGCCCTTGCCGGTGATGACGAGCACGACCCGGGCGCCGCGCGCATGCGCCGACATGAGAAACGACCGCAGGGCGGCGTGGGCCTCGTGCTGGCGCATTCCGTGCAGGTCGAGCCGACCGTCGATGGACGCGCGCCCCGAAGCGATGACGCGAGTCTGGCGGCGGTCGAGATCGGACAGCGGCGGAGGCTTGCGCGGCGCGGGCGGGGCGTGCTGCTGCTGTTTGGCGCCCCCATTCGGCATGGGCATGGGACTGGCCGGCTGGGCTGTGGATGCCGCGCGGGGCGTTTCCTGCTCCGCCTCCGCGTGAAACTCTGCCGCCGCCCCGTGACCGTACCGAACGGCATCGCGCATGGCGTAGGCCCAGAGCGCCTCCTCATCCTCGCTCAAGCGCCGCTGCCGCCGGTTTCCTCCGTTCATCGGCGTTCACCCGACCGCCTTCGGCTGAAGCGCGAAAAAAGCGCAACCGTGCTTCATGCGGCCGGCGACGGCGCCCGCCTCGGCGCCCGACCCGCAGAACAGGTCGCCTCGGGCGGGGCCGACAATTGCCGAACCGGTGTCGTGGACAACCGTGAGACGCCTGAGCGGCGCTCCGTCATAGGACAGCGCGGGCGCGTCCAACCAAACAAGCGCGCCGGGCGCATGCGTTCGCGGATCGGCGGCGAGACTTCGACCGCGCATCAACGCCACGCCCGCCGAACCGACCGGGCCGCTGGCGTCCTCCAAAAGGCGAAAGAAGATATAAGACTGGTTCTCCCGCATCAGCGCGGAAGCCCGTTCAGCGTCGCGGCGCAGCCACTCAAGCAACCCGGCCATATCGGCGGCTTCGCGGGTTAACTCACCGCGCTCGATGAGCACTCTGGCGATGGACGTGTATGGCCAGCCATTTTTGCCGGCGAAGGTCGCGCGTCGGGGGCCGTCGGCGAAGTCGAGCACGCCGCCGCCTTGCACATGCATGATGAACAGATCGACCGCGTCGGCCGCATAGCCGATTTCGAGGCCGCGCCCGGCTAGAGCGCCGTCTTCGATCTCGGCGCGGGTAAAATAGGGTTCGAGCGCATCGCCGCGCCGTCGGCCCGCGGTCAGCGGCGGATCCCGCGTCGCGACGGCGTCCTTGGGGGTCGCGAGTTCGAGGTCGCCGGGCAGAGCGTAGATGGGTGCGGCGTGAGTCGCGTCCGGCTGGCGCGTTGCGGCGATGCGCGGCTCGAAATAGCCGGTCAAAAGCCCTGGCGATCCGTCATTCACCGCGATGGGCTGGAAATAGGTCTCGAAAAAGGCGCGTGCGCGTTCGGGCGGGGTCTCGGCCGCTATTTGCCTCACTCCGTCGTCGAGTCCCCCGTAAACGCCCAGCGACGTTTGGAAAGCGCGGAGCGCGGCGGCGTGGTCGTCATCGCCCCAGCCTGGCAGATCGTCAAAACCTACGGCGCGCCTGTCCAGCGTCGGCGCGCGATTGACCCCGCCATGCTGCCAGCGCCACAGCTCCATGCGTCAGTTCGCGGTTTCCGTCGCGACCAGCTTCCAGTTGGGATCACGAGAGGTGAGATCGCGCGAAAACGTCCAGATGTCGGTCACGTCGCGCACCTTTTTCGGGTCGCCGTCGATCACCTCGCCGGTTTTGTCGCGCGTCGCAGAAATCAGTTCGCTTACGAATTTGACCGTCAGATTGGCCGTGCGCCCGGAAAGCTCAGCGTCCAGAATGTCGGCCTTGCTGATGCCCACAAACCGGAACTCCACGCGCTCGCCCGCTTTCTCCCGCTCGTTCAGGGCGCCGGCGAAGCTGTCGTTCACCTCGCGGCTGAGGAGTTGCTTCAACACCTTACGGTTGCCCTCCGCGAAGGCGGTGACGATCATCTCGTAAGCGGCCTTGGCGCCGGTGAGGAACTGGTTTGGATCAAAATCCGCATCCGTGCGCGCGATAGCCTCCAGCTTCTTGGCCAACTCGCTGCCCTTGGGGGCGATGTTGCGCAGGCGCGTCTCGAACGTTTCGGTGAATTCGGCGTCGTCGCGGGGGCGCCGCTGCTCGGCGCGCGGCAGCGTCACCACGTTCTCTTTCGTCGCCGGAGAGGCCCCGCCGGGCGGCGCCGCATACGGGTCGTAGCGCCTCTCGTTGCCGGTGCGCCGGCCCAGCACGCTGCGAAGCCTGAGAAACACGATCACGGCGACGACGAGGAAAAGCAAAGTGACGATGTCGAGAGGTTCATCCATACCGAACAGCTTTTGTGTGAGAGCCCAAAATACGTCCTGCCGTGGATATAGGTCGCAGCGGCCGCGGATGCGAGCCTCAACGAACGTTGCGGCTGCAATAGATCGCAGTCTAGACGAAATTATTGCGTTGCGTAAGCGGCGCGTTGCCCGTTGCCGCCGAAGCCTTGCGCGTGTTACGGCAAACGCCGCCGGAGACGCTGGGGCGCTCCGCGCATAACGGGAAAGCGCGCATGACGAAATCGACGGTGAAAAACGGGGCCGAAAACATTCAAGCCCAAGACAACCAGCCACAGGTCAACGTGCTGGGCCAGTACATCAAGGATTTGTCCTTCGAAAACCCCAATGCGCCGGACGTGCTGCGCGGGCAGATCAAAAACCCCAACCTCAAGCTCGGCTTTAACGTCATCGTGAAGTCGATGTCCGACGACATGTACGAGGTGGCGCTGGCGGTGGAAGGCGGCGCGCAGGCCGACGAAGGCTTTCTTTACAACGTGGAGTTGGTCTACGCGGGCGTGTTTCGTCTCAAAAATCTGCCCAAGGAGGCGATCCAGCCGTTTCTCTACGTCGATTGCCCCGCGCTGCTGTTTCCGTTTGTGCGGCGCATCATGGCTGACATGACGCGAGAGGGAGGCTTTCCGCCGCTCTTGCTCGACCCTATCGACTTCGGCGGGCTTTATCGGCAGAACCTGATGCGCCAGCAAGCTCAGACTGAAAACTGAGCCTTACGCAAACACGCGCCAAATCGGCTCGGCCTTGAGTGTGGCCAAAAACGCCTGATGCGCGGCGATCTCGTCCTCCGTCACCCGCTGCGGCAGCCGACCTGGCCGGGGCGCCGCGGCGACGATTTGGGCCGAACCCGCCGCAGCGGCCGCCCGCCCCAGATCGAGGCCGGGCTGATGCGCGCCGATGAGGTTCAGATACACCTCGGCCAGCAGCTCCGTATCGAGAAGAGCGCCGTGCTTCGTGCGCCTCGTGTTGTCGACGCCATACCGGCGGCACAGCGCGTCCAGGTTGTTCTGCGCCCCTGCGTGCTTGCGCCTGGCGAGCGCCAAGGTGTCGACGACCCGGCCTGCGTCGATGATGGCGGCGTTCACCCGCGCTAATTCCGCGTTGAGGAATTTCACGTCGAAGGCGGCGTTATGGATGACCAGTTGCGCGCCGTCGATGAAGCGAACGAAATCGTCCGCCAGCTCCGCGAATTTCGGCTTGTCGGCCAGAAACTCCGAAGACAGTCCGTGCACCGCGAAGGCGCCGGCGGGCATGTCGCGCTCGGGGTTGATATAGTGGTGCCAAACCCGGCCGGTCGGGATGCGATGCATCATCTCGATGCAGGCGATCTCCACGATGCGGTCGCCGCTGTCCGGATCGAGGCCGGTCGTCTCGGTGTCCAGCACGATTTCGCGCATTGCTCAACCCTCGCCATAGGCGGCCATCCATCGGGCGTAGGCTGAAGACGGCCTCGCTTGAAACTGCGCCAGAACTTGTCTGATTTGCGTGCGGGTGGCCTCAAGGGAAACGCCAGTGTCAACAACAATATCGGCGCGCGCGCGCTTCTCGGCATCAGGCGTCTGACGGGCGAGCAGGGCGCCGAAAGCCTCCTCGGTCATGCCGGGCCGGGCGAGCACTCGCGCGCGCTGCACATCGGGCGGCGCCGAGACCACCATCACCGCGTCCATAAGCGCGTCCGCCCCGGTTTCGTACAGAAGCGGGATGTCGAGCGCGGCGAGCGGCGCGCCGCTGGCTCTCGCCGCCTTAAGAAACGTCCACTGGGCGCGGCGCACGAGCGGATGCACGATCGCCTCCAGACGCGCGACGCCCGACGGGTCCGCGATCAGGCGGGCGCGCAAGGCCGCTCTGTCCACGCTGCCCTCCCGGGCGGCGCCAGGGAACGCTGCCTCAATCAGCGCCGCGGCCTCGCCGGCGTACAGCTCGTGCACAGCGGCGTCGGAGTCGAACACGGGCGCGCCCAAATCGCGCAACATGCCCGCGACCGTCGTCTTGCCCATGCCTATGGAGCCGGTGACACCAAGGATGAACATCAGCCGCGCCCAGTGATGTCGGCGACGATGAGCGCGCGCAACTCGGGCGTCACCTGCGGCCGCACGCCGAACCAGCGCTCGAAGCCTGGCGCCGCCTGATGCAACAGCATGCCCAGACCGTCCACCGCGCGCAGGCCGCGCAACCGCGCGTCACGCAAAAGCGGCGTCTCAAGCGGCGCGTACACGATATCGGACACGACGGCGCCGTGCGGCATAGGGCTAAGGTCGATGTCAAGCGGCGGCTGCCCTTTCATGCCGAGCGATGTGGTGTTGACGAGCACGGCGCAGCCAGCCAGCGCGCTTCGCTCGTCCCACGGGCGGGCCGAGACCGCTGCGCCGAACCGGGCGGCCATATCGCGGGCGCGATCCGGCGTGCGGTTCAGCACATCGATTCGGGCGATCCCGCGCGCGATCAGACCCTGCACAATCGCCCGCGCCGCGCCGCCGGCGCCCAAAACGCAAGCGCGGTCCGCCGCCTCCCACCCTGGCGCCTGCTCGTCCATGCTGGCGAGAAAGCCGGCCACATCCGTATTGGACGCGCAAAGAACGCCGTCCTCGAACCACAGCGTGTTGGCTGCGCCGACAGCCTGAGCCGCCGCGTCGGTCTTGTCAGCCGCACAGAACGCCGCTTCCTTATGTGGAATGGTGACGTTGCCGCCCACATAGCCGGCGGCTGGCAGACGCCGCGCGAAATCAGGGAAGCGCTCCGGCTCAACGGGTTGGGCGTCGTATGCGCCCTCAACGCCGTGCGCGCGCAGCCAAAATCCATGAATGAGCGGTGAGCGCGACTGCGCGACCGGCCAACCCATGACGCACGCTTTTTTCATCACTCCCTCACCACGCCCGCCCGCCGCAGGAAACCGAGAAGAGGCAGCAGCGGCAGTCCCATGACGGTGAAGAGATCGCCTTCGACCGCGTCCAAAAGCTGGGCGCCGAAACCCTCCACCTGGCACGCGCCGACGCAATCGAACGCGTCGGGCGAGACGGCCGAGAGATAGCTCTCCTGGAATGTCTCGGAAAAGGCGCGGAAGCGCACATGAGCGGCCGGGGCGGCCTCCCACAACGCGACGCCGCTCCGCGCCACGCAAACCGCCGAATGCAACGTGACGCGCGCGCCGCGCATCGCCTCAAGCTGCGCCCGCGCCGCCGCCAGCCCGCCCGGCTTGTCCCACACGGCGCCGTCCATGTTCAGCACCTGGTCGCCGCCGATCACGAACGCGTCGCGGTGGGCGGCGCTGACGGCGAGCGCCTTGGCGCGGGCGAGCGCTTCGGCGACGGCCTGCGGCCCCGTCACCCCATCCAGCGCGAGGCGCGCCCGCAGCGCGACCTCGTCCACCCCTGAGCCGATCTGCTCGAACTCCAGGCCCGCCGCGCGCAGAATCGACGCCCGGCTCGGGCTGGTGGAGGCGAGGATGAGGCGCGCGCCCGGCGCCATGAACGACCGCTCATCCATGGGCGCCGCGCTCCCGCCTCTCATCGAACAGCTTCACGATCTCCGCCGCCGTCTCCTCGATGGAGCGCCGCGTCACGTCGATCATCGGCCAGCCGTTGCGCACGCAGATGCGCTTGGTGAAGGCGATTTCCTCCATTATGGCGCGCCGGTCGATGTAGTTGTCGAGCCGGGACGCGTCCACGCCCAGATCCCGGTTGCGGCGCACGTCGGCGATGCGGTCGGCGCTGGCGATGAGGCCGACGACAAGCGGCTTTTTCAAACTTTCCAGCGTCGGCGGCAATGGCATGTTCGGCACCAGCGAGACGTTCGCCGTCTTCAGCCCCCGATTGGCGAGATAGATGCTCGTCGGCGTTTTCGATGTGCGGCTGATGCCGATGAGGACAATGTCGGCCAGCTCCAGATTATCGGCGTGCTGGCTGTCGTCGTGCATCATGGTGAAATTCATGGCCTCGATGCGCCTGAAGTACTCCGCATCCAGATTGTGCTGACCCGCCACCACCGGCTCGGACGGCGCGCCGATATACGCCTCCAACGCCTGCAGAACGGTGCGCAGCACCGGCACGCACGGCACGTTCAGCTCGGAACAGCGGGCCTCGATCTCGCGCGACAGGTCGGCGTTGATGATCGTGTAGAGCACGATGCCCGGGGCCTGCTCGATGGCCGCGAGCGCCGCCTGCAGTTTCTCGCGGTTGCGCACCATGGGGTGCAGGTGCTTGATCGCGGTGACGCTGGAGTATTGCACGGCGGCGGCCTTGCCGATAGCGAGCAAGGTTTCGCCCGAGGCGTCGGACACCATATGCAGGTTGTAAAACTTGATCTGTCGGTCCGCCATGGACGTGGATAACCCGTGTTTGTCCCCAACCGGGGGTGCTCCGGCTGCCCGGCTCTCCCGAGTCCTGAACGGCAATCAGTTTCTTATCCCCACGATGCGCCGTGTGGATGACCGCGCGAGACTTATCCCAGACTCGCGGATAAGCGAAAGTCAATCCCGCCGCTCCGTCGCCAAAACTGCGCGCGCGAATCCGAGTCGCCGGAGATGCAAGGGCGCCATTGCCGGTTCGCCCCGCGCAGCGACAAGGCTTCTAGGATTGGCGCTCGGGTGCGGCATGGACGCATCGGGCGACCCGGCCGCGCGGCGGTCCCCGTGCAAAAGCTGTTGATGAGACGCTGGCGTTCGGCGTATCCCTTCCGCACAGGCAAATAACAACCAAAACAAAAGAGAAAAAGCTTTTTTCTTTTGGGGAAGGGAAAGCGTGAAGGCTCCTGCATCGCCGTTTCTGTGCGTGCTTGCGGGCGAAGCGCTCGACGCGCCGCCTATCTGGATCATGCGGCAAGCTGGGCGCTATCTGCCTGAATATCGGGAGACGCGGGCGAGGGCCGGGTCGTTCCTCGATCTGTGTTACAACCCGGCGCTCGCCGCCGAGGTGACGCTGCAGCCCATCCGCCGCTTCGGCTTCGACGCCTCCATCGTATTCTCCGATATTCTGGTGGTGCCGGACGCGCTTGGGCAGCCGGTGTCGTTTCACGAGGGTGAGGGGCCGCGCCTGCCGCCGCTTGAGAACGCCGCCGCCATCGCCAAGCTTGATCCGGCGAAAACCGGCGCCGTGTTTGAGAAGGTGTACGAGACGGTGGAGCGAGTTTGCGCGGGGCTCGGCGATACGCCTCTCATCGGCTTTTGCGGCGCACCCTGGACAGTCGCCACCTACATGATCGCCGGGCGCGGCACGCCCGATCAGGCCCCCGCCCGCCTCTGGGCCTATCGCGATCCCGCGAGCTTTCAGGCGCTCATCGACCTGCTCGTGGAGACCTCGGTCGGCTATCTCGTCGGGCAGATCAAGGCCGGCGCCCGCGCCGTAATGATTTTCGACAGTTGGGCGGGCGTGCTGCCGCAGGCGGAGTTTGAGCGCTGGTGCGCCGCGCCGGCGGCGGCCGTCGCGAAGGGCGTGCGCGAGCGAGCGTCGGGAACGCCGATCATCGGTTTCCCCCGCGGCGCCAACGAGAATTATGCAAGCTTCGTCGCGGCGACGGACGCCGACGCGCTCGGCTGCGACACGACCATGACGCCGGAGTTCATGACGGCGCTCGCCGCCCGCTGCGCCGTGCAGGGCAATCTCGACCCGCTGGCTTTGGTGGCGGGCGGGGCGGCGCTGGAGGACGGCGCGCGACGCATTCTTGCGGCCATGCGCGGCAAGCGGCACATTTTCAACCTCGGCCACGGCATTTTGCCGGAAACGCCCGTCGAGCATGTCGAAAAACTCATTGCGCTCGTCCGCGCCGGCGGCTAACCCGACGGCGGGCGCAACCGGGGAGAGATCGGCATGTACGAATGGGTGAAGGCGTTTCACGTGATCGCCGTCATCGCCTGGATGGCGGGCATGTTCTATCTGCCGCGCCTGTTCGTGTACCACGCCGAGGCGCCTGTCCGCTCGGAGCAGTCCGAGGTGTTCAAGGTGATGGAGCGCCGCCTGATGCGCACCATCATCAATCCTGCGATGATCGCCACCTGGGCGCTGGGCCTATGGCTTGTGTTCGGGCCTGAGGGCGTCGGCCTCTCGGGCAATTACTGGCTGCAGGCCAAGATTGCGCTCGTCGTGGCTATGACGGGCGTGCACATCATGCTGTCGCGCTGGCGCAAGGCCTTCGAGCGCGACGAGAACACCCGGCCGGCGCGGTTCTATCGGTTCATCAACGAGGTCCCACCGCTGCTGACGGTCGTCATCGTCATTCTCGTAATCGTGAAACCTTTTTGACGCTCGCAACGTTTTTCAACGATCATCTTTTCTGGCGTGGAACTTTCTGCTATTGTGTTCGTATAGCAGCCAGGCTAGCGCATTAGACCCGCCTGGATACATTTGATGATCTCTTTATCAGGCCAGGGTTTTCGGCCTACCCGTCCACTTTATGTCCCACCCCTTTTCGCGATCGCCCTCATGACGCCTGCGCTGAGCGGCCGGAAGTGGCGGATCGGAGTTCCCCTCCATGCAAGATATGAAACTCGAACACCTGAAAGATAAATCTCCGACGGAGTTGCTCAGCTTCGCGGAAGAGATGGAGGTGGAGAACGCCTCTACACTGCGCAAACAGGAGTTGATGTTTGCGATTCTGAAGCAACTCGCCTCACGCGACATCGAAATCACCGGCCTCGGCGTCGTCGAGGTGCTGCAGGACGGCTTTGGCTTTCTGCGCTCGCCCGACGCGAATTACCTGCCGGGCCCCGACGACATCTATGTCAGCCCGAGCCAAATCCGCCGCTTCGGCCTGCGCACCGGTGACACGGTCGAAGGCCAAATTCGCTCGCCCAAGGACGGCGAACGCTATTTCGCGCTGCTCAAGGTCAACACGATCAATTTCGACGACCCTGAGAAGATGCGGCACAAAAGTCACTTCGACAACCTGACGCCGCTCTATCCATCGCACTGGATGTGCATGGAGCTGAAGGACCCCACCTTAAAGGATCAGAGCGGTCGAGTGATCGATATCGTAGCGCCGCTGGGCAAGGGCCAGCGCGGCCTTATCGTGGCGCCGCCGCGCACGGGTAAGACGATGCTGCTGCAGAATATCGCCCACTCGATCACCGCGAACCATCCGGAATGCTTCCTCATCGTGCTGCTCATTGACGAGCGGCCTGAGGAGGTGACGGACATGCAGCGTTCGGTGAAGGGCGAGGTCGTGTCGTCCACCTTCGACGAACCGGCGAGCCGCCACGTGCAAGTCGCCGAGATGGTAATCGAGAAGGCGAAGCGCCTCGTCGAGCACAAGAAGGACGTGGTGATCTTGTTAGACTCGATCACACGCCTCGGCCGCGCCTACAACACCGTGGTGCCGTCCTCCGGCAAGGTGCTGACCGGCGGCGTCGACGCCAACGCCCTGCAACGCCCCAAGCGTTTCTTCGGCGCGGCGCGGAACATCGAGGAAGGCGGTTCGCTCACCATCATCGCGACGGCGCTTATCGATACCGGCAGCCGCATGGACGAGGTGATCTTCGAGGAGTTCAAGGGCACCGGCAACTCAGAGATCGTGCTGGACCGCAAGGTCGCCGACAAGCGCGTCTTCCCGGCGCTCGACATCCTCAAGTCCGGTACGCGCAAGGAAGAGCTCATCACCGCGCGGGACCAGCTGCAGAAGACCTACGTGCTGCGGCGCATCCTCAACCCGATGGGTCCGCAGGACGCGATCGAGTTCCTGATCGACAAGCTGCGCCAGACCAAGGGCAACGCCGAGTTCTTCGACTCGATGAACACCTGAACCGCGCCCTGACGCGGTTCAGCCAAAGGCCTGAAACGGAATCGATTCGTGTCCGAAACGGAGATTTCGATTCGGCCTGACGGCGAGACGATCGTCGCCATCGCCACGGCTCCCGGGCGTGCCGCGCTCGGAATCGTCCGGATTTCGGGACCCCTCGTCCGATTCGTAGCCGATACGATCTGCCGGCGTCGCCTGAAGCCGCGACAGGCCACGCATGCGCGCTTCCATGGGCCGGATGACCGCGTTCTCGACGACGGCATCGCCGTGCTTTTCGAGGCCCCGCGCAGCGCCACCGGCGAGGACGTGCTCGAGTTGACCTGCCATGGCGGGCGCGGCGTGCTGGCCTCGGTGCTCGACGCGGTTCTCGCCTGTGGCCCCGGCCTGCGGCTCGCCGAGGCTGGCGAGTTCACCCGCCGGGCGTTCGAGGCCGGCAAGCTCGACGCGCTGCAGGTGGAAGCGCTGGCCGACCTGCTGGCCGCGGAGACGGAGGCACAGGTCCGGCAGGCGCGGCGGCAACTCGACGGCGAGCTCGGCCTCAGGGTCGAAGGCTGGCGCGGCCGGCTGATCGAGGCGCGGGCGCTGATCGAGGCGACGCTCGATTTTTCCGACGAGGGCGATGTCGATGCGGCCGCGGCGGATCGGGCGAAGGTCCTGGCGCAGGCGGTCGCCGACGAGATCGATACCGTGCTGGGTGACGCGGCGCGGGGCGAGCGCATCCGGGAAGGCCTGAGCGTAGTCATCGCCGGAGTGCCGAACACAGGCAAGTCGACGTTGCTCAACGCGCTGGCCGGGCGCGAAGTGGCGCTGGTGTCACCGCTGCCGGGCACTACGCGCGATCGCATCGAGATCGCGATGGAGTTCGACGGCGTCCCCGTGCGGCTGAGCGACACGGCGGGCGTGCGCGAGGCTGCCGACCCGGTCGAGGCGATGGGTGTCGAGCGGACGTTGTCCGCGCTCGCCGAGGCCGACCTGGTGTTGTCGCTGGCTTCGCCTACCCATCCCGACCGCGTCGACGTGCCGGAGCATACCTCTCGGATCGACGTGACCAGCATGGCGGATCTCGGCGGCTCGTGTCCGGCGGGATTGCCGGTGTCGGCGCTGACGGGCGATGGTCTGGGACTACTCCGGGCCGAAATCGCCAGGCGGATCGCGGGGCTGACCGCTGGCGAGCCGGCGCTGGTTGCGCGCGCCCGCCAGCGCGGTTGCCTCGAGGCCGCGCTGGCGGAGCTTAGGGCCGCCAAGACCGCACCGCTGCCGGAGCTTGCTGCGGATCATGTTCGCAAGGCCGCCGACGCGCTTGGCCGGCTGGTCGGCCGGGTCGATGTCGAGGACGTGCTCGACCGGCTGTTCGAGGGCTTCTGCATCGGCAAATAGGCTTCAGGCTGGCCGAAAGCGGCGATCTGTGGCATGCGTCCGGCCATGTCATCGCCCCGCGATCCCTTCCCCGACCGGTTCGACGTCGTCGTGATCGGCGGCGGCCATGCTGGCTGCGAAGCGGCCGCTGCGGCTGCTCGGCTGGGTGCGCGCACGGCGCTGGTGACCATGGACCGCACCAGCATCGGAGTGATGTCCTGCAACCCCGCGATCGGCGGGCTCGGCAAGGGCCATCTGGTGCGCGAGATTGATGCGCTGGATGGCCTGATGGGTCGCGCGGCCGATGCGGCCGGCATCCAGTTTCGCATGCTCAACCGGCGCAAGGGGCCGGCCGTGCGCGGTCCGAGGACGCAGGCTGACCGCAAACTCTATCGTCAGGCGATCCAGGCGGCGATCGCCGCGATCCCGGGCCTGACCCTGATCGAGGGCGAAGCGGCCGGTTTGGGTTTCGGAGGGGATCGAGTCGGTTCCGTGACGATCTCCGATGGCCGCGTGGTCCGGGGTGGTGCCGTCGTACTGACGACCGGGACCTTCCTGCGGGGTGTCGTTCACATCGGACACGATCGCTTTCCGGCGGGGCGCATGGGGGAGGCGCCCGCCGTCGCGATGGCCGAGAGCCTGGCGCGGCTAAACCTGCCGCTGGGACGCCTCAAGACGGGAACCCCGGCCCGGCTCGACGGGCGAACGATTCGGTGGCGTGACATCGGCACACAGGAGGCGGATCCCGATCCGGAGCCCTTCTCTCTGGATACGGTCAGCATCTCCAACCCGCAGATCGCGTGCGGCGTGACGCGAACCACTCCTGTGACGCACGCCGTTGTGCGTCGGCATCTGGGCGAGTCGGCGGTCTACTCGGGGGCGATCGAAGGCCGCGGCCCGCGCTATTGCCCTTCCATCGAGGACAAGGTGCATCGCTTCGGTGATCGCGACGGTCACCAGATCTTTCTGGAGCCGGAGGGGCTCGACGACGACACCGTCTATCCGAACGGCATCTCGACGTCTTTGTCGCGGGATGCGCAGGCTGCGCTGATCGCGACCATTCCGGGCCTCGAGCAGGCGACCATCCTGCGGCCGGGCTATGCGATCGAGTACGATTTCGTCAATCCGACGGCGCTGGACGCGACGCTTGCGGTCCGCGGCGTCGAGGGGCTGTATCTGGCGGGGCAGATCAACGGCACGACCGGCTACGAGGAAGCGGCCGCGCAGGGATTGCTGGCCGGCGTGCATGCCGCGCGCTTCGCCTCCGGTGCCCCACCGATGCCTGTGTCCCGCACGAAGGCGTATCTGGGCGTGATGGTCGACGACCTGACCAGCCGCGGCGTCACCGAGCCCTACCGCATGTTCACCTCGCGGTCCGAATTCAGGCTGTCGTTGCGCGTCGACAATGCCGATGCGCGGCTGGGCGACTGGGGAAAAACTGTCGGTGTGATCGGAACCTCGCGCACTCGGCTGATGGACGAGCGCGCCGGGCGGATCTCGCGGTTGACGGATTTGCTGAAGCAGCGATCGCTGACACCACAGCAGGCGGCGAGGCACGGGCTCGGGCTCAACGACGATGGTGTGCGACGTAGCGCCTTCCAGCTTCTCTCGCATCCCGACATCGATCTGGGGCGACTGCAGGCGATCTGGCCGGAGTTGAGCGATCCCGATCCCCGGATCGAGCAGCGGGTCGTTTCGGATGCGATTTATGACGTCTATCTTGATCGGCAGCAGGCGGAAATGGCGCTCTACGAGAAGGATGGCGAGACGCCGTTGCCAGCCGGGCTGGTCTACGACGGGATTTCCGGGCTTTCGAACGAGCTGAGGGCGAAGCTCGAGGCGCAGCGGCCGGCGACGCTTGCGCATGCTGCTCGGATCGAAGGCATGACGCCGGCGGCACTGGCGCTGGTGGCGGTTCAGGCCCGCAAGGTCCGGCGCACCGGGCTGGCGGCCTGATGGGCGGGTCCGCGCTGGCTGACGATCCGTTGCGGGCCGTTTCACGTGAAACGCGCGAGCGGCTGACCCTGCTGGTGAGTGAACTGGGGCGCTGGCAGGCGACCACCAACCTCATCGGCCCGAAAACGCTGTCCGAGGTCTGGCAGCGGCATATCGCCGATTCGCTGCAACTGGTTCCCCTGGCGCCGCCATCGGGGCCCTGGCTCGATCTCGGCAGCGGCGCCGGCTTTCCGGGCCTCGTTGTGGCGATCGCCCGTCAGGGGCCCGACACGGTGACGCATCTGGTCGAGAGCAACGCCAAGAAGTGCGCCTTTCTCCGCCACGCGGCGCGGCTGACCGGCGCCGACGTCGTCGTGCATGCCGGCCGTCTGGAGACGGTGATCCCGCATCTTGACCCGCTGCCAGCGGTGGTCAGCGCGCGCGCGCTGGCGCCGCTCGTGGACCTGATCGGCTGGACCAAAGAGCTGTTGATGGCCGGGGTCGTTGGCATCTTCCCGAAGGGACAAGATGTAGAAGCCGAATTGACTGACGCATCAAGATATTGGAATCTGTCGGTCGACAAGCACGTCAGTTGCACCGATCCGCGAGGCCGTATCCTCGTCGTCACCGGGCTGGCGCCGCGAGGCCACAGCGATGACCCCCATCCCGTTTCCCACCGCCCGCCGTAGGGCCCGCGTGCTGTGCCTCGCCAACCAGAAGGGCGGCGTCGGCAAGACCACCACGGCGATCAATCTCGGCACCGCGCTGGCGGCGGTCGGCGAGCGCGTTCTGGTGCTCGACCTCGACCCGCAGGGCAACGCCTCGACGGGGCTCGGCATCGACCGCAAGCAACGCCGCTGGTCGACCTATCATGTCCTCGTCGGCGACAAGACGCTCGCCGAAGCCATCCAGGAAACCGCGGTTCCCAACCTGCACCTCGCCCCGTCCACGCTCGATCTGCTCGGGGTGGAGCTGGAAATCTCGGGCGAGCGGACGCGTGCGGTGAAGCTCAAGCACGCGCTTCAGGTACTGGCGGGCGATGCGGCCGCCGCCGACTACACCTATGTGCTGATCGATTGTCCGCCTTCGCTCAACCTGCTCACGATCAACGCGCTGACTGCCGCCGATGCGGTGCTGGTGCCCCTGCAATGCGAGTTCTTCGCACTTGAGGGGTTGAGCCAGCTCATCAAGACGGTCGAGCAGGTCCGCACCACTCTCAACCCGCGCCTGTCGATCC
>JANRIQ010000013.1:0-1636 GCA_033764775.1 Hyphomicrobiales bacterium | reverse complement strand
ATCGGCTACGCGAACTCGTCGGGCCCCGTCATCCTGAAGCAGGCGCTCGAGGGCGGCTTCTTCAAGAAGTTCATCGGCTCGGAAGGCACGCGTGACGACAAGGTGTATCAGCAGATCGGGATCAAGAATCTCGAAGGCATGATCCACCTCGTCGGCGGCGACCCGGGGAGCAAGGCGCTCGACATGTTCAACGCCGAGATCACGAAGGTGAACAAGGACTTCGTCGGCAAGCCCTACGCGCCGCACAGCTACGACGCGGCGTTCATGCTGGCGCTGGCGATCGAAGTGGCGGGCACGACCGACCGCACGAAGGTGCGCGACGCGCTGCGCCGCGTCGGCTCGATCGGCGGCGTGGTGATTGGCCCCGGCGAATGGAAGAAGGCCAAGGAGGCGATCGCGAAGAAGCAGAAGATCACCTACCACGGCGCCGCCGGCAACCACGTGTTCTCGAAGGAAGGCGACGTCTCCGGCGTCGTCGACGTCTACGAGATCAAGGGCGGCAAGGACAACAAGATCGCGACGCTGCGCTAGACGCATCGCGACACGGATCGGCGGAAGCCCCGCGCCGGCAACGGCGCGGGGCTTTTCGTTTGCGCAGCGCCAAAGAGGGCCGCTGTTTCGCCCGTGCGGCCGGACCTTGACATTGTTCTCTAAATGTTCTATGTGCGCGGCCGATGGCCCGGTTGGACCAAGCGGGCGGAGCGCGGCAACGCGCTTTCGCGCGCGGCTCTTTTGACATCGTCGATCACGTAAGCGTCGCCGCACGGTTCCGGACCGCCGCGGTGCGACCCGATGCGACGGCCAGGTGGCCCGCTTCGTTTTGCAGCATCTTCGAGCAGGGTCGAACGCCCGTACCGGCGCCGCCACGGCCCGCTGTGCGCCGCGATGCGCGCGTCGCATGTTTACGGATGTTGACGTTTGTTTACGTTTGTTTACGCCAGAGGGGGAGGGGGCGTCACACCGCCGACCGAAAGTGCAGTGCCACGCGGAGTCGCGAAGAGGCGGAGCCTGCAATGGCATTCTGATTGCGCCGAAGCCCGGGAAAGCCCGGAAATGCCTGTGTCGGGCCGCGGCAAAAGCCCGGAAATGCCGGTGCCGGATGCCCGGAAAAGCCCGGACCGAGGGGCGCCAGAAGCCCGGATTTTCCCGGGAAAGCCCGCGAATGCCGGTGTCGCGCGCGAATCTGGTCCGGCGCGGCGAGCCCGCTACGCCCCCGCCGCCTTCTCGCCGGCGAGCTTCGGCGGGCGCTCGGGCAAGAGGCCCTGCGGGAAGACCTGGAGCACCACGACGAGCAGCAGCCCGACCAGGAACATCTTCACGTAGGCGATGCGCACGCCCCATTCGGGCGGCAGGGCGCCGGTGACGAGCTCGCTCGCGGTCCACAGCAGCCAGATCAGCACGGCGCCGAGCACGGCGCCCCGGTTGTTGCCGCTGCCGCCGACGATGAGCATCACCCAGACGAGGAACGTCGCGTAGAGCGGCTCGCTGGCTTCGGGCGTGAGCACTTTCAGGTAATGCGCGGTGAGCGCGCCGCCGAGCCCCATGAACGCCGAGCCGATGACGAAGGCTTGCAGGCGGAACGCCTCGACGTCTTTCCCCATCGCGGCGGCGGCGGTTTCGTTGTCGCGGATCGCGC
>JANRIQ010000007.1:0-1872 GCA_033764775.1 Hyphomicrobiales bacterium | reverse complement strand
CGACTGGATCTTCGCCAGCCCGCGTGCCCGGCATCTCGCCCGCCGCGAGGGCGCAGCGCTCTCGAACATGCGACCGACCGGGCCGCGCGGCATGATCGTCGAGCGCGATGTGCGCGCCTACCTGGCAGAGCGCGACGCGCCTGCGCCCGCCCCCCGGCTGACGCCCGTCGCCCGGCGGATGGCCGCCGAGCACGCGCTGGACCCCGCCGAGCTGCCAGCCAGCGACGGCATTGTCCGCCGTGCGGATGTCGAGGCGGCGCTCAGTGCGCGCGAACCGGCCGCCGCCCCTGGCGTACGCCGTGTGCCGTTGAGCGCGCTGCGCCGCGCCATCCAGCGCCGCCTGGAGGCCAACGCCCGCGCCGCCGTGCCGGTCACGCTGACGCGGCTGGTTGACGCGACCGAGCTGGTCGCCCTGCGCGAACGCCTGCTGCCGCGCTTTGAAGGGGGTGCCCGGCCGACGTACACCGACTTCCTCATCCTGATCGCGGCGCGGGCGCTGCGCGAACACGGCGCGCTCAACGGCACGTTCGACGGTGAAGCGCTGACGCTGTATGACGATGTGCATATGGGGCTGGCGGTCGATACCGCGCGCGGTCTGGTGGTGCCGGTGCTGCGTTCGGCGGAGGCGCTGGGCCTGGCAGAATGCGCCGCACGCCGCGCCGACCTCGTGGCCCGCGCGCAGGCCGACGCGCTCGCACCACACGAGCTGAGCGGCGGCAGCTTCACGCTCACCAACCTGGGCGCGCTGGGGGTCGATGCCTTCACGCCGGTGCTCAATCCGCCGCAGATCGCCATCCTGGGCGTCGGGCGCATCGTCAGCGCGCCGTCGGCGTATCGCGGCGGCGTGGCGCTGCGCGAGCAGATGCATCTTTCGCTGACGTTCGACCACCGCGCGACGGATGGTGCGCCCGCCGCCCGCCTTCTGGCGAGCATCGCCGAGCGCATCGAACATCCGGAGCTGGTGTGGGTGTAGGCGGGCGCGAACGATCACGGCGCGAAGCATGGCGATCATTGGCTCTCTAAGGCCGACACCTATTCTGTAAAATAGGGAACACGATTTGACGAGGACAGATGGAATGTTGACCGATGTGTTGAAGCAGGAGTTGGACAAGCTCAATCGAGCTGAAAAGCTCCAGGTCGTTCAGATGCTCGTCGAGCAGCTTGCGCAAGAAGAAGCACTGCTCACTTCGAGAGAGTATGAAGTTTGGTCGCCGTATGATGCGCCGAGTGCGGCGGCAATTCTGATGGACATGCTTGAGGAAGATCGACGCAAGAATGGTTGACGCAGTGCGGTTTCATTACACGACCGTTCGCAACGCGCTCAGTGAGACAGCCGTGCGCCCTATCCTACCCCTAACGCTTTCCTATCGCGATACGCGGATTGAGGCACAGGGCCTGTTGGATACAGGCGCAGATGTCAACGTGCTTCCCTATGCCCTCGGTTTGTCGCTTGGCGGGGATTGGGATCAAGCGCGTACAGGGCTGCGACTCTCCGGCAATCTCGCTCAGTATGAAGCACGCGGAATTCTACTCAACTGCATCATTGGAAATCTGGCACCCGTGCAGCTGGCATTTGCCTGGACAAGGGCAGAAAACGTTCCGCTATTGTTCGGTCAGGTGAACTTCTTCGCGGAATTCAATGTGTGTTTCTTTCGGTCAACAAACTCGTTTGAAGTACGCCCAAAACTCATCCCTTAAATGTCTCGCAACATAAAGAACCTTCATGCCCCATCACACCAACCCCGCGCACCGCGCCAGAACCGCACGGGCTTGTCCCAGGGCGACGCCGTGCGCTACACTACGGACATTCTGACGCCGCGTTGAGAAGAGAGATGCCGATGGCCACCGACTCGCGTACCTGGTTTTACTCCA
>JANRIQ010000020.1:0-89058 GCA_033764775.1 Hyphomicrobiales bacterium | reverse complement strand
GACATAACGAGAGACGCGAATCACGTTCAGGACTAGGAGCGAGTGCCTACCTATAAGAAGTGCGCCTCATGCATATGCATGCGGCGCACCTATAAAATTCGATTTATATAACTAATCTCTGATGCCGTTCACATGGAGATGCATCTTTTCATCACGTAAAAACTTGAAAGCTCAATCCTTGGTTGCGCGCCACTCAGCATGCAGCCGAGTTTATTCGAGAAACTTACGGTTATAAAATTTGGACACTGTATTGATGCAATTCAAGGTATTATTCAAATAATGAAAAATCTTTCGAATGCACATATGAACGTCAATTCTTCATTATTAAAGAAAGTCGTTTATGCAAAACATCCCTCTGCATGATTTTTCTGCTCTAGTTCAGAGCATCTATGACTGCGCCATCGACCCTTCCCGCTGGGACACGACCATAGCAGATATAAAAACCGCGTTCGGTTCGGCCAACGCAATTATCGCACTCGTCGATGCGAAAGAACACCGTTTCATGCTAGGCAAGTTCGTGGGTTTGGAACCAGACTGGATGGTGACCCAGGCCCCATTCATTGCGGAACAGCAAATCTATCTCGAACAAAATCTAGCCAGATGGACGTCTTTCGACGAACCCATGGCGTTGTCGCGTTTTTCAACAGAGGAAGAGCGCAATAATTCGCCTTATCTCCAACAGTGGGCGGCGCCGCGCGGGCTTGGCGATATTATGTCGATGATGCTCCTTCACGCGCCAGACCGTCAGGCGCGCCTGGATATGGGATTTCCCAAAGATATGGGCGCAATTACCGATGCGCAGATTGACCTGGCGCGTCTCATCATTCCGCATGTGCGTCGAGCGGTCATGATCAGCAACGTGCTCGATGTGCGCACCATCGAGCGCAACCGTTTGGCAGAGACTCTTGACGCGCTCCGCTACGCCGTCTTCATCGTCGATGCGAACGGCCGCATCCTGCACGCCAACACGGCGGGTGAAGCGATGTCGCGCGCAGGCGACCTCATTACTGTCACGGGCGGAAACCTGTATGCGACTCGCCCTCGCGCCGCATCGGAACTCGAAGCCGCCGTGAAGGTGGCTGCGCGAAACGAGATGGAACTCGGCAAAACCGGTCTCGCCGTGATGTTGACGCCGCCCGAAGCCCCGCCCACGGTCGCGCATGTGCTGCCGCTTGCGCGGGGGGACTATCGCACTCAGTTGCAGCCAGCCGCGGTCGCTGCGATCTTCGTCGGCCAGGCTGCCGACCTGCAAGCGAGCGCGCGGCAGATTGCGCTGAGGTTCGGCTTGACTCCCGCCGAGCGAAATGTCTTCGCCGAGCTGTTATCGGGCCGCACGCTGGCGGAGGCCGCCAACACTTTGGGCGTCTCCGTCAACACCACGCGCACGCATCTCGCCAGTATCTTCGGCAAAACCGGGGTGTCGCGGCAAGTCGATCTCATCCGTCTGGCCGCGCAAGAGGAGAAGTTTGTCGGATAATTTATGCGTTCCGCAGCGCCACGATGGGGTCGGTCACGGGCGCGGGGGCGCAGCGAAAGGTCAACATGGGTGGGCCACGCGGCCCTCAACACTTCGCTCTCGCGGCTTTTCAGAATTTGGCGCTGCCGCCGATCCGGCCTGTGAGGACGGAGGCGCCGGTCGTTTCGGCGGCCGCTTCGCCGCCTGCGAAAATCTCAAAATGCGGAGACGGCGCATACGATACGCCCCCGCCCACATAGCCTGCGACCGCCGTGTCGTCGTCCAGGTCGATCCGGAAGCTCGTGGCGCCGGCCAGCACGCCTTTCGCCGAACTCTCGCCGGCATTGGCGCGGGCCTTCACCCCGGCCTTGCCGGAAATACGCCAGGTTTCGGCGCCTTCCTTCCATTTTTTCTCCAGCTCGATTTGGGCGTCCGCCAGCAGCAGATGGATGTCCCGCTCGTCGAGGGAAATGGCCGCGGCGGAGCCTTGCTCGCTGAACCCGTCCAGGTGCAGCCCGGCGTAAGCTAGGCTAAGTGTCGGCAGCAGCGTGAGGCCGTTCAACGGCTGCGCCTTGAAGCCGAGCAGCAGCTCGGGATTGACGAAATAGCCGTCATAGTCTCCGCTCGCAAATTCGACGCCGCCCGGAGCCAGCGGGTTGAGGATGCGGCGTCGGCTGTCGTTTCCGGTGGCGCCCGCCGTGACGATCATGTCGGCGAACACCGACCCCAAAGCGCCGCGCCCATAGACGCCGATAAAGGCGGCGTCGGCGTCGATCCTGTGAAGTCCTGCTTCGCGCTGTTCGGTTTCGGACCAGCCCGCAAGAAACCCGCCCCGCACGCGCGCCGTTACTGGCGCATCGAAGCCCGCGATCACGCCGCCGTAATCGGCCTCGGACGGGCCGTCCTCGCGCGCCCCGCCGAACGCCACGGCCCACAGCCTGTTGGGCGGGCTGTTGGTGTTCAGGCGATTGTGCACTGCGGCGTTGATGGTGGAGGTGAGATCGGAGAACGACGCCCCCTCGCCGGAGAAAGCCGTGGTCGATTGATTGAAGAAGACGACGGTCTGACTTTTCTCGTCGATGAAAAAAGGAAAGGTCTTGATGTCTTCGAACGTCAGATCGCCGCCGCCTTTGACCGAGCCGACGATGGTCAGCTTGTCGCCGCATGATTGCTTGCAGCAATCGCGGCAGATGGTTCCATCCCCGTTCGTCGGCGGCTCGTTTTCCGAGCCTTCATCTTTCGTTTGGCCGTCTTGGTTTTCGCCGACAGTGGGATTGTCGACGCCTACGATCACGTCGACGCGGGTCCACCTGGGTTCCGTCAACGGATTGACCGCATCATCGGCCATGGCAAAAGGCGCGGCCAACAGCCCTGAAAGCATACATAAAAAAATAACTCGCATGCGTTCCCCCCGCGCGATGGGAGTACTTTAGTCTATTTAGATTAAAAAATCATCGATTGCTCCAATATGAGGCGCATTGCGTTGCAAAAACGCAACTATTCGTGCCGCAACGCTTCGATGGGGTCGAGCCGCGCCGCCTTGCGCGCGGGGAAATAGCCGAACACAACGCCGACCAGCGCCGAGAACCCGAACGCGATGGCGATGATCGCCGGGTCGAGCACGAAGGGCACGTTGAGGAGCCCGGTGAGCAGCCATGACAGGCTGAGGCCAAGCGTCACGCCGATCAGCCCGCCGAACAGCGACAGCACCACCGCCTCCACCAGAAACTGCATGAGCACCTGCCCCTCCAGCGCGCCGATGGCGAGGCGCGTGCCGATCTCGCGCGTGCGCTCGGTGACGGAGACGAGCATGATGTTCATGATGCCGATGCCGCCGACGAGCAGGCTGATCGCCGCGACGGCCGAGAGAAGCCCGGTCAGCACTACGGTGGTCGAAGACAGCGTGTCGGCGATCTCCTTCAGATCGCGCGCGAAAAAATCCGGCTCCTCGGCGCCGGTGATGTTGCGCCGCTCCTTCATCAGCGCCACGACGTCGGCGAGCACCTTGGTCGTCGAGCGGCCATCCTCCACCGAGATGTACACCAGGGTGACGTCCTGATTGCCGGCGACCCGCCGCTGAAAGCTTTTGAGCGGCGTGATGATGAGGTCGTCCTGGTCGAGGCCGAAGCTCGACTCGCCCTTGGACGACATCACGCCGATCACCTCGCACGCGTATTTCTTCATGCGGATCGACGCGCCGATCGGGTCGGACGCGCCGAACAACTCGCGCCAGACGGTCGTGCCGATGGCGCAGACAGGCAGCCCGCCCCGAATCTCCGCGTCGTTGAAGGCGCGGCCCATGAGCAGCGGCCAGTCGCGCGCCTCCAGATAACCGCCGTCCGCGCCGTTCAGCGCCGTGTTCCAGTTCTGGTTGCCGTAAACCGCCGTCACGTTCTGCGAGGCGGTCGGCGCGATCGCACGCACCCCGGACACCTGCGATTTGATCGCCTCCGCATCCTTTACGCTCAGCGCTTTCGCCGCCTGTTGGATGCCGCCAAACCCCCGTGGCGTCTGGCCGGGACGCAGCACCAGCAGGTTGGTGCCGAGCTTCGCGATGTCGTCCTGCACCTTGATGGTGCTCCCGCGCCCCAGCGTCACCATGGTGATGACGGCGGCCACGCCGATGATGACGCCGAGAACGGTTAGGAACGAGCGCAGCACGTTGCGGCGGATGGAGCGCAGCGCGAGCTTGATCGTCTCCCACAGCATCAGCCGCGCTCCTCGATGCGGCCGATGCGCCCATCCTCCACATGCACGATGCGGCGGCAATAGGCGGCCATCACCGGGTCGTGCGTCACCATGACGATGGTCAGCCCCTCGTCGTGGTTGAGGCTCGTGAGCAGTTCCATGATCTCCCGGCTGCGCGCGCTGTCCAGGTTGCCTGTCGGCTCGTCGGCGAGGAGCACCGCCGGGCCGGAGACAAGCGCGCGGGCGATGGCGACGCGCTGCTGCTGACCGCCGGACAGCTCCGCGGGCGTGTGGCTTTCGCGGCCCTTCAACCCCACCAGGTCGAGCGCTTTCATGGCGCGGGCGCGGCGCTCGGCCGACGGCATGGCGCGATAGACGAGCGGCAACTCCACATTCTCCGCCGCCGTGGTGCGCGCGAGCAGGTTGAAGCCCTGAAACACGAAGCCGAGATAATGCCGCCGGAGCAGCGCCCGTTGATTGCGGGTGAGGGCGCCGACGCTCACGCCTTTGAACAGGTATTCGCCCGAGGTTGGCGTGTCTAGGCAGGCGAGCAGGTTCATCGCGGTCGATTTGCCGGAACCGGACGGCCCCATGATCGCGGTGAACTCGCCCTCCGCGATGGTGAGATCGACGCCCGCCAGCGCGCGAACTGCGGCGTCTCCGGCGCCGTAGATCTTCGCCACCTTGCGGAACTCAACCACCGGCGCGGGCATCTCAGCGCTTCGGCTCCGCCACATCAATGATGACCGGGCGCCCTTCCGCCAGATCGCCGCTAAGGATCGCGGTGTGGGCGCCGTCCGTCGCGCCCGCCCGCACCTCGACGCGGCGTGGAGCGGCGCCGTCCAGCGTATAGACCGTGCGCATCCCGCCTTTCGGCTCCGGCTCGGGTTGAGGCGCTCGGGGGATGCGGAAGAACAGGCGCGAAAGCAGTCCGCCGCCGGTCTTTGGCGTCTCGGGCGGCCGGAAGCGCAACGCGGCGTTCGGGGCGGTTAGCGCTCCTTCGATGCGCTCAATGAGGATGTCCGCCGTGGCCGTCATGCCGGGGCGCAGCAGCAGCTCCGCGTTGTCGAAACCGAGCACGGCCTTATAGGTCACGACGCCGTCCACCGTCTCGGAGGCGTAGCGCACCTGGCTGATCTGCGCGGGAAAAGTTTTCTCCTGGTAGGCTTCGACCGTGAATGTCGCGGTCTGGCCTTCCTTCACCTTGCCAATGTCCGCCTCGTCGATATCGACGCGCAGCTCCATTTTGCGCAAATCTTCGGCGAGCGTCAGCAGGATCGGCGTCTGAAAGGAAGCGGCGACCGTTTGCCCCGGCTCGACTGAGCGCTTCAGCACCACCCCATCGATGGGCGAGTAGACCCGCGCCTTGGAGAGGCTGGTTTCGTTTTGCTTCAATTCGGCCTCGGCCACCTCCACATCGGCCTCGGCGCTCGCCTGGGATGCAACGGCGCGATCAAATTCCGCTTTCGCCGCCTCAAGCGCGGTTTGGGATGAGAAGTTTCGGTCGGCGAGCGCCGATGTTCGCTTCAGTTGCGCGTCTTTCTCCACGACGGTCGCCTTCGCCTGCACGACCCGCGCCCGCGCCGCCGCGAGCGACGCGCGGGACCGCGCCACCTGGGCGTTGAGCGTCACCGTGTCCAGTTCGAGCAACGGCTGGCCGGCTTTCACCTGATCGTTGAAATCGACGAACACGGCGCGCACAATGCCGGACAATTCACTCGAAATTTCCACCTGATTGGTCGGCTCGACGATGCCGGTCGCGGTCACGCTGATGATCAAATCCCGGCGCGCGACCGGTTCCGTCACATAGCCAGGGCCGACAGGGGCCGGCGGGCGCGTGAACCAGTACGCCGCCGCGCCGATGACCGCGCCCATGATGAGGATGGCCCGCGCGCGCTTGCGCCACGGGTTCGGCCGGCCGGCGCCGACGCCCAGCACCTGCTCGATATCCCTGACCGACGACTGATCCAGTTTGCGATCCATGCGCACCGCCTCCTGCCGCTTCATATACGATGGAATTGCGGCTTCTGCGCCGTCATGGCGCCGCGTGCAGGTATCTTTTTGTAAAAACCGGTAACAGCGCTAAGGTTTAAGCACGATCTTGCCCGAGACGGCCCGATCTTCCAGCATGCCGATTGCCGTCGCCGCATCCTCAAGCGGCATGACCGAGTGGATGTGGGGCCGCAGGGCCCCGCTTTCGACCCAGCCAAGCGCGAGCGCCATGTTGGCCCTATGCCGCAGAGGCGCGCGGGCGACAAATTCGCCGAAAAACACCCCGAGCGCCGCGCAGCCTTTCAGCAGCAGCAGGTTGAACGGTGGATTGGGCACGCCGGCGGCGAACCCGACCACGAGATAGCGCCCCTCCCACGCGCAGGCGCGCAAGGCCGGCTCGGCGTGCTTGCCGCCAACGCAATCATAGATCACGTCCGCGCCGCGGCCGCCGGTCAACGCCTTCAGCGCGGCTTTCAAATCCTCGGCTTCATAGTCGATCGCCTCATCAGCCCCGTGGGCGCGGCACGCGGCTAGCCGCTCGGGCGAGGATGCGGCGGCGATGACGCGGGCGCCCATTAACTTCGCCACCTCGATCGCCGCCAAACCGGCGCCGCTCGAAGCGCCCAGCACCGCCACCGTTTCGCCGGGCTTGAGCGCGGCGCGATCCGAAAGCGCGTGGATCGCCGTGCCATAGGTGATGGACAGGCAGGCGGCGGCCTCGTCGCTCACGCCGTCCGGGATAGGGATCGCGGCCTCTGCCGAGACGGCCAGCGCTTCACGGCAGCCGCCGTGCCGCACATAGGCCATTACGCGCTGGCCGACCGCCAATCCCGTGACGCCATCGCCGAGTGCGGCGACGACCCCGGCGACCTCCCCGCCCGGCGAGAACGGCGCGGTGGGCTTTTCCTGATATTTGCCGCGGGTTATGAGGGTGTCGAAGAAGTTGAGGGCGACCGCGCGCACGCTCAGCACAACTTCGCCGGGCCCCGCCAGCGGCGGAGCGATGTCGTTCAGCGCCAGCCCCGCCGTTCCGCTTACGCCATCCGATAACATCGCCCGCATTGACTCTCCTTCTCACCGGTCAGATGAACAATGAAAACGCTGCTTCAAAAAGTTCCCCAATAAATATCAAATTTTCTGGAACGTGCGTCTTTGTTTCACTAGAGCGCGCGCCCGACAGACGATATGAGTGACGAACATTTTTAAGGATGACGTATGCAAAAGATTTTTGTCCTGGCCCTAATCATGCCGCTCGCGGGTTGCGCGACGATTGTCGAAGGCGTTGACCAAACCATCCAGGTTGAAGTGGTTCCGGCAAGCGGCACGTGCGAGGTCAGGCGCGACGGTGAGAACGTCGGCTTTTCGACCCCTGAGCGGCGCCAAATCACGTTGTCCAAGTCCAAGAAAAATCTTGAATTCACCTGCTCCGCGCCCGGCTATCAGACCAAGACCGAGGTTCTGTCGTCTGAACTTTCCGCCGCCACCGTGGGAAGCTTTTTCCTGCTCGACCTCGGCGTAGTGGACGCCGCGACAGGCGCGTGGCAGAAATACCCCAGCCGGATCACGGTGGTTTTGCAAAAAGGGTAGGGCCGGCCGCGCCGGTTCGCCAGGACGTCATGCGCGGCTATTTCGCCATCGGCGCGGAGCGTATCTCCAAGCCGCTCAATGTCGGCAACCTCGTCCGCTCCGCCCACGCGTTCGGCGCGAGCTTCTTTTTCACCGTGAGCGCGCCGGTGCGCGCCGCCGATTTCCGATCCGACACATCGAAAGCGGAGACGCATCTGCCGATTTACGAGTGGGCCGGCCCGGACGACATGCGCCTGCCGAAAGGCTGCAGGCTCGTGGGCGTGGAGCTGACGGACGACGCCATCGAGCTGCCAAGCTTCCGCCACCCGCTGCAGGCGGCGTATGTGCTCGGCCCGGAGCGCGGCTCGTTGTCGCCGGATATGGTCTCGCGCTGCGATTATGTGGTCAAAATCCCGACAGCGTTTTGCATCAATGTCGCCATGGCGGGCGCGATCGTGATGTATGACCGCGCGGTGAGCCTGGGCCGTGCGGCGCCGCGCCCCGTCGGCGAGGGCGGTCCCTCAGAGGCCAAACCGGAGCACGTTTTCGGGCCGTCCTTTCGACGCACAGGCAAACCAGAGGTCTAAATTTCACCCTGGCCTGTGGCGTCACGGCCGAAAGAGATATACATACGATGAGATCGGAACCGCCATCGCCAACAACACGCTGGATCAGGTGCATGCGAATCACATCGTCCGTGTTTGCGATTTTCTGTTTTGTTTGTGGACAGGCGGTGGCCCAGACCACCCCGCCCGCATCCGGAGCGGCCCCCGCCGCGCGCCCCGCGCCTAAACCTGCGACGCCCGCCGGACCCGCCGCAGCGGCCGCGCCGGCGGTCGCGCCGGGCGCTGCGCCTGTCGCGCCGCCCCGGCCCAAGCCCGTCGTGGTGGTTCCGCCGGCGAAATTTCTGGAGAAGCATGACGACTGGCACTCATATGTCCATGAGGCGGGCGGCTCCAAGCTATGCTTTGCAGCGGCCATCCCGCAGGAGAAGCTGCCGAAAGAGGCCAAGCGTGGACCGATCCACTTCTATCTGACGACGTGGCCGAAGGATGGCGTGCGCAACGAAGCCAGCGTGTCCATCGGCTACCCGCTGAAACAGGACGGTTCGGTGACGGTCATCGTCGGCGCGGAGGAGTTCGAGTTCTTTCCCCGGCAGGACAAGGCCTTCATCAAAGACCCTGCTCGGGAGCGCAGGCTCGTTGAGGTCATGACGAACGGCGCGGAGACCGTGATGCTGGTGAAAGGCGTGTCGGCGCGCGGCACCGAGACGACGGACAAATACTCCCTCTCGGGCTTCGGCGCTGCGGTGAAGCGCATGGATCAGGCGTGCCCGTGACGATGGCCCCGGGCGGAAAGGCGGCGCAGCGTTGGACGCAAACCTAGCAGCGCGCGAAGCGGATCGGCCCGCCGTTCGCGTTCAGCCCGATCGAGAGGTTTCGCGGTCGACGCTCATCGGGCTCGACCGCAGCGAACTGGCCGCCGCGATCGGCCGCGCGGGCGTTCCCGACCGGGAGACGCGCATGCGCGCGGCGCAGCTCTGGTCGTGGATGTATGTGCGCGGCTCGACCGATTTTATGGCGATGACCAACATCGGCAAGGCGACGCGCGCGCTGCTCGACGGCGCCTTTACGCTCGCCCGGCCAGAGATCGCCGCCGAGCAAATCTCGGTGGATGGCACGCGCAAGTGGCTGTTGCGGCTCGCTCCATCGCGCCCCGGCGAGCGCCCGCCCGAGGTCGAGGCGGTTTACATCCCGGAAGCGGATCGCGGCACGCTGTGCGTCTCCAGCCAGGTCGGCTGCACGCTCAACTGCACCTTCTGCCACACGGGCACGCAGGCGCTGGTGCGCAACCTGACGGCGGGCGAGATCGCGAGCCAAATCCTCATCGCGCGCGACCGCATCGGCGACTGGCCGGGCGCCGAGGCGTCGGACAAGCGCGGCCTGCCGGACGCTGAGCGCAAGATCACCAACGTCGTGCTCATGGGCATGGGCGAGCCACTGTATAACTTTGACAACGTGAAGACCGCGATGGCCATCGCCTCCGACCCGGACGGGCTCGGGCTGTCGAAGCGCCGGATCACGCTCTCGACCTCCGGCGTCGTGCCAATGATCGGCCGCTGGGGCGCCGAGGCGGGCACAATGCTCGCGATTTCGCTTCACGCCGTGCGCGACGATCTGCGCGACGTGCTGGTGCCGCTCAACCGCAAATGGCCCATCGCCGAGCTGCTCGCCGCCTGCCGCGCCTATCCGGGGCTATCGAACGCACGCCGCATCACCTTCGAGTATGTGATGCTGAAGGGCGTGAACGACAGCCTCGCCGAGGCGAAGGAGCTGGTGCGGCTGCTCGCTGGCATTCCGGCGAAAATCAACCTCATCCCGTTCAACGCGTGGCCCGGCGCGCCCTATGAGTGCTCGGACTGGGAGCAGATCGAGCGCTTCGCCGAAGTCGTGAACCGCGCCGGTTACGCCAGCCCCATACGCACGCCGCGCGGGCGCGACATCATGGCGGCCTGCGGGCAACTCAAGTCGGCGAGCGAGAAGTTGCGGGCGAGCCTGCGCGGGTCTATCACGGCCGCATGAGAGCGGGCTTCGGGCCGAGGTCATCATGATCGCATCGTTCATCGGGCGCGTGTTCAGCGTCATTTTCGGAGTGATTTTCGGGGCGCTGACAGCGCTCGTCGTGCTGTTCTGGGTGGGCGGCCCGTTTTGGGCGCAGCGGGTGGAGCGGGAGTTCGCCGGAGAAATGTCGCCGGACGCCTTCGCCGAGATATATGACCAGATGAGCTACGCGCTCATCTCCGCCCCGGCCGCCGTTCTTGCCCCGTGCATCGTCGCCGTCGTCATCGGCGAGGCGCTCAACATCCGCTCGGTGTTGTATTATGTCGCGGCGGGCGGCGTCACGGCGGCGATGGCGCCGCTTGCTGTGTCCGGCGCTAAAGATCAATCGGGGCAATACCTGGCCATCGTCGCAACCGCCGGGTTCGCCGCGGGTTTCATTTACTGGCTGATCGCCGGCCGCAAGGCCTAAACCTTATATCATAAACGCAGGACCCATGGAGCAGATCGTCAACAACATCATCCCCATCGCGCTGGCGGCCGTCGCCATCGTGCTCACCCTCGGCCTGTGGACGATGCTGCGCGGCGACAACCCGGGCCGCAGTCAGCAGCTGATGCGGTGGCGGGTTGGGCTGCAATTCATCGCCATCGTCATCGCCATGGCGGCGATCTATTTCAGCGGCCGCACGCCCTGAGCGGCGCCGGCGATTTCGCCTCTCGTTGTAAAATTCTCACGGCCGCCGAGGATTTCGGTGCGGCCGCCCCAACGCGTTTGACTGACGCGACGCAACAGGCTTCTATACACGCATTGCGTGACGACGAGGCTTTGATGATCGCGGTCGGTTCCCACTCCAAATTTCTGCTGGCCGTAAGCTTTAAAGCGCTAGCCCTCGCAGCCTTGATCGCGAGCCCCGCCACCGCCGGTTTCCTGGACAACTTCGAGAAAACGGCGCCATTTCCGACGATTGACGAGGTCCGTTTCGGATTGCTCCTGCACGATGCGGAGGAGTCGAACAGCGAGGACGGAGTGGACTTGAACGCAGAAGTCCTGTTCGGGCGCGTCGGCCACGAGCGCGGCAATTTTCTCGATCATTTCCTCATGCCGCGTCCGCATCTCGGGGCGACCGTGAGCTTCAGCGGCGACACCAGCATGGGCTATTTCGGCTTCACCTGGGATACCAAACTGACCGACCGTATTTTCGTCGAAACCAGCTTCGGCGGCGCCTTGCACGACGGCCCTCATGACGACAAGGACGATGCGGCGTTCGGCTGCGCGTTCAATTTCCGCGAATCGGCGTCTTTGGGCGTTGCCCTGTCGGAGCAATGGCGTATCCTCCTGACGGTCGATCACATGTCGAATGCGGGTCTGTGCGGCGAGAATGACGGTTTGACCAACGCAGGCGTCCGGCTCGGCTACAAATGGTGAAGGCTGAAATCCGGGCGATATGGTTGTACTCACGAAAATTTATACGCGCACGGGCGATGCGGGGGTCACGAGCCTCGGCAGCGGCGCCCGGGTGTCGAAACATGATGCCCGCATCAGCGCATACGGCGCGGTGGACGAGGCCAACGCGTTCATCGGCGTCGCGCGCCAAACCTTAACCGATGCGCAGACCGATCTCGACGCGATCCTCGCCCTGATCCAGAACGACCTGTTCGATCTTGGCGCCGATCTGTGCGTCCCGCCGGACGCCGACACGGGCGGGCGCGAACCGCTCCGCATCATCGACACGCAGGTGACCCGGCTTGAGCAGGAAATCGACCGGCTGAACGCCGATCTGCGCCCTCTCACCTCGTTCGTGCTGCCCGGCGGCTCCCCGCAATCCGCCGCGCTCCATGTGGCGCGCACCGTCGTGCGCCGCGCCGAACGCGCCATGGTTGAGCTTGCCGCGCTCACGCCCGGCGCGGTCGGCGAGCCGGCGATGAAATACGTCAATCGCCTTTCAGACTTTTTGTTCGTCGCAAGCCGGCACGTGAACGACAAGGGCGCGCGCGACGTGCTCTGGAAGCCTGGCGCCAATCGGTAACGCCTACGCGGGAGCGTCTTGATGTTCGTGCCGGTCTGGGACGCCAATGCGCTCAAAAGCTTAGGATTTCAGTATATAACGATCGCTATCGTGATCGCGAACGTGCTTGTCTTCGCCTTATTCGAGATGGGCATGCTCAATCTCGTCGCTGCGATGACCTTCGAGCAGATCGCCGGCCTCGGCGTGGTGCCCCGGGAGCTGCTCGGCGCGCCCGCTTTGGCGCCCGCCAGCGACGGCGCGGTCCCTTCGGCATGGGCGCCGCCAGAAGGCCTCACGCTCATCACCTACATGTTCCTCCACGCCGACTGGCTGCACCTGATCGGCAACATGGCCTTCCTCTGGGTCTTCGGCGACAATGTCGAAGACGCCATGGGTCACGCCAAGTTTTTGCTGTTCTACCTGCTGTGCGGCATCTTCGCCGGGCTCGTCCACACCATCGCCCAGTCCACCTCGGACTCGCCGCTCATCGGGGCGAGCGGCGCCGTGGCGGGCGTCATCGCAGCCTATCTCATGCTGCATCCCAATGTGAGGGTGTGGTGCCTCGTGCTGATGAAATTCCCAATCCGCCTCAGCGCCGGCTTCATTCTCAGCGTCTGGATCGTGCTCCTCCAGATCGTCAACGTGGTGATGAATGTGGGTGGCGCGACGGCATGGTGGGCGCATATCGGCGGCTTCGTCGCGGGAGCGCTGCTCGTCGTGTTCATGCGTCGGCCGGGCGTGCCCCTGTTCGACCGCGCGACGGGCGTCTAACCGCTAACATCCGGTTTTTGTTGCGCCGCATGACGCAACGTTTCATACTGCCCTATATTTCGCAGATGCGAAGGCCCGTGTTGGCCTCGCACCCATGTCTGGAGCATGCATGAAGATTTTGACGCCGGTGAAGCGCGTTGTGGATTACAATGTGAAAATCCGCGTGCGGTCCGACGGCGGCGGCGTTGACACGGCCAACGTCAAAATGTCCATGAACCCGTTCGACGAAATCGCCGTCGAGGAGGCTGTCCGCTTGAAGGAGGCGGGCGCCGCGGAGGAGATTATCGCAGTCTCCATCGGGCCCCAGAAGGCGCAGGAGACTCTGCGCACCGCCCTCGCCATGGGCGCCGATCGCGCCATCCTGTTGCTCACGGATGAGGCGGTCGAGCCGCTCGCCGTCGCCAAATTGCTGAGATCCGTCGTCGAGAAAGAGGGCGTCGGCCTCGTCATCATGGGCAAGCAAGCCATCGACGACGACTGCAACCAGACGGGCCAGATGCTCGCGGCGCTGCTCGGCTGGCCGCAGGGCACGTTCGCGTCCAAGGTCGTGATCGAGGGCGGCAAGGCGTCGGTCACGCGGGAAGTGGACGGCGGCCTGCAAACCGTGTCGCTGAACCTGCCCGCCGTCGTCACCACCGACCTGCGCCTCAACGAGCCGCGCTACGCCTCGCTGCCGAACATCATGAAGGCCAAGAAAAAGCCGCTTGAAGAAATCCCCGCGGCGAGCCTGGGAACGCCGCTTGCGCCCCGGCTCAAGATCGTCTCCACGGCGGAGCCTCCGAAGCGCAAGGGCGGCGTGAAAGTTTCTGGCGCGGCGGCGCTGGTCGACAAGCTGAAAAACGAAGCGGGAGTGATCTAGCATGGCCGTTTTGCTGCTCGCCGAGCACAACAATCGCCAGCTGAACGCGGCGACGGCCAAAACGCTGAGCGCGGCCCTGGCGCTCGGCGGCGACGTGGACATCCTCGTGGCCGGGCGCGATTGCGGCCCCGTGGCCGAGGAGGCTGCGCGCTTTGCTGGCGTTCGCAAGGTGCTGACGGCCAGCGCGCCGCACCTCGAACATAGGCTCGCCGAAGAGACGGCCAATCTCGTCGTCGCGCTGATGCCGGGCTACACGGCGTTCGTCGCCCCAGCCACCGCCGACGGCAAGAATGTTGCGCCCCGCGTCGCGGCGCTTATCGACGCGCCTCAGGTGTCCGAAATCACCGCCGTGCTGGCGCCGAACCGTTTCGAGCGCCCGATCTACGCCGGCAACGCGATCCAGACCGTCGAGGCGCCCGACGGGCCGCTCGTCATCACCGTGCGGCCGTCGGTGTTTCCCGCCGCGGCGACCGGCGGCGGCGCCTCGATCGAAACCATCTCGCCGCCCTCGCCCCTCGGGCTGTCGGCGTTCGCTTCGGAGGCTCTGTCGCAAAGCGCGCGTCCGGAGCTCGGCGCCGCGCGCGTGGTGGTGTCCGGCGGTCGCGGCATGCAGTCGAGCGAGAATTTCAAAATTCTGGAGCGCATCGCCGACAAGCTTGGCGCGGCGGTCGGCGCGAGCAGGGCCGCGGTCGACGCCGGCTTTGCCCCTAACGACTATCAGGTGGGCCAGACGGGCAAGGTCGTCGCGCCGGAGCTTTACATCGCGGTTGGAATTTCAGGCGCCATTCAGCATCTGGCTGGCATGAAGGACGCCAAGGTCATCGTCGCCATCAACAAGGACGAAGAAGCCCCGATCTTCCAGGTCGCGGATTATGGCCTTGTCGGCGACCTTTTCCAAATCCTTCCCGAGCTTGAAACCGAACTGGACAAAGCGAGGACCTAACGGCGAAAGCGCCGTGGTGTTTTTCAGATGAACCAGATGATCCCACCCTCCATCTCCTCGGCGTCGGCCGCGAAATCCGCCCGCGACATTCTCAAGATCCAGAAGATCGGCATCATCGGCGCGGGCCAGATGGGGCAGGGCATCGCCCATGTGGTGTCGGTCGCGGGGTTCTCCGTCAAGCTCAACGACCTCACGCGCGACAAGCTCGACGCGGCCATGGCCTCCATCAACGGCAATATGGCGCGGCAAATCGGCAAGGGCCGAATGACGACCGCCCAGCGCGATGAGGCGCTCGCCCGCATCGGCTATGCGGAAAGCTTGGACGGCTTCGCCGACGCGGACTTGGTCATCGAGGCGGCGACCGAGGACGAGCAAATTAAGCGCAAGATCATCGCGTCGGTGTGTCCGTTCCTGAAGCCGGAGGCCATTCTGGCGACGAACACCTCGTCCATCTCCATTACGCGGCTCGCCTCAGCCAGCGACCGGCCCGAGCAATTCATCGGCATGCACTTCATGAATCCGGTGCCGGTCATGGAGCTTGTCGAGATGATCCGCGGCATCGCCACCGACGACGCCACCTTCCAAGCGTCCCGCGTGTTCGCCGAAAGCCTCGGCAAAACCGTTGCGGTGTCGGAGGATTTCCCGGCCTTCATGGTGAACCGCATCCTGCAGCCAATGATCAACGAGGCCGTTTACACGCTCTATGAGGGCGTCGGCTCGGTCGAGGCCATCGACACGGCCATGCGTCTCGGCGCGCGCCACCCCATGGGGCCGCTGCAATTGGCCGATTTCATCGGGCTGGACACTTGCCTCTCCGTGATGCAGGTGCTCTATGAAGGACTGGCCGACAGCAAGTATCGGCCGTGCCCTCTGCTCGTGAAATATGTTGAGGCCGGGTGGCTCGGGCGCAAAACCAGCCGCGGCTTTTACGACTATCGCGGCGAAACGCCCGTTCCGACTCGTTGAACGCCGCGCCGCTTTGTAAGCCCATAGGGCCCCGCCGTTACTGCGACGTGGGCCCCGGCGCGGCGGCCATCGCCTTGGGCTGACGCTGTGCGGCGGCTTTCGCGCGGAGTTCGCTGGCGCGCGTCACGGCGGCGTCGAAGGTCGCACGGTCGAGCCGCCCGGTCTTCAGCGCTTCGGCGATCGCTTCCGATGCTGCGCCTGCCGCGTCCAAAGCCGGATCGGCGGACGCACGCACCACGACCATGTCGACGCCTGCGGCAAGCGCCGCGACGATCTTCGCTTGCAAAGCTTCGCGCCCGGCAGCCATGTCCTCGCCGGTGAAGTCGGCGATCACCGCGCCCCGAAATTGCAACTCGCCGCGCAGCGAGGCGACGGCGGTCTGCGCATGCGCCCCCGCAACAGTGAACGCATCGCCGAGCTGGCGTTTGACGATCTCGCGGTACACCGCTATCCGGCCCTCGCCCTCCAGAGGCTGTCCGGCCTTGTCTTTCAAGCGGTGGCTGCCCAACGCGGTCAGCACGCGCCCATCCTTGTGACCGAGGGTGAATGCGGCGGCGAAGGAGGCGGCGTGCTTGGGATCAGATCCGAAGCCCTCACCCTCGCCAGTGCTCGCGTCCACCAGGCCCATGACGGGGCCGAAATTCATGTCAAAGCCCATCGCCGACAGACATTCGGCCACGCTGGCGTAGGCCCGGTGCGCATCCTGAGGAGCGCTTCGTCCCATCGCCGCGAGCGGCGCGGGCTCGGCGAGTTGCGCGGCCGTCGCCGGGCATTGCGCGCCGGTGAACTCAAGCGCTGCAAGCGAATGGGGCTGCGCCGACCGCAAATCGTCGATGAGCGCGCGCGCCTGCTCGAGCGCGTCCACATTCTCGGCCGTCAACACTATGCCGCCCGCCTGCCGCGCGGTGAGTCGGCGGCGAAGGTCGGCCACGTCCGCGTCCTGCCCGGCTTTGCCAGCAAAGGTGATCATAACAAGGCGCGAAATGGCCTCATCGTCGGTGAGGCGCGGCGCCGCGGGTTGCGCGATCGTGAGGGCAGGCCGTCGCTGGGGCAAAGGCGGCAGCGCAAGCGGCGTTTTGATCGATAGCAGTTTTTGCTGCGGCCTCTGGCGTTGAGTGGTTGTGGTCGCGGCGCTAGGGCGGAGAGGCGCGGCGGTTTGAGCGGCGTCCCTAGCAGGGATTCGCGGTTGCGGCTCCGACGCGCATTCGCTGTAACCGTACTGCGCGCCGTAGCGGCGGCAATCCTCTTTGCTCAGCCGCGGCCAGTCGCTGTTCACGTTGCGGGAGGAATGCCAGTTGTCCTCCTCGTGGTTTTGGCGGATCGTCGCCTCGCTTTTGCGCGGCGAGAGCGAAGTTTGAGCGGCGGCCTGGCTGGCGCAAATCGCTGCCAACAACGCAAATCCAACATACCGCATGACGCAACTCCCGTATTTTTAGCGGATGATGCGGCGCGTTAGGATTGTATGCTACCAAGTCCAGGTTGCATTCAACAACCAGATGGCGTTTTCTCGGCTGGGGTGTTGCGCCGGTGCGACAGCGTTTTTGAGGGACCTCGTTAGATAACCGCGACGACCGAGGTCGCCCCCGCAATAACGCGAAAGTGATCAGTCAATCGGCGCGCCGGGCGCGAACTTCGCCTCGCGAATGGCGAGCGCGGTCTTCACGCTGTCCACATTCGGCGCAGCGGTCAGATCGCGGATGATGAAGGTCTGAAAGGCGGTCAGGTTCGGCGCCAGGCAGCGCAGCACAAAATCCACCTCGCCCGACATCATGTAACATTCGCGGACGATGTCCCATTGGCGCACCCGCGCCTCAAAGGCGGTGAGGTCCGCCTCGGTCTGACTGGCCAGGCCCACCATGGCGAAGGCGGTGATTTCAAAGCCGAGCTTTCGGGCGTTGATGCGCGCGTGATAGCCTTCGATGAAGCCCGCTTTTTCGAGCGCGCGCACCCGCCTCAGACAAGGGGGCGGCGACACCCCCACGCGGCTCGCCAGCTCCACGTTGGTCATGCGGCCGTCGCGCTGAAGTTCGCTGAGGATGCGCCAGTCGATGGCGTCGAGCTTGAGGGCGTTCACGCGCCGCCTCCGGTTTGCTGCGCTGCAGCTTGTCCTCCCGCCGGGATTTGTTACAACGGCGGGATTGTTACGACGAATCAGGCTCCGCATGCCAAGCGCCGCCATGGACTATCGCCGCTCCCAGCCATGCGCGCAAGCCTTGCGCGGGTGGATCATCTCCGATGGAAAAGCCGGTCATCTCGCCATCACCACCGGCGTGGCGGAGGCCATGGGCCTGCAATACAAAATTATACCTGTCGCGCCGCGCGGGCTTCGCCGCATCTTCGCGCCATGGGTGCCCGTGAGCCCGGCGAAACGCCCGGGCGGCGCCGCCAGCCCATTCCGCCCGCCATGGCCCGATTTCGTGTTCGCGGCGGGCCGAACGACGATCCCCTATCTGCGGGCCATCTATTGGGCGGCTTACGGCGAGACATTCACTGTCGCCTTCCAGGATCCGCGCATCGGCGCGCGCACCGCCGATCTCATCTGGGCGCCGCTCCACGACAAGCTCCGCGGCCCCAACGTCATCAACACGCCGGTCGCGCCGCACGGCTTCACGCCGCAACGTCTCGCCGCAATCGCCGCGCATCCGCCGGAAAAGTTCGCGGCGCTGCCAAGCCCGCGCATCGCGGTTCTGATCGGCGGCCCGAGCGGCGCCTATGTTTACAGCGCAGGCGACGCGAGCCGCTTCGAGCGGCTTCTCGGCTCCGCCGCTAAGCTCGGCGCCAGCTTCATGATGACCGGTTCGCGCCGCACGCCCGCTGAATTTCTCACCCGCGCCAAGCGCGCCGTGGGAGCCGCCCCCCACATTGTTTGGAGCGGGACTGGCGAGAACCCATACGCCCAGTTTCTGGCCTGCGCCGACCTGTTTCTTGTGACGAGCGACAGCGTCAATATGACGGGCGAAGCGGCGGCGACGGGACGGCCGGTTTATGTATTCCATCCCTCAGGCGGGCGCGCAAAGTTCGAGCGCTTTCACGAGACGATGCGAGGTCTTGGCGTGACGCGCGACGCGCCCGAGGCGTTCGATGGTCTCGGCGCCTGGAGCTACGCGCCCCTCGATGCGGCCGGCGACGTGGCCGCCGAGATCATGCGCCGATGGCGGGCTGCGCGGCGCGCGGCGGGCTGAGCCTTCGCCTTAAGCCTAAGGCCGTCTTGTAAGCCGCCTGCGCCGACGTTAAATTTTGCTTTGCAACACAGGGTTTTTCCCCATGAAAGCGCGCCACGCACCTCTCGTGATCATCGGCTCCGGCCCCGCCGGCTACACCGCGGCGATTTACGCCGCGCGGGCGATGTTGAAGCCGCTGGTCATCGAGGGCATTCAGGCGGGCGGCCAACTCACCATCACCACGGATGTGGAGAACTATCCGGGCTTCGCCGACGTGATCCAAGGGCCATGGCTCATGGAGCAGATGCGCGCGCAGGCCGCGCATGTGGGCGCCGAGATCGTGTCCGACCACGTCATGGAGGTGGATTTCTCGCGCCGGCCGTTCGTGATGAAGGGCGACGGCGGGCAGGTTTACACGGCCGATGCGGTCATCATCGCCACGGGCGCGCAGGCTCGATGGCTGGGGCTGGAGAGCGAGCAGAAGTATCAGGGTTATGGCGTCTCCGCCTGCGCCACCTGCGACGGCTTTTTCTACAAGGGCAAGCAGGTTCTGGTGGTGGGCGGCGGCAACACGGCGGTCGAGGAGGCGCTGTTTCTCACCAATTTCGCCGCGAAGGTCACCGTGATCCACCGCCGCGACCATTTTCGAGCTGAGAAAATCCTGCAAGAGCGCTTATTTAAAAATCCTAAGGTCGAGGTTGTCTGGAACACCGTTCTCGACGAGGTGCTGGGCAAAAGCGGGCCGACGGCCGTGACCGGCGTGAGGCTTAAAAACGTGTCGACCGGGGAGATCCACGAGCGGCCCATGGACGGCGTCTTCATCGCCATCGGTCACGCGCCCGCGACGGAGATTTTCAAAGGCCAGGTCGCCATGCGCCCGAACGGCTATATCCAGGTCGCGCCGGGGACGGTCGACACCAGCGTTCCGGGCGTGTTCGCCGCCGGCGACGTGGCGGACGAGACCTACCGTCAGGCCGTAACGGCCGCGGGAATGGGGTGCATGGCGGCGCTGGACGCCGAGCGCTACCTCGCTACCCTGCACGAGCGCAAAAGCGCCGCGGAGTAAACGCGAACTAAACAGTGGCGGGATTTAGCGCTGTGATGGACTGGGACAAGTTGCGCGTGTTTCATGCTGCGGCCGAGGCGGGCAGCTTCACGCATGCGGGCGAGGCTCTCAACATCTCACAATCGGCGGTCAGCAGGCAGGTGAGCGCGCTCGAGCGCGACCTCAACGTGCCCCTCTTCCACCGACATGCGCGCGGCCTCATCCTGACCGAGCAGGGCGAGCTTTTGTTCCGCACCACGCAGGACGTATTCATGAAGCTCGCCAGCACCGAGATCATGCTGGCCGACAGCAAGGACAAGCCGTCCGGGGCGCTCAAGGTGACGACAACCGTCGGCCTTGGAACCGGTTGGCTTACGCCGCGGCTGGGCGAGTTCATCAAGCTCTACCCCGACATCCGGCTTCATCTGCTGTTGTTCGACGACGAACTGGACCTATCCATGCGCGAGGCGGACGTGGCGATCCGGTTCGCCGAGCCGACCCAGAGCGATCTGATCCGCCGGCGCCTATTCACCGTGCATTATCACGTTTACGCGTCTTCGGATTATGTGCGGCGGGCCGGCCACCCTAAAAGCCTTGAGGATTTGGACAACCACCGCATCCTCACTTACGGCGGCGTGCCAAACCCGCTGAAGCAGATCAATTTCCTCGAAACCGCAGGCCGCAACGGCGCGAGCGCCCGCGAGCCGGTGCTCCGCATCAACAGCATCTACGCGCTGAAGCAGGCCGTGCTGCGCGGGCTGGGCATCGCCGTGCTTCCGGATTATGTGGGCCGCGATGAACCGGAGCTGATCGAGGTGCTGGGCGAGGTCGACATGCCTGTGCTGGACACGTACTTCGTCTATCCAGAGGAGATGAAAAACTCCAAGCGGGTGAACGTTTTCCGGGATTTCCTGGTCGCCAAGTCGCGCGAATGGTCGTTCTGACCGCTTGCCCGGGCCCGCGCCTTCGCTTATGGGTTGCGTCAGAGACAGAGGGGGAGCGGCATGCTGCGGACGATCGTTGCGCTGGCCTTGATGAGCGCCGTCGCGGAGGCCGCCCCGGCTCAGTGCACGCCGCTTTCCACCGACATCGTCAGCCTGGGCGAACGCTCGGCGAGGTTTTACGCCGAACGCAGCCTCAACCGGCAGATCGAGGAGGAAAAGGCGCTGATGCGGCGTCAGGGCATGGAGGTCGGCAAGGTGACCCCGCCTGCGCTCGAATGCAAGTTTTTCCCCAACATCATCAACATGGACGAATGGCGCTGCACCGGCTCAGCGCGAGTTTGCACCAAGGGGGACGCGCTCAATCCTCGTGGCCCCAAGCGGCCTTCCGCCGGTGGCGCGTCTCTTCTTCGCCGGACGCCTCCGGCGGCAAATCGTAAACCAGCCGCTCCAGCCCCGACAGCGCGATGAAGCGCTTGCCGCGCATGCGGCCGATGAGCGTCAGGTTCGCCTGACGCGCCAGGTCGACGCCCCAAGCCGTGAAGCCGGAGCGCGAGACGAGGATGGGGATGCCCATTTTCACGGTCTTGATGACCATCTCGCTGGTCAGCCGCCCGGTCGTGTAGAAAATCTTGTCGTCCGCGCTGACCCCGTTTAGCGCCATGTATCCGGCGATTTTGTCAACCGCGTTGTGCCGCCCCACGTCCTCCATATAGATCAGCGGGCGCTCGCCCTCGCACAGCACGCAGCCGTGGATGGCCCCGGCCTTCAGGTAGAGGCTCGGCGCCGTGTTGATCTTTTTTTGCAGCGCATAGAGTTCCGAGGCGCGCACGCGAGCCTCCGCGTTCAGCTGCACGTTCGCGAAGTCCTCCATGAGATCGCCGAACGCGGTGCCTTGCGCGCAGCCGGAGGTGCGGGTTTTCTTGGCCAACTTGTCCTCGAAGCTGGTCTCGGCGTGGGTGCGCACGACCACTGTCGAAATATCGTCGTCGTAGTCGATGCGCTCGATGTCCGCGGCGCTTTTCAGCATCCCCTGATTGAGCAGATAGCCAGCGGCGAGCAACTCGGGGTGATCGCCGATTGTCATCATGGTGACGATTTCGCGGCTGTTCAGGTAAAGGGTCAGCGGCTTCTCGGTGACGACGAACGTCTCCATCTCCGCGCCGGTGTGATCGCGGCCGGTGACGAGCGCGGTGAGACGCGGATCGTCCACATCCGGCGTGACGGCGAACTCGGGCAGGGCCTTGGAAACGGTGTTGCGCGTCATGACTTCAAGCTTAATGGTGTTTTCGGGATCAGCGGAGTGAATTCGGACATGGCGACGAAAGAGCGGGTTTTGGAGGCGTTGCGCAAGGTGAAGGCGCCCGGCGGCGGGGACATCGTGTCGGCCGGCCTCGTTTCCGAGGTCGTCATCGCCTCAGGCCGCGTCTACTTTTCTCTCTACGCAAACCCGCAGACGGCCAAGGCGCTGGAGCCGGTGCGCTTCGCGGCGGAGCAGGCCGTGCGCGCCTTGCCAGGGGTTGCCGCTGCAACCGTGACGCTGACGGCGGAGACGGCGGGCGCTGCGCCGGGCAAGGGCGTTGGCCAAGTCAAGCGCATCATCGCGGTCGCGTCAGGCAAAGGCGGCGTGGGCAAATCGACGACGGCGGTGAACCTGGCGCTGGGCTTCCAGGCGAACGGCTTGTCGGTCGGCGTCATGGACGCGGATATTTATGGCCCATCCGTGCCAAAGCTGCTGCGGCTCAAGGGCAAGCCGGAGCTGATCGGCTCGAACACACTTAAGCCCATGGAGAATTACGGATTGAAAGTCATGTCCATCGGCTTCCTGCTGGACGAGGAAAGCCCGATGATCTGGCGCGGCCCCATGGTCGGCTCGGCGGTCACGCAGATGCTGACGGACGTGGCGTGGGGCGAGCTGGATGTGCTCGTCGTCGACATGCCGCCCGGCACCGGGGACGCGCAGCTCACCCTCAGCCAGAAAGTGCCGCTGGCGGGCGCAATCATCGTGTCCACGCCACAGGACCTCGCCTTGATCGACGCGCGCAAAGGCCTCGCCATGTTCCGCAAGGTCAACGTGCCTGTGCTCGGCATCATCGAAAACATGAGTTATTTTTTGTGCCCATCCTGCGGAACGCGCTCGGACATTTTCGGCCACGGCGGCGCGCGCGCTGAGGCGGAGCGGCTCGGCGCGCCGTTCCTCGGCGAAATACCGCTGCATATGGACATTCGGGAGAAGTCCGACGCCGGGCTGCCGCTGGTGGCCACCGACCCCGGCTCCCCGCATGCGAAGATTTATCGCGACATCGCCGCCGCGGCCTGGTCGCAGGCGGAGAGTGCGCAGCGCACTGTCCCCAAATTCGTGATCGAGTAGCCACAACTGCCGGGGAAAACGTCAATTTCGCTTGCCCCGCCGCAAAATCACGCGCTTCCCTTTCAAGACTAATCGCGGGAGGCGGGCATGAAACAGGTGCGGATCATCGCGTGCGTGGCGGCGTGCGTCGCGCTGGCTGGGTGCGGCGGCGGCTCCCGCAGCGACGAGGATCGCATGTTCCTGACGGCTGCGGCGAGCTGGGACGCGAACCGCGATAATGTGGTCACATGCGAGGAGTGGAAAGCTTACGCTGGCGAGTTGTTTGACGCGGCGGATCGCGGCCGGACAGGCGCTCTTGGCCCGGACGAGTTCAAGACGCTCGAAAACACAGACCGCATGTTCTCCGTCGTTGACTTCAAATACTACGACGCCAGCCGCAACGGCCGTGTCGAGCGCGCGGAATTGGTCGACAGGCCAAACCCCGCTTTCACCATCGCAGACGCCAACAAGGACTGCAAACTCTCCACGCTCGAACTGACGGCCGCACGCGATCTCGGCGCGCCGAAAAAGCCCGTCGACAACGTGCCTATGTCGAAGCCCGAGCTTTAGCGCCGCCTGAGCGTTTCCTGAAAGACGCGCCCGTCGCCCTCAAGCACGGCCCATTTGCCCTCAAGAACGCCGTTGTCGCCAACGGCGTACGCCACGACGCCTGTGATGCCGCCGTAATAGCTCACCGACAGCACGTCGCCTGTCAGCACGCCGATGCCCTTGTAGGTGTCGCGCTCGCCGATGCGCCAATCGACGAGATACACGTCGCCTTTGCGAACGATTGTCACGGCGCCGCGATACACGCCGCCGCTCGCATTGCGGCCCTCGCACAGATAGTCGCCGGTCACATCGCCTTGAAACGCGACAGCCGATTGCGCGCTAAAAATGAGCGCGACGCACAGGCAGCCAAGCGCACGCATGCTCCCCCTCCCCTCGTTCAGCCGCCGGTGACGCTCATATGCCGCGCCACGGCAGGCTTGTTGCGGCCCCGGTCGATGATGAAATCGTGACCTTTCGGCTTGCGCGATATCGCCTCGGCGATGGCCTGGCGCAGCAGCCCGTCGTCGGCGCTCGCCCGCAGCGGCGCGCGCAAATCCGCCGCGTCCTCCTGGCCGAGGCACATATAGAGCGTGCCGGTGCACGTGATGCGGACGCGGTTGCAGCTCTCGCAGAAATTGTGGGTGAGCGGCGTGATGAAACCGATGCGCCCGCCGGTTTCCTTCACGCGCACGTAACGCGCCGGGCCGCCGGTGCGATAGGGGATGTCCTCCAGCGTCCAGTTGTCCATCATCCGGGCGCGAACGATGGACAGCGGGAGATATTGATCCGTGCGGTCGCCGTCGATGTCGCCGAGCGGCATGGTCTCGATGATCGTCAAATCCATGCCGCGGCCGTGCGCGAAGCGGATCATGTCGTCGAACTCGAACTCGTTCACGCCCTTCAGCGCGACGGCGTTGAGCTTGATTTGCAGTCCGGCGGCCTGCGCCGCGTCGATCCCGCGCATCACCTGGGCGAAGTCGCCCCAGCGCGTGATGGCCTTGAACTTGTCCGGGTTCAGCGTGTCGAGCGAGACGTTGATGCGCCGCACGCCCGCCTCCGCCAGTTCGCCCGCGAAGCGTGAAAGCTGGCTGCCGTTCGTCGTCAGCGTCAGCTCCTCCAATGGGCCGCCGAGATGGCGCGACAGCGAACGGATAAGCCACATGATGTTCTTGCGCACCAGCGGCTCGCCGCCCGTCAGCCGCAGCTTGCGCACGCCCATGCCGATGAATGTCGAACAGAGCCGGTCAAGCTCCTCCAGCGTCAGCAGGTCGGCCTTGGGCAGGAACGTCATGTTCTCCGCCATGCAGTAGACGCAGCGGAAGTCGCAGCGGTCTGTGACGGACACGCGCAGATAGCTCACATGGCGCCCGAACGGATCGACCATGGCGTTGTGCGGTTGTACGCTGTGGAGCGTCATCAACGTTTCCCCAACTGCGGCGGCGCAGGTTGCGGTTGCGCCTGAGCGCGAACATGCACCTAAGTGAAGACGAAACGATAGCAAGAGATCGGGAGCTTATCCAATGGAAGCGGGTGAAGGCAAATTCAACATGTCGCTACGCAAGTTTCTGAAGCATGTGGGGGTGACCTCGCAGCAGGAGATCGAGAAGACAGTCCGCGACGCTGGCCTTAAAGGCCCAGGGACCATGAAGGTGAAGATGACTCTCACCGGCGACGGCGGCCTCAATCATGTGGTCGAAGGCGAGATCGAGCTGGAATAGATGGCCTGGCTCTATCTTATCGCGGCGGGAGTGGCCGAGATCGGCTTCACCACCGCGCTGCGCTACGCGGAAGGGTTCACCAAGCTGTGGCCGTCTCTGGCGTTCGCTTTCTTTGTCACTCTCAGCTTCACGCTGTTCGATAAGGCCGCTCAGACCATCCCCATGGGCACGGCCTACGCCGTATGGTGCGGCATCGGCGTCGTGGGCACGGTCATGCTCGGCGTGGTGGCGTTCGGCGAGCCGATGAACTTCTGGCGGCTGTTTTTCATCGCCGCGCTTGTCGCGTCCATAACGGGGCTGAAAGTCGTCTCGGGGTGATGGTTGGAATTTTGGAGCGGGCGAGGCGATTCGAACGCCCGACCCTCACCTTGGCAAGGTGATGCTCTACCCCTGAGCTACGCCCGCTCACACTGGCTTTTCGCCGAACAGGCGGGAGTTATGGCGCATCCCCGCCGCCTTTGCAAGCGCCGCGTTGGGCGCGGCTCCGCCGCATCGCCAGCACGTGGACGCGCCAAACTCCTTTCTTGCCAAAAGCGGGGCAAGAAACCATTTTAACGCAAGTGAACCAAGATCATCCTCAACAAGGCGCGCACATGCTGACATTCGGCGGCAAGAAATCCAACGGCGACGGCAAGAGCGACCTCATCAAGGACACCACCACTCAGACATTTGCGCGGGACGTAATCGAAGCGTCGCGCAAAACGCCCGTAATCGTCGATTTCTGGGCGCCGTGGTGCGGGCCGTGCAGGCAGCTCACTCCCGTGCTGGAGAAGCTTGTCAAAGCGGCCGGCGGAAAGGTTCGGCTCGTCAAGATGAACATCGACGAGCACCCGGCCATCGCGGGGCAATTGGGCGTGCAGTCCATTCCCGCCGTGTTCGCCTTCCAGAACGGCCAGCCCGTGGACGGCTTCATGGGCGCTTTGCCCGAAAGCCAGGTGAAGGCCTTCATCGACCGGCTCGCCGGCGCGCCCGAGGATGACGGCGATCTGATGGAGGCCGCCGCGGCCGCGCTCGCAGGGGGCGACGTCAACGCGGCCGCCGAGCTTTACGCGGCGGTTTTACAGGCCGACCGGGAGAATGTGGAGGCCATCGCCGGGCTGGCCAAATGCTACATCGCCATCGGCGATCTGAAGCGCGCTGAGCAGACGCTGGCCTTGGCGCCCACATCCAAGCAAAGCGCCGCACCGCTGGCGAGCGCGCGGGCCATGCTCGCTCTTGCGCAGAAAAGCGCCGGCCGCGAGGATGAGAAAACCCTTCGCGCCCGCGTCGAACGCAATCCGAGCGACTTCCAGGCGCGTTACGATCTGGCGCTCGCGCTCAACGCCAAGAATGCGCGCGCCGAGGCGGCTGAACAACTGTTGGAGATCATCCGGCTCGACCGCGCGTGGAACGACCAGGCGGCCAAGACGCAGTTGATCGAATTTTTCGACGCCTGGGGCTTCGACGATCCTCATGCGGTCAGCGGACGCCGGCGTCTGTCGTCGCTGCTGTTCTCGTAAGAGTTTGGCCCGGGCGAATTTTTGGGGGATGCATCTTTGGGTGTGACAGACCGTTATCGCGGCCCGAGCGACCTGCCGCGGGCCATCCCGGTGTTCCCGCTCACCGGATGCATCCTGCTGCCCCGTTCCTCTCTGCCGCTCAACATCTTCGAGCCGCGCTATCTGGCGATGGTGAACGACGCCATTTCGGACTCGCGCATCATCGGCATCATCCAGCCGCAATCGCCGGGCGGCGCGCAGGAATCCCCATCCGGCAAGGCGTATTCGCTGCGGCAAACGGGATGCGCGGGTCGCATCACGTCGTTCACGGAGACGGACGACGGCCGCATGCTGGTGACGCTGACGGGGATCGCGCGTTTCGATGTGGTGAGCGAGCGGCAGACGACCAAACCGTATCGGATTTGCGAGGTCAGCGCGGAGGCCTACAAAGAAGACTTCATCCCCGGCCATGGCCAGGATCTGGTCGACTGGGACAAGTTTCTGACCATCCTCAAGAGCTATCTCGAAGCGCGCAAGCTCGTGGCCGACTGGCAGAGCATCCAGAAATCTCCCGCCGAGATGCTCATCAATACGCTCGCGATGATTAGCCCGTACGGCGCGGAGGAAAAGCAGGCGCTTCTGGAGGCGGCGGACCTGAAAGCCCGTTCGGAGGTGCTGATGGCGCTCGCGGAGATGGACATGGCCGCCCCCGACAATGGCGGCGGCAGCATGCACTAGGCGAAGGGGATGGCGGACACGGAGCAGGCTCGCGCGCACGACCGCGGCGAAACCGACCCCAAATTGATGGAAATGCTTGTCTGCCCGCTCACCAAAGGGCCGCTGCGCTACGATCCATCCACGCGCGAGCTGATCAGCAAAAAGGCCGGCCTCGCCTATGCCGTCATCGACGGCGTTCCGGTGATGCTCCCGGACGAGGCGCGCGTCATCGACCCGTCGCCGGACGACTGACCGGGTCAGAGCTGTTCGCCCCGCAAAAGGCGCGGCGGCGAGCCCGTCAAACCCGCCGCCTCGCGCATGAAAAATTCTTTCACCGGCCCAGCGCGCTCGACCACGCTCAATCCGAGGCTGCGCAGGGCGCGTAAGGGGGCGCCGCCATCGCTGAACAGCCGGTTGATGGCGGCGGCGGCGAGCGCACCTGTGGCGCTGTCGAAGCGCCGCCAGCGCTCATAGCGTTGCAGCGTTTCGATCGCGCCGATATCCATGCCGAGCCTGGCTGCGTCCATCACCACTTCGGCGAGCGCCGCGGCGTCCTTCAGGCCGTGATTAAGGCCCTGCCCGGCGATCCAGTGCAGCGCATGGGCGCTATCGCCGGCCAGGGCGAAGCGCGGTTTCACGAAGCCGCGCGCCAGCGTCATGGAGAGAGGATAGCCGGAAGGCTTGGAGATGATCGTCAGCGGCCCGAGATGCCGGCCGAAGCGGCGCTCGACCTCCTCCGTGAAAGCCGGGGCGCCGAGCGCGAGCAGCCGCCGCGCCTCCGTCATGCGCTCGGTCCACACCAGCGATGTGCGCCGCCCAGTGAGCGGCAGCATCGCGAACGGCCCGGACGGGAGGAAGTGCTGCACGGCGCGGCCGTCGTGTTCGCCCTCGTGCGCGACGCAGGCCACAAGCCCCATGCGCTCGGCGGCCCATTCGACCGTCTTGATCCCCGCCATGGCGCGCAGCGCGGATTTCTGTCCGTCGGCGGCGACGAGGAGGCGTGCGCGCAGCAGCCGCCCGTCCGTGAGCGCCAGGCTGACCCCGGCGTCGTCGGCCGAGAACGATCCGACGCTCGCAGGCATGATGAGCGAGACGCCGGGCGCGGCCTCGGCCGCCTCAAACAGCGCGCGGCGCAGCTTCACATTCTCCAGCACATAAGCCGCCGCCAGGTCTTCGCGCAGCTCGGTGTTGAAGCGCAGGAGCGCCGTGCGGATCGGCATGTCCAGTTCGGTGTCGGTGATTTCGATGGCGCGGATCGGCTGCGCGTCGGCGGCGACGGCGGGCCAGATCTCCAGCGTTTCGAACATGCGCTTGGCGGCCGCGGCGATTGCGGCCGAGCGCCCGTCGAAGCCCGCGCCCAGTTGGGCGTCGCGCCCCGCCTTGTCGATGACCGCGACCGTGACGGCCCCGTTCGAGGCGCGGCTCAAGGCGATGGCTAGGGTGAGGCCGACGAAGCTGCCCCCCGCAATCGCCACGTCATACGCGCTGTCCTGCAAGACTCACCTCTCGGCCGATTGGGCTTGACTAGCGTGCGCCGCTGCGGCTCACTCGCCAACGGAGCAAGCATTCCACGGAGGCGCCGCCATGTCCGCCGCTGACATCCTGACCGGCATATTGGACCTGGAGACGCTAGAAGCCAACCTGTTCCGAGGCCGCAGCCCCCAAAACGGCTGGACGCGGGTGTTCGGCGGCCAGGTGATCGCCCAGGCCCTGGTCGCGGCAAGCCGAACCGTTCCCGCGGAGCGTCCAGTTCATTCGCTCCACGCCTATTTCCTGCTCGCCGGCGATCCTTCCATCCCAATCATTTACGAGGTTGAGCGCATCCGGGATGGCGGCAGCTTCACGACGCGACGCGTTGTCGCGATTCAGAATGGCGCGGCGATCTTCGCCATGTCAGCCTCCTATCATCAACGCGAGGAAAGCTTCTCCCACCAGATCTCCATGCCGGACGCGCCGGACCCGGACAGCCTGCCCACGGAGGAGGAGATCAAGCAGCGCTTCCTGCCCTCGCTGCCCGAGTTCATGAAAACCTTTTGGACGCGCGACCGGCCTATCGAACTGCGGCCGACCGATCTCACCCGCTTCTCCGATCCGAAAAAACGGCCGCCCGCGCAGACGATCTGGTTCCGCGTGAACGGCCGTTTGCCGGACGACCCGGCGCTGCACCAATGCGCGCTCGCTTATGCGTCCGATTACAGCCTGCTCGACACGGCGCTCGTCGCTCATGGGCGCATCCTGTTCGACCCCGCGCTGATGCTTGCGAGCCTCGACCACGCTTTGTGGTTCCACCGTCCCTTCCGCATGGACGAGTGGCTGCTTTACGCTCAGGACAGCCCGTCCGCCGAGGGCGCGCGCGGCCTGTGCCGGGGCAACATCTTCCGTCGCGACGGGGTTCTGGTCGCCTCCGTGGCGCAGGAAGGGCTCATCCGTCAGAAGCGTGGCGGCTGACTTCCGCCCATTTTCTCGGCGGCTTCACCACACATCGATCAATTTTAAGGCAAAACAAGCTTTCTGCTCAAATTTAAGGCAGGGGCGCGCGTGTCTTCCCTGATGACGGCGGCGCGCTTATGCTGGCGACGCTCGTTTTCAACGCTTTAGCCGCCGCTCGTCGTTTGGCACATGTTTTGAAAGGCCGTAGCGCTGGCTACTGAATGAAAGAGCAAATGACTTTTTCACAAGGGGCGTGGTTCAGCAGCCTGCAAGCTGGGCTCCAACCGGAGGAACGGAGAAACATATGAAACTGGTGATCGCCATCATCAAGCCCTTCAAGCTCGAAGAGGTGCGCAAGGCCCTGGACGAGATGGGCATAGAAGGACTTACCGTCAGCGAAGTGAAAGGTTACGGACGCCAGAAAGGCCACACCGAAATCTACCGCGGCGCTGAATACGAGGTCACCTTCGTGCCAAAGCTCAAGCTCGAAATCGCCGTGCCCAGCGAGTCGGTCAACAAGGTCGTCGACGTCATCACCGCGATGGCGAAGACCGGTCAGATCGGCGATGGGAAAATATTCGTCACGCCTATCGAACAAACGGTGCGCATCCGTACCGGCGAAACTGATGACGCCGCACTCTAACAAGACATGGGGTTAGTCGAATGCAAGCATTGAATCGTTTTTTACTTTTTGCCGGCGCGGCTCTCGCCGCCACGGCGACGCTCGTGGACCCGTCCTGGGCGCAGGAAGCCCCCGCGGCGGCCGCAGGCGCCATCACCGCGCCTGAGCTGACCGTCAACAAGGGCGACAACACCTGGATGCTGATGTCCACGGTCATCGTTCTCCTTATGACGATCCCGGGCCTGGCCCTTTTCTACGGCGGCATGGTGCGCAGCAAGAACATGCTGTCGCTGCTCACCCAAGTTATGGCGATCCAGTGCATTGCGCTCATCGTCTGGTTCTGTTGGGGCTACAGCATCGCCTTCACAACCGGGCCGGAAGGCTTCGATCAATATTTTGGCGGCCTGAGCAAGGCGTTCCTCGCCAACGTCGCCATCGGCGCGAAAGTGGAGACGTTCTCTGTTGGCGTCGCCATTCACGAACTGATTTTCATCTGCTTCCAGGCGACATTCTGCGCCATCACCACGGCGCTCGCCATCGGGGCCTTCGCCGAGCGGGTGAAGTTCTCCGCCATCGTGGCGTTCGCCATCCTGTGGCCGACGGTCGTCTACGCGCCGCTCGTTCACATGGTGTGGTTCTGGCCTGGACCGTCCGCCATCGCCACCGCGCCTGACGCGCCGGTCGCATCCGGCCTGATCTGGGGCTTCGGCGCGCTCGACTTCGCCGGCGGCACCGTCGTTCACATCAACGCCGGCATCGCGGGCCTCGTGGGCGCGCTCCTGCTCGGCCGTCGCATCGGCTACGGCAAAGAGCCCATGCCGCCGCACTCGCTGACGCTCACCATGGTCGGCGCAGCCCTGCTCTGGGTCGGCTGGTTCGGCTTTAACGGCGGCTCCAACTTGGAAGCCAACGAATACGCTGGCCTCGCCATGGCGAACACCTTCATCGCCACCGCAGGCGCCGGCGTCAGCTGGATGCTGATCGAGTGGCTGTTCAAGGGCAAGCCGAGCCTGCTCGGCCTCGTGTCGGGCGTCGTCGCCGGCCTCGTGGCCGTAACGCCGGCTTCCGGCTTCGCTGGCCCGATGGGCGCTCTGGTGCTTGGCCTGCTCGCGGGCGTCGTGTGCTTCTTCTTCTGCACGGCGGTGAAATCGGCTCTCGGCTATGACGACACGCTCGACGTGTTCGGCATCCATGCCGTCGCGGGCATCCTCGGCGCCATCCTGACCGGCATCCTCGTCGATCCGGCTCTCGGCGGCGCGGGTGTGGTTGACTACACCTCGTGCGCCAAGGACGGCGACATCACCACCTGCGACACCGCCGCTTACGACATGATGACCCAGCTCATCGCCCAGACGAAGGCGGTGCTCGTGGCCATCGCTTGGTCGGCCATCGGCTCGCTGGCGGTCTACATCGTCATCGCGGTGATCTTCGGTCTGCGCGTCTCTGAAGAGAAAGAGCGCGAAGGCCTCGACATCTCCGAGCACGGCGAGCGCGCTTACAACATGTAAGCAGACGCCGTGGACAGGGCCGCAAGCGCCATCAGCTTGCGGCGACGAACTGGATCGGCCCGGGAGGTATTCCGGGCCGATTTCGTCTCAGCGCAAAGTCATTCAAACTTTAAGATTTTCGTCCGGAGTTTTCCCCATGGTTCGTTCCCGCTTCGCCTCGCCCGCCCTGGCCGTTCTCGGTCTTATCGGCCTGGCGTCTCCAGCCGCCGCGCAAACGACGCTGAACAGTGGCGACACGGCCTGGATGCTGTCGGCCACCGCGCTCGTGCTGCTCATGACGGCTCCGGGCCTCGCCTTGTTTTACGCGGGCATGGTCCGGAAAAAGAACGTGCTTTCCACCGTGATGCAGAGTTTCGCAGCGTTATGCCTCGTCACGGTGCTCTGGACGGCCCTCGGCTACTCGCTCGCATTCTCCGACGGCGGGGAATACAACGCGTTCATCGGAGGCCTCGACAAGGTTCTGCTGCTGCATTTGGAGAAGGACGGGCTGACGGGCAGCATCCCCGAGAGCGTGTTCATGACTTTTCAGATGACCTTCGCCATCATCACGCCGGCGCTCATCTGCGGCGCGTTCGCCGACCGAATGAAATTCTCGGCGCTGCTCTGGTTTCTCGGCTTATGGCTGCTCATCGTCTATGCGCCGGTGGCCCACTGGGTCTGGGGCGGCGGGTTTCTCAGCAACAAGCCGGTGCTCGACTTCGCCGGCGGCACGGTGGTGCACATCAGCTCAGGCGTCGCGGGCCTGGTCGCGGCGCTCACCTTGGGCAAGCGCCACGGCTTCGGCGTCGAGAACATGGCCCCGCACAATTTGGTGTTGACGGTCGCCGGCGGCGCCATGCTGTGGGTCGGGTGGTTCGGGTTCAACGCCGGTTCCGCCGTCGCCGCCAACAGCGCGGCGGGCATGGCCATGGCGGTGACGCAAATCGCCGCCGCGACCGGCGCACTCAGTTGGATGTTGGCCGAATGGGCGTTTTTCGGCCGTCCAAGCGTGCTCGGCATCGTCTCGGGCGCGATCGCCGGGCTCGTCGCCATCACCCCGGCCTCAGGCTTCGTGGCGCCGTGGAGCGCCCTCGTGATCGGCGCCGTCGCGGGCCTCGCGTGCCTGTTCGCCTGCACGAGCGTCAAGCGCGCGTTCAACTATGACGACAGCCTCGACGTGTTCGGCATCCACGGCGTCGGCGGCGTGATCGGCACCGTCCTCACGGGCGTGTTCGCGGCGGAGGCGTTCGGCGGAGCGAAAGGCGCGCTCGAAGGCAATGTCGATCAGGTCGCGACCCAGATCTGGGGCGCGCTCGCGGTGATCGGCTGGTCCGGCTTGGCGACGTTCATCATCCTCAAGCTCGTTGACTTGATGGTGGGCCTGCGCGTGGAGCGCATCATCGAGGTGGACGGGTTGGACATTCATCTCCACGGCGAGGTGGTGAAGTAACCGCCGTGTCCAACGCTTGGCGCGGCGTTAACTCTACTTGGAGGCCTTTTTGTAAAATTGTAGTAAAGTGATACATTTCGGCATCTGCTACAAAAAAGGGAAAACCCATGCAAACCCGGATCGTATCATTCGCGTTCATGCTGGCGTTGCTGTTGTCGCCAGCTGCGAGTTCGGCCGCGGCGCCGACGTCCACGGCTCGCCCGGCCGAGGCGTCCCAGACAGTTCATCTGGCCTACAGCGACTATGTGCGAGGCTATCGCGACGGCTGCTACGCCTGCGGCGCTTATCCCCGGCGTGTCCCGCCTTATCCGGTGTATCCGCATCCCTATCCCGGCTACCCGTTCAGTGACTGCCGCGAAGCCCACTACGCTTGCGGCGATAACTGGGGCTTTTACAACCCTGATTATTACGGCTGCATGCGCCACGCGCGGTGCCGATAGGCGCGCTGGAAAGCGCAATTGGAAAACCGCTGGCGTCGGGTTATCACGGCGCCATGCACGGAAGCCTGGATAGAATTCAATCGCCATTTGCGCGGCTGCGGGCGCTGCTTGACCGCGTAGAGCCGGGCGCGCGCCCCATCGACATGACCATCGGCGAGCCGCGTCACGGCCCGCCCGCCCTCCTCGCGCAAAAGCTCGCCGAGCGCGCTGACCTCTACAGCAAATATCCGCCCATCGGTGGCGCGCCCGAACTGCGCGAGAGCATCGCAGCCTGGGCCGCCCGGCGCTACGGCGTAGCGCTCGACCCCGCCCGCCACATCCTGCCGCTGAACGGGACGCGCGAGGGCCTGTTCTCCGCCATGTTTATCGCACGGGAACGAAAGCGCGTCGCACGCCCCGCCGTGCTAATGCCGAACCCGTTCTATCAGGCGTATCTCGCCGCCGCGCTCGCCGCCGGGGCCGAGCCGTCATTCCTGCCCGCGACCGCCGAGACGGGCCACCTGCCCGACCTCGACGCCATCCCGGCCGAGACGCTCGCCCGCGCCGCCGCGTTCTACCTCGCATCGCCCGCCAATCCGCAGGGCGTCATCGCCAGCCGCGATTATCTCGCCCGCGCCATCGCGCTTGCCCGCGAGCACGGCTTCATGCTGTTCCTCGACGAGTGCTATTCCGAGATTTACCTGGGCGCGCCGCCGCCGGGCGGGCTGGAGGCGGCGGGCGACTTCGCCAATGTCTGCGTGTTCAACTCGCTCTCAAAGCGCTCGAACGCCCCTGGCTTGCGCTCGGGCTTCATCGCGGGCGACGCGGATTTCCTGGCGGACTTCCTCAAATTCCGCAATGTCGCCTGCCCGCAAGTCCCGCTGCCCGTGCAGCACGCCTCCGCAAGCCTGTGGGCGGACGAGGCGCATGTGCAGGCGAGCCGGGCGCTTTACGCCGAGAAGTTCGACGCCGCGCAGCGCATCCTCGCCCGCTGGCCGCGCTTCGCCGCGCCGGACGCCGGCATGTTCCTGTGGCTCGATGTGACGCATCTAGGCGGCGGCGAGGCGGCGGCGAAAACCATTTGGAAAGGTTGCGGGGTTAAAGTCTTGCCCGGCGCGTATCTTGCTCAAAATGGCGCGGCGGGCGACAATCCAGGCGGGCGGTATATCCGTCTTGCGCTGGTGGACAGCCCGGCCGTGACGGCGGACGCGCTGATGAGGATCGCCAACCTTATGGGCTAGCGCCGTGTATATGTCCTTTGAGTCCGGTATGCCGCGAACGCCCCGCCGATTTCTGCCGGAGTTCATGAGCGGTGAGGCCCGCGCCTGGGCCCGCCGGGCGTTCGGAGCCGGGCTTATCCTGCTCAGCGCGGCCGGCTACGCCAGCCTCGTCACCTGGTCGGCGGACGATCCGAGCTTCAACACCGTCACCGCCAACCCGCCGCTCAACGCGCTGGGCCGGTTCGGCGCCGCGCTGTCCGATTTGCTCATGCAGGGCTTTGGTCTGGCCGCATCCATCCTGCTCGCCGCGCCGATGATCTGGGGCTGGGCGGCGCTGACCGGCGCGCAGGCGCACGGGGCGGGCTTCCGCGCCGGGCAGTGGTTTGCGGGATCGCTTCTCCTGTGCGGCGCGGCGAGCGCGCTGCCCGCGCCGAAAAGCTGGCTGCTTGCCAATGGCCTTGGCGGTTGGGCCGGCGACGTCATCGCCGCGTTTTTCGTCCGCCTCGGGGGCTTTATCGAGCCGTCGGTCGCATCGGGTCTGGGCGCAGCCGTGGCGGCGGCCGGCGGCGCGTGGATGCTGATGCGGGCGGTGGCCGAGCGCGACGCCGTCGCGGCTCCCACGCCGTACGACGAGCCGGAGCCGATCCCCGCATTCAGCCCGCGCGCCGCGTTCCAGACGCGCATCACATCCTGGGCGCAGAAATGGCGGCGTAGCCGGGCCCTGACGGTGACGCCGCCGTCGCCGCGCGAACACTGGATGACCGAAAGCCCGCTCGCGGCGCTCGCGCAGGCGGCGGAGAGCGTGAAAGATAAGCTGGTGACGGCGGTGTTGCGCGAGCCGGAGAACGCGCCGTCTGGCGATCCTGTCGCCGCGCCGAGACTAGAGCCGCATTTCGGCCCGGCGCCGCGCTACGCCGAGGACGACGAACCTTCGGGGTGGGACGGCAGCCGCTCGCAGGCTCCTTACCGCGCCGAGCCGGATTGGCGCGCGCACGAGGCGCACGCCGCAGCGCCGGAAGCCAGCGACTTCGCGCTCCCGCCCTTGCATCTGCTCTCCGATCCACCGCGCAAGGCGAACGCCGCGCTGTCGGACGACGAACTCCTCGCCCGCGCCGCCGCACTCGAAGGCGTGCTCGACGATTTCGGCGTGAAGGGCCGCATCACCCGCGTGCATCCCGGCCCCGTCGTCACGCTGTATGAGCTTGAGCCCGCGCGCGGCACCAAATCCTCCCGCGTCATCGGCCTGGCCGACGACATCGCCCGCTCCATGAGCGCCGCGTCCGCGCGTGTGTCCGTCATCCCCGGGCGAGACGCGCTCGGCATTGAATTGCCGAACGATGTGCGCGAGACGGTGCAACTGCGCGAATTGCTCGCCAGCCCGCAGTTCGCCGACGACCCATCGAAGCTGCCTCTAGCGCTCGGCAAGACCATCGCCGGTCAACCGCTCATCGCCGACTTGGCGCGCATGCCGCACCTGCTCATCGCGGGCACCACAGGCTCGGGCAAGTCCGTCGGCATCAACGCCATGATCCTATCGCTGCTGTACCGCCTCACGCCCGCCGAGGCGCGCTTCATCATGATCGACCCGAAAATGCTGGAGCTTTCCGTGTACGACGGCATTCCGCACCTGCTGGCGCCCGTCGTCACTGACCCGAAAAAGGCCATCGCCGCGCTCAAATGGACGGTGAACGAGATGAACGCGCGCTATGAGAAAATGTCAAAGCTCGGCGTGCGCAACATCTCCGGCTACAACCAGAAGATCGCCCATGCGCAACTGCGCGACAGCCGGCTCAAGCGCACGGTGAATGTTGGCTTCGACGAGCTGTCCGGCGACCCAATCTACGAGAGCGAGGAGATCGCGGGCGAGCCGCTGCCCTATATCGTCGTCGTCATCGACGAGATGGCCGACCTGATGATGGCGGCCGGCAAGGAGATCGAATACTGCGTCATGCGGCTGGCGCAGATGGCGCGCGCGGCTGGCATCCACGTCATCATGGCGACGCAGCGCCCGAGCGTGGACGTGATCACCGGCACCATCAAGGCGAATTTCCCCAGCCGGATCAGTTATCAGGTGACCTCCAAGATCGACAGCCGCACCATCCTCGGCGAGCAGGGCGCCGAGCAGCTCCTGGGCGCGGGCGACATGCTCTACATGGCGGCGGGCGGGCGCATCTCACGCGCCCACGGGCCGTTCGTATCGGACGGCGATCTGGAGCGCGTGGTTGGCTTTCTGAAATCTCAGGGCGAGCCGCAATACTCGGACGCCGTTACGAAAGCCATGGAGATCGAGGACGGCGAGGATGCGCCCGCAAGCGCAAAGGGCGACAGTGGCGACGACTTGTACGACGAGGCGGTGTCCATCGTGCTCGCTGACAAGCGGCCCACGACGAGCTATCTGCAGCGGCGCCTCGGCATCGGCTACAACCGCGCCGCCGGCCTCATCGAGCGCATGGAGGAGGACGGCATCGTCTCCGCGCCGAACCGCACCGGCAAGCGCGACGTGCTCACCCCAGGCGCGCACTGACGGCGTCGTGTTTGTCAGTGGGCGACAGCGTCCGACGCCAGCAGGCGTTTTTCGCAAGCGCATCCCGCATACCGAAAAGGCGGTTTCAGCGCCTGACAGGCTTGCTTACTTTTGCTAAAGGATTGATCTCACGATTAAATAAAGCATAATTTTCCCGTCTTTTGGAGAGCGCCCATGTCCATCGGCTCCGATATCGAAATCGCCCGCCAAGCGAAGATGAAGCCCATCGTGGAGGTGGCCGCCAAGATCGGCCTGCCGCACGACAAGCTGCAAAATTACGGGCATTATAAAGCCAAGGTCGATCTCGCCGCCATCAAGGAGCTTGAGGGACGCCCTGACGGCAAGCTCATCCTCGTCACCGCCGTGACCCCGACGCCGGCCGGCGAGGGCAAGACGACGACCACCGTAGGCCTCGGCGACGGGCTGAACCACATCGGCAAAAAGGCGCTCATCTGCGTGCGCGAACCCTCGCTCGGCCCCTGCTTTGGCGTGAAAGGCGGCGCGGCGGGCGGCGGCTATGCGCAGGTGGTGCCGATGGAGGACATCAACCTGCACTTCACCGGCGATTTCCACGCCATCACCTCCGCGCATAACCTGCTGTCGGCGCTCATCGACAACCACATTCACTGGGGCAATGAACTGGATTTCGACCCGCGCCGCATCGCCTGGCGCCGCGTCATCGACATGAACGACCGCGCGCTGCGCGACATCGTCATCAGCCTCGGCGGCGTCGGCAACGGCTACCCGCGTCAGGACGGCTTCGACATCACCGTCGCGTCCGAGGTGATGGCCGTGTTCTGCCTGGCGACCGACCTTGCGGATTTGCAGCGCCGCCTCGGCAACATGGTGATCGGCTACACCCGCAAGCGCGCCCCGATCTACGCTCGCGACCTGAAGGCGGAGGGGCCGATGACCGTGCTCCTGAAAGATGCGCTGCTGCCGAACCTCGTGCAGACGCTGGAGAACAACCCGGCCTTTATCCATGGCGGCCCGTTCGCCAACATCGCCCACGGCTGCAACTCGGTGATCGCGACGAAAACGGCGCTGAAGCTCGCCGATTACGTGGTGACGGAGGCCGGGTTCGGCGCGGACCTGGGCGCGGAGAAATTTTTTGACATCAAGTGCCGCAAGGCGGGGCTGAACCCGGCGGCGGCGGTCGTCGTGGCCTCGGTGCGCGCGCTGAAGATGCACGGCGGCGTCGAAAAAGACGCGCTGAAGCATGAGAACGTGGAGGCGCTGAAGGCCGGCTGCTCGAACCTGCTTCGGCACCTGGAAAATCTCGCCAAGTTCGGCGTGCCGGTCGTCGTCTCCATCAACCGCTTCTCGTCGGACACGGACGCGGAGATCGCCGCCATCGACGAAATCACGCGGACGGTCGGCGTGCGCTCGATCGAGTGCAATCAGTGGGCGAAAGGCTCGGCGGGCATCGCCGATCTCGCGCGCGCGGTGGTGGAAATCGCCGAGAGCGGAAAGTCGAACTTCCAGCCGCTCTACCCGGAAAGCATGGGCCTGTTCGACAAGATCAAGACCATCGCGACCGAGCTTTACCGCGCCGACAAGGTCGTCGCCGACAAGTCCATCACCGACCAGCTCAAGAAGTGGGAGAAGGCGGGCTACGGCCATTTCCCCATTTGCATGGCGAAAACGCAGTACAGCTTTTCTACCGACCCGGACGCGAAAGGCGCGCCTACGGGCCACACCATCGCCATCCGCGAGGTCAGGCTGTCGGCCGGCGCCGAGTTCATCGTGGCGATCTGCGGCGACGTGATGACCATGCCGGGCCTGCCGCAGACGCCTTCGGCCATGAACATCAAACTCAACGAGCAGGGGCTTGTGGAAGGGCTGTTCTAGGTCGCGCGTTCAACCGCACAAATAAAAAAGGGGAGGCCGAGCCTCCCCTTTTCGTTAGATGTCCATGTCGTCGCCGCCGCCGAACCAGCCGCCGCCATCATGATCGGCGTCGTTGTCGCTGTTGTCGGCGTTATTCTGTTCGTTGTTCTGACCCGCGCTCGCTTCGCTCGCTTTCGCCTCGTCTCCACCGAACATGCCGCCGAGCATGTTGCCGAGCAGCAGACCGCCCGCGACGCCCATCGCCGTCGACGCGGCGCCGGACAGGAATCCGCCTCCGCGGCCGGTGCGTTGATATTGCTCGAGCGGAGCCTCTTCGCTGCGTCCGCGATTTTGCTGCGGATAGCGTGCGCCGGGCGTCGCGCGGCCCGAGCGCGGCACTGACCCGCGGGCCGGCTGAGCGCCGCCGCCGAAAATACCGCCGAGGAAGCTGCCGCCGCCCGCGCCTTGTTGGGCCGGAGCGTCCTCCAACTCAGCCTCCAGCTCCTCGATGCGGCGCTGCGCCTCTTTCAGCGCGTGCTCCTGCACGATGATGGCCTGGGCCATGTAGTAGGGCGCGGCCGGCTGACGGTCGATCAGTCTGGCGATGTGCCGTTCAGCGCCGGCGTCGCGGTTTCTATCCCCGCGCTCAGCCTGTTCGAGTTTGCCGAAAAGCTCGTCGATGATGTCCTGTTCCGTTCTGTCCATTGCCGTCCCCATGAAACGCATCCGCGCGATAACTGCGCGTTGGTTGCGATGTATGGCGTCAAAATCCGCCGTAAAGACCTTGCGAAACGGATTTTTTAGCCTAGCGAGTGGCGGGCCGCCGGAAGGCTGCGCGAACGAGCAGAAACAGGAGGAAGCCGACGGGCCCCAACATGAATGTGAAGAGCAGGCACGGGATGACGGCTGCGTGGGGAATGCCTTCCTCGCGGGCAGTGCGCACTTGCCAGCACCCAACCAAGAGATCGAACGCCAGGTAATGCAGCCAGCCTGCAAGCGCGAGCCAGGGGTCGGCGCCGAGCGCCCGAATGCCGTCCAAAGTCATGAAGGCGCTGAAGTCTAGGCCTGGGCCGTAAACAAATGAGCGGCCAATGATGACGGCGTAAGCGATCGCAAGAACGCCGGCCACCACGATGCGCGCCACCCATTCCACCGCAATCTTGCTGCCCGGGAAGAAAAGCAGCGCGGCCCATCCAACGAGCGGGACGGCGGAGGAGATCTGAAAGGCTTCGTCCGCCGTCATGCCAAGCTTCTCCTGCGGCGCTACCGCGCGATGCCGCGCTCTAAACCGGCTGCCCGGGCTTGGCTTTGCGCGCGGCCTCAAGATCGGCCGGGCTGGGTTGCGCCACCTCGTCCGCATCCACAGGGGGACGCAGCAGCGAGAGAATGATGGAGCCGCCGATAAGCGTCGCCGTCATGCCGAGCGCCAACTCCGTGGGAATGAACTTCGGATAGAAATAGTTCACGACCATTTTGACGCCGATGGTGACCAGCACCAGCGAGATGCCGTGGCGGAGATAATGAAATTTGTCGAGCGCGCCCGCGAGTGCGAAGTAGAGCGCCCGAAGCCCGAGAATGGCGAACACGTTGGAGGTGTAGACGATGAAGGTGTCCTGCGTGATGGCGAAAATGGCCGGGATCGAGTCCACCGCGAACAGGATGTCGGTCAAGTTCAGCACGATCAGCACCAGGAACAACGGCGTGGCGACACGCTTGCCGTTCTCGACCGTGAAAAACTTTTCCCCATCATAGCGCGAGGTCATGGGAATGAGCCGGCGGCTGAACTTCACGATGCGGTCGTTCTCCAGGTCGTGGGAGCCTTCTCCGACGAACAGGGTTTTCAACCCGGTGAAGATCAGGAAGAGGCCGAAAACGATGAGGATGCCGTGGAAGGCGTTGATCAGCGCCGCGCCGAGAAAGATGAACAGCGCCCGCAACACCAGTGCGCCGAGAATGCCCCAAACGAGCACGCGGAACTGATACTCGGGCGGCACGCGGAAATGCGCGAGGATGAGCACGAACACCATGATGTTGTCCATGCTGAGCGTGTATTCGATGAAATAGCCGGTGAGGAACTCCAGCGCCGCCGCCTCGGAGCCGCCCGCGACCGTCACCACGCCGTCGCGCACCACCTCCGGCCGGTCGTAAAAGAAATACAGGCCAACGCAGAACAGAAGCGCGAGGGAGACGTATCCCGCGCTCATCCAAAGCGCCTCGCGCACGGGAATGGCGCGCTGCTCCTTATGGAAGACGCCGAGGTCGAGTGCGAGAAGACTGATCACGAACACGTTGAACGCGATCCACGGCCAGATTGACGCGAAATCCATGCTTACAGCCTGCCTTGAGATTGACGGTTGCGGCTAGGGAAATGCGCCTCAACCTATAAAGTTCTGCGCATAATGGCGTTTGCGCAATCCGCGTCAACCTAAACTGCGAACGCGTGGCCCCGCGTCGCGGGCTAAAGGCGGGCTTGCGGCGACGCGGGGAGGACGGCGCGCCGCCGCAAAGCTTTGTTTGAAGGTCAGTTGCCGTTGCGCAGTTGCATCTCGAAGAACGCTTTCGCCTTTTTCAGCGGTGGGCATGGCGGACGCCGTCGAGACGGCGGCGAGAGCTGCGAGGACGAGAACCGAGGCGCGGATAACGTTTTTCATAAGAAGCTCCTATTGACTAAGCTGCCCGGCGACGCCGGGGTTGTCAGGAGTTAGCGTCAGGGCCCCTTTGCGTTACGCCGTGTCACGAATCTGTGACAGCGCGTTACCATGCTCTACCGCTCTGTTGGGGATGCCAACGCCAGCGCCCGCTCCCGCACCACACGGGCGAGTTCGGTCTGAATGTCCAAATACTGGGCGAAATTGATCCGGATGAGCGAGCCGCACACCCGATCTGTCGAGCAAATCGAGGCGCAGGCGCCGCCGTTTTGCCCCGCGCCGGCGCAGCGCGAGAAGCACGCGCGCATCTCCTGGCTGCAGGCGGCGGCGACGCGTTTGCTGGGCGAGGGCGGCGTTGTGATCGCTGGCGCGTTGGCTTGCAAAACTTTCAGCGGGGCGCGAGCGGCGCTTTGCTGGTGCTGCGATTGAGTTTTCAGCGACAGGATGGTTCTGGGCCTCGGCTGCGCGGCCGCGACCGTCTTGCGCCGCACGCCTGCGCATTCGTGATAGCCATAGGCGGCGCCGTACTCGCGGCAATCGTCGGCGCTCAGATGCGGCCATTCGGCCGACAGCGCGCGCGGCGAGCGCCAGACATCCTGGGCGGACGAAGTCTGTAAGGCGGCTGCGAAGGCTAAAGCGAAAACGATCACGGCTTGGGTGAGGCGACTGTGCATAGCGTCTCTCCTGACGGAAACTGTTATGCAACTTTTAGGAGAAATTAACTCGCATCGCAACCAGATTTAGGGGGCTTTGTGACAAACGCGTAAACCCTGACGGGCAAAGCGCGTGGCGGCGGGGCGTTGGATCGAACCGGCTCCGCGCCGCGTTGCGCGAAATGGGGCGCGTGCGAGGTGTTCAATGCCGGAGGTCGAGTCGTCCGCGATCCGCGCTGTGGATTACGATCCGGCGCGGGCTACCCTGACGGTCGTGTTCGTCAGCGGCGCGGTTTACGCCTACGCGGCCGTGCCGCCGGAGGTTTATGAGGCGTTTCTCGCGGCGGAGTCGAAGGGGCGGCGCTTCATGGCGCATATCCGTGGGCGTTACGCATACCGGCGGATGGACGACGGCGCGCACTGAGATAGCTAATTTGCGTCCATCTTCAGAGCGGTGATAAACGCCTCCTGCAGGATTTCCACCCGACCGAACTGCCGCGAACTTCTAACTCAGAGTAGCCACCGATCCCGCCAACAAGCCGCCGTCGATGTTGATTTCCGCCCCAGTCACGTATGCGGCCTCGCCTGACGCAAGCACGACGCAGACAGCGGCGACTTCCTCGGGAGCGCCAAAACGCTGCAAAGGCGTGTCGGAGACCAGCGCATTCATCCGCGCTTCACGTTCTGGACCAGTGCCGAGCATAGGCTCCCACATCGGAGTGAGGATCGCCGCCGGATGAACGGAGTTGCACTGAATATTCAACCCGTGCTGAGCGCACCACAAAGCGACGCTTTTGGTATGGTTACGGACAGCCGCCTTGGAGGACGCGTAGGCCGCAGCCGTCGGGATGCCGACCATTCCGGAGCGCGACGAGATGTTGATGATGGAGCCGCGCCCGGAGCCTCGCATGTGCCGGATGGCGTGTTTGCAGCCAAGAAACACGCCGTCCAGGTTCGTCGCGTGAACGGCTCTCCACGCCTCTAAAGATGCACACTCTGGATCGTGCGCTACGGCAATATCACCCTCGAAGCCGGTTATTCCGGCATTGTTGACGAGCACATCGACCTTGGCGTCACGCGCAATGATTTCTTGAAAGACGGCGATCCAGTCGGCTTCCTCGCGCACGTCGAGCTTGGCGCTTCGCGCGTTTTCCCCCAACTCCGCCGCGCGTTGGGATGCGCTTTCGCCCTCAAGGTCGGTTAACCAGACGATAGCTCCCTCACCGACAAAAGCTTTTGCTATCGCGAGCCCTATCCCACGTCTTGCGCCTGAAATGAGCGCGACTTTCCCGGCTAGCCGTCGTGTCATGTCTGATCAATTCGCGTCCATCTTCAGCGCGGCGATGAACGCTCGACTAGCGGTATCTCCACACGCCCGAACTGCCGCATCTTCTTCTTGCCCTCTTTCTGCTTCTCGAGCAGCTTGCGCTTGCGGGTCACATCGCCGCCATAGCATTTCGTCGTATCGTCAGTGCGCGGCATGCTGGGTCTAAAATTAAACCAAACTATCTTTTAAACTGGAGCAATGCCTTATCGAAACGGTCTTTAACTTCCGCTGGACAATTACCTTGTTTTTTATAAGCGTCGAGTTGACGGGCTTGAAAATCAACATAGATCAAGCTCAGGAGCGCCAACTGACGCTCATTGAATTTCTTCACTTCTATTGCAAACGTCATTAGCGGGAAGAACGCGCGTTTTTGATCTAGATTACAAAATTCCGACCATGCCCCCATCGTCGCAAACGCCATGGCCGCGCGAGCGTCACTTATTGAAATCGGAGGGTTCTTTAATTCTTCGCTTGTCGCGACGTCACATCGACGGCTACCGCATCTCCGAAGATGGATTCGATCCAAGCAGGCTTTAAGAAAAGTGTCAGCGTCCTTATCAGATATGAAACGACCGAAATACTCCGGCGTTAGCTGCTGACCGATAGCAGGCGAAACTAGAAATGACAAGCACACGAAAATAAAAGGTATTTTTGGCATTAATTCGCGTCCATCTTCAGCGCGGCGATGAAGGCCTCCTGCGGGATTTCGACCCGCCCGAACTGGCGCATCTTCTTCTTGCCCTCTTTCTGCTTCTCCAGCAGCTTGCGCTTGCGTGTGATGTCGCCGCCGTAGCACTTCGCCGTCAATTGCTTGCGCAGAGTATGTCGTTTCGATACGAAGCCGTATGCCTGAACTCGCGCGCTTTTATGGTATCACCGTCGTCATGTTCTATGACGATCATCCGCCGCCCCATTTTCATGTGAATTATGCGGAGCATTTCGCGAAAATTGACATTGAGAGCGGCGAAGTGCTCGATGGGACACTGCCGCGAACGGCGTTGCGTCTCGTAGAGGAATGGCGCAAACTTCGCCAGCACGAACTGGCGCAGGTCTGGGTTGACGTCCGCGCCGGAAAGCGGCCGGTAAAGATCAGAGGTTTGGATTGATGATCGCTCGCGTTTTGGAAGCGAAACACGCTGGCGGCTACCGCGTGTGGTTGAAATTTCACGACGGTCTGCAAGGAGACGCAGACCTTTCCGACGCGCTGCGGGGCGAGGTTTTCGAGCCGCTTAAGGACGTAAATGAGTTCCGCAAGTTTAAAGTGGACCCTTTGTGGCAAACGCTCGTCTGGGAGAACGGCGCCGACCTCGCGCCCGAGTCGCTGTACGAGCGTGTCAAGCGCGCCAACCTCACTGCCGCAGAATAGGCAGTTTGCGTCCATCTTTAGCGCAGTGATATGCGCGTCCTCGGGATGCCTCCTGCCTCAAATGGCTGCAACTTCTTCCCGCTCTCCTTCTGGTTCACTAGCAACTTGCATTTGCGGATGAGATCGCCGCACCTTGACCGCGACTTCGAATCATGCGAGCGCTAGTACTAATTTTAGTACTAGGAGATGACCATGTCTGATGCACAAGACAAACCCGCAAAACTAGACGTTCAGATAGGCAAGCTTAAGTTTGTCGGTGAGGGCGACCAGCAATGGCTAGCTACGCAGTTAGCTTCAGTAATTTCTTTGGCAGAAACTATAAAAACAGACATTGAACCAGAGAACTCTAAAGACGTGCCAGCACAAGGGAGTTTTACCACAGCTCTTGGTTCATACATTCGCGAGAAAAATGCAGACGGAAACCAGAATTTACGTTTCTTGGTTTCGGCTGACTGGCTACGTCGGCGGGGCATGAAGATATTAACAACATCAGCTGTATCCAAAGCACTCCAAGAAAATCAACAAAAGCGACTAGGAAATCCTGCGGACTGCCTTAACCAAAATGTTTCAAAAGGTTTTTGCGAAAAAACTAAAGACGGCTTTTTTGTAACTCCGGAAGGGCTAAGGCATCTTGGCCATACAAACTAACTCGCAAAATCTTCTAACCGCTATCCCTAGTTCTCTCCGAGACCCTTTAATGTCCGAGTACCAATCGATCTTGAACAATTATATGGAGCGAAGATGGAGTCCCTCTGAGTTAAGTGGGGGCAAATTCTGCGAAATCGTTTATACAATCTTGGAAGGGTTTGGGGCTGGAAATTACCCATCAAAACCGACTAAACCGAACAATTTCTTAGATGCGTGTCGCGGGCTGGAAAAACGAAACAATGTTCCTCGAAGTTTTCAAATCCTGATACCCAGAGTTTTGCCCGCCTTGTACGAGGTGCGGAATAATCGAGGTGTTGGGCACGTTGGCGGCGACGTTGATCCTAACCACATGGACGCAACCTTAGTGCTAGCCATGTGCAACTGGGTTATGGCCGAACTAGTTCGTGTATTTCATGGGATCGACGTTCAGGACGCGCAACGAGTAGTAGATAGCTTGGTCGAACGCCGCTCTCCAATAATTTGGGATGATGGCGATGTGAAGCGCGTGCTTAACACGGACTTATCAGTTCGAGAACAAACCTTGATTTTGGTCGCCTCGGTAAATGGTAGAGTTGCAACCGCTGACATATTTCGCTGGCTTGATTATGAAAATAAAGCTTACTTCAAAAAAACGTTGAAGGCTTTACACAAGGAGCGACTTGTCAATTTATCCGACGATCAAGGATTTGTAGAAATACTCCCACCTGGAACGATAGCAGTGTCAGAGATCATTAGGCGTGGTTAATTCGCGTCCATCTTCAGCGCCGCAATAAACGCCTCCTGAGGAATCTCCACCCGCCCGAACTGGCGCATCTTCTTCTTGCCCTCTTTCTGCTTCTCCAGCAGCTTGCGCTTGCGTGTGATATCGCCGCCGTAGCACTTCGCCGTCACGTCCTTGCGCAGCGCCGACAGCGTCTCGCGCGCGATCACTTTGCCGCCGATGGCCGCCTGGATCGGGATCTGGAACATGTGCCGCGGGATCAGCTCCTTCAGCTTCTCGCACATGACGCGGCCGCGCTGCATCGCACGTGAGCGATGCACGACCATTGATAGCGCGTCCACCGGCTCAGCGTTCACGAGCAGCGACATTTTCACGAGGTCGCCCTCCTCGTAGTCCAGCATCTGATAGTCGAACGAGGCGTAGCCGCGCGAGATGCTCTTCAGCCGGTCGTAAAAGTCGAACACCACCTCGTTGAGCGGCAATTCGTACACCACCATGGCGCGGCTGCCGGCGTAGGTCAGCTCCTTCTGCCGCCCGCGCCGGTCCTCGCACAGCTTCAGGATGGCGCCGAGATATTCGTCCGGCACGAAAATCGTCGCCTTGATCCACGGCTCCTCGATGCGCTCGATCTTCTGCACGTCCGGCATGTCGGCGGGGTTGTGCAGCTCCTGCATGGCCCCGTCGGTCATGTGCATGTGATAGATGACGCTCGGAGCCGTGGTGATGAGGTCGATATTGAACTCGCGTTCCAGCCGCTCACGCACGATTTCGAGGTGCAGGAGGCCGAGGAAGCCGCAGCGGAAGCCGAAGCCGAGCGCGGCGGAGGTCTCCATCTCGTACTCGAATGACGCATCGTTGAGGCGCAGCTTGCCCATCGCCTCGCGCAAATCTTCGAACTGCGCCGAGTCCACTGGGAACAGTCCGCAGAACACCACTGGCTGCGACGGCTTGAAGCCGGGGAGCGCCTGGTTCGTCGGGCGTTTGTCGTCCGTCACCGTGTCGCCCACGCGCGTGTCGGCGACCTCCTTGATGGCGGCGGTGAAGAAGCCGATTTCGCCGGGCGAGAGCGTGTCGCGAATCTCGGACTTCGGCCGGAAAATGCCGACGCGCTCGACGGTGTGCACGGCGCCAGTCGACATCAGCTTGATGCGCATACCCTTCGACAGCACGCCGTCCACCACGCGCACGAGCACGACCACCCCGAGATAGCTGTCGTACCAGCTATCGACGAGCATGGCTTTCAGCGGCGCGTCGGCCTGGCCTTTCGGCGCGGGCAGGCGGTGCACAATCGCCTCCAGCACATCCTCGATGCCGAGCCCGGTTTTTGCCGAGATCAGCACCGCGTTCGAGGCGTCCAGCCCGATCACGTCCTCGATCTGCTGGCGCACGCGATCCGGCTCGGCCGCCGGCAAGTCGATCTTGTTAAGGACGGGCACGATATCGTGATTGTTGTCGAGCGCCTTGTAGACGTTCGCAAGCGTCTGCGCCTCCACCCCCTGGCTCGCGTCCACGACGAGCAGCGAGCCTTCGCAAGCGGCGAGACTCCGCGACACCTCATAGGTGAAATCGACGTGCCCCGGCGTGTCGATGAGGTTGAGCTGGTAAAGCTGCCCGTCCTTGGCCTTGTAATCGAGCCGCACCGTCTGCGCCTTGATGGTGATGCCGCGCTCTTTCTCGATTTCCATGTTGTCGAGGATCTGGCTCTGCCCAGCCATCTCGCGGTCGGTCATGCCGCCGCAGTGCTGGATGAGCCGGTCGGCCAGCGTCGATTTGCCGTGGTCGATATGCGCCACGATGGAGAAGTTGCGGATGCGGGAGATGGCGGTCATCGAGCTCGTGTCACCTTGAAAACCCTAAGAACTATACGGGGCGCGCTTTCCGCCGGACTAGGCGCCGCCAGCGTCCTTCGCCGCGACCATAAGTGAAAACGCCCGAAGCGAAAAGCGCGGGTTTCATCCCCCGTGTGCAGCCACCGGACATCCCGACTGCGACCCTCACGCGCTTTGTCATCCGCGACGCGATTGGTTACAACAATGGGCTTGATTGTGCGTTAGGGGAATAACCGTTTGGGAAAGAAGTCTAAATTGCCGTCGCCATGCGTCGGCGTCTGCAAGGACAAGCGTGGCGCGTGCATAGCCTGCGGCCGCGATGAGGACGACGAAAAGGCGTGGAAGCGGGCCGACGACCTGGAGACGAAGCTCGCGCTCCTTGCCCAGTGCGCGGCGAAAACGGAAGAAATCGGCACTCGCGCGTTTTGGGAGCGCGAGTACCGGCGCAAATGCGCGAAAAAGGGCGTGCTATGCCCCCTCGACGCGCTGACAACCAAACCGGCGCTGGTCGTCGCGCGCTAAAAGGCTGACCGTCAGGCCAGATGGGCGCGCAGCATCCAGGCGAATTTGTCGTGGGCGTCGGCGCGCTCAATGGCCAGGTCGTTTGTCACCACGTCGCCGTGGCGGTCGGCGAGTTCGGCCAGCGCACGCATCGTCGATGAGAGCGCCTCTTGGTCTGCGACGAGCGTCTTCAGCATGTCCTTATCCGAGGCGTGACCGTCGGCGTCCTTGATCGAGCTGCGGCCTGCGAGCGCGCTTACCCGCCCGTCGGCGTGTCCATCCAGCGACTTGATGCGCTCGGCGATGTCGTCCTGGGCCTCGAAATGATCCTCGTAAATCTTCTGGAAGAGGGCATGCAGCGGGCCGAACGCCATGCCCGTCACGTTCCAATGGAAATTCTGTGCTTTCATGGTCTCGACGAAGGTCTCCGCCAGAGCTTGCGTCAGCCCCTCGACGATCTCGGCCTTCGCATCCGGCGCCAAAGTCAGTTTCACATTCTGCATCGCAATGTCTCCTTATGGTGAACTCGCCAAGTCATTGTCATCGTCGCTTCCGACCAAAGATTTGGCTAGGCCCTGCGCCAAAAACAACATGCGCCGCCGGCCCAGATGCTCGATGCGCGTCGCCAGAAGATAACGCGCGCTGGACGCGTCGCCTCGCGCCAAAGTCTCCAGAAGCCGCATCATCCACATCTCGTCGCTGCTCGGACTTTCGCTTGAGCAGCTGTGAAAGGCGAGCGGACGGCGCGCGAAGCTCTCCAGCCCATGAAAAAAAGCGGTGGCGTACCGCTCGACGCTTGTCTCCCGATCGCCCGCGATGAGCAGGCAGGCCCGGTCGAAATCGCCGCGCGGCTTCAGCACGCTCGCCACGAACAACGCCCGCAGCGACGCCAACATGGCGCGTTCGCGATCTCGGAGCGGCGCGGCGGGGGACGGCGGAACGGCCTCGAACAGCCTCACCACCTTGCCGCACGCCTCCGCGTCTGTCGCGGCGTCGTGTCTCGCGCTTCGTTTGTCCATCGGCCCGCCCTTACCCGATTGCGGCCTAAGAGATGGTGCGTGATGGACGTCGATCAACGTGCGCGGCCGCCCGCAGTTCCGATGGTAGCCATCTTATTTAGAGGAATTCTAAAAAGCAAGCTGTCAGCGCGACAGATGCTGATAGAGCCAGGTCTCGGTCAGCGCCTCCCCGTTGCGGTGGAGGTAGAGGCGCAGGTCGATGGGTTCCCGGTCTGTCGGGGTAAGGTCGAACATCGCTCGCCATCGCGGCTTGCCAACGACCCGGTAGGCGAATTTTTTGTCGATCGCGCCGCGCGCGGCGGTCACGTCCAATTGCACGCCGTCGGTGTTTTCGAGGCGGCCCATGTCGCCGCCTTCGAAATCAACCACGTACTTTGTCACGCCTTCGCGCTGGGGGTGTCCTGGTATGCCGCCGGCGCCCGCGCGGGTGGCGACGACGCGGCCGAGCGGCGCGGGATACGGCTCCTCCAGCCGCCAGTGGACGCGGTACTTGAGCGATATCGAGCCGCCGGCCTTCAGCGGCTCCTTGGGCAGCCAGTATGCGACGATGTTGTCGTTCGTTTCGTCGATCGTGGGAATTTCAACGAGTTGCACGCCGCCCTCGCCCCACGCTCCAATCGGCTCGATCCACACGGTCGGCCGCTTGTCGTAGAACACCCCGTCGTCCTCATACTCGTCGAAGTCGCGCTCGCGCTGGGCAAGGCCGAAGCCGCGCGGATTGTTGTCCAGGTAGGTGCTGGTCTGTACGCCGAACGGGTTGTTAAGCGGCCGCCAGATGCGTTCGCCCGTCCCCGTCCACAGCGCCAGGCCGTCGCTGTCGTGAATTTCGGGGCGCCAGTCCGTCGCCTGCCGACGGTTGGTCTTGCCGTACCAGTACATGCTGGTGAGCGGCGCAATGCCGAGCCGCGCCACGTCCTTGCGGGCGAAGATCGTCGCCTCCACGTCGGTGATGACGCCCTGCCCACGGGTCGCGGTGATTTTGTAGGCCCCCGTCACGCTCGGGCTGTCGAGCATGGCGTGGATAACGACGCCGTCCGGATTGCGATGCGGAGCCAGCCAGAAATTGGTGAAGCGCGGGAATTCCTCCGGCCAGGGCATGGCGGTATCGATGGCGAGGCCGCGCGCGGATAGGCCGTACTGGCGCGTTTCGCCCGAGGAGCGGAAATAGGAGGCGCCGAGAAACGCAAGCCAGTCAGGCTGCCCGGCGCCGTACATCACGCGAAAGCCCGCGAAGCCGAGGTCGGGCGGCAATGTGCGCGAGAATTCCGCGCGGCCGTAATTGAACAAATCGGGCGAGTACAGCACCTCTCTCGCGAGGCTTCCATCGAGCACGAAAATGCGCGCCGGTTGCTGGAAGTATTTCCCGACATGGAACAGCTCCACCGGAAACGGTGCGGAGCCGTCGGCCCAAACGGCCGCGTCGGGGCGGTATTTGATCTGCTGATAATTGTCGTAGTCGATGCGTGCGATAATCTCGGGCGCGCGCAGTGGGGCCGGCGCGTAGGGCTGCCGGGCGGCGAACTCCGCCCATTCCCGCAGGGCGGCCTCGTCGAATTTGACCGGCGGGCCGAAATTGATCGCGGCGGCGGCGCGCGACGGCTTTAAAACAGCGCTGGCCGCGGCTGCGAAAAGGGCGGCGTTGACGTCACGCCTGGTGATGCTCATGGCGAACCTGCGTTCACAAAGGACTTCGCCCTCTTGGCGAAAATGATCGGCACCCGATGAAGGCGATGATTGTGGCGCGTCGATGCATTGTACGCGGGACGAAACGCCGCAGCCGGATTAGCCGCGACGGTGATCCAATAGTATGGCGCGGGCCGCGGCGCAATCCCGCTCCATCTGTGCGGAGAGCGCTTCGGCGGATTTGAACTTGCCGTCGCCGCGAATGAAGGCGACGAACTCCACCTCCATGGGGCGGCCGTACAAATCCCCCGAAAAATCAAGCAGGAACACCTCTAGGACCGGCGCGCCGTCGTCAAATGTAGGCCGCGGGCCCAGATAAGCCGCGCCCTGATGCGTCGCCCCGTCCACATGGACGAAAACAGCATAAATGCCATGGCGCAGCGCCTGGCCGGGCTCCAGGTCAATGTTGGCGGTCGGAAAGCCGAGGCCCGTCCCACGTCCGGCGCCGCGCTTCACCTCGCCGCGCGCGCGCCAGTTGCGCCCGAGCATGGCGCTCGCTCCGCGCACGTCGCCCTCGGCCAGCAACTCGCGGATGCGGGTGGACGAGAAGATCTCGCCCTCGCCGCCGACGGGCGCCGCCGTGTGCACCGAGAAGCCCAGGCCAACGCCCATCTCGGTCAGCGACGCCGCATTGCCGCCGCGGCCTTTGCCAAAGAAAAAGTCATAGCCCACCACCACGCGGCGCGGCGAGAAGCCATCCGCCAGAACGGTGCGGGCGAAATCCTCCGCCGGCATTTCGGCTAGGGTCCGCTCAAACGGGATGACTGCGGTGAAATCCAGCCCCTGCTCCGCCAGAAGCGCGAGCTTCGCCTCTAGCGGCGTCAGGCGGAACATCGGTTGCCCCGGCTGGAAATAGGCGCGCGGATGCGGCTCGAAGATCATCGCGCCCGAAGGCTTGCCGAGCGCCAGCGCGAAAGCGCGCGCCTGAGCCAGAACCTCCTGATGGCCGCGATGCACCCCGTCGAAATTGCCGATCGCGATGGCGCCGCCGCGCATCCGCTCCGGTGTGTTGCGCCAGCCGTGCAAAATCTCCATCGCGAGCCTTCGCCAGGGTTACGTCGCGCGGGCCGGAACCATCATCACCGCCTGGCCTTCGAGCACGGTTTTGCCGGCGACGGCGCAGACGCAGGCGAGAATGGCCCGGCGTTTCTCGGGGATCAGGTCGGTGATCGTCGCGCGCGTCTCGACCACATCGCCAATGCGCACCGGCGCCTTGAAGTTCAACGTCTGCGAGACGTAAATGCAGCCTGGCCCCGGCAGTCGCGTGCCGACCACGGCCGAGATGTAGCTCGCGGTCATCAGCCCGTGCGCGATGCGGCCTTTGAACAGCGTTTTGCTGGCGTATTCCTCGTCCAGATGCACTGGGTTGTCGTCGCCCGACAGCGCGGCGAACGCCGATATGTCCTCGGCGCGCACCGTGTGCGTCAGTTGGGCCGTCATGCCGACGGTCAGATCCTCGAAAAAATAACCTGCGGCCGCCATAGTCTCTCCCTGATGCGGTGTCGACCTTATGAGCGCACTTTGGCCCGACCGCCGCGGCGGCGTCAACCGCCCGCCTTGAGCGCCTTGACCGCCGCGAGCACCTCCTCCGCGTGGCCGGGCACCTTGACCCCGCGCCAAGCCTTGGCGATGCGGCCCTGCCCGTCGATGAGGAACGTGGAGCGCTCGACGCCCATATAGGCCTTGCCGTACATCTTCTTCTCGGCCCATACGCCGTAGGCTTCTATGGCTTTTTTGTCCTCGTCGGCGACGAGCGTGACGCCCAGATCGTGCTTTTGCTTGAACTTGTCGTGGGATTTCACGCTGTCGGGCGACACGCCGACGATCTCGGCCCCATGCGCGCGAAATTCATCTAAACTCTCGGAGAACATCTGCGCCTGTTTGGTGCAGCCCGAGGTGTCGTCCTTCGGGTAGAAATACAACACAACAAGGCCGCCTTTGCGCGAGGCGAGGTTGAAATGACCGCCGCCGTCCGTCGGCAGCGTGAATTGAGGGGCCATGTCGCCTTCGGTGACCATATTCACTCCTTCGTTGAACTGCGAAGCGCACAATAAACGTAAAAATCTGCGCCGTGTATGACCGGGATTATAAAAAAATGCGATAGCCCGGCTGGCGCCTTAAATCATCGGTATCACCTTAGGCTTGCGGCGGGGGCGAATTTGTCATTCCATGCGCGTCCGCTCCAATTGGCTCATGGATTTCGCCGGACATGACGGACAACCCAAGGCCCATACACCCCAGCCGATCGCTGACGGCGCAAAAGCCCACGCTGCCAGCCCGTCTGGCCGCGCCCGTCGCGGTGCGCCTTTCGCGTCTCAAAAACGCCATACCGCCCTCGGTGCAGCAAGGCGTGGCGACCGCGACGCGGCGCTCCGCCAAGGTGACGGGCGTGTGTTTCGGCGCGCTGAGCGTGCTCACGGTGCTGATCGCGGCGGTCGGCTACGCGCGGCTCTATCAGGGGCCGATCTCGATGGATTTCCTGTTGCCCACGATCGAGGCGGCGGTTAACGGCCAAATCCCCAAATCCCGGCTCAACATCGCGGGCGCCGTGCTGCGCCTCGGCGAGAACCGCCGCAGCATTGAGTTCCGGCTGCGCGACGTCTCAATCGTCGACGACAACGGCGCGCAGGTCGCGCAGGCCCCGTTCGCCTCAATCGGCATCAGCGCCCAGGCGTTGCTCGCCGGCAAAATTGCGGCCGGGCAGATCAATCTCATCGAGCCGCGGCTTGTCGCCGCCTATTCGCCGGATGAGGGCCTCGCGCTCTCGTTCTCGCGCGAGCGCGAAAGCGCATCCTCCAAGTCCGACAAGGGCGCGCCCGCGGAGGCGGCAAGCGCCGTTTCCACAGAACCGCCCCGCGAGATCGCGCAGAGCGACGGCCGCATCAATCTGGTCGAAGTGCTTGGTGGGCTTTTCGAGCGCACCCGCGAACAAGGCTCGGCCACATCCTATCTGACCGAGTTCGGCATCAAAAACGCGGCCGTCTATTACGATCATGGCGACCGCATCGCCAAATGGCTGGTGCCCGACGCTGTGATCGAGCTGTCGCACCTGAAGAAGCGCAGCGTGATTTCCGGGGCGATCAGCGTCCAGCCCGAAAAGGCGGCGGGGCCCTGGCGCATCGACTTCCGTGCGGAGCAAATCCTGAAGAACAGCTCCATCGCGCTATCGGCCTCCGTCACCGAGATCGTGCCGAGCGCGCTGGCGGGCGAGTTCAGCGATTATCAGATGCTGCGCAAGCTGAACCTTCCCATCGCGGTCGCCGCTTCGGCGGAGATGGCGAAAAACGGCGACATCGAAACCGCCAAGCTCAGCATCAATCTCGGCAAGGGCGAGTTCAACGCGCCTTGGGACAAGAAGCACCCCGCCCAGATCGACGGCGGCCAGTTCCGGCTGGCCTATTCCCTGGCCGACGGCCGCATCGACCTGGAGCCGTCCTATGTCGCCTGGGGCGAAAGCCGGCTGGAGCTTGCAGGCTCCGCCATACGGGAGGACGGGGCCGGGGAGCGCGGTTTATGGCGCTTCGACGTCGGGTCGCCCAACTTCGTGCTGGCGTCCGAGGAGTTTCAACTGCCGCGCGCGCGGATGGACGCGCTGTCCATAAGCGGGGCGTATGACCCTGCGATCCAGAGCGCCCGGCTCGATGAGTTCCTGGTCAAGGCCGGCGCCTCATTCATCCGCCTCAGCGGGACGCTCGGCGCCAGCCCCCAATCCGGCGGGCTGAACGTCACCGGCGAGTTCAGTCCCATGTCTCTGCCGCTCGTCAAACTCCTCTGGCCCAAATTCGTCGCCCACGGCGCCCGCGAATGGGTTGGCAAGAGCATGACGACAGGGCGGCTGGACGGCGCGACCCTGCGCGTCTCGCTCTCCCCGAATGTGATCGCCGATCTCAAGAACGACGGCGACGTGCCGAGCGACGCGGTGCTGTTCAAAATTGACCTGTCCGGCCTCACCATGGCGCATATCAAGGGTTTGCCGCCGATCAAGGCGCCGCGCGCCGTCGCGACGGTGCAAGGCCGCCGGTTCGTTTTCGAGACGACTGAGGAAGCGGCGATCGAGGTTCCGTCGGGCGGCAAGGTGCTGTTGAATTCTGGGCAGTTTATCGTCGGCGACCTGCGTCCGCGCGTGCCCTACGGGGAAATCCATTTCAAGGCCTCCGGGCCGGTCGCTGCGGTGGAGGAGCTGCTCGACCATGAACCGCTCGGCTATGTCCGCAAGGGCGGCTTCGAGCGCAACCGCGTCATCGGCAAAACCTCCGGCTCCTTCAGCATCGGCATGCCTATGAAGAAGGATCTGGGGTTCAAGGATCTGACCATCCGCGGCAAGGCCCGCGCCGAGGACTTGCGCGCCAAGATCGGCGAGAGCGGCGTCGGTGTGCATGGCGGCTCCATCGCATTCGACCTGTCGGAGAAGGCCATCGACGCGCAGGGCGATCTGAGGGTCAACGGCGTACCGGCCCAACTCTCCTGGCAGCGCATCTTTGACGCCCCTCCGGAGCATCAGCCGCGCATCCGGCTGCGGATAGTGCTCACCGATAAAGCCCGGATGGACCTGGGGGCCGGCCTCAACCACGTCATCAAGGGCGACGTGCCGACCGAACTCTCCATCGCCATGCGCAAAGACGCGCCGGCGGCCGTGTCGGTCGAGGCGGATTTCACCAACGCCGAGATCAGCGTCGCCGGCGTCGGGTGGCGAAAACCGCGCGGACAGCGAGCCATGCTTTCGTTGAACGTCGATAAAGACGGCGAGCGGATCCGCTTGACCGGCGTGCGCCTCCTCGGCGACGACCTCAACGTGAGCGGAAGCGTGCTTCTCAACGAGCAGAAAAAGCCGGTTATGTTCGAGTTTCCGACGCTCGTGCTCAATCCTCTCACCAAGTTGGAGCTGAAGGGCGCGCTGACGCCGCAAAACAACTGGAAAATCGATCTGCGCGGCGCCTCGTTCGACGGCCGCCAATTTTTCCGCTCGCTGTTCTCACCCGGACAGTTGAGCGAAGGCCAAGCCGCGCCCGCCAAAGGCGAGACCGGCGCGGACGTTCACGCCGAGATCGGCGTCATTCACGGCTTCTTCGACACCACGGTGCGCAATGTGGTCATCGACGCGCGCAAACGCGGCGGACGTCTCACCGCGCTCGACGTCTTTGGGCGGCTGAACGGCTCCTCGCCCATCGCCGTGCGGCTCGAAGGCAAGTCCGGCCAGCCGCGCACGCTGCTCGCCGAGGCGACGGACGCGGGCGCCGCCTTCCGCGTGATCGGCTTTTATCCCGCCGTGCGCGGGGGCGAGGCCTCGTTGCGGGTCAACCTCGATGGCGGCGACGGCGCGGCCGAGAAAGAGGGCCGCCTTTACGCGCAGAACTTCGTCGTCGTGGGCGACCAGGTGATCGACCAGGTGATGACGACCCAGGCCCCGCGCGGCGCGGGCGCGGCCCCCGTGCGACGCCGACCACAGCCGCGCCGGCCGGCCGCCCAAACCGCCGGAGCGCAGCAGCAGATCGAGTTCAACCGGATGACGGTCGCCTTCGCGGTGGGCCACGGCCAGTTCGTGCTGCAGGATTCCGCCATCAACGGCCCGCTGCTGGGCGCCACGATCCGCGGCCGCATCGATTTCGCCCGCGACACCATCAACCTGTCGGGCGTGTATGTGCCGCTCTACGGGATCAACGCCGCGCTGAACGGCATCCCGCTCATCGGCGATCTCCTCACCGGGCCGCGCGGAGAGGGCATCTTCGGCATCACCTTCGCGGTGCAGGGCGCGCAATCGAAGCCCGATGTGGTGGTGAACCCCGTGTCGCTCATCACGCCTGGGTTTTTGCGCGGCATCATGGAGTTCGACCACACGCCGCCGCGCATCATCGCCCGCGAGCCCGCGCCAGTCGGCCCGGCCGAGACGCGCGCGACGAGCCAGCCGCCGGTTCGCCGTCAGTAACCGGTGGGGGCTCTCTCCGGCTCCGCCTTGTCAAACCGCGCGCTTTCTGGCCTTCTGGCGAAAATTGGGGGACAGCCATGGCGGCGTTCGAGCGCATCGTCGTACTGACCGGAGCCGGGCTATCGAAGGAGTCCGGCCTCGCCACCTTCCGCGACGCCGACGGCCTCTGGGAGAAATACAAGGTCGAGGACGTGGCGACCATCGACGGCTACCGCCGCAATCCCGCTCTCGTGCTTGAATTCTACAACGAGCGCCGCCGCCGCAACGCCGCCGTGCAACCGAACGCCGCGCACATCGCGCTCGCTCGGCTGGAGGCGGAATACCCGGGCGAGGTGTTGATCGTCACCCAAAACATCGACCCGCTGCATGAGATGGCGGGGGCGAAGAACCTCATCCACATGCACGGCGAAATCCTCAAGGCGCTGTGCGGCGGCTGCGGCGCGCGCCATGACTGGGGCTTTAATGACATCGATATGGCGAGCGTGTGCCCATCCTGCGCGAAGGCGGGGCGGATGCGGCCGGATGTCGTGTGGTTCGGCGAAATGCCCTATCACATGGAGCGCATCGAGGCCGCGCTGAGCGCTTGCGACCTGTTCCTGTCCATCGGCACCAGCGGCACGGTGTATCCAGCGGCGGGCTTCGTCACGCTGGCGCGGCGGGCGGGCGCGCGCGCGATCGAACTGAACCTGGAGCCGTCTGAGGGCGTGTCTTACTTCCATCAAGCCCTGCATGGTCCCGCGACGCAGGTCGTGCCGCTCGTTATTGACAAGCTGCTGCGCGAGGCCGTTACACCGGCTTGATGAGCGCGTGACGCTTCTTGCCGGCCGACAGCTTGATGACGCCAGCGGCGATGTCCGCCACAGTGAGCCTCGCGCGCTCGTCAGCCGCCGCTTTATCGTTGACGCGCAGCCCGCCGCCCTGCAAGAGCCGTTTCGCTTCGCCGTTAGACGCGGCCAGCCCGGCCCGCACGAAAGCTGCGACGAGACCGAGGCCCGCCTCCAACTCCGCCTTCGGAATCTCGACAGTTGGCAAGCCCTCCGCCGCCGCGCCCTCGACGAATGCGCGCCGCGCCGTCTCCGCCGCCTCCTCCGCCGCCGCGCGGCCGTGGGCGAGCGCCGTCACTTCCGTGGCCAGCGCCTTTTTCGCCTCGTTGATCTCCGCGCCTTGCAGCGCTTCGAGCTTTTCGATCTCGGCCAAACGCAGATCTGTGAACAGCCGCAGCAGCGCGCCGACCTTCGCGTCCTCCGCGTTGCGCCAGAACTGCCAGAAGTCGTAAACCGAGAGCATGTCCGCGTTCAGCCACACGGCGCCGCCGGCCGTCTTGCCCATTTTGGCGCCCGACGATGTGGTGAGCAGCGGCGTGGTGAGGCCGAACACCTCCGCCCCGTCAACGCGCCGGGCGAGCTCCACGCCGTTGACGATGTTGCCCCACTGGTCTGACCCGCCCATCTGCAGCGTGCAGCCGTGGCGGCGGTGCAGCTCCAGAAAGTCATAGGCTTGCAGCAGCATGTAGTTGAATTCGAGAAACGTGAGCGGTTGTTCGCGCTCCAGCCTCAGCTTCACGCTGTCGAAGGTCAGCATCCGGTTGATTGTGAAGTGACGGCCATACTCCCGCAGGAACTTCACGTAGCGCAGATTTTTTAGCCAGTCGTCGTTGTCGACCATCAGCGCGTCGGAAGGGCCGTCGCCGAATGTGAGGTAGCGCTCGAACACTTGGCCGATGCCCGCCTTGTTCGCATCGATCTCCTTCTGCGTGAGCAGTTTGCGCGCCTCGTCCTTGCCGGATGGATCGCCGACCTTGGTCGTGCCGCCGCCGAGCAGCACGATGGGCTTGTGCCCCGCCTGCTGCAGCCGCCGCAGCATCATGATGGAGATGAGGTGGCCGACATGAAGGCTCGGCGCCGTGCAGTCGAACCCGGCGTAAGCTACAATCCGGCCCTTCTCCGCAGCCGCATCCAAGCCACCTGCGTCGGTGATCTGGTGAATGTACCCGCGCGCCTGCAACTCTTGCAGAAATAATGACTTGAAGTCGGAACCGCTCATGGCTCTAGGTCTTGCTTGCTATTTAGGTTGTCAGACTGCATTTGACCGGGTGGGGTAACACTTTCGCGCGGTCGATGCACTTGTTTCTCGTTGGGGGCGAACATGAGCTTGGGGGCGAAACGAGCGGTGAGGGCGTTGGGGCTGATGAGCGGCACCTCCATGGACGCCATCGACGCGGCCCTCATCGTCACGGACGGCGAACTCATCCTCGAACTCGGACCTTCCGCCGAATTTCCCTTCGCCCCTGAAGAGCGCGCGCTGCTGCGCGAGGCCATGGCGAGCGCGCGGGGCGTGGAGCGGCGCGACGACCGCTCCGGCGTCCTGGCCATCGCCGAGGAGTTGATCACGCGCAAACACGCCGTGGCCGCGGTTGAATTTCTGAAGCGCTGCGCTTTGCGCCCCGCCGACATCGCGGTCGTCGGCTTTCACGGGCAAACCATGATCCACCGTCCGGAGCGCGGCCTCACCGTGCAGCTCGGCGACGGCGCCGCGCTGGCCAAGGCGATCGGCGCGCCCGTAGTTTACGATTTCCGCGCCAATGATGTGGCGGCGGGCGGGCAAGGCGCGCCCTTGGCCCCCGTGTATCATCGCGCGCTCGTCAATAGCGGCGATCATCCGCGCCCAGTGGCCGTGGTGAATCTCGGCGGCGTCGCCAACATGACCTGGATCGGGGAGGACGGCGCCATGCTCGCTTTCGACACGGGTCCTGGCAACGCGCTGATCGACGATTGGGCGCTTCGCCATACGGGCGCGCCGATGGACCGGGACGGCGCTCTGGCGCGGCGCGGGGTCGTCAATCAGGCGATCCTGGAGGACATGCTGCGCAAGCCATATTTTTTCGCGCCGCCGCCGAAATCGCTCGATCGCAACGCGTTCGATCTGGCCGCGCTGGACGGTTTGTCGCCGGAGGACGGCGCCGCAACGTTGACCGCGCTGACCGCCGCCGCGCTCGCCCACGGGGCCGCGCAAACTCCAACACCCGCCAAGCAATGGATTCTGATCGGCGGCGGCGCGCGCAATCCGGCGCTCGTCGAGGTCATCCGGCGCACGCTTCCGGGCGATGTGGCGCTCGGCGAGGCGGTCGGCTGGCGCAGCGAGGCCATCGAGGCGCAAGCGTTCGCATTTCTGGCGGTGCGTTCGCTTTACGGTTATCCGATCAGCTTCCCTGGCGCGACGGGCGCCCCCGAACCGCTTACCGGCGGCGTCCTCGTGCGCCCCTAATTCACGATAACCCCAGCGCGGGCGAGTTCATACAGCGTCGAGTGCAGGGGCGGCATGCGCTCGCCGAACCGCACGACAACCAAATCCTTATCGGGCATGAGGTAAGTGATTTGCCCGCCGCTGCCGAGGAAGTAGGCGAAACCGCCGTGAAGCGGCTCGCCGGGCCGGTCGAGAATGTCGTGGCCGAGATGATCGCGGTACACCCCGGCCCGCAGCGCAGTGGCCGCGAGGTCCGATCCTAGAAAGCGCCGCCATAACGGCTCGGGCAGGAACGGCGCGCCCCCTTCGCCGTTGCGCATGATGTAAAGTCCGACGCGCAGCCAATCTTCGGCCGTCGCATAGAGACAGCAATAGCCGCCGACGCGCGCGTCTCCCGCTGGCCGCCGCCAGTAGGCCTCGGCGGCTCCCGCAGGCTTCCAAATCGTGCCGGACAGCGCATCGGCTATGGGTCGCTTGTGCAATCGCTCCAGCACCGTCGCAAGGATGGCGGTGTTCACATTCTGATAGGAATGCGCGCCGAGGGCTGCGGGATCGGCCCGCAGATCGCTTAGCACCGCCTCAAGCCCGCCGTGATGCAACACGCCCATTCCGCCGAATACACGGTCATAGACTTTGCCCGCCTGATCTTTCGCGCTCGGGTGCGAGGCTGATTTCGCAGGCTCAAGGCCAATGCCGCTTTGCATGTCGAGAAACGCTTGGATGGGAACGGCGCGCACGCTTTCGGGCGCGTCCGGCAAGTAGGGGCCGACCGGCGCCGACAAGTCGGGCAACAGTCCGTCGGCGTGCGCTTTCAGGGCCAGCGCGCCGACAAGAGCTTTGGACATGGAGAACGAGTTGAAGCGCGTGTGCGCGTCGAAGCCGGGCGCGTAATGAGCAAGGCGAAGCGCGCCGCGCTGATAAACGAGGAGAGCGTGCGTGCCGCGCTTGGCATGCGCCTCGGCGAGTGCGGGCGCCAGCGTAAGGGAGGGGGAGGGGCTGAAAGACGCGGGGCGCGAGACGCTGTCAATCGTCGCAAACGCGCCGCGCGCCGGCCACACCGCCGACGGGTACCCCTCCCAGACGAGCGCGGGCACGTGCGGCGCGGCGATGGCGACGGTGAGAGCGACGCAACCGCCCGTTGCCGCGATCAACGGCGTCAACCGTATCCAGAGCCGGCGCTTCATCCCAGGGCCTCCCGGTGCTAAGACGCCGCACCTTATCGTTTTAACGCCACCTTGCAAAGCGGGGCGGGCGGCGCCATGATCGCGTCATAAAGAATGAACATTCGTTTTTCATGCCAAAGCTCGACGAACATACGCAGCAGGCCCGCCGCGACCATATTCTGGACGCGGCCGAGCGTTGTTTCGTGCGCAGCGGTTTTCACCGCACGACAATGCAGGACATCTGCCGCGAAGCGGAGATCAGCGCGGGCGCGCTCTACACCTACTTCGCATCGAAAGAAGACTTGATCGCCGGCCTGTGCGAGCGCGAGGCGCGCGACTTTGTGGTCGGTTTCGCGATGCTCGCCGACGCCCCCGATTTCCTCGATGCGCTGCGTCAATTCGCGGAGCACTGCATCAATCATCCGCGGCACAAGCTTCAAATGATGATCGAGATCGGCGCCGAGGCGTTGCGCAACGAGAAGATCGCCGAGATCGCTCTTGCCGCGGACAAACGCATTATGGACAGCTTTGAGGAGCTGTTGCGGCGTGTCCAAGCGGAAGGTCGCATTGCGCCCATCGCGGATTGCGCCGTCGTTACGCGCGTCATGGCGGCGATAGGCGATGGATTGTTTTGGCATCGCGCGCGTGATCCGGATTTCGACGCCGGAACCGTGATCCCGGCGCTCATGGCCATGATTTCAACATTGATCAACCCGATCCCCACTCCCCCTTCGACTGGGCTGCTTAAGGACGATTGAGATGCTGCGTCTTGTCCGACTTTTTGTCTTGCTTGCGCTTAGCGCGCTCGCGCCGGCCGCCGCCGCGCAAACTCCAGGGGCCGAGGCGAAGGCCGCTGAGGATGCGGACAAATTGCCGTCGGTGAGCGTCGCGGAGGCGCGCCGGGCGTCCTTCGTCGAGACGATCCTCGTCACCGGCTCGCTTGTCGCACGCGAGGAGGTGCTGATCAGCCCGCAGATCGATGGCTACCGCATCATCGAGTTGCTCGCCGAGGACGGGGATCGGGTTAAGGCCGGGCAAACCCTGGCGCGGCTCGACCGGTCAGCCCTGGAGGCGCAGCTCGCCCAACAAACGGCGCAGCTCGCGCGGGCCGAGGCCGCCATCGCGCAGGCGCAGAGTCTTATCGTGCAGAACGAAGCCTCGCTGAAACAAGCCGACGCCGCGTTCGCCCGCGCGAAAGACCTGATCAAGACGGGGGCCACGACCCAATCCGTCTATGACGAGCGCGAGGCCGCCGCCCGCACCGCCGCCGCCGCCGTCGTCTCCGCCAAGGACGGGCTGATCCTCGCGAGGGCGGAGAAAACCCAGATCGAGGCGCAAATCCGCGAAAGCCGGGTGAAGCTGGGCTACACCGACATCTCCACCCCTGTCGACGGCCTTATCAGCCGCCGCACCGCACGCCTCGGCGCCATGGCCGCGCAGAGCGCAGACCCGCTTTTCCGCATCGTGACGAAAGGCGAGATCGAGTTGGAGGCGGAGGCCCCGGAGGAGTTTATGTCGAAGCTTAGGCTCGGGCGCGCCGCGAGCGTAAACGTCGCCGGGCTGAACGATCGCGCCGGGACAGTTCGGCTCATCTCGGCGGAGGTGGATAAGGCGACGCGCCTCGGCAAAGTGCGCATCTTCGTCGGCGACGACCCGCAATTGCGCGTGGGATCATTCGCCCGCGCCGTCATTCAGATCGACTCTAGCGAAGGGGTCGCTGTGCCCGCCAGCGCTGTGCTCTATCTCGCCGGAGGCGCCGCCGTGCAGGCGGTGGAGAACGGCGTCGTCAAAACCGTGCCGGTGAAGCTTGGCCTGCGCACCGGGGATCTCGTCGAGGTGCGCTCGGGCCTTAGCGAGGGCCAGATTGTCGTCGCGCGCTCCGGCACGCTGCTGCGAGAAGGCGACCGCGTGCGCCCCGTGCTTCCCAACGCAACCGCCGTGAGTGAGGTGCGCTGATGCGTCTCAACATTTCCGCCTGGTCGATCCGCCAGCCGATCCCGTCGATCGTCCTGTTCATCATCCTGATGATCCTCGGCGTCATGTCGTTCCGAACGCTCCCCATCGAGCGCTTTCCCAACATCGATATCCCGTTCATCTCGGTGACGATCACGCAGTCCGGCGCCTCGCCGTCCGAGTTGGAGACGCAGGTCACCAGGCGGGTGGAGGACGCCATCTCGGCGGTGGTCGGCGTCAAGCACATCACATCGACCCTGACAGACGGCGTCTCGACCACCTCCGTCGAGTTCCAGTTGGAGACGGACACCGACCGGGCGCTGAACGATGTGAAGGACGCCATCGCGCGCATCCGTTCTGACTTGCCGCGCACCATCGACGAGCCGATCACTCAGCGCATCGACATCACCGGCCTGCCCATCGAAACCTACGCGGCCTCCGCGCCCCAGATGACCCTGGAGGAGCTGTCCTGGTTCGTGGACGACGTGGTGCAGCGCGAGCTGCAGACCGTAAAGGGCGTCGCCGAGGTGCGACGGGTGGGCGGCGTCACCCGCGAAATCCGCATCTCGCTCGACCCGTACCGCCTCCTCGCGCTGGGGATCACGGCGGGCGACGTGAACCAGCAACTGCGCGCCATCAACACCGATCTGGCGGGCGGCCGTAGCGAGATCGCCGGTTCGGAGCAAACCATCCGCGCGCTGGGCGGCGCCCTCACCGTCGAGCGGCTGGCGGGCACCTCGATCACGCTTCCCGGCGGGCGCAAAGTCCGCCTCGACCAGTTGGGCAAGGTGGAGGACAGCTACCAGGAACCGCGGCACTTCGCCCGCTACAACGGCGAGCCGGTCGTCGCCTTCAGCATTCTGCGCGCCAAGGGATCGAGCGACACTGTCGTCGCGGCGGCCGTCGCGGAGAAAGTGAAGGAGCTGAAGGCCAAACGGCCGGACGTAACGCTTCAGCTCATCGACACGACCGTCGCCTACACGCTTGGCAACTACGACTCGACGATGCACACGCTCATCGAGGGCGCCATCCTGGCCATCGTCGTCGTGTTCATCTTCCTACGCGATTGGCGGGCCACCATCATCACCGCCATCGCGCTGCCGCTGTCGATTTTCCCGGCCTTCTGGGCGATGAGCGCCATGGGCTTCTCGCTCAATTTGGTGACGCTCCTGTCGCTCACCATCGTCACGGGCATCCTCGTGGACGACGCGATTGTGGAGATCGAAAACATAGTCCGCCATATGAAGATGGGCAAATCGCCCTACAAAGCCGCGCTTGAGGCGGCAGACGAGATCGGCCTCGCCGTCATCGCTATCACCGCCACCATCATCGCGGTGTTCGTTCCCGTCTCGTTCATGGGCGGCATCGCGGGGCAGTATTTCAAGCAGTTCGGCATCACGGTCGCGGCGGCGGTGTTCTTCTCGCTGCTCGTCGCGCGGCTCATCACGCCCATGATGGCCGCCTATTTCATGCGCGATGTGAAGCATCACGAGCCTGAGGACGGCTGGCTGCTGCGCCGCTACACCCGGCTTATCTCCTGGTCGGTGAAGCATCGCCTTGCGACGGTCGCGCTAGGCGGCGCTATTTTTTTCGGGTCGCTCCAGCTCATCGGTCTGCTGCCGTCGGGCTTCCTGCCCGCCGAGGACGCCAACCGCATTCTCATCGCCGCCGAGCTGCCGCCCGGCGCGCGCCTCTCCGACATGGAGCGCCAGAGCGAGGAGATCACCCGCGTCATCCGCCGCCGGCCTGAGGTGAAAAGCGTCTTTGTGGATGGCGGCCGCATCCTCGGCGTCGCCGGAGGCGGCGAGGAGGTGCGCAAGGCGACCTTTGTCATCAACCTCACCAACAAGAGCGAGCGCGAGCTAACGCAAAAGCAGATCGAGGGCGAACTGACCGCCGCGCTCGGTCAGCTGCCGGACGTGCGCGCCTGGGTGGTGAACGAAAACGGCGAGCGCGGGCTGTCGCTCATCGTCTCCGGCTCCGACCCCGTCGCGGTGGCCGAATCCGCCTCGAAGCTAGCGAGCGAGATGCGCCGCATCCCCGAACTCGCGAACGTGGTGACCAACTCCGCGCTCGACCGCCCCGAGGTGCGCTTCCGCCCGCGCGAGGCCATCGCGGCCGAACTGGGCGTCTCGACGGAGGCGATCTCGGAGGTGATCCGCATCGCGACCATCGGCGACGTGGACGCTAACCTGGCCAAATTCAACGCGGGCGACCGCCAGGTGCCCATCCGCGTGCAAATGGACGAGGCGGCGCGCACCAACTTCCAGATCCTCGAGTCGCTGAAGGTGCAAACCAAGGACGGCGCCGCGGTGCCGCTCGTCACCGTCGCCGACATCCAACTGGGGCAGGGGCCGTCCTCCATCGACCGTTACGACCGCCAACGCCGCGTCATCATCGGCGCCGACCTCGTGGGCACGGATGCGCTGGGCCTCGCCGTTGAGAAAGTCCAGGCGTTGCCGGCCGCCAAGACCATGCCGCCCGGCGTCACGCTCAAACAGTCCGGCGACGCTGAGGTGATGGGCGAGGTGTTCGAGAGCTTCGCGCTCGCCATGGGCGCGGGCATCATGATGGTGTTCGGCGTGCTCGTGCTGCTATTCGCGAGCTTCTTGCAGCCGATCACCATTCTGTTTTCGCTCCCTCTCTCCATCGGCGGGGTTATCTTCGCGCTGCTCGTCACCGACCGTCCGGTGAGCATGCCCGTGGTCATCGGCATGCTAATGCTGATGGGCATCGTGACGAAAAACTCGATCATGCTCGTCGATTTCGCCATCGAGGAGATCGCGCGCGGGGTGAAGCGCTACGACGCCATCGTTGACGCTGGCCGCAAGCGCGCGCGGCCGATCATCATGACGACGATCGCCATGGTCGGCGGCATGCTGCCCTCCGCGCTTGCGATCGGGGCCGGGGGCGAGTTCCGATCGCCCATGGCCATCGCGGTCATCGGCGGCCTCATCCTGTCCACGGTGCTGTCGCTGATTTTCGTCCCCGCCGCCTTCGTCGCCATGGATGATCTCGGGCGGTTCATCTGGCGCATCTTCGGCCGCTTCATCGGCGGACCGTCCTCGCAGGAGACGGCCGAGGCTGAACCCCCAGCGCCCCGCCCTGCGGAGTGACCGCCACAAATTCGCGCGGATTGACCGGTCTATCCGCGCGAGAAACCTATTCAATTCGGAGCGCGGCGATGAGGCGGACGGCGGCGGCTTTGGCGGCGGTGATGTGCGCGAGCCCAGCGGGCGCGGCGCGGGAGACGGCGAGCGGCCCCACGGTGCGCCTGCACCAGAGCTTCATCGAGGATCTGCAACGCGCGCCGTCGCTCGACATCGCCGATCCGCTCGCGGTGTTCTGGCGCGTGTTTTCCTCGCTGCCCGACGCCGTGAAGGTTTACCCAACCGAGAATTACTTTTACTTCAGCTTCATTCACCAGGGCGTAAACTATCACGGCAACCTCCGACTGGACGCCTCCGATCGCGATGAGGGCTTCGTGAGCTTCGGCTATTTCGAGGAGTACGCCTTGTGGCGTTCGGGTGGGGATGTGACGTACCGACGGCTCGGCGCGGCGGAGAACGTGGCCGTGGTGAAAGCGGGCGATCTGCAATACGATGTCAGCTTCCGGGGCAAAACCGTTCGCTTTGAACTGAACGATCTGCGCGGCGTCAAGCCGCCGGAGGGCATGCTGAACGAGGGCGAGACTTACATCGGTCCTGTGTTCGACGAGTCCGGGATTCAGTTTTATCTCGTTTTTAACGCGGAAGCGAAGACATTTCTGTACCTTCTGAATGAGTTCGCCCCGAACGCCGAGACGTTCGAGCAGTCGAAATCATCCGAGCCGATCATCATCGGGCGCCGGACCAGCTTCGCCTTCTACAAAGACAGGAAAAGGGATCGTAAAATTCTTGTCGGCGTGCATGAAAGCAATGCCTTCCTGAACAACTATTACGATGGTCCGTTCGATCAGCTGCCGGACAACTTCCTGGAGGGCGACACGCTGAAAAACGCCATCGCCGCCATCCTCCCGGAATACGCCGACAAAATCGACCGGTTCGGCGCCGTGAGCGGGGCCGACCGTTACGCCATCGGGCCATATCTCTATTACGCCGCGGAGCGCGACCTCGACTATTTCGACGCGTGCGTCTCCGACACAACGCGGCCCGAGGCGAAATATTACGATTGCTTCAACGCAGAAGGGTTAAACCGTCCGCCCGAGCAGAACTCTGAAGAGGCCCCTGGAGCGCAGTCCAATCCGCCGCCTTCGCCCGCCGCTGCTCCGAAGCCATGAAAAAAAGGCGGCCAAGGCCGCCTTCAGTTGACAAGATCAGGCGGCTTGACGCCGCCTTTTCGCGGAAAAGCTTAGTAACGCCAGCGACGGTGCCAGCGGCGATGCCCGTAATAGCGATACGGCCGGTAGTACGGGCGATAATAAGGCCGGTAATACGGACGGTAATAGCCGTAGCTGCCCCAACGCCAGTGGCGGCGATAATGACGCACCTTTTCAACCGACGGCGCGGCGACAGCGTTCTGCGAAGCCGCAACGGTCGGGTTGACGGCCGCGGCGGACGCCGTTTGACCGGAGAAGAGGAGGGCCGCTGCGGACATGAAGACCGCCGCGACGAGATAGACGAATTTGGTCATGCTGTGCTCCTGATGACTGCTTTGCAAGCAAATGGTAGCGTACTCCCGTGTAGATGAACCGAGAATGACCAAACCGTTCAGACTGACGTTCCGCATAAAGGTTTATGCTTCCACACGATTTTGTGAGAAGCTTGGAGCATGACAGGAGCTGCGCCATGATCACTGACGAACAGCCGAGCGTCATCATCGGGGTCACAGGCCACCGAAATTTCCCAGCCGACGACCCCCGGATTAGCGCCCTGGTGGGAACCGAGTTGAAGGCGATAGGCGCCGAGCGTCCTGGATCGCCGTTTTTGCTCCTCACAGGCCTCGCCGAGGGGGCCGACCGGCTCGGGGCGATGGCGGCGCGGCGGGTGCTCGACGCGAGGATCGGAGCGGTCATTCCGCTGCCGCGCGATCTGTACGAGCAGGACTTCGCGGACCAGGCCTCGCGCGACGAGTACGCGGCGCTGCTGGCGCAATCGGCGTTTCAACTTGAAGCGCCGATTTTAAGTTCCCGGGCCGAAATCACAGACTACGGCGAGCCGCGCAACCGGCAATACGCCTGGCAGGGCGCCTATTTGGCCCAGACCGCGCAAATCCTGATCGCCATCTGGGACGGCGCGCCCGCGCGCGGCACCGGCGGCACAGCGCATGTTGTGGATTGGTTCCTCAAGGGCGCCGCCCCGGCCGACTACGACCTCTCCAGAGCCGAGCGCCCGGCTGCGCTTGCTGGGGTGGAGAAAAAGTTGATCCACATCAATCCATTGACGGGCGTCGTTGAGCATAAATCAGCGCTTTGATTCACGCTGTTCAGTTTAGCCGCGCCTGTCCACCCGCTTTGCAAAGTCTATGCGAGCTATCTTGTGGCGGCGGCCGCCTTGCTGTATTGACAAATACGTTCCTGTCAGTTTATCGGAGCGTGTTTTGAAAAATAATTCCAAAAAAACTTCAGAAGATCGAGTAAATATCGAGCCGACCGAACAGTTGCGGCGGCGCGTCGAGGCCGATCCTCAAGGGACGAAGCGGATTTTGGCGCTAGACGGCGGCGGCGTCTTCGGTGTCATCGAAATCGCGTTTCTGGAGCGGATCGAGGAGATGCTGCGCCAGCGCTACGGCAAACCGGACCTCGTTCTTTCGGATTATTTTGATTTAATAGGCGGCACATCGACCGGCTCCATTATCGCGACTGCGCTCGCCTTGGGTATGCCTATGTCGCGCATCAAAGAACTTTATTTTGAAAGCGTTAAAGTCATTTTTAGGAAACCCTGGTTCGCAATCCCTTTGTTGACGCCACGGTTTGACGAATCCGGCCTTATGTTTATGCTCAATAAAATTCTTGGAGACGAAGAGCTTCAATCAGATAAATTGAAAACAGGACTTGTTATTGTTAGCAAAAGGATCGACACCGCAGCAGTTTGGGCCTTGAGTAACAACTACAAGTCCAAATATTGGAATGATGGCCCAAAAAACGACAAAGGCGATCCAGACCCAATTGGCAACCGATATTATCGGTTAAAAGACATTGTGCGAGCAAGCACAGCCGCACCTACGTATTTTCGTCCACACTGCATGAACATCATCGGAAAAGAGGACGGGTTGTTCTGCGATGGTGGCGTCTCGCCCCACAACAATCCGTCATTGCTCATGCTCATGATGGCGGGAATTGAGGGATACAACTTCAATTGGCCGATTAATAGAGATCAGCTTATGATGATCTCGATTGGAACCGGCTGGTTGCGGCCACGGATAAAGGTCGAAGAAGCAAGACGTTGGTTTCCGTTCTGGTTCGGCATCCGAACGCTTCGCGGTCTTATCTGGGATGGGCAGGTTAATGCGCTTACAATGATGCAATGGCTATCGAACCCGCGCGCGCCGTGGTGGATCAACGGCGAGATTGGCAGCGTCGGTAAACAGGTGTTATCCGGTCAAGGCGTGGAGTTTCTTAAGTTTCAACGCTACGATCTGCCAATTAATCCTATCGATGTAAACGCGGAAGCTGGCAGCCAAATTACCGACCAATATGCTTCTGCCTTCACCGACATGATGAACCCAGCAGTCATGCGGCCGATTTATGAACTGGCGGTAAAAGCAGCTCACGGGCAGGTTCATCCGGATGGGAAAGTGCACCCGGACGACTTCCCGCCCGGCTTCGACATCGCTCCGCCAGTCGCCGCGCAATCCGCCGCCGCCTGACGCCGCAAACCATGCCTTGAGGCCGCCCGCGCCTCAAGGCCGCACAGCGGGCGTCTCGACGGGCAGCCCTTTCCCGCGCCAGGCAAGGTAGAGCTCCAGCGCCACATACTCTTCCGAGCCGTGCTCCAGCGGCTCGGCCCGCACCAGCGAGTTGCACGCTCGAAAGCGTTCGTGCAGCGAACCAATCTTTTTCGCGCCCACGCTGAATGAGGGAAAGCCGTTGCTATGTCCCTGGCTCAATGTTTCCCCGTCGTAGCGTTTGCCAAAGCTCGCGTTATGGCAATCTGCGCATGACAGCGCGAACTGACCGATCTTCGCGGTGTAGGCGCCTCGCCCGCGCTCGAACACAGGCCGGGCCGGGCCGTCGATCGCCACGCTCACGGGCGCGCCGCGCGCTTCATGGCGCACGTAAGCCGTCATCGCGATGAGTTCGGCCGATTCCGCCGGCCACGGCGCGGCTTTCATTTTGTCGTCGCGGCAGGCGTTGATCTGCTGTTCGAGCGTCACAACGCGGTTGAGCGCGGGCGAGAATTTGGGATGGCTCGCGCCAGCCGTGCGCATCGACTGGGGCTGAGCGTGACACTCGACGCACGCCTTGCGCTCGGCCCCATCTTTCGCGCGCCAGAGCGCTTCGCCCTGCTCGACCGACGGAAAACCGGGGTTGTCGAAATCGTCGTCCTGCATCGCCCGGATTTTCAGGGGCGCAAAAGCCGAGCCCGAAATGAGCGCGCTCAAAGGGTTGTCGGCGTCAGCGGGGGGAACGCCTTGCTGGGCGAAAGCCGGGGCCGGTGCGCCGAGCATGATGCAAACGCCAAGGGCCGCGGCGCGTCTAGCGCAGCGTCTTGAGAAACGCGACCACATCCTCCACCTCCTGCGCGGTCAAAATCGTCTTGCCGGCATAGGCTCCGGCGACGCGCGCGAGCCCCGACTGTTTATGATAGGCCGGCATGGCGACCGCGCCCGGGTCTACGATCCATTGGCGCAACTGCGCTTCGGTGTAGCGCGCGCCCACGCCCTGCAGCGACGGGCCCATGTCGCCCTGACGCTCGGACGGCGCTTGCGGAATTTGATGGCACGCCGCGCAGGCGCCTTTGTCGGCCGCCGCGACGATGCGGAGGCCGCGGCCCGGATCGCCGAGCGCCGATGTGAGCGGCGTGTCGATGCCGCCGAGCTTCGCCGCCGAAAAGCCGGTCATCACCAGCTGCGCGTAGCCGTTGGTCTTTTTCTTGCATATGTTTTGGGCGGCGGAGGTCGCTGGCGCAAGCGCCGCCAGACACAGCACGGCGGCTTTCAGGAGTGAAATCGTTTTCGGGAGGGGAAGCATCGCGTGTGGAGCCTGTCTTTTCTGCGGTCGGAGAATAGCTGTTGAGGCGGCGCCGTCAATCTCCGTCACGGCTGGCCCGTAGCCGATCGAGGGCGGCGTCGAGTTCGCTCAAATGGGAGATGATCGCTTGCGCGCCGAGTTCCTCCACCGGCCCATGCGCGTAGCCGAAACGCACCAGCACCACAGGCGCGCCCGCCGCCTGAGCGCATCCGGCGTCCGCCGCGCTGTCGCCCACCATCACCGTATCAGCCGGGTCGACGCCGAGCGCGCGCATCACACGCCGCAATGGCTCCGGATCGGGCTTGCGCGGCTCGCCGCGCCGCTCGCCAACCACGCTCTGGAAAAATTCCGCCACGCCGAGCCTTCGAAGGATGATGTCCGTGATCTCCTGCTGCTTGTTCGTGCACAGGCCCAACAACACGCCGCGCCGGCGCAGGGCGTCGAGCATGGGCAGCGCGCCGTCATACAGCCGCGTTTCGACAACGGGCGCGCGCGCATACTCGGCGAGAAACTCCATCACCACCGAGGCGAAGTCCTGCGGCGCCACGCCGTGAGCCATGAATGCCCGCTCCACCAAAGCGGGGACGCCGCCGCCGATCATGCGCTTCACGCGCTCCATCTCGAAGGGCGGAAAACCCCTTGCCCGCATCGCGGCGTTGAGGGCGTTAGCGATATCGGGCGCGCTGTCGATGAGAGTTCCGTCCAGGTCGAAAACGACCGCGCGAGGCCACGCTGCTGCGTCGTTGTTTGCCAATGTCATGGGGAAACCGCGCTTGTCTGAGAACGTTAGCCAGACAGTTAAACGGGTCGTCATGCCGAGACAACACGGATGTCGCGGTGCGGTAAGCCGTCATGTTTGTAACATCGTTGTCGCAATACAGACATATCAATGCCGGATGCGCACGAAGGGTCGGCGCGGGCGAGCCTGATGGGAAACAGTGGATGAACAAGATTTTAGACATTGAGCTTGAAGATTTGCCCCCCGCCGCTCAAGGTCCGATTTTGTTCTTAGGCCGCACGCTCAAAAACCCCATGCAGGTGTGCAGCCTATTCCCGTCCAGCCCGTTCGTAGGCCGCGCCATGACATGGGCCATCGCGGATAGGCCGGAAACCCACGTGATCGAACTCGGCGGCGGCACCGGCGCCGTGACGCGGCAGCTATTGCGTTCCGGCCTCGGCGCGGAGAACTTGACCGTGCTCGAAATCGACTCGCTGCTAGGCGGCCATCTGCGGCGCACCTTCCCGGATTTGGACGTGGTGATCGCCCCAGCGCAGGATTTGGCCGGCCTCTGGCGCGAACGCAACGGGCCGCCGGTCGGCGCCATCGTCTCGACGCTGCCCATGCGGCTTTTCAAGCGCAAGATGGTGCGCAACATCATGCGCAATTGCGTAAGCGTGCTAGCCCCCGGCGGCGTTTTCGTGCAGTTCACCTATCGGCAAGACAGCCCAGTGCCGGAGCATATCGCCCGGTCAATGGGGCTGTCCACGCAACGCCGCTCGCGGGTGTGGGTGAACCTGCCGCCCGCCGGCATCTGGGTTTACCGCAAACCGCTGGGGCGCGCGTGAAGCTCGTCCTCGTCGCGGCCTGCGCGCTCATCGACGCGGACGGGCGCATCCTGCTCGCCCAGCGCCCCGCGCACAAGCCCATGCCAGGCTTGTGGGAGTTCCCCGGCGGCAAGGTGGAGCCGGGCGAGACGCCTGAGGCAGCGCTCATCCGCGAGCTGCGCGAGGAGCTGGGTATCGAAGTGGAGGCTAAGTGCCTCGCGCCGCTCACTTTCGCCAGCCACGCCTATGAGGCGTCGCACCTGCTGATGCCGCTCTACGCCTGCCGCAACTGGACAGGCGAGCCGGAGCCGCGCGAGGGGCAGGCGCTCGCTTGGGTGCGCGCGCGGGAATTGCGCAACTACGCGATGCCGCCGGCGGATATGCCGCTCATCCCCGCGCTCATCGATTTACTTTAAGACGGCTTGCGCTCTGGCGCGCCGAGAGCGTCGGCGAGGCGGGTTTTGGCGGAGCCGGGTGAAAGCGGCTTCTGCTGGCTCTCGTGCGGCGCCCAGCCGGTGAGGGTGACGATCTCGAACGTCGCCGCCACGCGCCCGCGCGCATCTCCGAACCGCTCCGCATAAATCTCCGCCATGCGGAACAGGGTCGTGCGGCGCAAGGGCGTGCGGCGGCGGGCGATGAGCGCGTTCGTGGCGCCCATGCCTCGCAGGTCGCGCATCAGGGCGAAGGCGTTCGCGTAGGTTACGGTGAAGCGGTCGCTGTCGGCGACGGGCAGCGCGAAGCCCGCGCGCTGCAGCAGCGCGCCGCAATCCCGCACGTCGGCGAACGGCGCGACGCGAGGGCTGACGCCGCCTTCCACCTCCAACTCGGCCTGAGCGAACGCAGCCCGAAGCTCGGTCAAGGTTTCGCCGCCCATCAGCGCGCCGATGAACAGGCCGTCGGGTTTCAACGCGCGGCGGATCTGGATGAGCGCGCCGGGCAGGTCGTTGGCGAATTGCAGGGAAAGCGCGGAGACGGCGAGGTTGAGGCTTTCGGCGGCGAAAGGCAGCGCCTCCTCGTCGCCCGCCACGCGCAAGCCCGGCGCCTGAGCGAGGAGTTGAGCGCAGCGCTCCATGCTGATGACCGTTTCTATGAATGGTTTTTCGAGGAGGCGCTCGCTAAGCGCCCCGTGATGGGCGCCGACGACCGCCGCGACCGGAAACGCGCGGTTGATGGCGTCCAGCCGCACCGCGATGTCCTCCGCCGCCCGCCGCAGCAAGAAGTCATGCTCGCTCGCGCCTGCCGCCGCCCGCGCCTGCCGTCTCACGAGCAATGGTCTGTCGAAAATGTCCACGCCGATCTCGCTTGCCTGCGCGCGCCGCGCCGCTCTACATGTCGGGCATGATCGACGCCGATGCAACGGAAGACACACCCCAGCCGCTTGCGCGCCGCGCGGGCGCCGCGGCCTGGGCATGGGCCGCCTCCACCGCGCGTTACGCCGCCGACCTCATTCTGCCGCCGGTGTGCATCGCCTGTCGCGAACCGGTGGATAGACACGGCGCGCTGTGTCCGTCGTGCTGGACGGGCGTCGAGTTCATCCGCGATCCGGTTTGCGAGCGCCTGGGCACGCCGCTCAACGATCTGGGCGACGGCGTGCGGGTGTCCGCTGCGGCCCTGGCCGACCCGCCTGCTTTCGGGCGCGCCCGCGCGGCGGTGGTTTACGCCGGGGTCGCCCGCCGCCTCGTGCACGCGCTGAAATACGAGGATCGGCATGAGGGCGTGGGCTTCCTCGCGCGGCTCACGGCGAGCGCGGGCGCGGCCCTGCTTCTCGATGCGGACGTCGTCGCGCCCATCCCTCTCAGCCGCGCGCGGCTTCGGGCGCGTCGCTTCAATCAGGCCGCCGAGCTGGGCCGGCGGGTGGCGCGCATCGCCGGCAAACCGTTCGAGCCGCTTTTGCTCCAGCGTATCCGGGACACGCCGAGCCAGGTCGGGCTGAGCCATGCGCGCCGTCGCGCCAATGTGGAGGGCGCTTTCGCCGTGACGCGGCCCGCGCGCGCAGCCGGGCGCCGCATCGTTCTCATCGACGATGTCATCACCACTGGGGCCACCGCGAACGCCTGCGCTGGCGCGCTTCTCGCGTCCGGAGCCTTCGCCGTGGACGTGTTAGCGCTTGCGCTCGTGCCCGGCTCTCCCAATCTCAACGAGCGCTGACCTCTGACCACAAGGCCATTTCATGCCCGAGATCACCATCTACACCGGACTGTTCTGCGGCTACTGCGCGCGCGCCAAAGCGCTCCTCACCCGCAAAGGCGCCGCATTCCGCGAAATCGACGTGACCGGCAATGCGCAGGCTCGAGCTGAGATGATCGAGCGCTCGGGCGGGCGTCAAACCGTGCCGCAAATCTTTATCGGCGGGCGCCATGTGGGCGGCTCGGACGATCTCAGCGCGCTCGACGCGAAAGGCGAGTTGGACAGACTGCTCGCCTCCTGACATCATCGTTTCGATCACGATGAGGAGAGTTGAGCATGGCCGATGGGGTGTTTTGCGCGGCGCTGGCGCAGATGCGCTCCGGGCGCGATCAGGCGGCCAACATCGCGCAAGCCTCAGCGCTCATTCGTGAGGCGGCGGCGCGCGGCGCCCAATACATCCAGACGCCCGAAAACACCGGCCTCATGGAGCGCGATACGGACGCGCTGATCGCGCAACTGCGGCCCGAGGCGGAGACCGCGGCGCTCGTCGAGTTTTGCCGGCTCGCCGACGAACTCGGCGTGTGGCTGCATGTGGGGTCGCTGGCCGTCAAGGTTGGAGAGCGGCGCGCGGCGAACCGGTCTTTCCTCATCACGCCGAAAGGCGCCGTCGTCGCGCGCTACGACAAGATCCACATGTTCGACGTCGATCTGCCGGGCGGCGAGGCCCACCGCGAATCCGCCATCTATCAGCCTGGCGCGCGCGCCGTCATCGCGCGGTTGCCATGGGGGCCGCTCGGCTTCACCACCTGCTACGATCTGCGCTTTCCCGAGCAATACCGGGCGCTCGCCGTGGCCGGCGCGATGTTCATCTCCGTGCCCTCCGCGTTCACGCAATACACGGGCGAGGCGCACTGGCATGTGCTGTTGCGCGCCCGCGCCATCGAGACAGGCAGTTATGTGCTCGCGGCGGCGCAAGGCGGGCGGCACGAGGCTGGGCGCACCACCTATGGCCACAGCCTGATCGTCTCGCCCTGGGGAGAGGTGCTTGCCGAAGCCGGCGCAGACCCGTGCGTCGTCACGGCCATGATCTCGCCGGCGCGTGTGGCCGATGTCCGCGCCCGCATACCCGTTTTGGCCCATTCGGCGGCGTTCGAGGCGCCGCCTCCGCTCGGCGGAGACGCCCGTTGATCAAATACAGCCTGCGATGCGAGCGCGGCCACGACTTCGAAGCGTGGTTCCGCAATTCGGCCGCCTACGACGCCGAGCGCGAGGCGAGCGCGCTCGCCTGTCCGGTGTGCGGCGACCGCACTATTGCGAAAGCGCCCATGGCCCCCGGCGTCATTCGCGGCCGCGGCGAACTGGCGCCAACCGAGGCGGCTCGTGCTCTAAAGGCGCTCCGCTCCGCGGTTCTCGCCAACGCCGAGGACGTGGGCGAGCGGTTCGCCGAGGAGGCCCGTAAAATTCACTACGATGAAGCCGAGGCGCGCCTCATCCGCGGCCGCGCCACGCCCGGCGAGGCCGTCGCGCTGATCGAGGAGGGGGTGCCTGTGCTGCCCTTGCCCCCTGCGCCGGACGACCTGAACTAACCCTGTCACGCGGTTTTCGACGCCGCCCCGAAGTAGTTGACCGCGCAATCGGACGACAGCCGCCAGGCGCCGGTCAGCGGATTGTAGACGCATCCGCGGGCTCGAAACGAAGCCAGCCCCGCCGCCGAGCACGCCGCCTCCAACTCCGCCGGCGTGACGAACTTCTCCCACCGGTGCGTGCCGCGCGGCAGCCAGTTGAGCACATACTCGGCGCCGACGATGGCCAGCGCGTAGGCGCGGGCTGTGCGGTTGATGGTGGACAGCAGCAGCACGCCGCCGGGGCGCAGGAGCCGCGCGCAGTCCACAACGAAGGCCGCCGGGTTAGGCGTGTGCTCGATCACCTCCATCGCGACGAGGGCGTCGAAGCTTTCAGGAGGCAAACCGCTCGCTTCCCCAACACGGTAGTCGATTGCGAGACCCTGTTGCGCCGCGTGTTCGCGCGCGACGGCGATGCTCTCGGGCAGCGGATCGACGCCCACGACCTCCGCTCCGAGACGGGCCAGAGGTTCGCTCAGCAACCCGCCGCCGCATCCTATGTCGGCGACGCGCAATCCGGCGAAAGGCGTAAGTCCGGTGGACTGGCGCCCGAAACGTTCCTCGATCTCGGCCCGAACAAACGTCATTCGGGAAGGCCCGAGCGCATGCAGAGGCGCGAACTTGCCTCCGGGCCGCCACCAGTCGGCGGCGGCGGCGCGAAACGTCTCCATTTCGCGCGGATCGACGGCTGAGGACGGTTCTGTCATCGGAGGGTTCCGTTTATCTTGGCGCGGGAAAGGTCTTGAGTTTGCTGCGCGAATTGACTGACATAGACCACACGACTTTTGAGGCGTCCCCATGGAAATGCATCAAGTCCGATATTTTCTGGCGCTGTGCGAGACGCGGAACTTCACCCGGGCGTCCGAGCAATGCAACGTCAGCCAGCCCTCCTTGAGCCGCGCGGTGCGCATGCTGGAGGAGGAGTTCGGCGGCCCGCTGCTTTACCGCGAGCCGGGCAACATCCACCTCTCGGAACTCGGCCGCATCGTGAAGCCCTATCTCGATCAGTTTTACATGCAGGCGGAGAACGCGAAGCGCCAGGCTCAGGATTACACGCGTCTGCAAAAAACGCCGTTGCGGGTGGGCCTGATGTGCACGATCGCCCCGGCCGAATTGTTCGACCTTGTCCGCGCCGTGCATGTGGGCCATCCCGGCGTCATCCTGCAGGTCGTGAACGATACAGCGGCGGGGCTGCACGAGCGCCTGCTGAACGGCCAGATCGAAGCCGCCATCTACGCCCCCACTCGCGATCTCGCGGCGGCCGACCGGGTGCATCACCTCCCATTGTTTCGCGAGCAGTTCATGATCGTGGTGAGCGTCTCAAGCCCGCTGGCGGCGCTCGATGAGATCAAAGTCGCCGATCTGCAAGGGGCGCGCTACCTGTCGCGCATCAACTGCGAGATGGACGCTGAAGCGGATCGCGCGTTCGTGATGCAAAACGTGGAGTGTCCGGTTGTTTACGAAAGCGAGCACGACGACTGGATCCAGGCCATGGCGGCGGCTGGGCTCGGCTTTGCGTTCATGCCGCGGTCGAGCGTGACGCATCCGGGCGTCGCCGCGCGGGCGCTGGTGATGCCTGAGATATGGCGCGAAGTGGTGCTCGCCACCGTCAAAGGCCGGCCGCATTCCCCGGCTCTTGGCGCGCTGGCGGCGGAGGCGATGCGGGCGCAGCCCAATCAGGATGGCGATGCTGCGTGACGACGGGGGGTGAGATGGGCGCGTGGGTTGCGCGTTCTCCGTTTCTGATGGAAGCGTCGCCACCCCCATCAAAAACGGCGCTGTGTCGGTCGATCAACCGCCGGTGCGGCCGGCGCGCTCGAAGTACTCCATGGCGGTTTTCATGTCGCCCTTCATGCAGGCGTCGTAGCCTTGCAGCATGTAGCGGGTGGTCTCGACCGCGTCGCTGCTCGGGACGCCGGCTTTCGCCATCATCTTGTCGAGGCGGACGCGGAACTCTTTGGCGCAATCCATGGCGGAGGCGGTTGCGGTGAAGGCGAACAGCGCAATCGCGGCGCCGAAAATCGTTTTCATGGGACTCTCCTGATAGTTGGAAAAAACAGAAAGCCCCAGCGCCTCGCGGCAATGAGGCCTTGTCAGCATTAGCTGTTGCCCGCCCCGCCGAGAATGATCGTTTGCCTATCGCTCCATAGCCAAAAGCTATGCCCAGGCGGGCGGAGCGGATGGACCTGTGCGCCAAACCTGCGTTTCAATCGGCGAGGGGCGTTGAGGACGCGGCTGTTGCGCGAGCGCCCGCGCGCGATTATAACGCGGGCGCTGGCGGCGGCGCTCATTCGTTTCGCAAAAGTCTAAAAATGTCGGCGACGCTTCTCGCCGCCACGGGGGAAGACGCGACAAAGCGATGGTTCTTCTGGTCATGAAATTCGGCGGCACGTCCGTCGGCGACATCGCGCGAATCCGCAACGTGGCGCGACACGTGAAGCGCGAGGTGGACGCCGGTAACGCTTGCGCGGTCGTCGTCTCTGCCATGGCCGGCGCCACGAACCAGCTTGTCGCCTGGACGCGGGAAGCCTCCGCCATGCACGACGCCCGGGAATATGACGTCGTCGTCGCCTCGGGCGAGCAGGTGACGGCGGGCCTCCTGGCGATCACCCTGCAGTCCATCGGCGTGCAAGCTCGCTCGTGGCTTGGCTGGCAAATCCCCATCGAGACCGACAAGGCCCACGGCGCCGCCCGCATTCTGGGCGTGGCCTCCGACGAGTTGAAGCAGCGGCTCGCGCGCGGCGAGGTGGCTGTCATTGCGGGGTTTCAGGGGATTGGACCCGACAAGCGCATCACCACGCTCGGGCGGGGAGGTTCGGACACAAGCGCGGTCGCCGTGGCTGCGGCGTTGAACGCAGACCGATGCGATATTTACACCGATGTCGACGGCGTGTACACAACTGATCCGCGCATTGTCTCTAAGGCGCAACGGCTGGACCGCATTTCTTATGAGGAGATGCTGGAGATGGCCTCGCTCGGCGCCAAGGTTCTGCAGACTCGCTCGGTGGAGCTGGCCAAGACCCACAATGTGCGGGTGCAGGTTCGCTCAAGCTTCGACGCCCCTGATGCGTGCGAGCCGGCTCGGGCGGGGAATTTGGCCCAAACGGGCACATTGGTGTGTGACGAGGACGAGATCGTGGAACAACGTGTGGTGAGCGGCATCGCATACGCAAAGGACGAGGCGAAGGTGACGCTGATGCGCGTGGCGGACAAACCTGGTGTGGCCGCGCGAATTTTTGGCCCACTGGCGGAGGCCAACATCAATGTTGACATGATTGTCCAGAATGTATCGGATGACGGTCGCCACACCGACATGACGTTCACTGTCCCGGCGGGCGATTTGTCCCGTGCGATCGAGGTGATCGGCGCGGCGAAGGAAGACATCGGCTATTTCGACCTTCGCGGTTCGACGGACATCGTGAAAGTGTCCGTCATCGGCGTGGGCATGCGGTCCCATGCTGGAGTGGCCGCGCAAATGTTCAAGGCGCTCGCAGAGAAGGGCGTCAACATACAGGCGATCTCAACGTCGGAGATCAAGATCAGCGTCTTGATCGACGCAGCCTACGCCGAGTTGGCGGTGAGGACGCTGCATACGCTCTACGGCCTGGACGCGCGTTAATTTTTTGCCGCCTCTGGATAAGTTTTGTTCTAAACTCGCACGAAAAAGCCACCGGTCTTGCTGAGGAGCGCTAGGCGCATGCCCTGGAGAACGAGCGCGCCGAGAGTTTTGATACGCCAGCTTCGTGAAGTGATGGCGCGGCCGGACGATTCTCAGGCGCGGCTCAACCGCATCGTCAAGCTTATCGCCGCCAATATGGTGGCCGAGGTCAGCTCCATCTATGTTTGCCATGGCGACGGATCGTTGGAGTTGTTCGCCACCGAGGGCTTGCGGCAGGAGGCGGTGCACAAAACCCGCCTCGCCCGCTCGGAGGGTCTTGTCGGACTCATCGCAGAGCGCGGCCAGCCCATCAGCCTGCGCCACGCCCAGTCCCATCCGGCGTTCTCCTACAAGCCGGAGACGGGCGAGGAAAGCTACCGCTCGTTTCTTGGAGTGCCCATTCTGCGGGGCGGTCGGGCGCTTGGCGTGCTCACCGTGCAGAACGCCATCGAACGCGAATACGAGCAGGACGAGGTCGAAGCCTTGCAGACGACGGCGATGGTGCTGGCCGAGGTGCTGGCCTCCGGCGCCATGCTGAACGGCGCGCTTGGCCCCGATCCGAAGCGCGCCCTGTCGCAGACCGTCGAGGGGGCCACGCTGTCGGACGGCATCGCGCTCGGCCATGTGGTCTTCCACGAGCCGCGCATCGCCATCACACGGCTTGTCTCGGACGACCCCGCGCGCGAGACGGCCCGGCTCGAAGAGGCGCTGGGGGAGCTGAAGCAATCGCTCGACGGCCTGCTGACCCACGCCGAACTGAGCCGGGCGGGCGCGCACCGCGACATTCTCGAAGCCTACCGCATGTTCGCCAACGACCAGGGTTGGGCCAAACGACTGAAGGAGTCGATCGCTGCAGGCCTCACCGCCGAGGCGGCGGTCGAGCGGGTGCATGTGGACATGCGGGTGAAGATCGCGGGCGGCGGCCCCAGCAGCGACCGCTTTCTGCATGATCTGGACGATCTCGCTAACCGCATGCAGCGCATTCTCGCCGGCCGGTCCGGCACGGCCGCCTCGGGCGAATTGCCCAAGGACGCCATCGTCGTCGCGCGCCACATGGGCGCCGCTGAGCTTCTGGATTACGACCGCGAGCGTCTGCGGGGCGTCATCATCGAGGATTGCGGCCATTCAAGCCACGTGGCCATCGTGGCGCGGGCGCTTGGGGTCGCCGCCATCGGCCAAACGCACGGCCTGTTCGACATGGTGGAGCCGAACAACCCGGTTGTGCTGGACGCGGAGGCGGGCAAGCTCCACATCCGCCCGTCGCTGGAGGTGATCAAGGCGTTCGCAGATAAGGTGCGCGCCCGGTCGAAGCGTCAGGCGCAGTATGAACGGCTCCGCGACGTGCCCGCCGTAACCCAAGACAAAGTGCGCGTCTCGCTTCTGATGAACGCGGGTCTGACCATGGACCTGCAGCAGTTCCGCGACAGCGGCGCCGACGGCATCGGCTTGTACCGCACCGAGCTGCAGTTCATGATCGCCTCCACCTATCCGACCATCGCCCAGCAGGCTCAGGCCTATGGCGCGGTGCTCGACGCCGCCGAGGATCGGCCGGTCACGTTCCGGGCGCTGGACGTGGGCGGCGACAAGATCCTGCCTTATCTCAACCACCAGCATGAAGAGAACCCGGCGCTGGGCTGGCGCGCCATCCGCATGTCGCTTGATCGGCCGGGCCTGTTCCGCACCCAGATTCGCGCCATGCTCAAGGCCGCGCGCGGGCGCACGCTGCGGGTCATGGCGCCGTTCATCACCGACGTCGCGGAGTGCCGGCAGGCGAAGGCGCTGATCGAGCGGGAGATGGAGCGGCTAAGCAAGATCGGCGAGCCTGCGCCGGAGCGCGTGCAGTTCGGCGCCATGATTGAGGTTCCCTCCGTGGTGTGGCAGTTGCCGGAACTGCTGCCGCTCGTGGACTTCATCTCAATCGGCAGCAACGACCTGCTGCAGTTTTTCTACGCCGCCGACCGGGAGAATCCGCGCGTCTCGGCCCGTTTCGACGCGCTCAGCCCGGCCTCCATGCGCATGCTCAAAACGATCGTCGATCAAGCGGACGCGCACGGCAAACCCGCGACCGTCTGCGGCGAGATGGCCGGCAAGCCGCTGGAGGCGATGGCGCTCGTCGGGCTCGGCTTCCGCTCCCTCTCCATGGCGCCCGCGTCGCTCGGCCCGGTGAAAGCCATGCTGCTCTCGCTCAACGCGAGGCATCTCGCCGCCGCGCTCAAGACCATGGTCGATGCGGGCGAGCCGGAGCTGCGACGGAAATTGAACGAGTATTGCGCCGCGAATGATGTGAACATTCCGCGCAAGGACGCCGTCATCGCCGAGGCGCCCGCCCCGCGGGAGGGCGAACCCTCCGTCAGCGTCCACTAACGCTTCGAGCCCGCATCCATGTCGAAAGCGCCGCAAGACAAACTCAACAGGCTGTTCGATCGCTGGGAGGCGGTGCAGGCGGCGCTTTCGTCGAACGTGGATCAGGAGACGTTCGTCAAGCTGTCCAAGGAGTTCGCCGAGCTTAACCCGGTCGCAGCCGTCATCCGCCGCTTGCGCGACGCCGAGCGCGAATGCGCCGACCTGCGCGAGCTTATCGCCGATCCCGGCTCGGGGAGGGAGATGGCGGAGCTCGCCCGCGCCGAGTTGCAGGAAGCCGAGGAGCGCCTGGAGGCTTTGCACCGGGAGATCCGCCTGGCGCTGCTGCCCCGCGATTTGGCCGATGAGAAAAGCGCGATCCTGGAGGTGCGCGCAGGCACCGGCGGCGAAGAGGCGGCGCTGTTCGCGGCGGATTTGTTCCGCATGTATCAGCGCTATTCGGAGTCAAAGGGTTGGCGGGTGCAAATCCTCTCCGAGAGCGAGTCCGACAACGGCGGCTACCGCGAGGTCGTCGCCAACGTCACGGGCAAGGGCGTGTTCGCCAAACTGAAGTTCGAATCCGGCGTGCACCGGGTGCAGCGCGTGCCCGCGACCGAGAGCCAGGGCCGGATCCACACGTCCGCCGCGACCGTCGCCGTGCTCCCCGAGGCGGAGGAGGTCGATATCGCAATTCGCCCGGAAGACATCCGCATCGACACCATGCGCGCGTCCGGCGCCGGCGGCCAGCACGTGAACACCACCGATTCAGCGGTGCGCATCACGCATCTGCCCACAGGCATCGTCGTCACCTCCAGCGAGAAATCGCAGCACCAGAACCGGGCGCGTGCCATGCAGGTGCTGCGGGCGCGGCTTTACGACATGGAGCGCCAGCGCATCGACAGCGCCCGGGCTGCGGACCGCAAGGATCAGGTCGGCTCAGGCGACCGCTCGGCGCGCATCCGCACCTACAACTATCCGCAAGGGCGCATCACCGATCACCGCATCAACCTGACGCTCTACAACCTGCCGCAGGTGATGGAGGGCGCGGCCCTCGACGACGTGATCGACCCGCTCATCACCGATTATCAGGCCTCGCAGCTCGCCATCATGGATGAGGCGGGCTTTGGCTGAGGCCGGGTTTATTCCGCCGGGCGCGACGGTGAACGAGGCCGTGCGGGGGCTGACCAAACGCTTCGCCGCAGCCGGACTGCCCACGCCCGCACTTGATGCGCGCCTCATCGCGACCCATGTGCTTGGGGTCAGCCGTGAGCGGCTCTTTCTGGATGCGGCGCGAACGCTTGAGACGCGCGAGGCGGACGCCTTGCAGCAGGCCGCCATGCGGCGGATGGCGCGGGAGCCGGTGTCGCGGATCACGGGCGTAAGAGAGTTCTGGGGGCTGCCCTTCAAGCTGGCCGCCGCGACGCTCGATCCCCGCGCAGACAGCGAAGCGGTGGTGCGGGCGGCGCTCAACATTGTGGATGCAACGGCCGGGCGCCAAGCGTGCGTGAATATCCTCGACGTGGGCACTGGGACGGGCTGCTTGCTATTGGCTTTGCTTCATGAGGCGCCGAACGCGGTCGGGGTCGGCTGCGACGCGAGCGCGGACGCTTTAGCTACGGCGCGCGGAAACGCGGAGGCGCTCGGGCTGGCGGGACGGGCGAGTTTCGTCCTGTCGCACTGGTTGGGCGGCGTGGATGGCGTGTTCGATCTCGTTGTGAGCAATCCGCCTTACGTCGAGACCGCCGAGATTGCGCGTCTGGAGCCTGAGGTTGCGGCCCACGATCCGCATCTGGCGCTCGACGGCGGCGCGGACGGACTGGAGGCTTACGCAGCGATCGTCCCCGCGCTCGCCGGGCGGCTGAAAACGGGCGGATGGGCGTTGTTCGAGGTCGGCTCCGGTCAGGCGCGCGCTGTGGCTGAAATCATGGCGAATCATGGCTTTGCGGAGATCGCCGTCACGCGCGATTTGAACGGAGTGGAGCGGGTTGTGGCTGGAAAATCAACGGCTGCGTCTTGATGCGCGAGACAGGAAAAAAGAGTTTGGAAATTTGAAGGTATCGGGCTAGGGTTTCGTCAACCAAGGTCTGATAACAGATCGACGCTGCAGCCGCGCCCACATCAGTCGGCGCCAGCGCGGCGGCTCTAAAAAGTCAGCAAAGTTTGACGCGAGAGCTTGAAGACGTTTTGATCCGAATTGGGTAAGGCGAGCCGGGGATAGCGCAACGCTGAGTGACGCCGCGCGCGTCATGTCGGTTTACTGCGACGCGTTTCCGTCTGAGCGTCTAGCGGTTGGTGCGACAAGGCGTGGCGTTGGCGATGAAACCGCGCCGGGCGCAACGTCAAAAGTGGGCTATTTCATGAAGTTTATCGGAAACGAACGGGACCTGATGAGGCAAGGACAACAAAATCGGCGCGGCCGGGGCCGCAACCACAACCAAAATCAGAACCCAAACCAAGGCCATGGCGGCCACAATCACAATCACGGCCGCAAGCCTCAACATCAGCTCTCGAAAAGTTACGAATCGAGCGGCCCCGATGTGAAGATCCGCGGCACGGCGCAGCACATCGCTGAAAAATATATGCATCTGGCGCGCGATGCGGCCTCCGCGGGCGACTTCATCATAGCGGAGAACTATCTACAGCACGCCGAGCATTACAACCGCATCATCATGGCGGCGCAGGCGGCCCAGCCTCAGCAACCCCAGCATCACAATCAGAACGGACCCGCGCAACAGCCATACCCGTCCACCGCCGAGCAACCGCTCCACGTCAACGGCAACGGCGGCCAGCGGGTTTACGACGAGCGCCCGGCGTCCCCGCCCAATGGCAACGGTTTCGATACGTCGGAAGACGCGCTGCCCGGGTTTCTCACCCAGCCGACCCCGTTCGCCGACAATCCGGTCAAGCGCGCCGATCGCCAGGAGCGCCCTGACCGTCCCGAGCGCGATGACCGCGACGCCGCGCCCCGCGCCCGACGCCGCCGCCGCCCGGCCGGAGGTCCCGAAGGCCGCATGCCCGAGAAAGCGAACGGCCATGCCGAAGGCGGCGCAGAAGGGCTGGACGACGCGGCCGACTGACAACGCCGGGCCTCGCCGCATCCCCGGGCGCGCCGCAGCGCGCGTCGATCACGCGCCGGCGTTTTCAACGCTTGCGTCCACCTGGTCACCCGGGCGTATAACGCCCCCGCTTTTCACCGTCGCGTAAATCCCCAGATGCGAATGCCCGAAAGTACGGATCAGCGTCGGCGGGATCGACGCGTCGCGCGCGGCCGTCGCCGGGTTCACATTGGTGGCGTCACAGCGCTCCGTCTCGGCGAACGCCTTTAGCCGAGCTTCGCCCACGGCGATCGTGCGCCCCACCCATTTGGTCTCAGCCCACGGTTCCGCGCCGTCGAAATACACATTGGCCCGGAAGCGCAGCGGGTCGAGCGTTTTGCCGACCACGCGCTCCAACTCCCGCACCGTGGCGAGGTTGACGAAATGCAGGCACTTGGCTGACACGTCCGAGAAGCTATGGCCCGGCGCCTGTACGATGCGCGGCGGGCCTTTCAGTTCGGCCTGCATGTAGCTGGCCAGAAACTGCTCGATCATTTGGCGGCCGAGCTTGCTCGACAGCTGACCGCGCGCCACCTGCCGACCGTCGCGGAAAATGGTGAGCGTTTCGCTCGCCTCGTCGAACTCGCTCTTGAGCGCCGCCAGCCGTTCGTGCCGCATCAGCATAAGGAAGTTGATTTTCGGCAGATATTTCGGCTCGTCCGGGTTGAAGCGCCCCGGACCGTTCTCGACGGCATAGGCCCGGTCGTACGGGATCGTCTGTCCTGGCGTCAGGTTGGCGCTCTCCAGCTTCTGCGGCGTCATGCCCTTCACGGGATAGCAGTAGATGGAAACAATGCGGGCCAAAGTGGTCTCCCAGTCGCGCGCTAGCCGGCTTTAAGTTTTTTACAAGCGCACTTTATCAAGCGCTGCGGCAAGTTAAATATAAAGCAGTCCAAGCTTGCGGGTTGGGCGCACGCGCTCGCATGAGGCGGCGCCGCAACGCCGGGAGGAGCTATTTCATGAACATCGAGAAATTCACTGACAGGTCGAAAGGCTTTCTGCAGGCCGCGCAGACCATCGCCATCCGCGAAGGGCATCAGCGGCTGACGCCCGAGCATCTGCTGAAAGCGCTGCTCGACGACGAGGAGGGCCTGGCCGCTGGCCTCATTGCGCGCTCCGGCGGACGGCCGAAGGATGCTCTTGCGCGCACCGACCAAACGCTCGCCAAGTTGCCGAAGGTGTCCGGCGGGGGTGCGGGGCAGGTGTTTCCGGCGCCCGCGCTCGTCAAGGCGTTGGATCAGGCCGAAAAGCTGGCGGACAAGGCCGGCGATAGCTACGTGACGGCGGAGCGGCTGCTCCTCGCCCTCGCCATGGAGCGGGAGGCTGAGGCGTCGCGCATCCTCGCAGATGCGGGCGTGACGGCGGTCGGCCTCAACGCCGCCATCAACGACATCCGCAAGGGCCGCACCGCCGACAGCGCGAGCGCTGAGCAATCCTATGACGCGCTGAAGCGCTACGCCCGCGACCTAACCGAGGAAGCGGCCAAGGGCAAGCTCGACCCGGTCATCGGCCGCGACGAGGAAATCCGCCGCACGATCCAGGTTCTGTCGCGCCGCACAAAGAACAACCCTGTGCTCATCGGCGAGCCGGGCGTCGGCAAGACGGCGATCGCCGAGGGCCTCGCCCTGCGCATTGTCAACGGCGACGTGCCCGAAAGCCTCAAGGGCAAAAAGCTGATGGCGCTCGACATGGGCTCGCTGATCGCGGGCGCGAAGTACCGCGGCGAGTTCGAAGAGCGTTTGAAGTCGGTGTTGACCGAAGTGACTGCCGCCGCAGGCTCGATCATCCTCTTCATCGACGAGCTCCATACCCTCGTCGGGGCGGGCGCGGCGGAAGGCGCGATGGACGCCTCGAACATGCTGAAGCCGGCGCTGGCGCGGCGCTTCCAGTCGGTGTTCGTCTCCGAGCCCACCGTCGAGGACACGATCTCGATCCTGCGCGGCCTGAAGGAGAAGTACGAGCTGCATCACGGCGTGCGCATCACCGACGGCGCGATCGTGTCGGCGGCGACGCTATCGAACCGCTACATCCAGGACCGGTTCCTGCCCGACAAGGCGATCGACCTGGTCGACGAGGCCGCGTCGCGGCTTCGGATCGAGAATGACTCAATGCCCGCC
>JANRIQ010000014.1:0-92947 GCA_033764775.1 Hyphomicrobiales bacterium | reverse complement strand
GTTGCCGCGGACGTCGTACGTCATGGTCGTCATGTTGCCGAGCGGATCGATGATCGCCGTCATCTGCCCGATGGCGTCATAACGATAGGACACCGTTTCGGTGTTCGCGTCCTTGGACGAGATCATCCGGCCGGTGGCGTCATTGACAACGGTTTTCGTTTGCCCAAGCTCGTTTGTGGAGACTTGTGTCAGCCCGTTGTAAACAACACTTTGCGTGGAGCTGTCTGGTCGCAGCGTGAGCGTTGGACGGCCGAGAATGTCGTAGGTGACCGTCGTCCATAACGGCGCGCCGCCGTCGAAATACGGCTCCGAGACGCGCTGTTCGCGGCCGAGCGCGTCGAACTCGGTGTCGACCGCGACCAAAGAACCATCCAGCGACTCCGACACCTTGCGGATCGTCCGGTGCAGCTTGTCCATATAGGCGGCAGCAAGCGGCGCGCCCGTTGTCACCGTCACGACCACATAGGAGCCGTTCGCCGGGCACGGCGTGTTCGCGTCGCATTTATAGCGGTAGGTCTTGGTGGTTGTGCCGTCCGCGCGGGTTTCCTCAGTCACCTGCCCGAACGCATCATAAGTCCACAAAGTGTCTAAACCGTTCGGTCCTGTCGTCTTGGTCGGCAGTCCATGCACGGCGTCGTACTCTGTGCTTTGCGAGTGACCTAAGGTATTGGTCTCGGTGAGTTTGTATCTAAACTTTGTGTCGTAAGAATACGAGGTGACGCGCGATCTGACAGTGTTAACGCCGTCGGTGATTGTGCTTTCGTACTGCGTCCCCCAAATCTCGGTGATTGACGTGACCGCGCCAACGGTCCCGCCACCGGTTACATCCCGGGCATAGGTTTTTGTGTGCGAAAGCCCACCGTTGGGCTGAATGGTCTCTGACAGCAGCAAACCCCTCGCGTCGTATTCAAAACTAGACGTCCGCGTCACCGCCGCTGGCTGCGGCGACACGCCCGTGACCGAGTGGGTGACGGAGGCTTGTATGAGGCGCCCTAAAATCCAATCGGCGGCGAAATTGTTGTAGGTGTTTGTGGTGGTCTTTATAAACGACTGGGAGCCGAGGGTTGTTCTCACCGTCAAACTGGTGACGAGGCCAAAGCAATTGGTCAATGACGGATTGGCAGGGCAGTCGTAGGTAAACTCTTCTCGGACTTCGCCGAGGTCAGCGTTGTTCAAATCACGCTTCTGCGTCACCGACAACGTCGACTTGCGGAAGTACCGCGGCGCATTGTCGAGCGCCGACAACGTTTGCGCGACCCAGGTGACTTGCTTGTCTTCAAGGACGATGTTGCCCGGCGCGATGGTTTTCGAGCGCGTCAACAGACCATGCGTTCGCGCCGCGTGATCCTGACTGTAATACGATTCCGAGACGATGCCGGTCGCGTCGTCGAGCGCGGTCATTTTTGCGAAGCCAAGGTTGCCGATGCCGCCTTGGTGCGTCCGAAGGCCTTCATAAGTGTAGGTCTGGGTGTTTTGCCCGCCAATGCCGTTGTCGGCCTTGACCTTGGAAATGACGTAGGAAGCGCCAGCCACGTCCGCGACCGGGTAAACCGCGCCCGCACCTTTTGTGTACACGGCTGAGTCGGTCAGCGGTTTGTACTCGACTTCCGCCTTGTTGCCGAGGCCGTTCGTCACCGCCAGAATAAGTTCTTTTTGATTACCTTGCCCCGCGCCGACAAACACATAGTCGTATGGATTGCCGTTGGATTTGCCAAAGTCATCAGTTTTCAAAAGATAAAGGTCGGTCAGGCCATCGCCGTTAATGTCACCGCTGATCGCAACGCGATAGCCGATAGGAGCGGACTGAATATCGACTTCCGGGTCAGGTGCCTGTTCATCCCTGTCAACAACGTTGTTGACAGGTAAGAGAACCGGGGTGAACTGCCCATCGCCCTTTGAGAACCAAATAACATCAGCGCTATTATTCGCCTTGCGGCTTTTGGTGTCCGACCGCATCACGTAAAGATCGGTCAAGCCGTCGCTGTTATAGTCCCCCGACGAAACAATGTTGTAGGCGTCGTAGGCCATCCCCGTGATGCCCTGCTCATCAACGCCGGTGTCCGGCTGAAGCCGAAGGATGTCGAAAGTGCCGTTGCCTTTGGAAAACCGGATGTAATCCGTGCCGTTGCCATTCGAACGCCCGTAGTCATCGGCTTTAAATAAGTAGAGATCGGTAAATCCGTCTCCGTTGAAATCCCCGGAAGACGCAATCTTAAAACTTTGAGGCGTCGACCCCGTGCCGCTTGACGCGCCCTCAACAAAATTTGCGCCTAACGGCACCTCGGTAAAGCCGCCCGAATTGGTCGAAAACCATGCATAGTCTTGTGACGAGCTGTTTTTGCGCCCTTGAGCATCCACGCGCATCAAATAGAAGTCCGTGAGGCCGTCGCCGTTGAACTCGCCGGATGAAACGATATCGTAGCCGTCATAGGCCGCGCCGGTGATGCCACCGCTGGTGGGTTCGGCTCGATTAAAGCCTCCGGTCCCGGACGATAGCATGATGTAGTCCAAAGCGTTGCCCGTCGACTTGCCTGCATCATTTACCTTGAAAATGTATAGGTCAGAACGCCCGTCGCCGTTGAACTCAGCGGTGGCCGCGATCTTGTACTCGGTAGGAAGAGAGCCATTCGCTGCGCCGCTTGCGGGCATGTTCAGGCGCTCGAAACAGATCTGGGGCGCTTGCGTGGGACACCCGTTGGTTTTGGCGAGCCAAACTTGATCGACGTCCGTCGTCGCCGCCTTCCGGGCTTTTTGATCCGACCGGAACAAATACAGATCGGTGAGCCCATCGCCGTTGAAATCTCCGGATGTTCCAATGCGGTAGCCCTCCGGCGCTGTTCCTGAGGCGAGCAGATCGACCTCAGTAAATTTTCCGTCCTCTTTTCCAAGCCACACCTTGTCCGTGCCCGAGGCGCCTTTACGTCCCGAGTCGTCGACTTTCATGAAGTAAAGGTCGGTGCGGCCGTCGCTGTTAAAGTCCCCTGATGAAACAACGCTGTACCCCGTATATATGGAATCAACCCCCGCCGTCAGGTAGGAGGTCCCGAAAAGCTGAGCGGGCGTGGGCGTCAGGTTTTCATCATACTTCCACGCAAAACTCGTCGGCGCGAAACACACGCTCTCGGTCGCGCATTCAGTTAGCGTGTCGAGTTGGAAGTCGGAGCGGTAGGCGAGACGGTAGTCGCGGAACAGCGTCGTCCCGGCGAAGACCTTGACGTTCGTCAGACGCTTGGCCTGCTCATATCTCTCGCCATGAGCGTAGCTGATGATTTTGCGCGGCGCGTCTGCATAAATGAAGTCGATAGAGTTATAGGGTGTTATGTTGGCGCTTGTATTGCCAGTATAGTCGATACGCAAAATGCCAAAATCACCGCTATTTGTATGATGAAAGTATTTAAAACTGATGTAGTTTCCAACAGTATCGGACAATTTGTTCATCGCCCAGACGCGCACCTCTGCGTCGGTGCCGTTTTCCACTTTCCGTTTGATGCGGGAGGAGGCGCTGTCCTCATTCTCATCTAGTGCAGGACCGCCGTACTCGATGATTTCCCCGGACTTCTTGTAGACCGTAAATTTCGCCGGGCCGGTTCCGGCGGACCCAGTCGAAACAATTTTAGAAAACTCCTCAAAACTGGTTCGATATTCGGTGCCGTTTGCTCCATATGTCCCGCTGACCGCAACAAGCCGCTGACCATTCAGGCAAAACCGGTCATTCGCCGTGTAGTCGACGGCGGTGATTGTCCCGTCGTGATACATATCCTTAGGGCAGCGGGTGATGTAGCTGATGCCGCCGATGAGCTGCCATAACCCATGACGCCTTTGGCGCCGCTGGACGAGAACTGCAGCGTCAGCTTGGGTTGCACGCCCGTGGTGCCGACCGGCACGGTGATCGGGACAGCGTAGCTCGCCATGCCGCCGGGGGTGATGCCGAACTCGCCCGCCGTTGCGCCGACGATGTCCGATGCAGGCAGATTGTAGCCCGTGCCGCCAAAGCGTTGATTTTTATCGATTGCGGCTGCGCCGTTGAGGCCGGCGACAAGACCCGTCGCAGCAAGTAAACAGAACACGGAGATACGCAGCACAAAACAACGCGCAACCATAACGCCTCCGTAAATCCGTGACTTACAGCAGTTTTATCAGGTTTTGTCGCGCGCGAGCCGCGCTATCGAGGTGAGTTTGGCTAAGATATGCTTTTTATTTCTTGAGAAGCAGAATTCCTAGACGAAACCATTTAAATTTTAGGAAGTCAAGACGCGAAGGCATCAAGGCGATCACGCGCATTACTGCCTTGCGTCCGTCACTTTGGCGCGGTCGAGATAAGCTTTGCTCATAGCATCGTCGAACCTGCAACTGTATCTGTTTGATCAGCTTGAGGAGTGCGATTCATGGCTTGACTTGCCGCGCTAAGGCACGCTTGTTAACCATTGTGGCGTGGAACGGCGACGCCGAACGGGATGAGATCGCTTGTGTTGCGTTTTGGAAACGGCGGCCTGTTTCGCTTCGTAAGACACATCTGCGCCTTGTGGATCGCAGTTCTTTTGGCGGCTTGCGGGAGCACAATTGGCTCAGGGCCGTCTGACAGTCTTGCAGCCGGCTTGCCTCCGGAGCGCTCAGTCGCCTCAGGGCGTGACGAGGAGCCCGCATATGCAACGAAACGCCGGGTTGACAGCTCCGCAGAGGCGGCCGCTCCTGGCGCGGCTGCGGCGCACGCTGAGGAGGTCGCCTGGGGCACTGGACAATTCATCGGTCCACGCAAAGCGGCAAACCAATGGAAGTCGTCAAGGACGGCGACGTCGTCCTCAACTTTTCCGACGCGGACGTTCGAGAAATTGCGCAAGCCGTTCTCGGCGACGCATTGCGAGTGAACTTTGTGGTTGACGCAGCTATCAATCAGCGTTTGACGCTTCGCACCAGCCGACCGCTATCGAGACTAGGCCTGCTGCCGACGCTTGAGACCTCGCTCGCCGCAGCCGGCCTTGTGCTCATCAAAGACCAGGATCTGTACCGCATCGTGCCCGCCAGCAAGGCCAAAAGCGGCGCCAGTTCGATCGCCATAGCAAGGGGGCGTGAGGCGGTCCCAAGCGGGTATGGAGTGATGGTCGCGCCCCTTTCTCACGTCTCCCCCTCGCAGATGGCCCGGATCCTGGAGCCACTCGCGCCTGAAAAGAGCATCCTGCGCGTCGACGACGCACGAAACTTCCTGATCCTTGGCGGCACGGCGCCGGACATGAAAACCATGCTTGAAACCATCGACATGTTCGACGTCGATCAGATGCAAGGCATGTCCTTTGCTCTTCTTAAGCTCAAAAAGGCGAGGCTTGCCGACCTTCTGCCTGAGCTCAAGGACGTTCTGAAGGCGCACATTGCCCAGACCGGCGCGGTCGAGCCGCAGCTGGTCGGCCTCGATCGCCTGAACGCCCTGTTAGTGATTGCGCCGCGCGCCGAGCTGTTGTCGCTGGTCAAAGACTGGGTGACGCGCCTCGATCAGGGCGAGAACGAAAGTGAGGCCAAGCTGTTCGTTTACCACGTCAAAAACAGAAAAGCCCAGGACTTGGCGGGGCTTCTAAACACGCTGTTTTTGAGCGGCGATGGCGGCAGCCGCCCTCCCGGAGACGAGCGGCGATCCCGCGTGCCGCCCGGCGAGGCCGAGGTCGAACTTCGCAGCGAGGACGCTGGTGTTACCTTGGCTAAAACTCCCGGCGCAAGCGGCCGCCTGACCTCCGAGGCGCGCATCGTCGCCGACGAGGACAACAACTCCTTGCTGATCCGGGCAACCGCGAAAGACTATAAAACCATTTTGGCGGCGGTCGATAAACTCGACCTGGTGCCGCCGCTCGTAATGATCGAGGTCACCATCGCCGAAGTGAAGCTCGGCGATAACCTCAAGGTCGGCATCGAGTGGTTTTTCAAGCAGCGCAACTCGAAATACACCTTCAGCGCCATCGACACCGGCAACATTCTGTCGAAGTTTCCCGGGTTTTCCTACTTCTTCAACGCGGCGGATGTCGATGTGGTCCTCAACGCCATGTCCGATGTCACCGACGTCAAAATTGTCTCCTCGCCCAAGGTGATGGTGCGAGACAACAAAACGGCGACGCTGCAGATCGGCGATCAAATCCCCATTATCACCAGCACCTCGCAAAGCGTCTCGGCGCCTGACGCCCCTGTTATTCAGACGGTGCGCTACTACGACACCGGCGTCATCTTGAAAGTGACGCCGCAGGTGAACGCCGGCGGGCTGATCTCCATGGACGTGAACCAGGAGGTGAGCAACGTCGCCGCCCAGAGCGTCGATGGCGCATCGTCGCCCACAATTCAACAACGCAAGATCACCTCCTCCATCGCCATTCAAAGCGGGGAAGCTGTTGTGCTTGGTGGACTTATCCGTGAAACGAAGTCGTCGAACAACACCGCGGTGCCGCTCCTATCGCGAATGCCCGGGGTCGGTGATCTGTTCAAGACGCATGACAAATCAGCAGAGCGGTCGGAGCTCGTCATTATCATCAAGCCGCGGGTGGTCTGGGGCCGATCGGACGCGCGGCACGCGACGGAGGAGTTGATGCAGAAGATGCGCGAGTTGACGCGGCGGTAAAGCCTCGAGGCGCCTGTGCGGAAAACACATGTTTGTTGGAGGGGTGGCGCGGGAATAGGCGTTCATCCCATCTCCGCCACGCCTTTCCATGCGAAAAACCCTGTCCGAATGTGCTAGCGTCCAGAAACGCGAAGGGGAGGGTTTTCGGTCATGCTGATCGGCTATATGCGGGTCTCGACCGACGGCGACCGGCAAACGACCGGTCTGCAGCGCGACGCCCTCATCGCCGCCGGAGTTGATGAGCGCCATCTGTTCGAGGATCGGGCAAGCGGTGCACGCGAGGACCGCGCTGGCCTCAAGGACTGTTTGGAGTTTCTTAAACCCGGCGACGCGCTGATCGTGTGGAAGCTTGACCGGCTCGGACGGTCCCTCCCGCACCTGCTCAACATCGTCACCGCACTACGTGACCGCCGCGTCGGCTTCCGCTCGCTCACCGAAAACATGGACACCACAACGCCCCAGGGTGAACTGCTGTTCAGCATTTTCGGAGCGCTGGCGCAGTTCGAGCGCGCGTTGACGGTGGAGCGGGTCAAGGCCGGGCTGGAGGCTGCCCGGCGCCGGGGCAAGCGCGGCGGCCGGCCTTATGCTCTCAACGCGGAGACCATCGACCAGATAGTCCTCGCTCTCAAGGCCGGGGCTAGCAAGGCGGCTGTGTGCCGAACATTCAAGATAGCTCGCACCACGCTACTTGAAACACTGAAGCGAGTCGGACGGGCCGGAGACGCGGACGCTGCCGCCGCTACGTCAGAAGCTCTTAGTCCCGGCGTAACGACTGTCAGGAAAGCCCAACAAGAAGTTCAGTAACACAGTTTCAGAAGGCGAAGCTGGTGTAGCGTTAGGGTACACTTCAAATTGGCGTCCGACCGTTCACGGTGGGTGGCAGTGCCGAGCACTATTTTTAGTGGCGGCGAATTAATATCAACTGCAAGCAAATATTCGGATCACGGTCGTTTGATGAATCATTTGACGCTGCGGCACCAGCAACACAATAACTCGGTCAGCTGGCGCATATCGATCTAAGGGAAACTCGAAGTTTGCTTCGAATTTTTCCTTGACCGTCCGTATATAGACGGCTACAGTTGCTAAAAGCCCTGATTATAAGTCCTGTGTCGCAAAGCTCAGTCATTTGGAACTCTGACCCTATACCGTACAGAGGGTTGGCATATTACCCCGCCGTATAAAGATCTTGGTCGTACTTAAAACTGTTGCCGACGGCTGTTAGTCTAATTCTGCAGAGGTTAAATCAATCGGTTCCCCAAGCTTCAGCACTAATGGATTATAATTTGTTTTTAGGAGAGTTGGGCGTAAAAGTTGGAATTTCAGGTTCCCATAGTACGGGAAAAAGTACTTTGTGTAATGAGCTTTTAGGCATGAGAGCAACGTATAAAATCTGTCCCGAAGTTCCACGCGATATAGTTGAATATCTTCAGGATCCTACTTTTTTTCGCGCTGGCAGTAATAGCTTGGTTCGACAAATCCTTCTTCTCTTCTGCCAGTGTGTAGCCGAATCAGCAGCAAAGCCTTCAGAAGGTCTCATAATTACAGACAGAACACTCGTAGATCATATTGCATACTCAATATTACTATTCCCAGATTTAACCCATACTCCTGAATACAAAGTGATCAAACGGGCCGTTGCGACCCATTTACCGTCATACTCCCTGATATTTAAAGTACCTATCGAGTTCCAGATTCAAGAGGATGGAGTAAGGGAACTTAATAAAAATTTTCAGATGACTGTTGATCATGTCATTAACCAACTATACCGTGAATTCTACACACCCGTAATCGAGATAGCAGGCTCTCTTACCAGGCGGGCCAAACTGGTTGATGAAATAATCCAACAGGCATCGCTACAGGGCGATCCTATTTAACCGGCCGGAATGCGCCTCGCGGTTCTTAACAAAAATTGACACGTGCTGTTTAATACTTTCTAAAGTTTCATAAGTGCGTATTACCGCTCCCGTCGCCAAGAGATGGCCGACAAGAAATCGTGAAACTGTCAGCTTGTGATCATTTAAAGCAAGCATCGGGATCTGTCTTTGAGACGCTAAAACAAGTTCGGCTCCCACCCCAAATGATGGTTCATTCAAGAATGCTACGATCAAATCCGACGAAAGAATCTCTCTTTTATCTTGCCCGTAAACAACCTGAGGACTTACGTCAACATTATTAACGGGATCAGTCTTTAGATGCGGCAGATAGGCCTCATGCCCGAGTTCCTCGATATGGAAGGCAGTTGCCTCATACAGGGCGCGAGCAGCCGCCAAGTTGCGCGATGCGTGTAAAGCACCTGAAATATAGATTTTCATTATCCCCCCGTTTCGAGCGAAGCGAATCGCGATCTCAGGGTGGCTCGTCATCGCAAGAATCGCAACAGGCTAAAACCCGTTTGTGACGATTGTCGACAAAAGATTAATCATACCATTTTGAGCGTTGGAGACTCATACGCTGACGGGCATGAAATCTTTAAAGTAACTATTGAGCTCCTTGCACGCTTCTGTGTAGTCTTGGAAGGCATTGTTTTTGCGCGCGACTGCCGTGAGCAACAAGATACCAAACTGTGCCCAATACGGATCAAGTTCCGACTTGCAACGCCGAATCCACTCTCTCATTCGAAAACCAGTTATCGAAGACGACTCATGGCGCATTTGCGCTTCTAAGATCGTCAAGATACGGATCTCCGATAAAGGAGTAGGGATTTTTGGCATTATTGGCATTTTGACGCTAGGCGGTGCCGGGAGTGTAAGCGCCTCCTGTAAGACCTTTTCATCGCGTTGCAAGCTATGCATGGAGGCAGCGAAGTAAAAGATATTCCCGACTTCTAGGCCACACTCGGTGGCGATCACCTCCGATAGTAGCGAAAATTCGGGAATTATATACTTGACTGAACACATATAATCCCCTATATTGGTATCAGAAGGGGATAAGATCATGTGCAACCTCACAAATCCGGCGTTCACTGACGAAGACAAGGCCCGCGATTTTCTGGAAAGCTCCCGCTGGCCAGACGGCGCCGTTTGTCCGCATTGCAACCAGCGCGAAAACGTCAAACCGCTCCCGCCCGAAGCGATGATGAGCAAGCCGTCAAAGAAGAACCCCCAACCGAAACCCACCAAGGGCTGGTACCATTGCAGCGCGTGCCGTGGGAAGTTCACCGTTGCTGTCGGCACGCTGTACGAGCGCTCGCATATCCCGCTGCATAAGTGGCTTCTGGCGACGCACCTCATCACCAGCTCGAAAAAAGGCATCTCCGCACACCAGCTTCACCGCATGCTGGGCGTCACCTACAAATCGGCTTGGTTCATGGCTCATCGCATCCGCGAAGGCATGAAGGAAACCGGCGTGACCGGCGGCGATATGGGCGGTCAAAATGAAGCCGTTGAAGTTGACGAAACCTATGTCGGCGGCAAGGCGAAAAACGCAAAGCGCGGCAAGCCGGAACCGCAAAAGCAGGCCGTCGTAAGCCTTGTCGAGCGTGAGGGCCGCGTCCGTAGCTTCCATGTTCCCGCGGTCACGGCGTCAAACCTGCGCCCTATCCTTACAGCGCATATCAACGCCAAATCCGTTCTCATGACGGACGAGAGCACGGTGTATCGCGCCAAGGGCATCCGCAAGGGCTTCGCGAACCACCTCTCCGTCAACCACAGCCAAGATGAGTATGTTCGCCTCGGCGGCTATGTGCATACAAACAGCGTGGAAGGCTACTTCTCAATCCTCAAGCGCGGCATTACCGGCGTGTTCCACCACGTCAGCGAACAGCACCTCGGCCGTTATCTTGTCGAATTCGACTTCCGCTATAACAACCGCATCGCGCTCGGTGTTGACGATCAGAGCCGCTTTGAAAAGGCGGTGAAGGGCATCGAAGGAAAGCGCCTTACCTATCGGCGGACTGACGAAGCCAGAGCCTGAGAACAAATGAGTCCTAAACAGGAACGAATCAGCGCATAAGTCTCAGTGCAAGACGCTTCTGATTGCGCGCGACAGTTTGGCCCATACTCCAGCCGGAGTAACAGGGATCTCAGCAACAAGCACGCCGTCGTAGGTGGCAAAGGCGATACGGCCCAGCCGTGCCCGTGCTTCCTCCGCGTCCGAAGCTTTGATCTCCAGTGCCCAGCGTTTTCCATCGAAGTTGTAGGAGAAAAGGTGCGTTTGCATCGTCAACATTCCGAACGAGGTTCAACATGTATTTCCAAGTCTATCAAGACGTTAACCGTGAGTGGCGCTTGAGATTGCGTGGGGCCAACCATGAAATCATCATTACCACCGAAGGCTACAAAACGAAGGCGAGTTGCCTTCATGCCCTTAGCTTGGTGAGGAGAGCCTACAACGCGCCGGTTTACGACGCATAAACGGGTTACTTTTTGGCGGCGGACTTTTGTTTTTTGTCGTCCGCCGTTTTAGGGGCTTTGCCCGCCTTCATTTCTTTCTGCGTTTTTGGCTTTGTCGTCAGGAAATGGCCGACAACTTTTTTAAAATCCGCGTCCTTTGTTGGATCAGTTTTTGACATGTCCTTTATCCCTCCCATTCCGCGATACGGTTACGTCGTCTATATTGACGAGGCGGGTGACGATGGCCTGAACACGGTGAAGCCTATCGATCCGCACGGCTCAAGTGAATGGCTGGTTTTGGGCGCGGTAGTCATCGACGCCGAGCGCGAAGCAGATACAGTAACCTGGGTGCGCGAAATTGTATCCAACTTTCGCAATCATCAGAAACGCGGTCTCCACTTTCGTGATCTGAACCCTGCCAAAAAACGCTTAGTTTGCGCACGGATGGCAACGCTCCCGCTTCGCTGCTTCGTCGTGGCCTCGAACAAGAAGAACATGCGCGGGTATCAAAATCCATGGGCTGCTCAGATGCCGTCCCGCAACTGGTTTTATTGTTGGTTGACAAGGCTTTTATTGGAGCGAGTGACTTACTTTGTAAACCAGCGCCAATCCGAACTTCAAAGGCCATTGCCTTTATTAAAGATAGAGTTTAGCGAACGCGGCGGCATGTCCTACTCGCAGCTTTCCGCCTACTACAAATGGTTAGAGTTCAAGAGCGAGGCAGACAGGACGTTTCTGCCTTTAGGCGATTTGCAATGGGATGTCATGGATCAATCGCTACTTGAGGTACATAACCACCGCTCCCGTGCCGGACTCCAACTTGCAGATGTCGTGGCGAGCGCTTTCTTTAAAGCTTGCGACGTGCATGATACCAGAGCGTCTGACCCGACGTTTGCTAAGTTGCTATCCGACAGAATGGGGCGCGATCCAAACACCCTGAACGGCACTGTTACAGGGTACGGCGTCAAGCTAATGCCAAGCTGGAAAACTGCAAAACTCGCCAAAGAGCAAAAGAGATATTCGAGTTTTACGGCTATCCCGGAATCCAATGGTGGATGCCGTAAAAAAAATTGGCGGGCCTCGGCTCCGTCTAATCTACCGGCCGTTAGCCCAGCTTCTAAAGTGCTGGGCGTCCAAATAGACGCCATGGGAATGAAAATACCCACAACCCGGAGGGTCCCCGACGTATCCCGCCTAGAACAAACATGGAACTTGCGACGCGATTTGTCAACAAAAAACTCTTAGGAATCAACAACTTGCTAAGCCATTGAAAATGAATCAATTTTCAATCCGCGTCGCTTGTTCAGTCAAGTATATAATTCCCGAAAATTCAAATAGATTAAACGGCAATAACGACACCGCGTTATTGGATCTCATAAAAATCGTAGAGTGGAGTTTCTCTGATCGCGGATGGTAGACCATGCCAAAGGCGCACGGTATATCGCTGGATTCTCGAACTGCGTCATACGGCAGATATATCGTAATCGCGGCGCGCCTCGTTGATGAGGGTTGGTTCTTAATTCGCTGTATAACCCCGCTTAATTGGTCAACGCCCGGTGACGATTGAAGCATTCGGGCCCCATAACTCGAGCCGGGAACAATAATGCCATCGTCACTGAAGGCCAAGACTCTTGGCTCGTAAAATGCAATGTCTGCAGCACGGTTGTTACCTGACATCATCCAAACAAAGCGCGCCGCTGCTACCGGCAATGCGAGTGTTCGCAACGAGTTAGCAACAATGCGCGCGCGCCCATCCTTGAAAGAAAACCCGTGATTTAACAGTTCATAGAAGGTCTTATTGTCATCACCATCCTTAGATTGAACTAGTACGCCTTCGTTGCGTACTTCAGCCAGGACGTTAACAAAACAGCTATTTGCGCAGGAATAATCTCGAAAATTCATGACAAACCGCGTAAAGGTGAAGTTACAGGACTGTACAATAGCACCGAAAAAATTCCAAACATAGACCCGTAGAACGATCAGCGTAACTCTAAGCGACAAGTTTGTATTTACGACAAGAAAGCGCCGAAAATCAAACATTTCTAACACCATACGCCTTCCTTGCAGAACTTATCCGCGCACGTATGTTTTGTTCCAGCGGCTAAAAACCGTGTTCCAGTCTCTCCGGTTTTTGGGCAAAAAAACACCCATAATTGCATCATGTTGGGAGTGCTTAATCCTGCCATTAGTAGCTTGTTTGAGCAATTTCCATACAGCCGAACATAATTGGTTAGGGCTGTTCAACGGTGCGCTTACTTAATATATGCATGCAGCCTGGATGGCCCCATTCAAACATCCATCTCGAACTGCCCGCGCTTAGGGATGATGATGGTCGCTTGAACTCCGGTTTCGGTCTCCTGGAGCGAATTCTGCACCGGTTTCGCTGCAGGAGACGGCCTCATATCCGCGTTGGCCCCAACGGACGCCTCTAAGAGCGCCTGGGCACGTTCCGGACCGAATGGTGCGACAACCCCGCCGAGCGCCGTGCGGTGGGTCATCCAGCCGCCATGCGCTTTCAGCCGTAAGCAGTCTCCCCAGACAATATCGCTGTCGACATTACGCCAGAGCATGTTGAGCGCCGCCATTTTGGCGCAGGTCGGGTCCTTGTCCACGCCGAAGAAATACCCCCGCGGCCGAAGCGGCACGCAGGCCATCAGCATGCGGCCGCTGCCGCAGGCGGGGTCGGCGATGCGCGCGTCCTCGGGGACAGTGTCATCCAGCGTCATCCGCGCCATCATTTCGCACAGCGGCATCGGCGTGAAAAACTGCGCCATGTCCTTGTCCGCGCCGCCTTCCGCCTCGTAGATCTCGCCGAGATGGTCGCGGATAACGCCCCTCTCGTTGTCTTGCCGCATCTCCGCGTGTATGGCGCCGAGCGCGTGGGCGAAATGGTCAGCGGCGTGGGGCTTGCCGTGCACGCGTGGTCCATAAGGCTCCAGCAGTTTCAGGTAGGCCGGGTCATCGCGGGAGAACGCCGCCAGCATCAGCCCAAGCCAGGTGTCGAAGGTGGCGAAGAACCGCCCTTCGATATTCTTGAGTTCGCGGACGGCCGGATGCATGGCCCATGATGGAGCCGGGCGCCGGTTCGCGGCAGTCGCTGCGATACTTTTCTGCTGTTTGTTGAGGCAGTTTCGAGGTTTGCCCCCGCTCGTCGTCGCAGGGCGGCCCGCTGTCCGAGCCTGTCTGCCAGCACCACGTTGAGAGCGTTGCACCGGCCGTGAGACTTTTGTTTTCAGGGCGTTGACCCCTGTCCTTTCGATAAGCCCCGCGCCTTGCGGCCAAACCTGTCGGGAGGTCTCGCCCGCGGGGGCCGCGAGGCCAAGGGGTATCCCCGTCTTCCGTGGGGCAAAGCCCCGTGTGCAGCCGGGTGATGCCCCTCCCCTTGTCCCCGCGTCCTAACCCGGCGGGCGGTTAAGACCCCCGACAGGCCACGATAGGCGCAGGCCTTCAACCGAAACAGGGGATAAACCCATGACGACCAACCCATCACCCAAACCGACGCACGCGGTCTATCACGTGCGCGGCAAAGCCAAAGGCTACTGGACGAAGATCGGCGCCGGCTGGCTGCACGACGACAAGCATGGCCTCAACCTGAGCCTGGATCTACTCCCCGCCAACAGCGAGGGCCGCATCGTCATCCGCATCGCCGCCGAGAAACAAGCCGAGCTAGGGGCCGCCCAATGAGCCCCTTCTGCGACTTCGATCCGATGCTGGAAATGAAACTCGACGCCTGGCTCGCCCAAAACCCCGCTGATGAAGCCTGGGAGCACATCCACAGCTGGAGCGACGACGATGACCGCCTGTAAGACTTACCGGGTGATCTTCACCGACACCCGGGTTCGCGACATCGCCGTGAACGCCTGCTGCCATCACCACGCCTTGGCGAAGGCGGAGATGCTCTACCGCCTCGAACCGGACAACCCGCGCTTCGGCGACTTGGGCGGCGAGTCGTTCCGGGACGCTAGTGCCGAGGTAGTCACGCCATGAGCCGGGCCAATCGCCAGCGCGCCCAACGGGCCAAGGCCGTCCTCGACCATTTCGCGGCTCTCGCGGACTGTCACGACACGCCGGACGCGGTCGTCGACCTAATCGCCAATCTCGGCCATCTCTGCGACCGGCGCAAACTGGACTTCCTGCATCTGGCCAGTCTCGGCGTCGGCCACTGGCGCGCGGAACAGCGCGTCCGCGACGCCTGGTTTCTGCCTCTGTCTCCGGCCGTCACCATTACTATCGACAATGAAAGCCTGCCCCAATGAGCCTTTTGCTCCTCCACCCGCGCGACGCCGCTGTCAAACGCCTCATCGGCGACACCGCGCGCGCCTTCCGCCAGGGAAGCCGCATTCACCCGAACCGGGCACCCTACGAGTTCTACCCAACGCCGCCGGCCGCGACGCGGGCGTTGCTCTCCGTCGAGGACTTCGACGGCCCCGTCTGGGAGCCCGCCTGCGGCCAGGGGCACATCGCCCGTGTGCTGGAGGCGGCCGGGCTTCAGGTCGTCTGCACCGATCTCGTGGATTACGGCTACGGCGAAGGCGGCCGCGACTTCTTGGCGGAAACCAAACCTTTAGGTAAGCACATCATCACCAACCCGCCTTACGGCCGGGGTCTCGCCGACGCCTTTGTCCGCCACGCCTTGAAGCTGACCCGAGCCACCGGCGGCAAGGTCGCCATGCTGCTCTCCATCGACAGTCTGTGCCACCCCATCCGCCACGCCCTGTTCACGAGCGCGCCGCCCAAGGTCATCTACTGTCTTGATGACTGCCAGTGCTGGCCGGAGGGCGACCCCGCGAAAGCCACCACCAGCCTCAAGCGCCAGCGCTACTGCTGGGCCGTGTGGCAGGCCGGACATCGCGGCCCGGCGCAGCTGAAGTGGCTGTCAACCCGTTGACCGGCGCCGAGATGTGGGTCCACACCGAAAAGCCGCGTGCAAGGGCGGTTGCACCGCGATGCCCAATATGCGGCGACGGCATGACGGGGAACATAGCTCCCGGGCGGTCGTTGCAAAACGCATGGCTTTAGCGAGCAAGGGCAGCGTTATGAACGGCAACCGAGTCCCAGATCCCTCGTCCCCAGCAGGGTCGGGCGCGCCGGTGGGGTATATCAGCGAGACAGTGGCGTGGTATCAGGACCTGCGCAAACCGGAGTGGAAGCCGCCGGATTTGGCGTTCCCTTTGATGTGGACAGCGGTTTATGCGATGGCCGCGACGGCGATGGGGATCTCCATCACGCGGGCGCGCAGTCCAGGAACGCGCCTGCTGCTGACGGCGCTGGCGGGCGCGGGGGCGGCGCTCAACGTGGCTTGGGCCGTCCAGTTCTTTGGCTTGCGGCAACCGGATCGCGCCTTGACCACATCGCGGATGCTGGTGGCGTCCGTTATCGCACGGATGATCGCGGTGCTGCCCTACTCAGTTCGGGCGAGCGTCCTGCTCATACCTTACCTTGCGATGAGTTTGCTTGGCTCCCGGCTCAATGATGCGATCGTTCGCATGAACCCGGCGGGCGGACGTTTTCCGGGCCGGCGAGGTTCATCGCCAGTTGCGTCGGCGGCTTGATATCCCATAGCCGGGCGGGCTAATGTGTGGCAGCCCGGACATTACGGCCCGGCGCAGATGAAATGGCTGACACGTCCGGTGGAAGCTAGGCGACAGGCACCTTATTCACCGCATATTTTGCGGCGAATACGGAGACTATTCACCGCAAAAGGCTATCGTGACCGCCCGCGCCGCCGCGAGCGCTCTGCGGGCACGGCTTCAGGCACGCTGTGCGGATGGGGTGTTAACGGCGATAGTGGTGCGCGGACCGGCGCTGGACGGGGCGACGCCGTCATTGGCCCGGGAGCCACGTGTCCGCGCGGCGAATTGAACGACGGCGCAGCCGACCCTCTTGCGGCCATGGCGCGGCGCTCCTCCGGCGTCAGCGTCGCCGGCGGCGTTGTCATAACCTGGCGCTTGTGCTTCGGTTCTCGTCGAGCCGGGGGAACGCGGGCGGGCCGCGTCGCGATCGATTGCAGGGCGCTCGCGAACGGGAGCACGAACGGCATGGCCCAGACGATCTGGATCGCCGCCCAGGCTTTGAAGACTCGCCACATCTCATGTCTCCCGCGAGGTTTTCGCCGAAGTACCTGATTGCAGGCGGTTGTCCGCCGCAATGCAATCATCACGAAAGCGAGTAGCGCGAACGGCGTTCGGGCGTCCCCGTCTGCATGCACACATGTTGACATGTGGAATTGCCATCATTTGGTATGGCGCCAAGGCTCTTGGCGGCGCGGGACGGATTCACCTTGAAGCGGCGGAAGGCCATCGCCCCATCCTGTTGACCGCTTCACAACTGTTGAACGCGGCGAGCCCGCCTGCTCACGCGTTGGCGCGGCTACGCGTGTAGGCCGACATGTCCGCATGTGGGAGTGTGGACATGTCGGGCTGTTCGCATTGTAAGAGGGATAAGTCCGTTCGTTATGCCCCACAAACCGCGCATTCTAAGTTAGAAGCACAGCCTATAATTCACACGCAAGCTGGGCACACGATTGCACAAAGCTTAGGCGCCAATCGCGCTCTGCGGCTTACCCTCAGACATGCGCTTGTGCCAGCATGCGCGCATGAAGACACTCGCGCTCGTCTCGCAGAAAGGCGGCTCCGGCAAAACCACGCTTTGCCTCAACCTGGCCATCGCCGCGACCCTCCAGAAGAAAACCGTGGTCGTCATCGACCTTGACCCGCAGCAGAGCGCGGCGCGCTGGGCGCGGTTGCGGGAGGCCGAGGCGCCGGTGATTTTGCCCGGCCACGGGCCCAATCTCGCCGAGTTGGTCGCCCGCGCCGCCGACAACGGCGCGGATGTTTGCTTCATCGACACCGCGCCCAAGTCTGAGAACGCGGCGCTCACCGCCGCGAAGCTCGCCAATCTTGTCCTGATCCCCTGCCAGCCGTCCAATCTTGATCTTGATGCGGTCGCGGACTCGGTAAATATCGTGACGCTGGCGAAAGCCAACGCCGCCTTCGTGCTCAACAACTGCCGCGCCTCCACCGGGCTTGCGGACGATGCGGCGGAAGCGCTTACCGCCTACATCTTGCCGCTTGCGCCCGTGCGTATCGGCAGCCGGGTGGCGTTTGTGAAGTCGCTGACTGAGGGCAAGGGCGTGATGGAGTACGAGCCGAAAGGCGCAGCCTCCGCCGAGATCGCGGCCTTGATGGGGTTTGCACGCAAACAGGGGGGCATGTGAGCATGCGCGCCTGTCCGCACTCGGTCATGCCCAGATGCCCACATACCCACATCGCCGCACGCAAGCCGCACCAACACCCTGGCAAGCGGTCCTGCCGAGATGCTGGCATGCGTGATTGCGCGCATATGCGCACGCTTACACTCCCGCAACCTGCCAAGAAAGCATGACGCCATGTCCGCACCCGAACGCTTGAACAAGCTGAAAGCCGCGATGCAGGGGATGAGCGCGCCGCCGCCCGCGAGCCCGTCCGTGGTCGAGATGCCGGGAAGAGCTCCGGGCCCGCTGCGGTCATCGCCGTTGCCGCCGAGCCGCCAGGGCAAGAAAAACGTCTCCGCCTATATCAACCCGGAGGCCGCCAAGCAGCTGCGGCTGCTGGCGGTGGAGCGCGACACCCACACCCAGACCCTGTTGGAGGAGGCGCTGAACGACCTTTTCCGCAAGTACAATAAAAGTGCGGTGGTGTGAGCATGGCGACATGCGCGCATGACGGCACGAGGCAGCAACAGGTGGCGCCATGACAACCCGCGGCGACGAGACCCTGGTGAAGGACGCCGATTTGCGGGATCAACTTGAAGCTCAGCGCGGCAAACTCGCCTTTGAGATCACGCTCCGCCACCTGATCGGGGTACAGGAGAAGCGCGATGCGGAGCGCCGGCTACCGCGGGAGACCCGCCGCCGCCTCAAAACCCGGGAGGCCATCGCCGCCAAGGCCCCGGAGCTCCCTGATTTGCGGCATATTCACAGCGTGCTGGCGATTTGCGGGCTGCCCTACCGGCGCACGCCGCTCGCGATGCGAGAGTTTGAGCGCAGGCAGGGGCAGATGAAGCTGATCGTGGAAGCCGGCAATCTGACCTCGCCGGAGAACGGCGACAAGGTGATGCAGCCGATCCCGTTTGGCCCGAAGGCGCGGCTCTTGATGATGCATCTGTGCTCGGAGGCCGTGCGGCAAAAGTCGCCAACCATCGAGATCGCCGACAACCTTACCGCCTTCATGCGCGATATGGGGTTCCCGGCGACCGGCGGGCAGAAAGGAACGCTGCATGCCTTCAAGGAGCAGCTGAACGCGCTCGCCGCCGCGCGCATGACGATTGCAGTCTGGAACGGGGAGCGCGCCAAACAGCGCTACATCCAGCCCTTCAGCGAGGTTGACATCTGGATGCCGCTCAATCCGCACGAGCGGGTGCTGTGGCCGACGACGCTGACCTTCAGCCTCGACTTCTACGAAAGTTTGAAGCGTCATGCCTTGCCGCTGAATGCGGCGGCGGTCAGGGCTTTCGCCGGGTCCGCCCGCAAGCTTGATCTCTATTTCTGGCTCGGCTGGCGCCTCAACAATATCGAAACCACCAAAAGCATCTCCTGGACGGCGCTCACCGAGCAGTTCGGCAGCGACTACGACCGGGCGACTAATTTCAGGCGCGACTTCGCTGCGGATTTGAAAGCTATCCAAGAGGTGTTCCCAAAACTCCCTGTGAAGCTCACCGAGGACGGTCTGGTGATCTCCGGCGCCGGACCCAATGTGCTGGCGCTGCCCGCGCCGAGGCCGTCTAAGAAAGCGGGGTGATAAGTAAACATGACAACATGCCGACATGTGCGCGTGCCGTCATGTAGCCATGTGTTGACCGCCCAATCTTTCAGCAGACATCTTGAAGAAACGTATCGCGTAGGATACTTTCCTAGGTAGGAATGCATATTTGTATAGTGAAAGATACATCATTGACCCTGGATGACATCGCCACCGCAGTGCGCGAGGCCCGCAAGGAGCTCCGGCTGACGCAGGAGCAGCTGGCGGCGCTGGCGCAGGTGAGCCGCCCGACGATCGCGCGGCTGGAAACCGGCCGTCTGGCGCAAATCGGCTACAAGCCTTTACTCCGCATCCTAAACGCCACGGGACTTGATCTGCGATTGACCCCGCTGAACCGTGGCCGCCCCACGCTTGATGAGCTTGCGCGGGAGGAAGAGCCGTGATCCGCGTATGGAGCGGCCGCGCGCAAGCCGGCGTTCTCGCCCGGCTGGATCGGAGCGGCAGCACCTTCGCTTATGCGCCGGGCCTCGCCGATGACAAGGCGGTGTCGCTCACCATGCCGGTGCGGGTGCAGTCGTGGGACTGGCGTCACGGACTGCTGCCCATTTTCGACATGAACCTGCCGGAGGGGGCGCTCAAAGAGCGGTTGCTGCGCCGGTTCGCGAAAGCGGCCGGGCAGTTCGACGATCTCGACCTGCTGAGCGTCGTCGGCCGCACGCAGCTGGGCCGCCTGCGCTACTCTGGCGTTGGGGAGAACCTGGATGAAACCGTGCCGTATCAATCCGTTGACGACATCTTGCGGGCACGCCGCGACGGGGGACTCTACGATTATCTGCTTGAGGAATTTGCGCGTTACTCAGGGGTGAGCGGGGTTCAGCCTAAAGTGCTGATCCGCGATGAGTCCAAGCTTTCGGTGGCCAAAGGCCGCGAGCCCTCTATCCGCAGCGCCACTCACATCGTCAAATTCTGGGACCCGCGCGACTATCCTGAACTCGCCGCCAATGAATATTTCTGCCTGATCGCGGCGCGCAAAGCCGGGTTGCCCGTGCCTGAGACGTGGCTGAGCGAAACAGGCGAGGCGCTGGTGGTCGAACGCTTCGACCTCAGCGCTGCCGGCGAGTACCTGGGCCTCGAGGATTTCTGCGTGCTAAACGGCGTCAACACCGCCGCCAAATACAAGGGTGGCTACGAGACCAAGGTCTTTAAGCGGCTCCGCGACTTCGTCGAGCCGGCCCATGCCCCGGCGGCCTTAAAGCAGCTCTACCGGCTGTTTGTGTTAAACTGCGCCCTGCGCAACGGCGATGCGCATTTGAAGAACTTCGCGCTGCTCTACCCGGAGGGAAGCGGCTGCACGACCTTGGCTCCGGTCTATGATCTGGTCACCACCACGGCGTATCTGCCCCGTGACGCGATGGCGCTCACCTTGGACGGTTCGGCGTCATGGCCTGATCGCGGCCGCCTGATGCGGCTTGGCCAAACCCGCGCCGACCTGTCAGCAGCCGAGATAAACGCCATTCTGGAGCAAACCGCGGACGCCCTGAACGAAAGTTGGCCGTTGGCGAACCGCTACTTTGGAAGCTCCAGCGATCGTGAGATCGGAGAACGCATAGGCGCGGCCTGGCGGCAGGGCATCCGGGACTCGCTGGGATTGACCGGCCGGCGCTCGGCGCATGCGCCGCCGCGGCCGCCCTTAGTCCGGCCTACGGCTGCCTCCCAAGTCGCGATTCTCGACTATCTGGAAAAGCTCGGAGGACCTTTCACGGGGACACTGCAAAGCCTCGCACACGTCCTAAACATGCCGCAAAGCACGGTAAGCCAAGGGGTTCGCCTGCTCGCCTCCCGCGGTTTTATCACCCGTCAGGGCAAAACGCTTACCTGCGCAACCCCGGCGGTTCGTTGACGAAAGGCCAACGCAGACTTGCTAGCGCTGCAACGCAGACTTGCTAGCAAGAGGGGGCATTTCCGCGCAGACTTGCTAGCGCGGTCACGCAGACTTGCTAACACACCACCGCAGAGTTGCTAGCATTCCCGCGCAGACTTGCTAGCACGCCTTATAGAACAGAACATTCCAGAACGCTTTTGCTGAAAAGTTGCAGAACATCTCTTTTCAGAACATAACCAGAAAGATCAGAAAAGAGGATGATAAAGTTTTGAAGGAAGAAGATCTCCTCAGACGCAACAGGCGGGGAACAGGAGCGGTACGAGGCGCCGGTATAACCATGCCCACGCCAAAGACGATGAAACTGAACCAGAACGCCGGACAGGCGTCTTGGGCGCCATAACCGTCCCCAGTAAGCTTTCACGTCTCGTGAGCGGGGGCGCAAAAAGGGCCCCCTTAGGAGCCCTCCCTTGCGATGACGGATGTCATCACCGGCCCGGCCCTGGCGTCCCCGCTGTACCTTGCCGAAAACTCTGCGCCGACAGGCGACCCAAGGCAAGCGCGCCGCCTCAGCCTTGGGCAGGCGCGGGGGAGGGGAGGCCCATGGCGGCCGCGATGCGCGCGCCGGTCGCCTCCACAAGCGCCGCCGCCGCCGCGTCCGCCACGTGGGCGTAGCGGGCCGTGGTCTGAGCCTGGGTGTGGCCGAGGAGACGGCCGATGACGGGGAGCGAGCCGCCGGCGCTCACCCCCATGCTGGCGAAGGAGTGGCGCAGGTCGTGGAGCCGCACATCGTCCAGGCCGGCGGCCGCGCGCAGCTTCTGCCAAGGTTTCTGCAACCCGACGAAATGCCGCCCTTCCACATGGCTGACAAAAACATACGGATTTCCGCGAAGCCGCGGCAGCGACGCAAGCACCTCAAGCGCCGCCTGATTCAGCGGGATGACCTTCGCCCCCGTTTTGCTGTCGGGCAGCATGAGCAGCCGCCGGTGGGCGTCGACGAAAGTCCATTGCAGCGTGAGGATTTCGGATAACCGCGCGCCGGTCAGGAGCAGCAGCCGGATGGCGGCGATCACGTTGGGATTGGATTCTCCGTCGCGCGAGGCGGCGTCGAGAACCGCGCCGAGGCGGGCCAGCTCATCGGGCGACAGGTAGCGCTCGCGCTTCACCTCCTTGAACTTCTTGGTGCGCCGGCATGGATTGGTGTTCTCCTTGCGCAGGCCCTGATCCTCCGCCCAGGTCATCATCTTGGAGAGGACCGCCAGCGTGTAGTTGGCCGTCCGTGGCTGGTCGGCGAGTTTGACATGCAAGCGGGTCACGTCGCCGCGGCTAATCTCGGCGATAGCCCTGCCGGCGAACGCCGGAATGAGGCGCTGTTCGGTAAGCGCCGTGTACGTTCTCAAGGTGCTCGGTTTGAGCTTGACGCCGTGCTCGGCAAGAAATTGGGTCGCCGCCATCTCAAACGGCGTACGTTCGCCCCGCAGTTTGTTCTCCGCCTCAACGACATCCCGCCCGGCCGCGGCTTCCGCCAGCACGCGCAGGGCTTCACTGCGCGCGGTTTCAACCGTCCAAGGGCTGCCGAGCTTGCCGATGGTGATCCAGCGCTGCCGACCTTTGACGCGGGTCTTGACCACGAAGGTCACGGTGCCATTGCGGTTGCCCTTGGCGCCGAAGCCTTTGACTTGTCCGTCCCAGCGGATCGTGCCCGAAGGCGTGCCCTCGGCGGCGGATAGCGTGAGTTTTCGGCTAAGTGTCGTCATGATGAAATGCGAGAATCAACCTACCACGGGCCTACCAGTTTGTAGCAAATCTGGTAGGTCGTGTCCGCAATAATCCGCAGGTGACTTGTGTAAATTCAGATACTTATTGGGAGAATCGAAGGCCACCGTAGTCCCAGATCGCGACTCTTAATCAGCATGTCCCAGGTTCGATCCCTGGCGCGCCCACCATTTATGCAGTAGGATATTGACTGCGCTCTCCTTTAAATCGTTGCCTAACCAGCTCGATTACGGATTCGGAAGCTGGTCTTTCCCCGTGTCGACCGCATGTCCGCCATAGCGATCGCCGGCGTTCACGCCGTGTTGTGTCTCTCGGCGCGTTGCGAGCCGCGCAGAAAGCGTCCGACAGCGGCCCAATCCGCAACCCCGCGCCGCAAGCCCCGCACAGACTCGCGTTTGACGCGCTGTTCCATAATGAGCGCTTGAGATATAGTCCGAGAGCGAAAGTAAACCCTAGCAAAAGGCGCATTTCATGCTCACGCGGCGAGACGTCGTGAAAGGAATTGCGGCGGCGATGGCGGGGACGCTGACGCCCACGGCGGCAGAGGCGCAAGGGCGGTATGTCGGCTCTGTCGTCACGCGCTGGAACGAGGACGGCCGGCGCATGACGCTCGTCAATCCGTTCGAATACATCGACCCCAGCAATGTGCGCTGGCCCGTGCCAGCGGGCACGACGGTGGACGGCGCCTCGATCCCGCGGGTGTTCTGGTCGCTCATCGGCGGCCCATTCGAGGGCAAGTATCGGAACGCCTCGGTGGTGCATGATTTTTACTGCCAGGTTCGAACCCGTCCGCACGTGAACGTTCACCGCGTTTTTTACGACGCGATGAAAACCTCCGGTCTCGTCGACCGCACCAGCTGGCTTATGTATCAGGCGGTCGCCCAGTTCGGCCCGCGCTGGGCCGCCGTGAAGGTGGACCCGAAATGCGAGATCGTCGATGAGAACTATGATTTCGCCGCATGCAGCCGCAACACGGCCAAGCCGGACGTCGTCATGCCGGCGCTCGGCGAGGCGGAGCTTGACGCGTTTCTCAACACGGTGGAGAGCGAGGCCAAGCCCTCCGACATTGAAAAGCTAAGAGCCGCGGCCAGGAGCCGTTAGAGATGAGCGCACGGCTTCTTGCAGTCTTCGTGGTCGGCGTATGCGCGACGTTGTGGAGCGCCTGCGCCCGCGCGGGAACGATCGAGACCGTGCGCACTGTTGATTGCGACCTGCGCTTCACCGGCGAGGTGGAGGAGGGCGACGCGGACAAAATCATCGCGGCGCTGAAGCGCTTGGATGCCAAAACCTTGCCGCCTGGCCGCGTCGCGTCACAGTCCGAAATCAACGGGACGTTCCGTGGCGGCTACTTGCCCCATCTCTGCCTGAACAGCCCCGGCGGCCGCTTCGACGAGGCCGTCAAATTCGCCCGCGCCGTTCGGTGGACTATGGATTTTCAGACCGTGGTTGAGGCCGGGGCCGAATGCTACTCGGCCTGCGCGATCATCTTTCTGGGCGGTCACAAGCATTGGGGCGACGGTTATGTCGTCTTTCATCGCCGCCTGCATGTGCGCGGCAAGCTAGGGTTTCACGCGCCATATATCGCGGCCGTAAGCGCGGTCGCAGACGATAAAACCGCCAGCCGGACTTACCGCGCCGGGGTGCTCGCCGTCGCCGACCTGCTGACCTTGGACAAGGATTTCTTTCCGCGCAGCCTGTTATCGGAGTTTTTGCGGGTGGGGCCCGATGAGTTTTTTCTCATCGAGCGGGTTGGCCAAGCCGCAGCGTTCCACATCAACCTGATCGGCTACAAGCGGCCCGCCCTTACCGTCGAAGTTCAGTTTGAGCATGCGTGCAACAATTACCGCCTTCGCTCCAATCCCGACTATTTCTACAGCAGCGATTGGGAAGAGGATGGGACGTCGTCGCCGCCCTTGCGCAAGGCCGTCCAGCTTGAAAGAGGGCCGCAGCGCTTCGACACGCCCGATATTGAGGGCATGAGCGGCTGCACGATCATGGCGCAGCTTCATGATGAGGTGCTGTTCATTCGCGCGGCCGCATACGAGGGCGCGGACAAAAAACCCGAGGCGTTCGTTCGAGATCCTGACAAGAAACTTGACCCAGACGGCGAAACTCCTGCGTTTTTTCTGTTTCCGCGAAACGCGAAGATCACCACGCTGCTGCTGTCGAATGAGCGCTCCACCAGCCCATTGAGCGGGCCGGCGGCTGCGCCTCCGCCCTCCGCATCCAGCGGCGTCAGCGAGTGGGAGCACAACGGCTCCTCCGCCGTGCTGCGCCTCAGCGCCGCGACAGCCGTGATGCAGTACAAGCTTCCGCGCGAGGGCATGCGCGTTGCCGGCGCCAAAGCGGGCGACGAACTCTTTCGAGCCGCGCGCAACGGGGCGGCGCTGACCGGCACGTCGCAAGTGTTCAACTCGCGTTGCGGGCCGCGCAGTTTTGCGGTGCGCGGCGAGATGTCGGCGGATGGGACGCAGATACGGCTGTTCGGGAAGGCGCCCAAGCTGGATGAGCGTTGTGAGATCGCCCGTTGGGTCGATCAAGACCTGATCTTCAAGCTCGTGTCTCGCTAGCCGCCCGTGATCTCGTACCCGATCGGCTTGAAGGCGAAGTTGTTGCTTTGCAGAGCCGAGCAAGCGGTGAGGCCGACGATCAGATCCATATCGGCGCGAAAGGTGATGCGGTCGCCGGCGCGGCTCAAGGGCGGCGCCACGGCAATGGCGCCCGTCTCGCCGTCAACGCGCACATTCATGAAAACATTGAAACAAGTGGGGATGCGGCCCACCGCGAGGCCCTGTTCGGCGAGCGCTGCGCGCAGATTGCCCTCGCAGCCACGATGCGGCGCCTCGTCGGCGTAGATGATGCGGAACGTGTCAGCGTTGCACGGCGTCAGGAGGAAATCGTGCCGGCCGACCGTGTCCTCCAGGATGGTCAGCATCGGGCGGCTCTCAGTCGAGTAAAGCTGGTCTCCGGCGGTCAAGAATATTCGGCTCAGGTAGTCGAAAGTGCGTCCTTGCGAGAGCGCCTCGGACGGGTCGGCGGCGTTGTAGGCGATCAGGTCGGAGACCTGCTCGCCCAGGATGTCGGTGACGGTGAGATGTTCGCCCCGTTTCATGCTGAACGCCGCGCCGGATCGCGGCTCGATGCGGATCACCGGGGGCCGCCCGCTTTGGCGCGGAACGGGCAGCGCCACTGGGGCGGAACGTCCCGGCCGCTGTATTGCCGGGCCTCCGAGGCCTCCCCGAAATCGCGCAGCATGGGGTTGCCGCGACCACAGAACGCTTCATCACGCTTGCGGATCGCGTCGCGCATGGCGTCATAGCGGCCGTCGGCGCGCAGCCTCTCGAACTGGTCATGAAGGTTGAACACGAGCGTCGGCGTCGGCGCGCGCCGCGACGCCCGCGCCGCGTTCGGGTGCAGCCCGATGATGAAAAACGCTTCACCTGCAAGGCTGTAACCAAAACTCTCGTGGTCGGCGTCGTTCGAGACGCGCGCGTCCCACGGCTCGCCATCGAGGGCGTGCAGCGCTTGCAATCTGCGCCAGAGCGCACGCTCGAAGCCGGCCTCGCTTAAGTCGCGTGGTCCGCTGAAACGGATCACGAGGCTCTTGAACAGCGTCGGCGACGCGCGATAATCGGCTACGAAGCGGCGCACGACGCCCAACGTCTCCGCGTCGTCCTCGCCAGCTGTGAACAGCCCCGCCTCGTGAATGAGAATTTGGCCGCGTTTCACCGCAGCTTTAGCGCCGACGCAGGGAAACGCCGGCGCGCGAATGGATGCGATCAAATCGTCCGTCTGGTTCATCGTTTCGCAGCGCGATAAACCACGCCGCAGCCCGATTACCGCACCCTCCTTGTTGCATCTGTTGAGCAAGCAACGTGGCGCTCGGCGTGTGGGTTCCGGCCGCCCCGTTTCGCCACCCGGCCAGGAACCTCCTGCGCGCCCGCGCCGTTTGATCGCGACAACGACACATCAGGAGACGAGCATGGCTGATCTCGACAAGGCGCGGACGAACCCGGCGGAGCAATTCTGGGACGAGCTTGAACGCGTGCAGGCGGGCCTTCTGGGCCTCACTGACATGCGCGACCACTTGCAGCCTATGGCGCCGCAACCGGATCGGCGGACAAACTCCATATGGTTCTTCACCCGCACGTCCTCCGACCTTTTCAAGCAGGTCGGCGCCGGCGCGAAAGCGATGTTTTGCCTTGTCGGCCGCGATCACGATTATCACGCGTGCGTTATGGGCCAGCTGCGCGAGAACCGGATGGACGCAAAGATCGACGAGTATTGGAGCCCGGTCGTCGCCGCGTGGTACGACGGCCGCAACGACCCTGAGATGACGCTTCTCGAAATGCAGCTTGAGAACGGGAAAATCTGGGCCTCAACCGGAAATTCGCTGGTGTTCGGCTGGGAGATCGCGAAAGCCAACCTGACGGACGGCGAGCCGGACGTCGGCGTTGTGAAAACCGTCGTCTTTCACCGCGGCGGGCGCTAAACGTTGGCGTCGCAACGTTTCATGCGAGGACGCCTTGGCCTCACGGGCCGATATCGAAAACGCCATTCGCACGCTCGCGCCGCGCATCCCGAAGCACGAGCTGGGCGCGGTGGCCGATCTCGCAAAGGATAGCGTGGGCCTCAAGCCGGCCTCCGCCGAGACTGCTGCATGGCTGGCTCTGACATCGTATGTGCGCCACGCGCTGACCGACTATGACGCGCTGCTCGCGGATGGATATGATCAGGACAGCGCCCGGCACTTCGTGCTCGACGACATGAACCGCGTGCTCGCGGCGTGGGGCGTGAGGCGCCGGATAGGGAGCGACTAGCCGGTTTTCGCCTTGGTCGCGGGGGCGCGCACCCAGCCGGAAGGCCTCAGCCGCTCCTGCGGCATGAATTTCGCTTTGTAGGCCATTTTGCGCGAGCCATCGATCCAATAGCCCAGATACACATAGGGCAGCCCCAGTCGGCGGGCGAACTCCACATGCTCTAGGATCATGTAGCTGCCGAGGCTACGATCCTCCATCTCCGGCTCGTAATAGCTGTAAACCATGGAAACGCCGTCCGAAAGCTTGTCGCACAACGCCGCGGCGACAAGCGGCCATTCAGCCGGATTGTCCTGCGCGGAGCCAAAGCGCGGGCGCATGCGGTACTCGGTGATGAATGTGTCGACCGCGCTGTCGGCCACCATCATCGAGTAGTCGTAAACCGACATATCGGCCATGCCGCCCTCGCCGTGGCGCGCGTCGATATAGGCGCGAAAAAGCGAGTATTGCTCGGAGGTCGGCACGCTCGCGACGCGGGCGGCGGAAAGGTCGCAGTTGCGCCGCCAGATGCGCTTGAGAGTGCGCCGCGGCTCGAACTCATTGACGACGATGCGCACGCTCACGCAGGCCGCGCATTTGTCGCAATAGGGCATGTAGGCGATGTTCTGGCTGCGGCGAAATCCGTTCTTCAGCAGATTGTCCACCACGGCGCGGGGTTTGTCGGGCGTCAGATGAGTGAAAATCTTACGCTCAAGCCGACCCGGGACGTAAGGGCATGGCTGCGGCGCGGTTACGTAGAATTCCGGGAAACGTCGCTTTTGCTCTGTCACTGCTGGTGTGCGCCTTGGATGTTCACGCCTTGAGATGCCCGCACCAGTTTAGGCGAGACTGCAAAAGGCGATCAAGCGGCGTCATCGGCGATGGGCGCGCCTTTTATCATATGTCGGCGCTCGAGGACGGGGCGATGCGCGTGACAGGGTGCCCCGCCGCCTCAAGCGCAGTCATCACCGCCCGTCCGTGGCTTGCGTCCTTCACCTCGATCAGCAGTTCAAGGATCGCGCCCTTGGCCGGCACGTCGAGCAACATGCGTCTATGCGACACCTCAAGGATGTTCGCCCCCTGCTCGCCGAGGCAGGCGGCGATCGCGCCGAGCATCCCGGGCCGGTCGTCGATGACAAGCCGGAGCGAGATCACCTTGTCCTGCCGCTCAAGCTCGCGCATCATGATGGAGGCCAGCACGCGGCTGTCGATGTTGCCGCCGCAGAGCACAAGCCCAACCTTACGCCCGGCGAACCGCTTCGGCTGCGTTAATAGGGCGGCGAGCCCCGCCGCGCCCGCGCCCTCCGCCATGGTCTTCTGCAGCGTCAGGAAGGCGGCGACGGCGCGTTCGATCGCCGTTTCGTCCACAAGGAGAATGTCTGAGACGAGCGCTTTTACGATCGGCACGCACAACCGTCCCGGCGTTTTCACCGCGATGCCTTCGGCGAGCGTCTGCCCGCCGCACGCCGCCGTCTCGCCGCGCACCGCCGCGCTCATGGATGGGTAGGAAGCCGCCTCGACCCCGATGATCTCGATCTCCGGCTTCAACGCCTTCAGCCCCACGGCGCAGCCCGAGATCATGCCGCCGCCGCCGATGGGAATGACGGCGCAGTCGAGATCGGGGCGGTCCGCCAGCATTTCGAGCGCCAGCGTGCCCTGGCCTGCGATAACGGCGGCGTCGTCGTAGGGGTGGACGAGCGTGAGGCCCTCAGCCTCGCCGATCTCGGCGGCCTTTTCGCGCGCCTCCGCGATGGTCTCGCCCGCCAACACAACGCGCGCGCCATAGCTTTCCGTGTTCGCCACCTTGATGATGGGCGTGCGCACGGGCATGACGATGGTGGCGGGGGCGCCGAGCCGCCGCGCGTGATAGGCGACAGCCTGCGCGTGGTTGCCGGCCGACATGGCGATGACGCCGCGGGCGCGCTCCTCGTCCGTGAGCGAGAGCAGCTTCACCAGCGCGCCGCGATCCTTGAACGATGCGGTGACCTGGAGGTTCTCGTATTTCACCCAGACGTCAGCGCCGGTGAGAGCGGAGAGCTTGGGCGCGGGCAAGGTGGGCGTGCGCAGAACAACGCCGGAGATGAGGCGGGCGGCGTTTTCGATGTCGCCAAACCTGACGGCGAAATCAGTCATGCGAGCTTGCGCAGCAGACGCGCGGCGTCGAGCGCGAAATAGGTGAGCACGCCGCTGGCGCCCGCGCGCTTGAACGCGGTCAGGCTTTCGATCATCACGCGCTCGCGGTCGAGCCAGCCGTTCTGCGCGGCGGCCATCAGCATCGCGTACTCGCCGGACACTTGATAGACGAAGGTCGGCGCGCCAAAGGCGTCCTTCACCTCGCGCAGGATGTCGAGATAGGGCATGCCCGGCTTCACCATGATCATGTCGGCGCCCTCGGCGAGGTCAAGTTCCGCCTCGCGCAGCGCCTCCTCGCGGTTGCCCGGGTCCATCTGATAGGTGCGCTTGTCGCCCTTCAGAAGCCCGCCGGAGCCGACCGCGTCGCGGAACGGGCCGTAAAACGCCGAGGCGTATTTCGCTGTATAGGCCATGATGAGCGTGCTGGTATGGCCTGCGTCTTCGAGCGCCTGGCGGATCGCGCCAATGCGCCCGTCCATCATGTCCGACGGCGCGAGAATGTCGCAGCCCGCCTCCGCCTGCACGAGCGATTGGCGGATGAGCGCGTCGACCGTCTCGTCGTTGGCGATCTCGCCGTTGATGAGCAGCCCGTCATGGCCGTGGATGGTGTAGGGGTCGAGCGCCACGTCGCAAATGATCCCGATCTCCGGCACGGCGGCCTTCACGGCGCGCACCGCGCGGCACACCAAATTCTCTGGGTTGAACGCTTCACTGCCCGCTTCATCGCGCAAATCCCGCTCCGTATTTGGGAACAGCGCGATGGCGGGTATCCCTGCGCTCGCCGCCTGCTCCGCCGCCGCGACGGCGAGGTCGATGGACAGCCGCTCCACGCCGGGCATAGAGGCGATGGGCTGGCGCTGGTTCTTGCCCTCAATGATGAACAGCGGCCAGATCAGGTCGGCGGGGGTGAGCACGGTCTCGCGCACCATGGCGCGGCTCCACGGCGCCTGCCGCACGCGTCGCAGCCGCGTGGCCGGGTATCCCGAGGGCGGCATGGCGTGTGCTTTGCTGACGGTCATGGGTTTCGCATCTCGTGATCGAGCGCGAGGCATAGCATCGCGCTCGCCACTGCGCAACGCTGCGCGCTTGTTCTCGAAGGCGCTTCGGTGTACGCACGCCGGCTTGAGATCAGGAGATGGCGGCATGCATACACGACACTTTCGGCTCGCGGGTTTTCTCGTCGTCGCGTTCCTTTGCGGGGCCGCGGCCCCAACGGCGGCCAGCGATGAGAGCGCGGCCGTGCAGCGCGATGTTGAGACGGCGGTGCGCGGACTTTACAACGGCGATGCCGCCGCCGTTGAGCGCATTATGCATCCGCGCGTGATCAAGGTGATGGGCGGGCAGGCGGCGGCGCGCGCCAGCATCGAGAAAGCGGCTGAGATGATCCGCGGCATGGGCGCCCAGATCGCCGAGTTCCGCTTTCCGCAGCCGCCGGAGTTTTTCAAGGCCGGCGAGGTCGATTTCGTGCTCGTGCCGACTTACGCGGTGTTCGTTGCGAACGGGCAGCGCATTGAGAGCACGAACTTCCAGCTCGGCGCGCGGGAAAAAGGCGGCGCATGGGGCTATGTGGATGGGGCGCGCATGACGCTCGCCCAAATCAAGATGCTGTTTCCGGAGTACCCGGACGGCAAGCCGCTGCCGCCGACCTCCCGCAAGCGCTTGTGAGGCGGGAGCGCTAACGCCGTTTTTTGCGCTTTTTGCGCTCGCGGCCTTTCGCAGGGGGCGCGGCCGAGGGGGCGGCGGCCGCGGCTTCGGGCGCTGCGACGGTCGCAGGTTTGGCGGGCGGCGCAACCGGGACAGGGGCCGCGGCCTCTAACGCGGGTTTGTCCTTGACCCCATCGCAGAACGGCTTGCGGCGCGGCTGCACGTCGAAATGAAAGTGGTTTTTGTGCGCCTCGTTCGCCTCCGGCCCGAGCGTGGTGCCGAAAATCTGGCACGCGCCTTTGTGCACCTCCTTCAGGAAGCGTGATCGCTCGTCGGCGAGCGGCCAGTGCTCAAGCACGTTGATGCGCTCGCCCTTCGCGGTCATGAACTCTGAAATGTCGAGCGCGCCGGCGTAGGCGTGATTGCTCATGCGCTGGAACGGATCGTCGTAGCGATGGCGGCAGTGGTAGGACGCCACGTTCGTCATGGACACGATGTTGGCGTGCAGAAGCTCCTTAGCGCGCGGTTGGACATGCTTCGTCACCCATTCGTGCAGGGCCGCCGTCATGCGGCAAGTGACGGTCGCGGCAGGGCGGATTTGCAGCCCCGGTTCGCTCGCTAAGCCTTGCAGCGAGATGGGCGCGGGCGCGCCGCACACCCCGTCGCGGATCGGCCCAGCGGGCTGGAAGCGCAAGGCGAGACCTTTCAGCAGACGGGAGCATTCGAGCTCCGCCTCCTCGATCTCGCCTGCGCTCCACTGGGGAGGAGGGGGCGGACCCAGCGGCGCGGCCGGTTGCGCGGGTGCGGCGGGCGGCGACGGTGGCGCGGGCGGCGATGGTGCGGGCGCTCGGGCGGCCGGCGGCGCGGGGGCTGGAGCTTTTGCGCTGCGTTCGCCCGGCTTGGAGGGGGCGCTTGGCGTTGCGCTCTGCCCCAGCGCCGGGTTTGCGGCCGCGATGAGGGCCGCGATGGCCATGACGCGCCAGTGCGTATGCATCATTACTCCACTCCGGCGCGACGGCGGGCCGCTTGGCAAGTCGGTTCTCTCCACATATAGCTCCTAAAACGCGATTGTTTTTGATGAAAGCGAATATGCGTCCATTCGAACGCGCCAATGCGGTGCGCGTATCCATCTCCGCCCGCCCATCCGCTTTTAAAACGTCTCGAAAAGGAAAAGCCCATGCGGGACGCCATGCGCCCATCGTTTGAAGAAATCGGCCGCGCTGGCCTCGCATGGCTGGGACTGGCCGCCGACCCGCTCGCCGAGGCCAAAGCGCTGGACGCGCACCGTCATAAATGGGCGCGGTCGCCCCGGATTTACGGCTTCGCGCAGCAAAGCGCCGGCGAGACCTTTTTCGGCGGCTCGGATCTGGGCTCGCGCCTCTCCTCCATGGAGGACGCGGACCAGACCCTCGCCGCAGTGGCCGCGCTTTATCAACAGGTGTGGACGCTGCAGTGCTTCACCAAACCGACCGTTTCGCTCATAAACGCCCGCCTTCGCGGCGGCGCGGCGGCGAGCCTATGCGTTTACGGCACCCACCGCGTCGCCGCTGAGAATTTCCGCCTGACCTTGCCGGAGGCTGGAGACGGCCTTTTCCCCGACGCCGGGGCCACCGTCTTTTTAAACCGCGCGCCCGGGTGCGCTGGCGTTTATGCGGCGCTCACAGGAGCCGAGTTGACTCCAGCCGATGCGTGCATGCTCGGGATCGTCACGCAATGCGCCGGGGCCGACCGCTTCGACGCCGTGCGCGAGGCGCTGGCCGAGGGCGAGCCTATCGACCCGTTTCTGGAGGCTCTTCACGTCGAGCCGGGCGAAAGCGGCCTGCTGCGCCGACAGCCGGTCATCGACCATTGCTTCAGCGGCGAGACCGTCGACGACATCGTCCAGCTGCTGGACAGGGTGTCCGGCGACGACGCGCCGTGGGCCGCGTCGGTCGCGGCCCGCCTGCGCGCGCAAAACCCAGCTGGCTTGACGCTGACCCTGTTCGCGCTGCGCGACAATCTGGGGCTACGGGATGCGCTGGCGCGCGATTATCGCCTGGTCGCGCGCATCATCGCGCGCGGCGGCCTCGGCCATGCGTCGCTCACCCGCGCCCAATATGAGGCGCTTGCGGCTCCGCTCGACAGCGCCGAACTTGCCTTGCAAGACCACTGGACGCTGGTCGATTGAGTTGTTTTTCGCCAGCGATGCGTCGCGAAATTCCCAGGATGCTCCGCGGGGCGCCCAGCGCGCAGGCGCTTCTGTGGATAACTCCCATGCACTAGACGCAGCAAGGTCGCTCGGCTTTCCCCCGGGGCCTTTCTTTCTCTATCGGAGGTTGAAAAAGTCGCGATTTTTGCACGTATGTTAAATACGTATTAGCCAATAACCTCTTAAAGTGGTAATAAGCTAAAAAATGCAACCTTAAGAGGTGTCAATGAGTGTCGCCCTGGATTTTGCGCGGGTCGATGCGAGTGTGGACGAGCAGGCCCTAAAAGCGCAGTATCTGTCCGCCATCCGCATGATCGAGCGCGTACACCGCCTGTTGCTGGACGTCATCAAGGATGAGTTCGAGCGAATTGGCCGCACCGACGTCAACAGCGTGCAAGCTTTGCTTCTGTTTCACATCGGCGACGCCGAGTTGACCGCCGGCGAACTCCGCACGCGCGGGTATTACCTTGGCTCGAACGTGTCGTATAATCTGAAAAAGCTGGTCCACAGCGGCTATATCCACCACAAACGCTCGCCGACTGACCGTCGCTCGGTGCGCGTTCACCTCACGCCGAAAGGCAAGGAGGTGTGCCAGTTGGTGAACAAGCTGTTCGAGCGCCAACTCACCATGATCGAAAAGGTCGGCGGCGTGTCCGTAGCGGACTTTCGCATCTTCAACCAGATCGTGCAGCGTTTGGAGCGCTTCTGGGGCGATCAGATCCGGTATCGGCTCTAATCCCGGCGCACGCGTTTTGCGCAAGTGACGCGCGAACGTCACGCTCCTCTGTGAAAATCGCTCATGCGGCCGCAAAAGGCGCCGGTAACGCAAACTTTAATCGTTTGCTTACCGGCGCCGCAGCATTTTCACAGCTGGAAGCGGCTTTACGCATATGCGTTTAGCCGTCATATTTCGGCTATGGATATGCTTAAACTCGCGGCGCAGGAAAGCGGCGTTTTCTGCGGCTTGCGGTTTTGGGAATGGAGCGGGTCAGATGCTTTCAACGCGTGACGGCGGGACGTTGCTTGGTGTGCTGCGCGCGGCGGTTGTGGCTTGCGCCCTCGTGGCGACGCAATCCGCCGGCGCTCAGGATATTTCGAGCATCGACAATTGGCTGAAATTCGACAGCCGAGAAGGTGGCGCCGGATGGGACCAGCCTTTCGACCGCTCTTTCGTGCAGCAATGGGAGTCGCAGCCTCAGCGCGGGTTTCCGACCTTGTCGCGCGACAATGTCGGGCCGATGAAGGCCGCCATCAAGCGCTATGCGGACATCGTGGCGAACGGCGGCTGGGAGCGGCTGCCCAATATTGAACTGCGCGTCGGCTCGTCCGAGCCGGCCGTCGCCGTGCTGCGGCGCAGGCTCGAAGCCGAGGGCGACCTGCGCCCCGTGGGCGGCGACCGGCAGACCTTCGACTATTACGTCGAAAAGGCCGTCAAGCGCGCGCAGGAGCGGCACGGCATCGCGCCGACCGGTTTCGTCGACAAGAACACCATCGCCGCGCTCAACATCCCCGCCAGCGCCAAGCTGCGGCAATTGCGCGCCAACCTGATCCGCATCTCCAGCATGTCGAGCGCGACGGCGACGGGCAAATACGTGGTGGTGAACATCCCGGCGGCCCAGATCGAGGCTGTGCAGAACAACCAGGTCGTTTCGCGGCACTCGGGCGTGGTCGGCAAGGTCGACCGTCAGACGCCGATCCTGCAATCGTCCATCCACGAGTTGAACTTTAATAAGGAATGGATCGTTCCGCCGACAGTGTTGCGCGAGGATCTGGTGCCGAAGGGCCGCGACCTGTCCGGCAAAGGCAAGAACGTGCTCGAGCAATACGGCATCGACGCTTACGCCGACTACGCCGCTTTCCGGCGCGGACAGAAAATCGACCCGCGCACCATCGATTTCGACTCGCCGCGCGCCATGAACCTGTTTTATGTGCAAAATCCCGGCGAGGAGAACCCCCTCGGCTTCGTAAAGATCAACTTCCACAACAGCCACGCGGTATACATGCACGACACGCCGGCCAAAAGCATTTTCGCACGCAATTTCCGGGCTGAAAGCTCCGGCTGCGTGCGGGTGCAAAACATCCCGCAACTCGCGGCTTGGTTGCTTGAGGAGCAGGGCTGGACGGTGCAGCAGGTGCTGCGTATGAAGCAATCGGGGCAACGGCTCGACGTGGCGCTGAAGAAGCGCGTGCCGCTTTATTTCACCTACATCACGGCCTGGGCTACGCCCGACAACATGGTGCATTTCCGTCGCGACTTTTACCGCCGCGATGGCGTGGGCTTGACCGCGTCGGCGTACTGAGCCGCGCGGCTAAGCCGCCAAGCGGGCGCCGCGCTCGCTAAGCTGCTAAGCTGTGCGGCGTCAAATGGGGTGTATTGCAGCCGGAGCCGTGAAGATGATGGCGCCGCCGCCAGCCCCATCCCTGCAATCGCAGCTCACACTCTTTCCGCAACCGCAAGTAAATGGCGCGAAAGCACACCGTGGGGAGTCCGCGTTCTCCGCTGCCGCCCATCAGCGATCAAAACTAAAATCGCGATTGCGGAGGTTTGAAAGCTTTTTGGGAACCGCAAGCAGGGGCTGTTTTGGCGGGCGACATCGCCCCAATGAATGGTGCCCAGAAGAGGACTCGAACCTCCACGGCTTTCACCACTGGTACCTGAAACCAGCGCGTCTACCAATTCCGCCATCTGGGCATCGCGTGATGATGGATAAGCCCCGCGCACCGGCTTGTCAATTCTCGCGAGGCGGCTATGCGACCGCTGGCGCGCTTCACACTTTTGCGGCCTGGGTGTAGAACCATCGAACCCCGCGGAAGCCCCGCGCCCCGCCCGTCGCATCGAGGACGCCGCCATGGCCGTGACACTAGGACCCTCATCGATCGTCACCGTCTACGGAGGCTCGGGCTTTGTCGGGCGCTACGTGGTGCAGGCGCTCGCCAAGACCGGGGCGCGTATCCGCGTCGCCGTGCGCCGTCCCGACCTCGCCAATCATCTGCAGCCCCTGGGCGGCGTCGGGCAAATCCACGCCATCCAGGCGAATGTGCGCAACGCGGCCTCCGTCCGTCGCGCGGCTGAGGGCGCCGACGCGGTCGTCAATCTCGTCGCCATCCTGCAGCAGGGCGGCAAGCAAACCTTCCAGGCGGTCCATACGGGCGGAGCGGCCGCCGTCGCGCGCGCGGCGAAGGATGCAGGCGCCCGGGCGCTCGTCCACGTCTCCTCCATCGGCGCGGAAAAGATGTCTCGCTCCGGCTATGCGCGCACGAAGGGCGAGGCAGAGGCGGCGGTGCTGGGCGCATTTCCGCGCGCGGTCATCCTGCGGCCTAGCGTGATCTTCGGCGCTGAGGATCAGTTTTTCAACCGCTTCGCCGCCATGGCCCGCATCGCTCCCGCGCTGCCGCTCATCGGCGGCGGGCGCACTCGCTTTCAGCCGGTCTATGTGGGGGATGTGGCGCGGGCGGTTGTGGCCGCCATCGACGGGCGCGCCAAGCTCGGCGCGGCGTATGAGCTAGGCGGGCCGCAGATTTACAGCTTCCGGGAGATTCTTGACAAGATCGCCGAATATACGGGACGCCGACGGCCGTATGTGTCGATCCCGTTCTGGGCCGCGAAGATCCAGGGCGCCGCGCTGCAAATCCTCCCCAGCGCGCCGATCACGCTCGATCAGGTTCGCATGCTGGAGAGCGACAACGTGGTGAGCGCGGAGGCCATCCGTGAGGCGCGCACGCTTGAGGGGTTGGGAATAACGCCGCAGTCCATCGACGCGATCGTGCCGGGCTATTTGGTGAGGTTCCGGCCTAAGGGCGAGTTCTCGGCGCGTCCCGGCGCCGGACAATAAAAAAACTCCCCGGACATGTCCGGGGAGTTTCATGCGTCACGGGCAATACCAGATGGGCCCGATCACGATGCAGCCGCGCGCCCGCCATCCGCGCGGGCGATACGAGTAGCGGCGCCAACCGCGGGGTGCGCCGCGGAACCGGCGACGGTCGAAGCGGCCGGCGCGATAGCCTCTGCGGAAGCCGCGGTTTCGCGCTCTTGCACGTCCGCGAGCGCGATTCTGGACTTCCACCGTTTCAATGTTGGCGTTCAGGGTTCCAAGGGCCTGCGCGGCGGATGAAGAGTTTGCGCTTGCAGGCGTGAGCATCGCTGCAAACAAAAGCGCGACTGCTGCAAAAAATTTAATCATTGGCCAAGTCCTCCTGGTTGATTCATGTATCGAACACATGAGCGCGCAGCGCGTTCCATAAGTGGCCAAGCGAACGAGGTCTTTAAGATAAACAAAACGTGTTGGGAACTTGATCGAATTGCTGTCTCGGGGACGTCGGCGGCGACGCATCGCCTTTTTCGCCGGCGGCCTTCAAATCGCCATCACCTGGCGCCGTGCATAATTCATGCATACGCTCATCCATCATCCGCTCTGCGCGGCGTCGCGCTCCGTCCGCCTTGCCCTCGCCGAATGCGGCGAGGCCTTCGTGCTGCGCGAGGAGCGTCCGTGGGCCTGGCGCGCGGAGTTCCTGGAGTTGAACCCGGCCGGGTCGACGCCCGTACTGCTGACCGCCAACGGCGTTGCGCTGTGCGGCGCCTACGCCATTTCCGAGTTCGTGGCCGAGACCGCGCCCTCTTCCCCCTCGAACCGCTACGGCTTGTTTCCCGGCTCAGCCGAGGAGAGGGCCGAAGCGCGGCGCCTCTCGGACTGGTTCCATCGCAAGTTTTACGACGAGGTTACGCTCTATCTGGTGGAGGACAAGCTGTTCGGCGCGCTCTCGCGTCAGGGCGCCTCGGTCGAGCCGGCTCTCCTGCGCGCGGCGCGCGACAATCTGCGCTATCATCTGAGCTATGTCGGCCATCTCATGGAGCAGCGGCGGTGGCTGGCGGGGCCGACGCTGAGCTTCGCCGATCTGGCCGCCGCCGGGCATCTCTCCGCCCTCGACTATCTGGGCGAGGTTCCATGGGAGGAGTTTCCGGCGGCCAAGGACTGGTATGCGCGTCTTAAGTCGCGTCCGTCTTTCCGGCCGCTTCTGGAGGACAGGGCGCCCGGCGTGCCGCCGCACCCATCCTATGCGGACCTGGATTTTTGAACGTGACGGAGAACGAGGCGAAATCTCGGCGATTGAAGACGGCGTTCGCCGCGCGGACGCGGGAGTTGGGCTTCGACGCGGTCGGCTTCTCACGCGCGGACATCGGCGGCCCGGCGGGCGAGCGCCTGCGCGCGTTCATCGCGGCCGGGCGCCACGGCGACATGGGGTGGATGGCGGAGACGGCGGCGCGGCGCGGGCATCCGCAGGCGCTGTGGCCGGAGGCGCGCACGGTCATCATGCTCGGCATGAACTACGGGCCGGATCGCAATCCATTGGAGGCGCTCGCGCTGCGGTCACACGGGGCAATCTCTGTTTACGCCAAGGGCCGTGACTATCACGACGTCGTCAAGGGCCGCCTGAAAACCCTTGCCGGTTGGCTGCACGCGCGCACGAGCGCCGAGGTGAAAGTGTTCGTGGACACCGCGCCGGTGATGGAGAAGCCGCTGGCGCAGGCGGCGGGCGTCGGCTGGCAGGGCAAGCACACAAACCTCGTCAGCCGCGAGTTCGGCTCATGGCTGTTCCTCGGCGCCATTTTCACCGCAGCGGAGATCGAGCCGGACGCGCCCGAGATCGACCATTGCGGCTCCTGCCGCGCCTGCCTCGACATCTGCCCGACGGCCGCATTCCCCGCGCCCTATCAGCTCGACGCGCGCCGCTGCATCTCCTACCTCACCATCGAGCACAAAGGGCCGATCCCGCACGAGTTCCGCCGCGCCATCGGCAACCGCATCTACGGCTGCGACGACTGCCTCGCCGTATGCCCGTGGAACAAGTTTGCGGAAGCATCGCGCGAGGCGAAGTTCGCCGCCGGGCCGTGGACGGACGCGCCACCGCTCGCGGCCTTGCTGATGCTAGACGACGCCGCCTTCCGCGCCGCCTACGCCGGTTCGCCGATCAAGCGCATCGGCCGTGACCGCTTCATCCGCAACTGCCTCATCGCGGCGGGCAACTCGGGCGACGCGGCGCTCATCCCCGCCGTCGCCGCGCTGATGACCGACGCATCTGAACTGGTGCGCGAGGCCGCCGCCTGGGCGCTCGACGAACTCGCGCAAGCCTCGCCCGCTACTGCGGCGTTTGCATACAGCGCGTATCTCCCGTCAACCGGATAGCGCGGTCGAGGTTCTCCGTGGCGGGCGAGATCGCTGTCCCGCGGCATGTGCAGTAATAGATCGTCAAGCATTCCTTGGTCTCGCCGGCGGAGACCGCGGCGCTTTGCGCTCGGGCGCGCACCATGCGGATGAGGGCGATCGTTTCCGACGTTCTGGGCGTTCTTGCCGGCATCGTTGCGCACGCCGCTTTGCAGAAATACTCCATCGGTTTTGCAATGACGGCGCTCCAGGCTTGGCGCAGCGCATCGCGGCACATGCCGCGCGCCGTCTCGGCCGGTTTTTCTCCGGTTGCGGCGCATCGCCGAAAGGAAATGTCTGTGGGTAAAGTCAGGATCGTGCCGGCGATCTGCGCTTCAAATTCGCCTGCGCCTTCGCAACACGCCTCGTTGGCCCGAGCGGCGACGGGATGCATCAACGCGCAGAAAAAAATTATAATGAGCGCAATCGAGCAACCTCGGAAGCAAAATGTGCGCATCGGTTATACTTCTTGTCCGGAAGTAATTCAAAATAGACAAATCACTGTCGCATAGATGTAACAATCGTTATTGAATACTCTACAAGACTCTTTGTATAATATTTAGTCGATTTCGAGCCGCGTCGCAAGTTGGGGGGCGTGCGCCCGGCATGGGTGCGCTTCGCCATTGCATGTGGTATCCGTCGCGCATTGTGAGGCGCTCATGACGCAACGCTTGTTGGCCCTTGGGCTTGGATATTCCGCGACCGCGCTCGCCGCCCGGCTCTCGGCGAAGGGCTGGCGGGTGGCTGGCACAGCGCGCGGCGCGGACAGCCTGGCGCGCATCGCTTCGCGGGGCTTCGAGGCGATCCCCTATGACGGCGCGGCGCCGTCCGACGACCTCGCGCAAGCCATTGCCGAGGCGACCCATCTGGTGGTCAGCATTGCGCCGAACGAGGTCGGCGACCCGGCCCTGCGCCACCATCGCGAGCACATCGCCGCTGCGCCGCATCTGCGTTGGATCGGATACCTGTCGACCGTCGGCGTTTACGGCGACCACGGCGGCGCCTGGGTGGACGAGCAAACCCCTCCAAATCCCTCGCCCGGCCGCAGTATGGAGCGCGTCGCGGCCGAACACGCGTGGGGCGACGTCGGCGTCGAGCGCGGCGCGCGCACGCAGATTTTCCGCCTTTCGGGCATCTACGGGCCCGGCCGCAACCCGCTTGAGCGCATGCTCGCGGGGGACAAGCAGACTATTTACAAGCCGGGGCAGGTCTTTAACCGCATCCATGTGGAGGACATCGCCACCGTTCTCGAGGCGGCGATCGCCGGCGCGTCCGATCAGCCGGTCTTCAATGTGACCGACGACGAACCAGCGCCGCCGCAAGAGGTCGCCGATTTCGCCGCTGCGCTGCTCGGCATCGCGCCGCCGCCGCTCGTGCCGCTCGACGAGGCGATCCTGTCGCCGATGGCCCGCAGCTTCTATGCCGAGAACAAGCGCGTGCGAAACGAACTCATCAAGACTGAACTCGGCGTCGCGCTCGCCTATCCGACCTACCGCGAGGGGCTGCGCGCCATTTACGACGATCTGCGGGCGCGGGGACGCATCTAGGCGGGCGGCGTGAACTCGCTGACCGAGGCGAGCATCAGCGCAATGTCCTGCGGCCGGGCCATGCGATGGGCGGCGTCGCGGACGAGGGTGAGCCTGGCGTCGCCGCGCAGCAGATCCATCAGCGCCAGCGAGTGGCGATAGGGCACGTCGGCGTCCTCCATGCCATGGATGATCCGCACCGGCGCGGCGATCTCCGCGGCGTCCGTCCCGATGAGCCACCGCCGCCCGTCCTCGATCAGCGCTTTCGTAACGAGGGTGCCGCCGGCCTCATAGGTCGAGGGCAGGCGCACGCCGCCTGTCTCCATCACGGCGCGGCGGGCTTCTTCCGGCATGCGCGACCAGATCAGCTCCGTCATATTCCAGGCCGGCGCTATGAGCACGAGCGCGGCGGCCGATTGCGGCGCGCGCATGGCCATCAGCAGCGCGATCCATGCGCCCATGCTGGAGCCGACGAGCGCCAGGGGCGGCGTGACGAGGGCCGCGACGGCTTCCGCCTCGGCGAGCCAATCGCTGATGCGGCCTGCATCCTCGCCGCCTGACGACTCCCCATGCCCGGAGTAATCGAAACGCAGGAGGCTGACGCCCCGGGCCTCGGCGAACGCGGCCAACGCCTCCGCCTTCTCGCCGGTCATGCGGGATCGGAAACCGCTCAGCCAGAGAATTGTGGGAGATTTTTCTGCGCCAGTCTGGGATCGGTAAGCAATTTTACGATATTCGCCGCCATTGCCGGCGATGGTAAGAAAATGCGGTTGCGTCGTCATCGCACTTCAGCCTTTAAAGACGGCGCCAGAGACAGGACGCCTGCCCGTGACCGATCCCAGAACGCCCGTGATTGTGCAAGTGGTTCCCGAGCTGTCGACCGGAGGCACCGAGCGAACCGCGATCGAGATATCCCAGGCGGTGACGATGGGCGGGGGCGAGGCCTTCGTCATCAGCCAGGGCGGGCGGCTTGAACGCGAGCTTGAAAGCGCGGGGGGAAGCCTTATCCGCATGCGCGCGGCGAGCAAAAATCCGGCCCGCATCATCGGCAACGCGTTCGCCATGGCGGTAGCGGCGCAGCGGCGAAATGCGTCGCTGCTGCATGCCCGCAGCCGCGCGCCGGCCTGGAGCGCGAGGCTGGCGGCGCGGCGGCTCGGCGTGCCGTTCGTCACCACCTATCACGGCGTTTACAACCAGCGCGGCCGGCTGAAGGCCTGGTACAACAGCGTCATGGCGTCCGGCGACGTGGTGATCGCCAATTCGGACTTCACCGCCCGCACGGTGATCGAACGGCACGGCGCGGCGCCGGAACGGGTGCGCGTGATCCACCGCGGCGTCGATCTGGCGCGCTTTTCGCCCGAGGGGGTGAGCGACGATCGCGTGCGCGCGCTCGCGGCGCGCTGGCTCATCGCGCCGGGCGAGCGTGTGGTGCTACACGCCGCGCGGCTCACCAAATGGAAAGGCCAGACGCTCCTCATCGACGCCGTCGCCGCCCTCGGCGACGCGCCGGAGATCGCCGATGTGGTGTTCGTGCTTGCCGGCGACGCGCAAGGCCGCACCGATTATGAGCACACCCTGCGCGAGCGCATCGCGGCGCACGGGCTGAGCGGCCGCTTCCGCCTCACTGGGCATTGCGCCGACATGCCTGCGGCGTTCAAGCTCGCCCATGTGGCGGTCGTCTCGCCGCTGGAGCCGGAGGCGTTCGGCCGGGTGTCGGTGGAGGCTCAGGCCATGGGGCGGCCCGTGATCGGCACGCAGATCGGAGCGGTCGGCGAGACCTTAAGCGTCGGCGAGCGGCGCACCGGTTGGCTCACTCCGCCGGCCGACCCCGCGGCGCTTGCGCAAATCTTGCGCGAGGTGCTCGCCATGCCCGAGGAAAACCTCTCCGTCATGCGTCGGAACGCGATGCAGCACGCCCGCGAGCGGTTTTCCATTGAGCGGATGCAGATCAACACTTTAAAAATATATGACGAATTGTTGCGCTCACGCCTCGTCGATGGGTTTCAAGCGCGTTTTACCGGCGAAAGAGCGCTTGCCCGCGCTTGACAGCGCCCGTCTATTTTTTATCTTGAAGATTGGGGAATTTCTGAAGCGGAAGGCGAGAGCTTGACCGCTTCCCGCGCTTTTAGGACCAACCATCACAGGAGACTGCAACATACGCCGCCCCATGAACGCTGCGCCTTCCAAGGAAGGCCCCCGAGTGAATGACGACATCACCGCCCGCGAGGTCCAGCTCATAAACGAGACAGGCGAGAATGTCGGCGTCGTGGCCAAGCGCGACGCACTGATGCGCGCCGCCGACGCCGGGCTCGATCTGGTCGAAATCTCGCCCAACGCCACGCCGCCGGTCTGTAAGATCATGGACTACGGCAAGCACAAATTCCAGGCGCAGAAAAAGGCGGCCGATGCGCGCAAGCGTCAGAAGGTGATCGAAGTCAAAGAGATACGGCTGCGCCCGAACATCGACGATCACGATTATGACGTCAAGATGCGGTCGATCAAGCGGTTCTTCGAGGAGGGCGACAAGGTGAAGGTGCTGATGCGCTTCCGCGGCCGCGAGATGGCGCACCAGGAAATCGGCATGCAGCTTCTGATGAAGGTCCGCGCCGAGACCGAACCGCTCGCCAAGGTGGAGATGGAGCCGCGCCTCGAAGGCCGGCAGATGGTCATGGTGTTGTCGCCGCGATAAAAATGCGCGCGGCGCCTCTTGCGGAAAGGCCGCGATCCTCGTAGCTTGCGCAGCTGTGATGCCGCCCGGCGTGTGGGCATGCCGTGGCGGCTTTTTATGCTTTCCCAAGCACCTGACGGCCGCGTTTTTAACGACGCTTCGTCATGATCCGTTATCGAGAAAGGAAGCCAAATGCCCAAGTTGAAGACGAAAAGCGGCGCGAAAAAGCGCTTCAAGATCACCGGAACCGGCAAGGTCGTCGCGGCCCACGCTGGCAAGCGCCACGGCATGATCAAACGCACCCCGAAATTCATCCGCAGCGCGCGCGGCCTCTTCGTCCTGCATGACGGCGACGCGCGGCACGTGAAATCGTTCATGCCTTACGCGTGACGACGGCGGACATCATTCATTCGGGAGACAGCACACCATGGCGCGGGTTAAACGTGGCGTCGTCGCACACGCCAAGCACAAAAAAATTCTGAAGCAGGCCAAAGGCTATTACGGCCGCCGCAAGAACACCATCCGCATCGCCCGGCAGGCGGTGGAGAAGGCCGGGCAATACGCCTATCGCGACCGCAAGGCGCGCAAGCGCAATTTCCGCTCGCTCTGGATCCAGCGCATCAACGCGGCGGCGCGTGAGCACGGCCTCACCTACGGCCGTTTCATCGACGGCTTGACCAAGGCCGGAGTGGAGGTGGACCGGAAAATCCTCTCCGATTTAGCCATCCACGAGCCGGCGTCGTTCAAGGCGCTTGTTGAGCGGGCCCGCGGCGCCGTCGCCCAGGCGGCCTGAGCGCAACCGTCACGGTCGTCGTCGTTCAGAGGGTAGGCCATGCACGCCGAAGCCGCATCAGACACCGACTTGCCCGCGCTTCAGGCCGCATTGATCGCGGCGGTGGAGCGCGCCTCGAACCTCGCCGAATTGGACGAGGCGCGCATCGCCAGCCTGGGCAAGAAAGGCCGCATCCCCGAACTCATGCAGCGGCTCGGCGGCATGGCCCCTGACGAGCGAAAACGCTTCGGCGCTGCGGTCAACGGGGTGAAGGAGGCGGTTACAGCCGCGCTTGAGGCCCGACGGGATGCGCTCGCCAAGGCCGCGAACGAGCAGCGTTTGCTTGCGGAGCGGGCGGACATCACCCTACCGGCGCGAGCCGGCGCTGAGCAACTCGGGCGCATACACCCGCTCACGCGCGTCTGGGAGGACATGACCCGCATCCTGATGGGGATGGGCTTTGCGGTCGCCGACGGCCCAGATATCGAAACCGACGACAACAATTTCACCAAGCTGAATTTTCCCGTCGGGCATCCGGCGCGGGAGACGCACGACACATTCTTCTTCAACCCAAAGGCGGATGGCACCCGCCTCTTGCTGCGCACGCACACGAGCACCGTGCAGGTGCGCACCATGCTGGCGCAGAAGCCGCCCATCCGCATCATTTCGCCGGGGCGCGTCTACCGGTGCGACAGCGACCAGACGCACACGCCGATGTTCCACCAGATCGAGGCGCTCGTCATCGACGAAGACACGCATATGGGTCACCTGAAATGGACGCTCGCCGAGATGTGCAAGGCGTTCTTCGAGGTGGACGATGTGCGCATGCGCTTCCGCGCGTCGCATTTCCCGTTCACCGAACCGTCGATGGAAGTGGACATCGGCGCTGAGGCGATCGGCAAGCCGGGGAAATGGTTGGAGATCGGCGGCGCCGGCATGGTGCATCCGAATGTGCTCGCCAACTGCGGCATCGACCCGGAGCGATACCAGGGCTTCGCTTTCGGCATGGGCCTCGACCGCATGACCATGCTGAAATACGGCATTCCCGATTTGCGGCCGTTCTTCGGTGGCGACCTGCGCTGGCTCCGGCACTACGGCTTCACGCTGGCGGAGCTTTAGACACGTCAGCCGTTGCTGGCGCCCAGCACCAAAGTCCAAAAGGTTTGGTACTCAGTCTCCGGACGGTAAACGACGGCGATGCCCATCTCTTCCGCGTCCGGGAGCAATAGATTTTCGTTGTGCGATGGGCTTTTGCGCCAGCCCTCGATCACCTCGCTGGCGCTGCGCTGGCCGGTGCCCACATTCTCCGCGATGAGATTGAACGCGTAGCCGGAACGCCGCGCGCGCTCCTCGATGTCGGAGCCGTCCGAGCCGAAATGCGAAATGCGGTCGTTGCGCGCGAGATCAAGCGAATGCGCCTTAGCGGCCTGGGTGAGCTTGGCGTTAAGCCGCAACGGCGACAGCCCTTTCTTGGCGCGATAGGCGTTGATCTCGGCCAGCGCCTCGGCGGGCTGGAACCGCGAGGCCATGACGCTTAGCGCCTCGCCGCCGCCCTTGCGGGTGCGGGACTGAACCTTTTCCCAGAACCCGGCGCTCGACGGGGCCGCCGCGGCGGCTGTGGGTTTCACAACCGCAGGCTCCTCGCGCCCGCCAAGGGAAGCGGACAACGACGGCATATTGACGCCGCATCCGGCCAACGGCGCGACAGCCAAAGCAAATAGCACCCTACGGACCATGCACACTCTCATCACATTCAGCATTGAGCGAGGCAACGTTACCATCAAGGTGTTAACGCGGCGTTTGCTCAACCTGAGCGGGTTGAAGCGCCGTGACATTCTCAATCACGACGGAAAAACATCACTGTGGCCTTAGTGTGTTAAGCGTCGCTGGGCTTGGAGAGTTTGTCGATTTGGGCCTGCATGGCGGCGAGTTGCGCACGCAGTTCGGCGAGTTCGTCCTGCGAGACGCCGGTCGCTTCGCCGCCGCTCTCGCTCCCCGACTTTTTGCGCGGTTCGGAGGCTCCGAACGGGGTGAACATCGCGAGCGCTTTCTCGAACATGGCGATGTTGTTGAGCGTCTGCTCGTGCATGGCGTCCAGGGCCGCGGCGCCGAACATGCCGCTCAAGTGCTTGTGATACCGCTCCTGATCCTTGGTCAGCGAGTTGATGCTGAACTCCAGATAGCTCGGCACCAGGCGCTCAAGCGAGTGGCCGTAAAACCGGATGAGCTGACGCAAGAAGCCGATGGGCAGGAGACTTTGACCGTCCTTGCCCTCCTCCTCAACGATGATCTGAGTGAGCACGGCGTGGGTCAAATCCTCGCCCGTCTTGGCGTCATAAACGACGAAATCCCGCTCGGACCGCACCATCTCCGCCAGATCCTCCAGCGTGACATAGGCGCTCGTTTCGGTGTTGTAGAGCCGGCGGTTGGCGTATTTCTTTATGACAACCTGCGCGCGTTTCGCGTCTCCGGCGCCTCGGCCGCCCGCGTTCTCCGTCTCCGCATCGGCCGCAACCGCCGCCGTTTTTGCTGTCATTGATATTTCGCCCTGTGTCCTTCGCGCTACCGCATTGCAATAACGCTAGCGTGTTTCATGCCGCGCCGCCACATAATTCGCCGCCGCCCGCCAGCCGGAAAGAGCCGCCCGCCGTAACGGACGGGCTTGAGAAAAGTGACGAAAAAACCGCGGCGATATGCCATAAGTGAGCGGTAAGCGCGGATGGATGTTGCGCGGATGCGGTCCGCCCGCAAAGAGGAGGAAAGCCTATGTCGAGCCAGGAAACCGTCGTCATCGCCAGCGCCTGCCGCACAGCGGTTGGAAGCTTCAACGGATCGTTCGCCAGCGTGCCCGCCCACGACCTAGGCAAGGCTGTGATCAAGGAGGCCTTGGCGCGCGCAGGCGTCGAGCCGTCCGATGTGTCCGAGGTGATTTTCGGCCAGGTGCTCACGGCGGGGCAAGGGCAGAATCCGGCGCGGCAGGCCTCGATCGGGGCGGGCCTGCCGATCGAAACGCCGGCGATCACGATCAACCAAGTGTGCGGCTCCGGCCTGCGCTCGGTCGCCATGGCCCACCAGGCGATCCGCAACGGCGACGCCTCGGTCGCCATCGCCGGTGGCCAGGAAAGCATGAGCCTCGCGCCGCACGCCGCCTATATCCGCGCCGGGCAGAAAATGGGCAACCTCGAGATGGTCGACACCATGATCCGCGACGGATTGTGGGACGCTTTCAACGGCTATCACATGGGCATCACGGCCGAGAACGTCGCGCGGCAATGGCAAATCACCCGCGAGGAGCAGGACAAATTCGCCGTCGCCTCGCAGAACAAGGCCGAGGCGGCGAAAAAAGCCGGGCGCTTCAAGGATGAGATCGTCGCCTACACCATCAAGGGCCGCAAGGGCGACGTGACGGTGGCCGAGGACGAGTACATCCGCGAGGGCGCGACCATCGACGACGTGGCCAAACTTCGCCCCGCCTTCGACCCCAAGGAAGGCACGGTGACGGCGGGCAACGCCAGCGGCATCAACGACGGCGCGGCCGCGCTCGTCCTCATGAGCCTGTCGGAGGCCGAGCGCCGGGGCGTGACGCCGCTCGCGCGCATCGCATCCTGGGCGACGACCGGCGTCGATCCGTCCATCATGGGCACCGGGCCTATCCCCGCCTCCAAAAAAGCGTTGGAAAAAGCTGGCTGGAGCATCCACGACCTCGACCTCATCGAAGCGAATGAGGCTTTCGCCGCGCAAGCCTGCGCTGTGAACAAGGGCCTTGGCTGGGACACGGAGAAGGTCAACGTGAACGGCGGCGCGATCGCCATCGGCCACCCCATTGGCGCCTCCGGCGCGCGCGTGCTCGTCACGCTGCTGCACGAAATGAAGCGGCGCGAGGCCAAAAAGGGTCTCGCCACGCTGTGTATCGGCGGCGGCATGGGCATTGCGCTCTGCGTCGAGCGCATGGCCTAAAGCGTGGGCGCGCCTCGGCTTTTTGGGGCGCCGCAGTTGATCTGATCGGTTCAAAAACAGCCGGAGACCCGGTCGCCGGCGCACAACAAGCAAGGAGGAAGCATGGCGCGTGTGGCGGTGGTGACGGGCGGAACGCGGGGCATAGGCCACGCGATATCCGTCGCCCTGAAAAAGCGCGGTTGCCGTGTGGCGGCGAATTACGGCGGCAATGACGAGGCCGCGCAGAAGTTCCAGGCTGAAACGGGCATCCCGGTGTTTAAATGGGACGTGGGCGACTACGAAGCGTCCGCCGCCGGCCTGAAGCGCGTCGAAGCCGAGGTCGGACCCATCGACATCGTCGTCAACAACGCCGGCATCACCCGCGACGCCATGCTCCACAAGATGACGCCGCAGCAATGGCGCGAGGTCATCACAGTCAACCTCGACAGCATGTTCAACATGACGCAGCCGATCCTTGAGGGGATGCGCAACCGGGGCTGGGGCCGTATCATCAACATCTCCTCCATCAATGGCCAGAAGGGGCAGATGGGGCAGGGCAACTACTCCGCCGCCAAGGCGGGCGTCATCGGCTTCACCAAGGCTCTCGCGCAGGAGAACGCGCGCAAAGGCGTCACCGTGAATTGCGTCGCACCGGGGTACATCGACACGGACATGGTCGCCGCCGTGCCGAAAAACGTGCTGGACGGGATCATCGCCACCATTCCGGTGGGGCGGCTCGGCTCCGCCCATGAGATCGCGGCGTGCGTGACGTTTCTCGCCAGCGACGAGGCCGGCTTCATCACGGGCGCGACGCTGACGGCCAACGGCGGCCAATACATCGCGACCTGACCGGTGCAAGCGGGGCCGGCGAACCTGATGCGCCGGCGTCCCGGGCGCGCGATGCGGGGCCCTGCAACCTTACGATTTAGCTGCGTTTCGAGAAGTTAAATTTGAGCGGCGACAGACGCCCGGCCTCGAGTGGACTTTCCGGCTCGAAGTCGGTCCCAAAGCCAAAATCGGGCGGCAGGGGAATATCAGGGCCGGCCGTGATTTGCGGTGCGCCAGGGCGGCCGTATCCGCCGCCATAACCGCCCGCACCGTTCGGCTCGCTCGGCTGTGGCGACTGCGCGCGGGCTTGAGGCCGCGCGGGTACGCGGGACGCCGCACGGTGTTGATCCACGCCCGCCTCAGGGGCCTGCTGACCCCACTGGCTCGCGCCAAACCACACTTGAATGAGCTGATGCTCGTCGTCCGTTAAATGCAAACCGGCGGCCTTGCATCGCTCGAGCACATAATCGCGATAAGCGCGCGCGACCGCGGCGGGCGACTGGGTGCGCTCCAGCCACGGGTCGATCTCATCGACCGCGTCCAGCACGAAGCTCACATCCTTGTGCGCAAGCTTCAGGCCCGCATCCTCGGCGCGCAGGACGACGGCCGAGGCCGTCTGATCCGGGCGGAATTTGCGCTCGCGCACCTCGGCGGCGATCAGGGTGAACAGAAGCTGGTATTCGCTCGGGGGCAAGGGCGGCGCCTGGCAGGCATCATAAATGCGGGTGATGGATCGTTGCAGATCGGCGATCTTGCTGCTGTTGGATTGGGCGGCCGCCTTGGGGGCAGCCGTTTGCAGTTGCGCCTCGCGGGGCTCCACAGGCTCTTCACGCAGCTTGTGTTTCGCTGGATTGTAGACCACCTGCGGCGGCTTATCGCTGATGTTGAGATGCGACGGCAGGTTTTGCTGCAGGAAGTTCAAAAAGCCGCCGCTGCCCGCCCAGTTCGTGCCGATGGTTTTGGGCTGGCCGATGGCTTTTTGCGCCCGATCGGCCAGATAGGCGAGCGGCACCGGCTTGTGCGAGTTCTCAACCACATCCACCACCAGCTGAGTGATTTCCTGGCTGATGACCTTGAAATCGGCGATGAGGGACTGCACGGCGCCGTCCGCGCCGTATGACCGCCGCTTGCCGTCGCCGATATTTTGCGTGATCGCTGGCCGGGCCGGGGGCGATGGCAGCACCGTTGTAGGACCTGGGTCAAAGGCGATCTCGGGCGCGGCGTCCGGCGCGCTGAGTTGCTGCGGCTGAAGGAGGAACTGGATCAGATCCGCCTCCTCCACGCAGCCGTCGCAGAAGGCGCGATAATAGGGCGATGTATATTCGTTGGTGTAGATTGCGCGCCGCCGATCATGTGAGCGCAGGTTCATTAGCACCGGAGTGAAGTCGCTGTCGCCCGACAGGATGATGAACTCGTCATAGCGGACCGGATAGTTCAGATAATCCCGAATGTCGCAAGCCATGCGGATGTCGGAGCAGTTTTTGAACTGCGAGGTGAGCTTGGGACAATCGACCACCTCCATCCCGGCGCGGATGAAGTTGTGGCGCACGAAAGCGAAGCAGTTGGGATCCTCGGGGCCGTTGCGCCCTTGCCGCCATGGCACCGGATTGCCGTAGCACCGGGCGATCGCGATGCGGCGCCGGTAAGGGCGCTCGTTGTCGGCGTTGCGGATGAGACGCCCGCTCAACAGCTGCGAAAACCATGTCATCGGGCTGCGCGCGAAACGCGTCGCGGCCTCCTCATTGCGGTTTCGCAAAGCGAGGTAGACGTTGTCGTAGTCGATGAAGAGCGCAGACAGCACGCCGTCCGCGGAAACCGCACCCATTGTTCTACCCCGCTGTCAACCCTGCTTCCACGTCGCCACGGTGCAGGTTATTTTATTTACTTATCTAGACGTTCCGCAAGCGAAGTTCGTTTCACGACGAAACAAATCGCCGTTCGCCGCCTTGCGCGCGCGCCGCCCATTATTACGCAATGGAACCGCTTTGGCCTGAACCGCCGCACGGGAAATGCCCCTCTGCCGTACGGCGAATCATTCCTGTAAGCTCCCTCAGGAGCAGCCTGATTAAATGCCAAAAGGGTTAGGCCCGCAAGATGTTGTCACTACGTACGGCTTTTTCCACAACGGCCGGTGGACGGTGTTCGTTCCGGCCAGAGAATGTTTCAACGCTTTCAACCCTTTATGCAAATTTATCCTTGCGCCGGCGCATCTCGGCGAAAACCTCCGCCTCTGGCGCGCCGCGAATGCCGAGCGCCGATTGCACCGCCTCGTCATGAACGCGCAGAAACGGATTGGCGCGCAATTCATCAGCGAGCCGCATCGGCGCGCACGGTTTGCCGTCGGCCCGCAGCGCCTCCGCCTCGGCCGCCCGCCGGCGCAAAGCTGCGTTCTCCGAATCGATGGTGAGCGCGAAGCGCGCGTTGGCGAGCGTGTATTCGTGGCCGCAATAAATCATGGTTTCGGCGGGCAGCGCGGCGAGCTTGGCGAGCGAGGCGTGCATCTCATCCGCCGTCCCCTCCAGCAGCCGACCGCACCCGAGCGAGAAGAGTGTGTCGCCCACAAACGCAACGCTCGCGGCCTCGCAGTGGTAGGCGACATGGCCGCGGGTGTGTCCTGGCGTGTCGAGCATGACGAACTCGTGATCGCCGAGCCGGGCCGCTTCGCCCTCGCGCAGCGCGACGGTGACGGCGGGGATGCGGTGAGCGTCGGCGGCGGCGGCCACCACGGCGCAGCCGGTCTCCCGCCTCAACGCCTCGTGTCCAGCCACATGGTCGCCGTGGTGATGAGTGGTGAAGATGTGCGTCAGACGCCAGCCCGTTTCGGAGAGCGCGGACCGGATTGGCCCCAGCTCGGGCGTGTCCACCGCCGCCGTTTCGCCGGACGCTGGATCGTGGATGAGCACGCCGTAATTGTCGCGGCCGCAGAAAAACTGTCGAATGTCCAGCGCCCGCATGGGCTGCCTCCGGTTTGTCCCGCGCGCGGCGGCGCCGATTGGTGTATGCATGGGCCAGGAGGGCATGCTCGCGCGCCCTTTTTATGACCAGAAGGCCGAGGCCGGCAAAAGCATGCATCCCGATGTGCTCGATCTCCGCGACTTTTACCGCACGCCGCTCGGCCTCATGGCGCGCCGCATCATCGCCCACCGGGTGCGGGCGCGCTGGCGCGACGGACGCGGCCTCGATTTCGCGGGCGTCGGCTACGCCACGCCGTTCATGCGTCCGTTCCTGGGCGAGGCGAGCCGCATCATCGCGCTCATGCCCAAAGCGCAAGGGGCGATCGCATGGCCCACAGGCCGATGCGCGACGGCGCTGGTGGACGAGACGCATCTGCCCTTCGCCGACATGACCTTCGACCGCATCGTCATGGCGCACTGTCTGGAGCATTCGGAGGCCACGGGGCCGCTTCTGCGCGAGATGTGGCGGGTGCTCCGCCCGGAAGGGCGTCTGCTGATCGTCGCGCCCAACCGGCGCGGGCTCTGGGCGCGCGCCGAGTCGACCCCCTTCGGCCACGGACGCCCGTTCAGCCCGGGGCAGATCGAGGCGCTTCTCACATCCTCGCTGTTCGCGGTCGAATGCGTGACGCCCGCGCTGTTCGCGCCGCCCTGGCCGTGGCGCACGGTGCTGCACGGGGCGGTGGCGTGGGAGCGCGCGGGCGCCCGGCTCTGGCCGATCTTCGCCGGCGTTCTTATTGTGGATGCGGTGAAGCAGGTCTACGCCCGGCTGCCCGACGTCAAAGGCCGCCGCGCGCGCGTGCGTCAAGCCGTCGGCGCGCCGATCCGCAACGGGTGAGGCGGGTCAGCGGCGGGTGAGCAGAAACACCGCCTGCTCGCCGATGATGTTCTGCATGAACAAGGGCACGCCGCCGAGCCTGCGGCCGTAGGCGTTCAGCGCCACCTGCCGCTCCACATTGGCGCCGACCTCCGCGCACAGGTCGAGGAAGTCCTTGATGGTGCAGAAGTGGATGTTGGGGGAGAGGTACCAGCGCTCCGGCAGATTGTGCGTCACCGGCATCTTGCCCTCGATGAGCAGTTGCATGCGGATGCGCCAATTGCCGAAATTGGGGAACGACACGATGGCGTGGCGGCCGATGCGCAAAAGCTCCTCCAGGACGTATTTCGGGCGTTGGGTGGCCTGCAGCGTCTGGCTGAGGATCGCGTAGTCGAAAGCGTTGTCGGGATAGTTCACGAGATCGCGGTCGGCGTCGCCTTGCACGACCGAGAGGCCTTTCGCGACGCAGATGTTGACGCCCGTCTGGCTCAACTCCACGCCGCGCCCGTCCACCTGCCGGGTCGTCTCCAAAAGCTTCAGAAGCTCGCCTGCCCCGCAGCCGACATCGAGCACACGCGCCCCAGGCCGCACCATCTCCGCGATGAGCAGCAAATCCACGCGCGCCGTGGCCGATCCGTTCGCCGGCGCTTTCCTAGAGTCCGTCAGGGCGTCAATCATTCAGAGCGTCGATCGTCGACGGGCGAAAGGCCGCGCTTTTCGGCGGCGGAGTTGAGAAACCCGCGCACTGTGGCGAACAGTTCGGGTTCGTCAAGCAGGAAGGCGTCGTGGCCCTTGTCGCTCTCGATCTCGACAAAGCTCACATTGGCGGCGACCGCGTTCAGCGCATGGACGATGCGCCGACTTTCGCGCGTGGGGTAGAGCCAGTCGCTGGTGAAGGAGATGACGCAGAAGCGTGTTTTGGAGCCTCTGAACGCGTTGGCGAGCACGCCGCCATGATCCGCCGCCAGGTCGAAATAGTCCATGGCGCGGGTGATGTAGAGATAGCTGTTGGCGTCGAACCGATCGACGAACGCCGCGCCCTGATGCCGCAGATAACTCTCCACCTGGAAATCGGCGTCGAAGCCGAAGGTGACCGCCTGCCGGTTTTGCAGGCGCCGCCCGAACTTGTGGTGCAGCGCCTTGTCGGAGAGATAGGTGATGTGCGCGGCCATGCGGGCGACCGCGAGCCCCTTCGCCGGGTTGACCCCTTCCTCCAGATAGCGCCCGCCGCGCCAGTTGGGGTCGGCCATCACCGCCTGGCGCCCCACCTCATGAAATGCGATGTTCTGCGAAGAGTGGCGGGCGGCGGTCGCGATAGGCATCGCGGCGAACACACGCTCCTTGAACATGGCCGCCCATTCCAGCACCTGCATGCCGCCCATGGATCCGCCGATGACGCAGAACAGCGTGTCGATGCCAAGCGCGTCTATAAGGCGGCTTTGCGCGGCCACCATGTCGCCGATGGTGATGACGGGGAAATCGAGACCGTAGGGCTTGCCTGTGACGGGGTTCGTGGCGCTCGGCCCGGTGGAGCCCATGCACCCGCCGATCACATTCGAGCAGATGACGAAGTAGCGTTCGGTGTCCACCGGCTTGCCGGGGCCGATGATCGTCTCCCACCAGCCCGCCTTTCGCGTGACCGGATGCGCGTTGGCGACGTGTTGATCGCCGGTGAGCGCATGGCAGACGAGCACCGCGTTGGATTTGGCCGCGTTCAACTGGCCATAGGTTTGATAAGCGATGGCGAACGGCCCGAGCGCGGCGCCGCTGTCCAACTTGAGGGCGGCGTGGGCCGGAAACCGGGCGACGAGGCTGTGCGGGTTGTCGGCCTCCGCGCGCACCAACTCCGCGTCGCTCTGCGCCAGCGCCCAACCAGTCAAGGCTTTCCTCCGAGAGCTCGATGCCCGCTACCGATCGAGCAGATGTGAGACATCGCGGTGGAAAACACAAGCCGCCTGTCGGGCGCGACCGGGCGGCTTGCGCCTGTTTCTATTTGCAGAAGCTGGCGAGCGAGCCTTCCGTGGCGATGGCGACACGCTCGATCACCTCATGGGATTTCTTGATCGCGATCTGCGCCGCGGTCAGCTTCTCGGCCATGGAGGACGGGCAAAGCTTCACGCTTTCCGCGATGTTGTCGAGATACGCCAAATGCTCCGCGCCGTTCTGCTGCAACGCTTGCAACTGCTCAGCCTGGTTCTTGCACTTCTCGGAGCCGCGGGTGAGCGAGGCGTTTTGCGGCAGCGCCTTGGCTTTGCCCTCCAGCTCGCGGGCCTTGGCGTTGTACCCGGCGATGCTGCGGTCGAACGCTGATTGCTGCTTGATGAGTTCGACGCAGCGCGTCTGGGCGAGCGCCGCGGCTTCCTGCGATGGCGTCGCCTGCACTTTGGCCGCGACGCCGTTCGAGGATTTGTTGAAGGTGGATTGCGCGACGGCCGGCGCGATCAGCGCGGACGCGACGGCCGCTGCGCCGACGATGGCTGCGAATGCGTATTTCATGTGACCTACCCCCTCGTTGACGACGTGACCGGGGCGACGCGATCGCTCCCGGCCGGATCATCATCTAGCACAATCAAGAGCGGCAAAGAATCGTATTTTACAACTTATGCCTGCATCAAGCGTAGCCGCGACCCGGGTTGGCCGTCGTCAGCGGGCGCGTAAAACTAGCCCTTGCCGGCGCCTGTTGGCTCTGGCATGAGTCCGGCCCATTCCATGATGAAAAGGAGCAGGCGTTGGAGACCGGTGGCGCGTTGAAGGCGCGGCCTTCCATAGGCAACATCGACGTTTACACGCCAGGGCGCAGTTCGCTTCCCGGCGTCGCGCCCGTCGTGAAGCTGTCGTCCAACGAGACGCCGCTCGGCCCCAGCCCCGCCGCGCGAGAGGCGTATGTGCGAGCCGCCGCCGCGCTCGACCGCTATCCGGACGGCTCGGCCCGGGCCTTGCGCAACGCCATCGGGGAGACCTACGGCCTCGACCCTGCGCGCATCGTATGCGGCAACGGCTCCGACGAACTCTTCCATTACTTGGCCCAGGCCTATCTCGACCCCGGCGACGAGGCGATTTACACCGAGCACGGCTTCACCGTTTATCGCATCGTAATCCTCGCCATCGGGGCGACGCCGGTGGTTGCGCCCGAGACCGATCTGACAGCCGACGTAGACGCCATCCTCGCGCGCGTCACGCCCCGCACGCGTATGGTGTTTATCGCCAATCCGAACAACCCAACGGGCACCTACATTCCGGGGTCGGAGGTGCGGCGGTTGCGCGCCGGGCTGCCGGATCGCGTGCTCCTCGTGCTTGACGGGGCCTACGCCGAATATGTGCGCGAGGCGGACTACGACGCCGGCGCCGCCCTCGTCGCCGAGACGTCTAATACGGTGATGACGCGCACGTTCTCCAAAATCCATGGCCTCGCCAGCGCGCGGGTCGGCTGGGCCTACTGCCCGGCGGGCGTGGCGGAAACGCTCAACCGCATCCGCAGCCCGTTCAACGTGTCGGGGCCTGGCATGGCCGCCGCCATCGCATCGCTTGGCGACCGCGCGCATCTGGACGCGGCGGCTGAGCACAACGCCCGCTGGCGCGAGTGGCTCGCCGCCGAGATCGCGCGGAGCGGGCTCAGCGTCGTCCCGAGCGTCGCCAATTTCCTTCTCGTGCGCTTTCCCGACGCGCCGGGGCTGACCTCGTCCGAAGCCGATGCTTTCCTGGCCGAACGGCGAATCATCGTGCGACGCGCGTCCGGCTATGGATTGCCCGATTGCCTGCGCATCACCATCGGTCTGGAGGCGGAGAACCGCGCCGTTGCCGCCGCGCTGGCGGAGTTCGTGCAGACGCGTCATGGCTGAGGGCGTGGAGCGGCTATGCGTCGTCGGCGGCGGGCATATCGGCTCGTCCATTCTGCGCGGCGCCCGCAAGCGCGGCCTTGCGCGCGAGCTGCGCGTCGCTGATCGGAGCGAGGAGGTGCGTGGCCGCCTACGGGAGCTTGGCCTCGCCGACGAGGCTTCGGCCGATCCGGCGCGGGCGGCGGCCGGCGCCGACCTGGTCATTCTCTGCGTGCCGGTGGGCGCCATGGGGGCCGTCGCGGCTGACCTGGCTCCAGGGCTGAAGCCGGGCGCGATTGTTTCGGACGTGGGCTCGGTGAAGGCCGCCGTCGCCGCCGCCGTCGCCCCTTACATTCCGGCGCACGCGCATTTCGTGCCCGCGCATCCCGTGGCGGGGCTTGAGCATTCAGGTCCGGATTCCGGCGTCGCCGATCTTTTCGTCAATCGTTGGTGCATTCTCACGCCGCTGGAGACCACGGACGACGCAGCCGCCGCGACGGTTGCGGCCTTCTGGCGCGGACTGGGGGCGCAGGTGGAGACCATGACGCCCGCGCATCACGATCTGGTGCTCGCCATCACCAGCCACGTGCCGCACCTCATTGCCTACAACATCGTCGGCACCGCGTCCGATCTCGAAACGGTCACCGCGCGCGAGGTGATCAAATTCTCCGCCGGGGGCTTTCGGGATTTTACGCGCATCGCATCCTCCGATCCGACGATGTGGCGGGATATTTTTTTGAATAACAAGGAAGCGGTTCTCGAAATGCTGGGCCGCTTCACCGAAGACCTGACTGCGCTGCAGCGGGCCATCCGCTGGGGAGACGGCGATGCGCTGTTCAGCCTGTTCACCCGCACGCGCGCCATTCGGCGGCAGGTGATCGAAGCCGGCCAGGCGGCGCCTGAGCCCGTCGCGGGCGCGTCCGACGACGCCGCATCGCGGTAATTCCGTCGCATTTTTACAAATCGGGTGTGTGCGCTGGCGCAAATCAGTCATTTGTTACGGCTCGCGTGAATTTCTGTCAGGGACGAGGCATGGCGGGCTGGTGGGTTTTTGGGTACGGCTCCTTGATGTGGAAGCCGGGGTTCGAGTTCGATTACGCGACGCGCGCGCGGCTTGAGGGAGCGCACCGGGCTTTATGCGTTTACTCCGTCAATCATCGCGGAACCCGCCGCTTTCCCGGCTTGGTGTTTGGGCTGGACGTGTCCGGCGCGTGCGAGGGCGTGGCCTATCACGTCCCCCAGCGCGCAATGCGGACTGTTGCGGCATATCTGCGGGCGCGCGAGCAGGTGACGAAGGTCTATAATCAGGCGCTGAAGCCCGTCACCCTTCTGGACGGCTCAGGCCGCACCGTGCGGGCGCAGGCCTACATGGTGAACCGGGCGCACCGCCAATACGCCGGGCGCTTGCCATTGTGCATCCAAGCGAGCATCGTTCGGCGCGCGCGAGGGAAATCCGGCCGCAATGTGGATTACGTTATGAACACGGCGGCGCATTTGCGCGACATGAACATCAATGAGCCTCATCTGGAGCGTTTGATGACGATGCTCGGGCGCAACAAAAAGCGCTGGCTGCGGCCCACGTTCGGCGGCGAGGCGCTCGACGATGCGAGCGTCGCGGGGGCGGCCGAGAAGGAGATGTGACATGACAGAGCCTTCAAACCTGCGGGAGAGCCTGGTCGAGGCGGCGATGCGCGTCGCCGCGCGGCAAGGGTGGAGGGGGGCGAGCCTCGCCGACGTCGCCGCCGAGGCCGGCGTTGCGCTGACCTCGCTTCGTCCTGTGTTTCAAAGCAAGCCGCAAATTCTCGCGGCGTTCACCCGTATCATCGACGACCGCGTGTTGAACGCCCTCAAACCCGAGGACATGGCCGCCGCGCCGCGCGATCGGCTGTTCGACATCCTGATGACGCGGTTCGAGACGCTGGCGCCGTATAAGCCCGCCATCCAGCGCATTCTGGCGGACGAGCGCGGCGATCTGGGCGCGGCTTTCGCGCAGGCTGGGCCGGTCGCGGCGTCGCAGTATTGGATGCTCGCCGCCGCGGGGGTTCCCGCCGATGGGCTCGGCGGCGCCGTGCGGGTGAAGGCGATGACGGCCATCTACGCCCGCGTTTTCCGCATCTGGCTAGACGATTCCGATCCGGGCATGGCGCGGACGATGGCCGCGCTCGACCGCCAGTTGCGGCGCGCGGAGGGTTGGGCGAAACGGGCGGACGCCGCATCGGGCGCGGCCGAGCGGTTCGCCGCCGCTATGAGGAGCGCCATGCGCTCGGGAAGGGCGTCGCGCTCGCCGACCTCCGCGGGGCAGCCGCCCGTCGAGCCGGCGCCGCAAGCGCCGCCGCCCCCGCCGTCCGATGCAGGCGGCGCGCCTGTGGTCGCGTCATGAGCAAACCGGACGCTGGCGTCGCGCCGCAGATCGGCATCGAGGATTTTCTGCGGGTGGACATCCGCGTCGGCACGGTGGTGGACGCCAAGCCGTTCCCAAAAGCGCGCAAGCCAGCGTTGCAGCTTTGGATCGATTTCGGCCCCGAAATCGGGGTGAAGAAAAGCTCGGCTCAGATCGTCAAGCACTATGCGCCGGAGGCTCTCATTGGGCGGCAGGTCGCGGCGGTCGTCAACTTTCCGCCGCGTCAGATCGGGCCGTTCATGTCGGAGGCTCTCACCCTCGGCTTTCCCGATGCGGAGGGCGAGGTGGTGCTCATTGGGCCAAGCATGCCGGTGCCGAACGGCGGCAGGCTTTATTAGCGGCCGTCGCGGTTCAAGCGTTCTGCGCCACGGCCGTCAGCGCGCCGTGGCAGTGTTTGTATTTCTTGCCGGACCCGCACGGACACGCGGCGTTGCGCGCGACCTTGCCCCAGGTTGACGGGTCGGCCGGATCGGTCGCGGACTGCGTCGTGCGGGAACGAGTCGCCGCGGCGCTCGCGGCTTTCGAGGCCGCGTTGCGGGCGGCGCCGTTCGGGCCACGCTTTGTCCGGGCCTGGGCGGGCGAGGTCGACGGCCCGTTCGCCGCGGCGCCGTTCGGGCTTTTGCCTTTGCCGGCCCTGGGGCCGCGCGATGCCGCCGCGACAGAAGCCTGCTGGAAATCGTCCTCGCCGGTTTGCGGGTCGATGTGGCTGCCCTCCATGGGCGGCAGCTCAAAATCCTCAATGTCCGGCGCGTCGCCCGGCTGCGCGAGCTGCACATGCATAAGCTGGCCCGTCACCGCCTCGCGCAGGCGCTCAAGCATCGCCTCGAACAGGGTGAAGGCCTCGCTTTTGTACTCGTTCAGCGGATCGCGCTGGCCGTAGCCGCGCAGACCGATCACCTGCCGCAGATGCTCAAGCATCAGGAGATGTTCGCGCCAGAGATGGTCAAGGGTTTGCAGCACGACCGCCTTCTCGATCTGCCGCATCAGGCCAGACCCGATCTCGGCGGCCTTTTTCGCGGCGGCGGCGTCCACACGCTCGAGCAAGCGCTCGCGCATCTCTTCGTCGGCGATGCCCTCCTCAGCGGCCCAGTCCTGCACTGGAACGTCGATATTGAAGATGTTGCGCACGTCTTCAGCCAAGCCCTCCACGTCCCACTGCTCGGCGTAGGCCTGCTCGGGGATGTGCTTGGCGATGAGATCGGCCACGACCTGGTGACGCATGTCGGCGACGGCGGACTGGATGTCCGCGTCGTTCATCAGGTCGATGCGCTGCTCGAAGATCACCTTGCGCTGATCGTTCATCACGTCGTCGTATTTGAGCAGGTTTTTGCGCGTGTCGAAGTTTCGCGCCTCGACCTTCGACTGCGCCTTTTCCAGCGCCTTGTTGATCCACGGATGGATGATGGCTTCGCCTTCCTCAAGCCCGAGGCGGCGCAGCATGCCGTCCATGCGCTCGGAGCCGAAGATGCGCATCAGATCGTCTTCGAGCGAGAGAAAGAATTTGGAGTTGCCCGGGTCGCCCTGGCGCCCTGAGCGGCCGCGAAGCTGGTTGTCGATGCGGCGGCTTTCGTGGCGCTCGGTGCCGAGCACGTAGAGCCCGCCAGCCGCGAGCGCCGTCGCCTTTTTCTGCGCGATCTCCTCGGCGATGACGTCGCGCTGGGCGCGGATTGCGTCGTGACCGGGTTCGCGACCGGCGGCCGCCTCTGCGTCAAGCCATTGAGCCATGCGCATCTCGAGGTTGCCGCCGAGCTGAATGTCGGTGCCGCGGCCCGCCATGTTCGTCGCGATGGTGACGGCGCCCGGCACCCCGGCCTGCGCGATGATATAAGCCTCCTGCTCGTGGAACCGGGCGTTCAACACCTGATGCGCCACGCCGCGTTTTGTCAGCTCGGCGGACAGCGTCTCCGACTTCTCAATCGACGTGGTGCCGACAAGCAGAGGCTGGCCGCGGTCGCGGCACTCGCCGATCAGCTTGATGATGGCGTCGTATTTCTCGCGGGCCGTGCGATAGACCTCGTCGTCCTCGTCTTTGCGGCTCATCGGCCGGTTGGTGGGGATCTCCAGCACCTCCAGCCCGTAGATGTCCATGAATTCGTTGGCTTCCGTCGCCGCCGTGCCGGTCATGCCGGCGAGCTTGTCGTACAGCCGGAAATAATTCTGGAAGGTGATGGAGGCGAGCGTCTGGTTCTCGGTCTGCACGTCGACGCCTTCTTTGGCCTCAAGCGCCTGGTGCAGGCCTTCCGAATAGCGTCGGCCCTCCATCATTCGCCCGGTGAACTCGTCGATGATGACGACGGCGCCGTTCTTCACGATGTAGTCGCGATCGCGCAGGAAAAGCTTGTGCGCGCGCAGCGCCTGGTTCACGTGGTGGACGAACGACACGTTTTCGATGTCGTAGAGGCTGGTGTCCTTCTGCAGCAGCCCCGCCTCGCGCAACAGCTCCTCGGCGCGCTCGTTGCCTGACTCCGTCAGCGTGACGGAGCGCATCTTCTCGTCCAGCTTGTAATCTTCGGGCGCGAGCTGCGGAATGATCTTGTCCACCTCCACATACTGATGCGACTTGTCCTCGACCGCGCCGGAGATGATGAGCGGCGTGCGCGCTTCGTCAATGAGGATGCTGTCCACCTCGTCGACAATTGCGAAGTTGTGCGTCGCCAGGTCGCCCTTGCGGCCGCCGAACTGCACCATCTCGGCGAGCGAGTACTTCATATTGTCGCGCAGGTAGTCGAAGCCGAACTCGTTGTTCGTGCCGTAGGTCACGTCGCAGGCGTAGGCCGCGCGACGCTGGTCGTCGTTCAGGTGGTGCAGAATGCAGCCCACCGACAGGCCCAGAAAGCGATAGACCTGGCCCATCCATTCGGCGTCGCGCTTGGCCAGATAGTCGTTCACGGTGACCACATGCACGCCCCGCCCGGTGAGCGCGTTCAAATAGACCGGCAGAGTGGCCACGAGCGTCTTGCCCTCGCCGGTCTTCATTTCGGCGATCTTGCCCTCGTGCAGCGCCATGCCGCCGATAAGCTGCACATCGAAATGGCGCTGCCCGAGCGTGCGTTTGGCGGCCTCGCGGACGGTGGCGAAGGCGGGAATTAGGAGGTCGTTGAGGGCGACGCCGTCCGCTAGATCCCGGCGGAATTTGTCGGTGCGGGCGCGCAGTTCGTCGTCGCTGAGCAGGATCAACTCGTCTTCGATCTCGTTGATGGCGTCGACACGGCCTGCGTAGGACTTGATTTTTCGGTCGTTCGCGTTGCCGAACAGGCGCGTTGCGAGGGACGATAAGTTGATCATGACCCAGCCTTGTAATGTCTTTAACGGCGCGCGAGCCGTCCTCGGCGCCGTCCATGCGTCATCGGCTTTTGCGCGCGTTCGCCGCCTGCGATACGATCGCTTGATATAAAAAGCTTGCGGGATTTTTGTGCAAGGGGTTTATGGCCCTTGGCGTCAAGCTCTGCATTTTGAGAGATAGGTTGGTGCGCTCGCCTTGTCAACGCGAGGCCCTTCTCGCGCAAGGCCAGCGCCGGTGACGATAAAGGTCTGTCAAACCCAGTTTCGCCGCGCCGCGACCACAGTTTCATCATAGCGCCAAGGCGATCGGATTGTTGTAACGGCTGAGGGAAAACCGTGATGCTACGCTCTTTATTTTTGGCAGCCGCCGCGGCTGCGCTTCTCGCCCCGTTGGGCGTCCAAGCCGCGGGTCCCGTGGCGCGCGTGAATGGACAGGACATCAGCGAGGCGGAGGTCGCCATCGCCGAAACCGAGTTCGGCTCCGTCATCGCCGGTTTGCCTGTGGAGGCGCGCCGTCGCGTCATCGTCGAGTATCTGATCGAAGCGCATCTGCTGGCCTCCGCCGCGCGCAAGGAGAAACTCGACGCCGGCCCTGATTTCGAGAGCCGGATCAACTACTTCAAGCTGCGCGCCCTGCGCGACCTGTTCATCGAGAAAAAGGGCAAGGAGCAGGTGACGGAAGCCGCCGCCAAGGCCGTTTACCAGGAGCAGGTGGCCAAGCTGAAGCCCGAGCAGGAAGTCTCCGCCAAGCACATCCTCGTCAAGACCGAGGACGAGGCGAAAGCCATTATTAAAGAGCTGTCCGGCGGGGCCGACTTCGGCGAGATCGCGAAAACCAAATCCCTCGACACCGGCTCGGGCGGCTCCGGAGGCGATCTCGGATACTTCACCCGCAACCAGATGGTGAAGGAGTTCGAAGACGCCGCATTCGCTATGAAGAAGGGCGAGACCTCGGCTCCCGTCAAGACCGAGTTCGGCTGGCATATTATCCGCGTGGACGATGTGCGCGAGCGTGCGCTGCCGGCGTTTGACGAGGTCAAGGATCAGATCACCGCCTCGCTCGTGCAGTCGAAGCTGCAGGAGATGGTTCAGGGGCTGCGCGGCTCCTCCAAAATCGAAATCCTCGACCCTGAAGTGAAAAAGGTCATTGAGGAAGAGGCGGCCGGCGCCCAGGCGCAGCCGAAATAACCGTCGATGGGCAAACGCTCGCCCTTTGCCCCGGACGCCCCGCCCCGGCTCCCGCCCATCGAGGGCGCAAGGCTGGCGGCGGCCGAGGCCGGCATTCGCTATAAGAACCGCAAGGACCTGCTCCTTGCGGTCTTTGACGAGGGGACGACGGCGGGCGGCGTCTTCACCCAGTCGCGCACCGCGTCCGCGCCGGTGCTGTGGTGCCGAGAGCAGATAGCCCATGGCCGGGCGCGGGCGCTCGTCGTCAACTCCGGCAACTCGAACGCCTTCACCGGCATGCGCGGCGTCGAGACAGTGCATGCGACGGCGTCGATGGCCGCCGCGTCCGTCGGCTGCGCGCCGGCGGAGGTGTTTATCGCGTCAACGGGCGTTATCGGCGAACCGCTCAGCCCGGCGAAGTTCGACGGCGTCTTGCAGCGCCTGGCCGGCGAGGCGAGGGCGGATGCTTTCGAGGACGCCGCCCGCGCCATCATGACGACGGACACCTATCCGAAGCTCGCGACGCGCGCCGCCCATATCGGCGGCGTTCCCGTGACGCTGAACGGCGTCGCCAAAGGCTCCGGCATGATCGCGCCCGATATGGCGACGATGCTCGCCTTCGTCTTCACCGATGCGCCCATCGCCGCCGACGCGCTGACCGCGCTCCTGCGCGAGCACGCCGCGACCACGTTCAACGCCATCACGGTGGACAGCGACACCTCCACCAGCGACACGCTGCTGATGTTTGCAACCGGCGCGGCGGCCAAACGCGGGGCGCCCGACATCGCCTTCGCGCACGACCCGCTTCTCGCCGGTTTCTCTCTCGCTCTCCACGCGCTGATGCTCGATCTCGCGTTGCAGGTGGTGAAGGACGGGGAGGGCGTCTCCAAGCTCATCGAGGTGCATGTGGAGGGCGCGGAGAGCGACGCGGCCGCCCGCCGCATCGGGCTCGCCGTCGCCAACTCGCCGCTCGTCAAAACCGCCATCGCCGGGGAAGACCCGAACTGGGGGCGCGTCGTCATGGCGGTCGGCAAATCCGGCGAGGCCGCCGACCGCGACAAGCTGTGCATCTGGTTCGGCGACACGCCCGTCGCCGCGAACGGCATGGTGCATCCCGACTATCGCGAGGCGCTAGGCGCGGCTTATGTGAAGGGCCGCGAAATCGTCATTCGCGTCGATTGCGGCGCGGGCGGAGCGGGCCGGGCGACGGTGTGGGGCTGCGACCTCACCGCCGACTACATCAAGATCAACGCCGACTATCGCAGCTAGCCGTCTTTCGCCTCGTCATATTTGATGTAGGCGAAGCGCTGATCCTTCTCCGGCGTGCCCTCCAGCGCGCCGCCGTCCGCCGCCGGGTGCCAGTGCACGACCTCCTCGATCTTTTTCGCGAGCGCCAAGTCCTTCTCGGTGATCCCCTTCGCCGAGTGGGTGGACAGCCGCACCTCGACCCAGGCATAGGAGGCCGTGATGTCCGGATGGTGCCAGGCCGCCTCCGCCAGATGCCCCACGGTGTTGATCACCATCAGCGTGCCCTTCCAGCCGTGGGTGCGGTAGATGCGCTTGATCCAGCCGTCCGCATCCAGCCGCCAATGCGGCAACTCCGCCTGAAGCCGCGCCTCGATCTCTTCGCGTGCGTAGGTTTTTTCGGCCATTATCATTGCCTCTTTGGGAACAAGCTTCATAGTATAGACGCTAATCGGGCGTAGGGAAGCGCGCCGCCTTTCGGCCAAAACGCGGGAGGACGCCGTTGAACATGTCTGACGTGATTACGGTAAAGGCGCCCGCGCGGCTGCACTTAAGCTTCCTCGACCTCAACTTCGGCCTCGGGCGCAAATTCGGCAGCATCGGCCTCGCGCTCAACCGCCCGTCGACCAAGCTCACCCTCTCGCGCGGCGACGGCCTCAGCGCCAACGGCCCCGAGGCGGCCCGCGTGATCGGCTTCTTGGAGACCCTTTGCGCGCATTTCAAGCGCCGGGCGGCCTATCGCGCCGTGATCGACCGGGCGATCCCGGCCCATATCGGCTTCGGCTCCGGCACGCAACTGGCGCTGGCGACCGGCTCGGCCTTTTGCGCGCTGGAGCGGCTGGCGGTCAGCGCGTCGGAGATCGCCAGGATCCTTGATCGGGGCGCCCGCTCGGGGATCGGCCTCGGCGCGTTCGAGGGCGGCGGCGTGGTGCTCGACGGCGGGCGCGGGCCCGACGGCGCGACCCCGCCCGTGCTCTCGCGGCTGCCGTTTCCCCCGGAGTGGCGCGTGCTGCTCATCTTCGACACCTCCATGACAGGCCGCTCCGGGCATGCGGAAGCCTCGGCTTTCCAGACGCTCGCCCCGATGAGCGAGGCGGACGCCGGCGCCATGTGCCGCCTGGCCGTGATGCAAGCGCTCCCCTGTCTCGCCGAGCGCGACATCGACGGCTTCGGCCGCGCCATTGGCGAGTTGCAGCGGCGCATGGGCGACTATTTCGCGCCGCATCAGGGCGGCCGCCGTTTCACCAGCCCGCGCGTCGCGGAAGTGCTTGCCTGGCTCGAAGCGCATGGGGTACACGGGCTTGGCCAGACGTCCTGGGGTCCCACCGGCTTCGCGTTCCTCTCCTCCAGCGAGCATGCGCACAGCGTGAGCGAGGCGGCGAAGAAGCGCTTCGCACATGAGGAGTCCTTGCGCTTTCTGGTGTGCACCGGCCGGAACCGCGGCGCGCAAATCCGCTCAGGGCTGGATGCGCCGCGCCCAGCTGAGCGCGTGAAAACACAATAGCAAGATGGGAAGCGCCGCCATGACCAACCCCGCCATCCTCCACATGATCACGCCGCTCAAACACATGAGCCCGTTCGACGTGAACATGGCGCTCGATGCGGGGTTCAACGCCGTCGTGCCCTACACGAACGTCACTCTTGAGGAGGTGCGGGGGCTGACGCAGGACGCGATTTTCTCGCGCGCGCCGTCGGACGGGCCGCGCACAGGGCTGTTCATTGCGGGCAAGAACACCATCCAGGCGCTGGACATGCTGCAGGCGGCGAAGGACGCGATGGTGCCGCCGTTCCAGCTTTCCGTTTTCGCCGACCCGGCCGGATCGTTCACCACCGCCGCCGCGATGGTCGCCTGCACCAAAAAGCTGTTGAAAAAGCATTTCGTGCGCGGCATGACCGGCGTGAAGGTCACGGTGTTCGGCGCGACGGGCGTCGTCGGGTTCTGCTCAGCGGTCATCTCGGCCATGGAGGGCGCGCATGTGAAGCTTGCCGGGCATGACGGGGCGGCGCGCGTGCAGAAAGCGGCGGACGAGATGAAAGAGCGGTTCGGCGTAACGACCGAAGGCGTCGACGGCTCGACCGAGGAGTTGAAAACTGCGCTCGCCGAGGAGTCCGAGGTCATCCTCGCCTGCGCCGCAGCGGGCCGCCGCGTGCTCTCCGCCGACAACCTGCGCAATTGCCGCCGCCTGCTCGTCGCGGGCGACGTGAACGCCGTGCCGCCGCTTGGCGTCGAGGGCGTGGAGCTGTTCGACAACGGCAAGCCCATCGGCTATGGCCACGCCGTCGGCCTCGGCGCGCTCGCCATCGGCAACGTGAAATACCAGACGCAAGCCGGGCTGTTCCGCAAAATGATCGAGTCCGGCGAAATCCTCAGCCTCGACTTCCGCGACGCCTACGAACTCGCCAAAACCCTCGACGCGTGACGATGTGCGGCGGCGCCCGATCCTGATCGCCGCATTTTCGGGCCGTTCGCTAGCCGAGGCGGCGCGAAGGGCGGGATATGAGCCCTATGTCGCCGACCTGTTCGCCGACGCGGATGCGATCAAGGCGAGCGCGGCGCATATCCAGGTCCCGGGCGATCTGACAGTCGGGCTTGACCGCGGCGCCCTTTTCGACGCGCTGCGCGACCTCACAGCAATGGCGCGACCCGATGCGGGCGAGCGTATTCCCGTTGTGTGCGGCAGCGGCTTCGAGGCGGCGCCCGACGCCCTCAACGATCTCGCCGCAGAGTGGCGGGTGATCGCCAACCGCGCCCAAATCGTGCGGCTCATTAAGAACCCGTTCGTGTTTCAGGAGGTGTGCCGCAGCCTCGGCGTGCCGCATCCCGAAACCGCCAGGCTTCCGCCAAAGGACGGCCGGGCGTGGCTTGCCAAGGGCGTCGGCGGCGCCGGCGGCGGCCATATTAGACGCGCGAACGAGGCGGACGGCCTCGCCGCGGATCGCTATTATCAGCGGGAGGTCGCGGGCCGCGCCGTCTCGACGCTGTTCATCGGCGACGGGGGCGGCCACGCGGCGGTCATCGGCTTCAGCGAGCAATGGGCCAGTCCGGCGCCCGGCCGCCCGCTCCGGTATGGCGGCGCGGTTCGGCCGGCCGACATCGACGACGATCTTCGCGAGGGGCTTGCGAGAGCGACGAAGGCCATCGCCCGTTGCTTCGCTCTTGTAGGCCTGAACAGCGCAGATTTTCTGGTGGAGGGGCGTGAGTTCTTCCTCCTTGAGGTCAACCCGCGCCCCGGCGCGACCCTGGAGATTTTCGACAGCCCCAACAATCTGCTTTTCGAGAAACATCTCGCGGCGTTCGACGGCGCGCGGTTTCAGCCTGAAGATTTCGCTTATGCGGGCGCGTGCGCCTCGCAGGTGGTGTTCGCCGACGCAGGGGATGCGCGCGCCCCCGACATCGCTCCGCCAGAGTGGGTGAAGGATCGGCCGACGCCCGGGCACGTCACGCGTGCGCATCACCCTTTGTGTACGGTGCTTGCCAAAGCGGATACGCTGAGCGAATGTAAGAGGCTTTGCGTCGAGCGGGGGCGTCTGGCGCACCGTCTTTATTATAACTTATAAAATCAACAACGAGGCTAGGGATGATGAGCGCCAAATACGGGGCGATCAGTTTGAATGCGCTCGCCGCGCCGCTCGTGGACGACCTGATCGCACGCGCGACGCTGCTTCGGGTCGAGGTGAAAAAAGGCATGCGCGGCCAGACCTTGATCGACGCGGGGGCGACGGCGCGCGGCGGCCTGGAGGCGGGTCTGCGCATTGCGCAAATCTGCATGGCTGGGCTGGGGCGTGTTTCACTCTCTGCCAACCCGGCCTGCGCGCCGTGGGAGTGGACGGTGGAGGTGCAGTCCTCGCATCCGGTGCTTGCGTGCCTCGCCAGCCAGTATGCGGGGTGGAGCCTGTCGCATTCGGAGGGCGGCGACAATTATTACGTGCTCGGGTCGGGGCCGGGCCGGGCCGTCGCCGCGAAAGAGGAGCTGTTCGCCGAGATCGGCTATCGCGACAACGCCGGCCGCGCCATTTTCGTGATCGAGGCGGATCAGCCGCCGCCGCCCGCGCTCATCGACCGGATCGCCGACGATTGCCGCCTGGCGCAGAAAGACCTCACCTTCATTTATGCGCCGACGCAAAGTCTGGCCGGGTCGCTACAGGTCGTCGCCCGCGTGCTGGAGGTCGCGCTGCACAAGGCGCACGCTTTGAAATTCCCGCTGGATCGCATCGTGGACGGCGCCGGCGCCGCGCCATACGCCCCGCCTGCGCCGGATTTCGTTGCCGCAATGGGCCGCACCAACGACGCGATAATCTATGGCGGGCGTGTCCATCTGTTCGTCACCGGCCCGGACAGCGACGCGAAAGACCTTGCCCAGCGGTTGCCGAGCAGCGCTTCGAAGGATTTCGGCAAGCCGTTCGCGGAGGTGTTCAAGGCGGTGGACGGGGATTTTTACAAGATCGACGCGATGCTGTTCAGCCCTGCGGCCGTGACGGTCACGGCGGTCGAAAGCGGCAAGAGCTTTTTCGGCGGCGGTCTGGCCATGGGTCCGCTCAATGCCAGCTTTGGCTGAGCCGCGCCGGGTCGCGCTGTTCTGCGACCGCAAGGACGGCCACGCCCGCCTCATCGAGCAGGCGCTGGCGCGGCGCGGGGTCGAGGCAATCGCGGCGTCGCTCTCCGCCTGCGGCGTCGACACCACGGCCCCGCTCGGCTTACGCATCCCCGGCTTTGAGGCCGCGCCGCCGCTCGCCGCCTTCGTGCGAGGCGTGCCCGCCGGAACCTTCGAGCAGGTGACGCAGCGCTTAACTGTGCTGCACGCCCTGCGGGAGTGCGGCGTTGTGGTGTGGAACGACGCGCGCGCCATCGAAGCTTGCATCGACAAGTCCATGACGAGCTGGCTTATGGCCCGCGCGGGGCTGCCGACGCCGCCCACCTTCACCGCCCAGTCCCGGGCCGCCGCGGTCGCCATTCTGGAGGCGCACGGCGCGCCTATGGTTCTGAAGCCGCTGTTCGGCTCGCAAGGGCGGGGCGTTCGTCTCGTGAGCGGGGCGGCCGACCTGCCGCAGGAGAACGAGCCGGGCGTCGCGGGCGTGTATTATCTGCAGCGTTTCGTCGAGCCGGAGAACGCGGTGTGGCGCGATTACCGCGTGTTCGTCGTCGCGGGGCGGGCGCTCGCCGGCATGACGCGCGTTGGGGCGACCTGGGTGACGAACATTCGCCAAGGCGCCGCCGCGCAGCCGCTCGTGATTTCGGAGGAGATGCGCGCTGCGGCTGAGACTGCGGCGCGCGCGACGGGCGCTGATTACGCCGGCGTCGATCTGATCCGCGGGCGCTCGGGCGTCATCGAAGCGCTTGAGGTGAACTCCATGCCCGCCTGGACGGGTTTGCAGCAGGTAAATCCACAGATCGACATCGCGCAGGCCGTGGCGGACGCGTTTCTCCTCGCCGTCGCGCGGCGCTCGGACGCGGCGCCCCGGGCGGTCTCGTGAGCGGGCGGGGGCGGGCCTGGCGTGAGGGCTGTTGATTGCAAGGTTGGCGGATAAGCTGTCATGTTGAACCCGGAAACGATTGAGGCCGCCTTCCATCGGGCCTGCATCGCCGAACTTGAGGCCATCAAGCCGGGCAATGTTCATATTCATGCCGCAGGTCACGGCATGGACGTGGCTGACTTTGTCGAGAGCGCCCGCGCCGCCGCGCCTCATATGGCGAACCAAGCCTTAGGCGTGGGCGAGCGCATCTGGGCCGCCATGCGGGCGACCTGGGACGCCGTGGGGAAAAACACCAATCTGGGCATTCTTTTGTTGTGCGCTCCCTTGGCGGCTGCGGCGGGTCAAACCGGCGGAACCTTGCGCGAGCGTCTGGCGAGCGTGCTTGAAAATTTGACGGTCGCTGACGCCGAGCATGCTTTTAGGGCTATCGCGCTGGCCAGTCCCGCAGGCCTTGGCGCCGATCCGGAGATGGATGTTCGCAGCCTCGCCAAAGTCACGCTGCGGGAGGCGATGCGTCACTCGGCTTGGCGCGATCGCATCGCATTCAATTACACGACCGCGTTCGAAGATGTTTTCGAGAGGGGACTCCCGTTTATGAGCAATACCCGGGGCCGTTTCTCCGACCTCGATGAGAAATGGGTGGTTACAGAGTTGTATATGTACTTTCTTCGATTTCCCGACACCCACATTGAGCGCAAACATGGGCGCTGGGCCGCAATCGCCGTGCAGCAGATGGCGGTGCAACACATCCCCGCTTTTCATTATTTGGTTGGGACTGAAAACGCCATGGCCGCGTTGCTCGAACTGGACGCCAAGCTGAAAGCGCGCGGCTTCAATCCCGGCACAAGCGCCGATTTGACGGTGGCAACGATGTTTGCGGCAAATTTGGAGAAAGCGCAGCGGCCCGTTGCGTAACGCCTTGTATTTGCGCGCGATCACGCTTGCGTGGGCGGTTTACTATGGGTAGTGTCCCGAAAGCGCTTGACGGCGCAACTATCTGGACAACCGGTTTGGCGATCCCGTCAAACGCAGCAAACTGGGATAGTCAGGTCTGGTTCCGGCTTGAAGCGGGCCGGCCCGGGCTTCGTTTTTTGTGACGATGTGGTTCCAATCGGGAGGATACCGGTATGATGATCAATAAAGTAATGGTCGGCGAGTCGCTCGTCGGCGACGGCAACGAAGTCGCGCACATCGACCTCATCATCGGCCCGCGCGGCTCGGCGGCTGAGACCGCGTTCTGCAACAGCCTGACCAACAACAAAGACGGCTTCACGTCGCTGCTCGCCGTGATCGCCCCGAACCTGCCCTGCAAGCCGAACACCGTCATGTTCAACAAGGTGACGATCAAGGACGCTCGCCAGGCCGTGCAAATGTTCGGCCCTGCGCAATACGGCGTCGCCAAAGCGGTGGCCGACAGCGTCGCTGAAGGCGTGATCCCGGCCGCCGAAGCGGACGACCTGTTCATCTGCGTCGGCGTGTTCATCCACTGGGATGCGGCCGACGACGCGAAAATCCAGCAATACAACTATCAGGCCGTGAAAGAGTCGATCGCCCGCGCCGTGAAGGGCACGCCGACTGCGGCCGAGGTGACCTCGAAGAAAGACAGCGCGGCGCATCCGTTCGCAGCCCAAGGCTGAAGCGGAAACCACCCTGGGCAGGACGAGCCCAAGGCCGCTTCCACCGCGCCGGCTCCGACCTCGGCTCCAAGCATGGAGCCAAAACCGGCGTATCAGGAGCGCAAGGGCCTGTTTCAGCGGTTGGCCGCAATCTTTCAGAAGTGATCAAGGGGCGGGCGACCGCCCCTTTTTTTATGGGCCACAAATCGCGTCTATGTCCGCCCGGCCTAACGTTCCGTCATGGAAAGCGGTGGCGATGAGCGCGCCGTCAATGCCGAGACCCTGCAGCTCGATCAGATCTGCGAGGTTCCGAATGCCGCCGGCCGCATAAATGCGCGTGTTCGGGGAGTTCGAGCGGGTCGCCGCCAGCACGGTTTTGTCGGGGCCGCTTTTGGAGCCGACGTTGTCGAGGCTCATGACGATGACATTTTCGGGCCAGAGCGCGGGGTCGAACTGAAGATCAAGCGGCCCGAGCAGCCCGCGTTTCCTAAAATCGAGCGACAGGATATGGCCTTTCAAGCCATGCGTGTCGTCGTCGTCCTTCATGCTTTCCGTGCCGAGGACGTGGAAAAGCCAGGATTGATTTTGCGAGCGTTCGGCGGCTTGTTTCGCCGTCAAACCGCTGTCCAGCCAAATTTTGATGCCGGGATAACGATTGTTGATCGACCATAGCAGTTCGTCTTGAGGTCGTCGGCGTTCGATGGCGTCGAGGTCCGCGATGTAGAGTGTCGCGAACGGGCGCAATCGCAAAAACCCGGCGACGGCTTCCAGCGGATCGGCGTTCGGGCAAATGGGCGAACGCCAGGGTTGATAAGCGCGCCGGTCGCCCCCCGCCGCGCGCACGACGCGGCCGTCTTTCACGTCCATCACCGGAATAACATGCATGCGAGCCTCTGCGGCGATTCTAGCGCGGTCAAGACACAATATGCTTGGCGAGCGCGGCGATTACCCAAAATCATCATGACAAAAGCGCGATGGGGCGTTAGTGTCCAGTCTATCGACCGAGAAGGCCTCGCCAGCTTTCGTTGGCGCGTCTCACCCAACCGACTTCCAAGGGCATGCGTCGCACATTGAGGGATTGTATCATATTGCGATAAGTCCGCTTGATCGCTCGGAGCAGCAGTTATGTTCACGAAAAAACCAGAGACCGATATGAGCAACTTTGACGCGCAAAAGCCAATCACCAAAACCACGAGCGCGGCGGCCGCGGGACCGAAACCGATGGGCGCGCCGAACTCCGCTCCGATGAACGCTCCGGCGGGCGGCCTCATGCCGGGCGCGATGCAACCGAACGCTCTTGTCGCCAAGACGCCGGCGTTCCGGGGCCCCGACCGCATGGCGCCGTCGATCATCGGCGAGGACCTCACGGTCACAGGCAACGTGCTGTCGCGCGGCGAGGTGCAGGTTGATGGCCAAATCCAGGGCGACGTGCACTGCTCTTCGCTCATCGTCGGCGAGAAAGCGCAGATCACCGGTGGCATCGTCGCCGAGGACGTGGTCGTGCGCGGCCGGGTGATGGGTTCGGTTCGCGGCATGCGTGTGACGCTGCAGGCGTCCTCGCATGTGGAGGGCGACGTGTTTCACCAGTCGCTCGCCATCGAGCAGGGCGCATATTTCGAAGGCAAATCGCGCCGCTCGGAAGACCCCATTGCTTCGGCGCCGAAGCTTGAGACGATGGGCGGACACAACCAGGCCGCCGAGTAACCTGCGCAGCCATCCACGAGACGCCTAGGCCGGGTTCGCCCGGCTTTTTTGCGCGCGGCGCACGGGCGGACGATCAGAACAGATATTTGTTGCCGCGCGCGTCCTTCGCCAGCAGCAGCCGTGACATCAATATGGTCGATGTGGTGATGAGAAAGGTGACGAGGATCAGCCCGAGCACCTCCGCGCTCGTGTCCACGTTGTTGTCAAACACATAATAGCTGTTCCCGCGAACAGACGTGTACAGGTCGATGCCGAAGCATAAAAACCAGGCGACCTTGAGCAGCAGCGTGATGAGATCGTCGGCGGTGAACGTCCATATCCAATGCGTCGCCATCATAAATCCGAACACCACGAGCGAAACCACAACCGCAAACGTCGCCTTGATGGGGTTTACCTCCCGAGCCGAAAAGACGCCAAGGATTTCGTCGATGCCGAACAGCGTGGTGAAGCCGTCCCACAGGGCGCCGAGGCCGATGATGAGCGCGATGATGATCATGCCGTTTTTCAGCCCCGCGACATAAGGATCGCGATCGACAACGCCATCCCGACCACGAACATCAGCGCGGCGAACGCATTCAGATCGAACCGCAGCTTGGCCCATGCGGCGGGGCGACGCTGCTCCGGGTGAACGAACGCGGCGAAATCCTGTTCGCGCGACGCGGCGAATAAGACCGCCAGGCGCAGCGCCATGTCGCGGTTGACCTGCGCGCGCATGCTGAGGCGGTGCAAGGCCTCTTCCGCGTCGGCGAGGTCGGACGGCCCGGTTTTGACGTCGTTCGGCTGTGGATCGGGCATGGCGTCAGCCGGTTGGAGAGAACCGCATCACTTCAAATTTATATAAAAGCGCGCGGCAATTTGCGAAACCATGAACGCTTGGTTAACGCGGCTCGTCAGTTGGCGAAGCGGAAATGCATGATGTCGCCATCTTGGACGCGATACTCCTTGCCCTCGAGCCGCATGCGGCCCGCCTCTTTGGCCCCGACCTCCCCGCCGTACCGGATGAAATCATCATAGGCGATGGTTTCCGCGCGAATGAAGCCCTTCTCGAAATCCGTGTGGATAACGCCCGCGGCCCCCGGCGCGAGCGTGCCCGCCTCGATGGTCCAGGCGCGCGTCTCCTTCGGCCCAGCGGTGAAGTAGGTGATGAGGTTCAACAGCCCGTAGCCGGCGCGGATGAGGCGGTTCAGCCCCGGCTCCTCAAGACCCAGATCGCGCAGGTAATCCGCCCGTTCGGCGGCGGCGAGTTGCGCCAGTTCCGCCTCTATCTGCGCCGAGATGACAACGCACGCGGCCCCTTCCGCTTTGGCGCGCGCTTCAACGCGGGCGGAATGGGCGTTGCCCGACGCTGCGCTCGCCTCGTCCACGTTGCACACATAAAGCGTGGGCTTCGAGGTGAGAAGCTGGAGCTGCGCAAATGCGCGCCGCTCGTCGTCCGCGATCCTGGCGGTGCGCGCGGGCTTGCCTTCCGTGAGCACGGCCATCGCCTTGTCGAGGATCTCGAGCGTGGCTTTGGCCTCCTTGTCCTGGCCTTTGGCGCGCTTTTCAAGAGCCGGACGGCGCTTCTCCAGGCTTTCCATGTCGGCGAGCATCAGCTCGGTTTCGACCGTGTCGGCGTCCGAGATCGGGTCGACCCGGCCCTCCACATGCACGATGTCGGCGCTCTCGAAGCAGCGCACCACATAGACAACCGCGTCCACCTCGCGGATGTTGGCGAGGAACTGGTTGCCGAGCCCTTCGCCCTTTGATGCGCCGCGCACCAGCCCCGCAATGTCCACGAAGCTGAGGCGCGTCGGGATGATTTGCGCCGATTTGGCGATGGCGGCGATGCGGTCGAGGCGCGGGTCGGGGACGGACACGTCCCCGATATTCGGCTCGATGGTGCAGAATGGATAGTTCGCCGCCTCGGCCGCCGCCGTCTGCGTCAGCGCGTTGAACAGGGTGGACTTGCCTACGTTCGGCAGGCCCACGATGCCGCATTTGAAGCCCATGATAATCCTTTACCGCCAACCCTGTCACATGCGTGAGCGCCGGGCGCAGAACCCGCCCGTGTCCGCAAGCTCACGCAAGGGCGCCGCCTTCAAGCCGACACGCCGGCCCGGAACCGCTGATGCACCCATGCCTTGAAGCCGCGGGGCTTCGGCTTTTCGTGCGTCGACGCGGCGGACGCGGAAGAAGCGGCAAGCGGCGCGGTCGCGTTGGTAGGCTTGGAGACGGCCACCGGACGCATCGCCGACGGCTCCGAGCCCGTGGGGGCCTCAGCGGTTGGCGCAGCGCCTGGTTTGTACGCGCGTGCGGCGCGCAGCGCCTCATTCAAAAAAGGGGCGTCCTGCCCTTCGACGAGTTTGGCCGCCCCTTGCGCGACGCCATGCAGTGCGGCCGCGAGCCACTCCTTGTCGGACTTGGCGAAATCGCTGAGCACGTAGCCTGAGACCTTCGCCTTGTCGCCAGGGTGCCCGATGCCGATGCGCACCCGGCGGAAATCCGGCCCGAGATGCGCGGCGATGGAGCGCAGGCCATTATGCCCGGCATGGCCGCCGCCGGTTTTCACCTTGAGCTTGCCGGGCGGCAAATCCAGCTCATCGTGGAACACGGTGACGTCCGCAGGCGTGAGTTTGTAGAAGCGCACGGCTTCGGCCACGGCCCGGCCTGACTCGTTCATGTAGGTGGCGGGCTTCAGCAGCACAAGCTTGTAGGCGCCCGTTTGCAGTTCGCTTGCGACGCCCTGGAAACGCTTGCGCCACGGGCCGAAATCGTGCTCCTGGGCGATCGCGTCGAGAGCCATGAAGCCGACATTGTGCCGGTTCATGGCGTATTGCGCGCCAGGGTTGCCGAGACCCACGAAAAGCTTCACCGTCATGCCGCAACCCCCTGACGCAGAACACCTCAACCCGCAGCGCAGATCACTCCGCCTCGCCGCCTTCGCCCTCGCCGTCTTCAGCCTCGTCGGAGGAGGCGCCCTGGATGCTCGCCACGGTGAAATCGCGATCCGTGATGGTGGGCGTCACGCCCGCGGGGAGCTTCACGGCGGAGATGTGAATGGTGTCGCCGAAATCGAGGCCGGACAGATCCACCTCAATGTATTCCGGGATGTTGTCGGCGCTGCACTCCACCTCGATGGCGTGGCGCACCACGTTCAAAACGCCGCCGCGCTTGAGGCCAGGCGACGCCTCCTCGTTGATGAAGCGCACCGCCACCTCGACGTCGACGCGGGCGGTTTTGCTGAGCCGCAGGAAATCCACATGGATGGGGAAGTCGCGCACCGGGTCTACCTGCACGTCGCGGGGAATGACGCGCTGCTTCTTGCCGTCCACGTCCAGCATGTAGACGGTGGAGAGAAATGCCCCGGTCTGCATCAGTTGGTGGATGCGCTTGTACTCAAGCGTCACGGTCTCGTTCGGCTTCTTGTCGCCATAGATGACCCCGGGGATCGAGCCGGATTTGCGCATGCCCTTCAGCGCGGTCTTTTTCTGAATGTCGCGCGCCTGCGCTTTGATTTCCAGCAGCTCAGCCATGTCGTAAGTCTCCGGCGGTCGATGCCGCGCTTAGAAGGCGCAGGCTCGATGTTTGTCCATCAGGATCGAGGATTATTGGTCGCTTATAAAGCCCCGCTTTCAAAAAAACAATTCCCCTTTCTCATCCTCCCGCCGCGCTTGGAACCAAGCGCGGGCGGTTGCGCTTTGGCTCCAAAGACATCCCAATCGGAGCGGGTCATGATGATGAATGCGGACAAAATCACGGAGCATATGCCGGTTGTCGGCTCGGACGGCGAGCATCTCGGCACGGTCGATCACGTGGACGGACAGCGCATCAAGCTCACCAAAAGCGACCCCATGTCGGGCGGCGTTCACCATTACATCAACCTCGATATGGTGCAGTCGGTGGACACCGCCGTACGCCTCAGCCTGCCGGCCGCCCAGGCGCGCATGGAATGGGTGAGCGAGGGCGTTTAGCTAATCGAACAGGCTGGAGACGGAGCGCTCATTCGCTGTACGATCAATCGCCTCGGCCATCAGATCGGCGATGGAGAGGATTTCCACATTCCGCGAGGCCTTGACGGTCTCGGTCGGCAGAATCGTGTCGGTGATGATGAGCGCCTTGATGGCGGATTTCTCGATGCGCCCTACGGCGCCGTTCGAGAGCACGCCATGGGTGATGTAGCCGAACACCTCCGTCGCGCCCTTCTCGATCAGCGCCTCCGCCGCTTTGCAGAGCGTCCCGCCCGAATCGACGATATCGTCGACAAGGAGGCATTTGCGGCCGCGCACCTCGCCGATCACGTTCATCACTTCGGACTCGCCAGGTTGCTCGCGCCGTTTGTCGACAATCGCGAGCGGCGCGTTGATGCGGTTCGCCAGCAGCCGCGCGCGCACCACGCCGCCGACGTCCGGCGAGACGACGGTGATGCCGCCAGTGTTGAAGCGTCGGCCGATGTCGCGCACCATCACCGGCGCCGCAAACAAATTGTCGACGGGAATGTCGAAAAAGCCCTGAATTTGCCCGGCGTGCAGGTCGACGGTAAGCAACCGGTCGGCCCCTGCGTGGGTGATCATGTTGGCGACGAGCTTGGCCGTGATAGGCGTGCGCGGCCCGACTTTGCGATCCTGCCGGGCGTAACCGAAATACGGCACCACGGCGGTGATGCGCTTGGCCGAGGCGCGACGGAGCGCGTCGATGATGATCAGCAGCTCCATCAGGTTGTCGTTGGCCGGATAGGACGTGGACTGGACGACGAACACGTCTTCGCCCCGGACGTTCTCTTTCACCTCCACGTGAATTTCCAAATCGGCGAAGCGCTTCACCGAACATTCCGTCAGGCGGATGTTCAAATTCGCTGCGATGGCCTGGACGAGCGGCAAGTTGCTGTTGCCTGCGACAATCTTCATAACTTACTAATCTCTTGAGCGCGGATGCCGTCACGCGCAATGCGCCCTGCTATAGCAGCAGGGCGGTGCGGTGTAAACGCGTCGGCCGCCTAGCGGAGCGCGCGGGTTACGTGGTCGGACGCGGCACGATCTTGGCGACTTCGACCGAGGCGGCGGAGGCGGCCGCGTCGGCGATCGGCCCCCAGGCGCCGTCAAGCGACCCGGCGTCGACATTGTTGCGCTGCTTCACCGCGTTGGTGAGCGGCTTGCCGGATGCGTCGAGCACCTGCCAGGTGATGACGATCGGCTGCGCGCCGTCCGCGGCTGCGCCCATCTCCACATTGCCGCGCACCGTGTAGCCGTTCGGCGAGCGGGCGTCGGCCACCTTCAGCCCTTGCGCGGCCAGGCTGCGCTTCATGGCTGCGGTGAGCGACACGGCGCCGTCGCCGGGCGCGCCAACCACAGGCGCCACGAACACCGTCATGTCGGCGGGCGCGGCGGCCGGCGGGGCGAATGCGCGAACCGGTTGGGCCGCTGGGCGCGGGGCGGCGGCCGGCGCCGGCGCGGCTGTCGGCGTGATCGACGCGGTGGACGTGACGGGGGGCCTCGGCGCGGCGGACGCCGGAGCCGACGCCGTCAGGGCCGGCGCCTCGGCCGGTTTTGCGCCCGTCAGATAGGCGTGGATTTCGCCCGCGGCGCGGGTCGCCACCCGCTGCATGGATGCGTCGTCGATGAGCGCCCACGGATCGCCGGACTTCTTCGGCGATACAATCTCATCCACCTGCACGCGCTTGAGGCGTTTGCCGCTCTTGTCTGCGATGTCGCCGATGTAGGTGAGCCGCGAGCCGGCGGTTTCGCGCCCGGCCTGCATCAGGCCCATGATGGAGTAGTCCGCCTCCCCGGCGCCTGCGACGGGGATGCTTTTTTCCTTGGCCGCCGCCGTAAGGGCGTCGGTCATTTTGAGGCCCAACGCCTGCGGCGCGCCAATAATGGGCGCAAACGCCACCGAGGCGACCTTCGGCTGATTTTGGGGGGCAAGTCCGGTCAGATCGGCTCCGTCGGTCGCGGCCCCACCCCCGCAACCGGCAAGCGCCAGGCACGACAGCATGCCGGCCGCAACGATGATGCGTCTCGTCGCCAGGCACCCCGCCGCAAGATTATCTCGCGTCACCTTATCAACTCCCCATGGATTCGCTGACCGTTCGGCGACACGCTGGTCTTACTTATTTATCCGCCACTCCGAACGATCTAACATTAACGCGGCGTCAATGCATTATCCAGCCGACTTGACGTCGAAGTGAACGCCGCCAACAACAAACAACTTCAAAAACGGTTAAAGCCGCACTTTGTCCACATCATCGCAGAAAGATGGCGGACATTTGGCGGCCATAATCGGGTTCGCCGCGCCACTGCGAGCGCCGATAACTGAAGAAATTCGATTCGTCCGTCGCCGTGCACCGATTCAGCGCCGCCAAATGGGAGACGCCGCAGCGGCGCAGGCGCGCGTTCACATAGGCGGGCAGGTCGAAATGCGGCCGCCCCGAGGCGCCGTCCATGAAAAAGGCCTCGTTTTGTGGGGCGCGGGCCAGAAAATCGGCCTTGAACGCAGGCCCCACCTCGTAGCTGGCGGGCCCAATGCAGGGCCCAACCGCCGCGCCGATGCGCTCCACCCGGGCGCCAAGCGCAACCATGGCGTCCACCGTCGCCTCCAGCACCCCGCCGAGCGCCCCGCGCCAGCCTGCGTGCGCGGCCGCGACGACGCCCGCCTCGCTGTCCGCGAGCAAGACCGGCGAGCAATCGGCGGTCAGCACGCCGACGGCCAGCCCGCGCACGCGCGTCGCCAGCGCATCGGCGTGAATGATTGCCCCGTCATCGGGCGCGCGCTCAACGATATGAGCCACGGCGCTGTGGCTTTGGTGCGCGGTCACAACGCGACTCACGCCGAGCGCCGCCGCCACGCGCGCCCGGTTCTCAAGGACTTTTTCGCGTGCGTCGCTCGACCCCAGCCCACAATTGAGTGACGCGTAAAGCCCTTCTGAAACGCCGCCTTCGCGCCCGAAAAAGCCATGGCTCACGCCGGAAACCGTGAGCGCCTGCGATGTCAAGAAAGGCGGCGTCATGGACACCTCATGCAAAGGGCGGCGGCGTCGGCCCATTGACGATGGCGAGCGCCCTGAACAGTTCGCCCATTTCCTGCGGGCTGGTCAAGCGCCGCACGCCCGCGGTTAGGCTTTCGGCGTGGCCAGGGGCCGCCCTGACGAGCGCGCGCAGCCGCTCGCCCGCCCCGAGCTTCAACAGGAACAGCCCCATCGGCATCGGGCCGAACGTTTTGAGGCCACGCGCCGCCGCCGTGTGCGCGAGCGCCGCGAAATTGACGTGCGCGCTTAAATCCGCTTCGCCCGGCGTGTCGAAAACGCCAGCAAATTTGTGCGCAGCGACCGCTTGCAGCGTATCGCCGAACGCGTCGCCGTTGTGGCCGTAGTCGACGACGAGCGCCGCAAAGGGCTGCGCCGCCAGCCGAGCGAACTGGCCGACGACCGCCTCCCGCGCCGGGCTGTCCTCGAACACCGCGCCGTCGCAGGCGGCAGCGGGCGTGTTCTCCGGCGCCGCTGGTTCGCCCGTAACGAAGTTGAATTCCGCTACGTCCACGCCGACGCGCCGCCGCCGCCAGCCGCCGCCCTCGAAGACGAATTGCCGAATGGGAAGAGCGTCGAAAAACTCGTTGGCGATGACGATGGACGGCCGCACCGGCGCAGCCGCCAAATCATCGAGCCATTCAGGGTCATGCCCGCCGAGCGCTTGCCGTTGGTGTGCGCGCATCGCCGACGACCGCTCAACAAGCGTGACGCGAGCCGCCTCGACAAAGCCGGGCGCGGTTCGCGCGGCGCGCAACGCGTCCGCCATAAGCACTCCGCGCCCCGGCCCTAGCTCGATCAGGTTGAACGGCGCCGGCGAGCCCATGCCGCGCCACACATGCGCCGCCCACAGGCCGATGAGTTCGCCGAAAATCTGGCTGATCTCCGGCGCGGTGATGAAATCGCCCCCGCGCCCGATCGCCTCGCGGCGCCGATAATAGCCGTGCTCGTCGTCCTGCAGGGCCATGGCCATGTAATCCGACACGCAGATCGGCCCCTCGGCCTCGATGCGCGCGCGGATTTTGGCGTCGAGCGGCGTCATAGGGCGGTTTTCAGGTAATCGTCGGAGAAGCGGTAAAGCATGGTGCGCACCGTGCCGGGCACGCCGGGAAACAGGTTGGCGCGCGTCACCCCGAGATTGTGCAGCTCTTTCATGATGAACTTCTTGCGGCCTCCGTCGATCAGCAGGGACGTGAGGAACTGCTTGGAATCCTTCATGAAGAACTTGATGTCGTCGAGGGGCGTGAGCTTCTTGCCGTGCACCGTGAAGAACACCCCTTGCGTGTTTTGCGGGCGCAGGTTGCGGTAGGGCCGGAACGCCATGGGTTCGGCGGCCTCGGGCAGCGGGCTGGCGGAGGGGTCTTTCAGGTTCACCACATATTTCTCGAAATATTCCCCGTCGGCCGCGGGCACATAGGGCAGATCGTTGCACAGCTCGTTCATGGCCCAGGGGTTCAAAATCCACACTTTGCCGTTCTTGTCCCCTGCAAGGCTCTCGACCGCCAGAAACAGCGCCGCAAGCGGATTGCCCAGCCAGTCGATGATCCGCGTAGGCACGGTGGCTTGGTGCGCCGCGATAAGCACGTCCGCGTCGTTGACCGACTTCAGCGAGGCGAACTCGGCGGTCAGCAGCCGAAACTCGCGCATCAGCTCGCGCTCCAGTTCGGGCTTCATCTTCGATTTGTAAAGGGCGGGCGCCAGTTTGCCGTCCGGATCCGGCTGACCGAAATACCACGGCGTCACGGGTGAGTTGAGCAGCCCAAGCATGTTCTGGGGCGAGTTGATCGCGTTGATGAATTCCGCCGTCGAGCCGATGACTTTCGGTTGCGCCATAGTTTCAACCCATACTTGCATGACAGTTTAAAACTGTGCGAACGGTAAACTCCAAATTTAAATAAAATCGCAATTTATCGGTTTCAGGGAGGACGGCATGAACTTGCAGGATTTGCTCGGTCGCGTGCTGGAGGCCAACGTGACGCCCTCGAGCCATGATCGCTTGCGCAACGCCATGGGCGCGGGCGCTGGACAGGCGGGGGGCGGCGCTCTCGGCGGCTTGCTCGATCAATTGAAAGGCCTCGACGGCCAGGACATGGTTGAACGCTTGAAAGGCGCGGGCGGCGACATGCTCGCGCGCACGAAAGAGGGCGTGCAGGGCGGCGATCCGCTTGCGATCGGCGGCCTGGCGGCGCTGGCAGGCGCCATTCTGGGCGGCGGACGCGGCGCGCTGGGCGGGGCGGTCGGCGCGGGCGCGCTTGCGGTGCTCGCCAAGATCGCCTACGACGCCATGCAGAAGGGCAAGTCGGGGCAGGGCGAGTTGCCCCTCGGCCTTCGCGAGCCTCAGACCCCCGATGAGGCGGCGACGCTCGAAAACCGCGCCGGCCTCATCTTGCAGGCCATGGTGACGGCGGCGAAGGCGGACGGCGACATCGATAAGCGCGAGATGGACAAAATCTCCGCGAAGCTGGAGGAGACGGGCGCCGACAAGAGCATGATCGACCTGGTTCACCAGCGCATGCAAGGCCCCGCCGATCTCGCCGGCCTCATCAGCGCCGTGCCGGACGATGAAACCGGGCTGCAGGTTTACGCCGCCACGCTGCTCGCCATCGAGGTCGACACCGACACGGAGCGCCGCTACTTGCGCGACCTCGCGACGGGTTTGAAGCTCGATCCGGCGGCTGTCGCGTCGGTGCACCGCATGCTCGGCGTTCCCGCCTAGGCGCTGGCCGTCTGCGCCTGACGCGGGCGGCTGCGTAGCCAGAAATAGAGCCCGAGCGCGATCATGGGCAGCGAGTACACCATGCCTTCCGAGAAATAGGCGGTGGTGAAGAACTGCCCCTCATCCCACTCTTTAAAATATTCAGCGATGGAGCGGAACACGCCGTAGGCGATGAGGAACGCGCCGGTCGTCAGCCCGGGACGCCTCAGCGCGCCGCGACCATGCGTAAGCCAGCGCAAAAGGATGAACATCAGCACGCCCTCCATCGCCGCCTCGTAAAGCTGCGTTGGATGGCGCGGGCCGGGAAACGGTTTATCCTCCGGCAGCAGCATGCTGACCGGAAAATCGACGGCCCAGGGCGCGCTCGACAGCCGCCCGTAAATCTCGCCGTTGATAAAATTGGCGATGCGCCCAAAGAACAGGCCGAACGGCACGGCGGCGGCGGTCAAGTCCATCAGGCTGAGCACGGGGATGTGATTGACGCGGGCGAACAGATAGATCGCCAGGCCGACGCCGAGCAGGCCGCCGTGGAACGCCATGCCGCCCTCGGTGATGGCGAACACGCGCCACGGGTCGGCGATGAACATGCTCGGTTCGTAAAACAAAATGAAGCCCAGCCGCCCGCCGATCACGGTGCCGAGCGTCGCCCACAGCAGAAAATCGTCCACCTGCTCGGGGCGCATCGGGGCCGCGCCCGGCCATAAACGCGCAGTGGCGAGCAGCTTGCGCATATAGAGCCACCCCAGCGCCAGCCCGGCGAGATAGGCGAGGCCGTACCAGCGGATGGGGAGCACGATGTCCGTGAACGGCACGGGGATGCTGAGCGCAACGGGGTCGATGTTGGGAAACGGGATGGCCATGGTCGCGTGCGGCTCCGGATTGGCGCAGGCCCGCGCTTGATCCGCGAGGGCTTGGGCGTCATATGCTCTGTCTAAGGTTGAACCATTGCACAGCCATGACAGGATAACGGCCATGACGCAAACCACGGGGCGCTTTTTCGACGAGATCGCCAAGCTGATGACGGATGCGTCCGGCGCGGCGCAGGGCATGAAGCGCGAGTTCGAAACCATGATGCGGTCGCAAGGCGAGCGCATATTGCGGGAGATGGACGTGGTGAGCCGCGAGGAGTTCGAGGCGGTGAAGGCCATGGCGGAAAAAGCGCGGGAGGAGAATGAGCGCCTCGCCGCCCGCCTGGCCGAACTGGAGGCGCGGACGCCGGCGGCGGGAAGCGTCGCCTGACGGTCAAGGCTTTGGTTTTCCACGGGGAGAAAACCGCGCTCGCCTTGCCAAGCCGCCGCGGCCGCTGTTACGCAGGATTGTCTACTGATTTGCACAGATCGGCGGCGAACAAACCGTCGATTTTTGCTGCGGCGCATGGGCGCCGAAAGCGAGGGGCGACCATGGCGACTGCGGAACCAACATTCATTCGGTTGGCCAATCCGGTTGATTTGTTCGAGCATATCGCGTTGGAGAATGACTGGGTTCTGGATCGCGGCGGCGAGGACGACGTGACCATCTCGATCCCGGGCGAGTGGGCGGATTATCACGTGTCGCTCAACTGGCGGAACGACCTGGAGACGCTGCATCTGGCCTGCGCTTTCGAGCTGAAGGTGCGCCCGGCCCGCGCGCCCGAAATCTACCGGCTTCTCGCCCAGATCAACGAACAGATGTGGCTTGGACATTTTGATTTCTGGCCGGCGGGGAGCATGCTGCTTTACCGCAACAGCCTCATGCTGAACGGCGCCGAGCCGACGCTATCCCAGTGCGAGGCGATGACCGCCGCCGCCGTCGAGGCGTGCGAGCGCTATTATCAGGCCTTCCAGTTCGTCGTCTGGGCGGGCAAAAAGGCAGAGGATGCGCTGGTGAGCGCCATGTTCCACACCGAAGGGCAGGCGTGAGCGGCGGCGTCCGCATCGTCCTCATCGGCGCCGGGCGCATGGGCGGGGCCCTGTTGCGAGGCTGGCTGGCGACGGGCGTAAGCGGCGCGGACATCGCCGTGATCGAGCCGCATCCGACGCCCGACCTTGCCGCGCTGATGCATAGCAATGGCGTCGGGTCGATGCCCGCTCCCGGCGCCGGTGTCATCGTGCTCGCCGTCAAGCCGCAAATGATGGACGCGGCGCTCGACGCCCACAAATCCTTGTTCGGCGAGGCGACGGTCGCGCTATCCATCGCCGCCGGGCGCACCATGGCGAGCATCGAGGCGCGGGTGCGCGCCGGATTGGCCGTCGTGCGCGCCATGCCAAACACGCCAGCCGAAATCGGGCGCGCCGTCACTGCGGCCGTCTCCAGCGCCGATGCGAGCGACGAGCAGAAAGCGCGCTGTCATGCGCTGCTTGCGGCGGTCGGCGACGTGGTCTGGCTCGCCGATGAGGCGCAGATGGACGCCGTCACCGCCATCTCCGGCTCGGGCCCGGCCTATCTGTTTCACTTCGTCGAATGCCTCACCGCCGCAGCCGTCGATTTGGGGCTGCCGGCTGACGTGGCGGCGACGCTCGCCCGGGCCACGGCGTCAGGCGCGGGAGAATTGCTGCGCCAGTCGCCGGAAACGCCCGCAAGGCTGCGGGAGAACGTCACGTCGCCTGGCGGCACCACCGCCGCCGCGCTCGCCGTGCTGATGGCCGAGCCCGGCCTGCGCGATTTGCTCGCCGACGCCGCCCGCGCCGCCGCCCTGCGCGCCCGCGAACTCTCCGCGTAGAAGGCCCGCCCGGCTAGGCCTCTTCCGGGAGTTTCGATTCCGCCATGCGCGCGGCCGCCCGCAGAAGCGCAGCGCGATCGGCCGTGAAATCCGCCTCGATCCATAACGCCTCAACGCGACGCAGCGCCGCGCCAAGCGCCGGACCATGAAAGCCGAGCGGCGCCAGATCGGCGCCCGAGACAGGCGGCCTGGGCGCCGTCCACCGCAAGGGCAGGCCGCGCAAGCCGCGCCAGCGCGGCGATTTGTCTCCCGCGTCGGCCTGCGCCATGGCGATGGCGTCGGCGTAAAGCTCCGGCCCCAAGGCGTACAGCGCGCGGCGGGCGGCTTTCTCGTCGCCGCGAAAGCGCATGAAGCGCGCCATGGCGGCGAGCCGCTTCGCCTCACGGTTGCTGAGACGCAACCGCGCGCCGAGACGCTCCGCATCCTCTTCGGCGAATAGGGTGAGCGCGGCGAGCCGGCGCAGCGGGTCGGGAGCGCGGCGGTCGAGCGCCGCCATCCGATTTAACCTTGCAAGGTTGACCGGTCCGGGCAGCACCGCGTCGAGCACGCCGAACTCCGACATCGCCTCCACGGCGTCCGCCGCGCCCGGAGCGGCGAGCAGTTTGAACGTCTCGGCGCGCACCCGCTCGGCCGACAGGCGGCGCAGGCCCGAGCGCTCGGCGAGCGCAGCGTCAAGGCCCGCGCGGTCGATCGCCCCGCGCCCGTACTGCGCATGAAAGCGGAAAAAGCGCAGGCTGCGCAAATAATCCTCGCGAATGCGCTGGCGGGCGTCGCCGATAAAACGCACGCGCCGGGCGAGCGCGTCGGGGAGGCCGCCGATTGGGTCGAAAATGCGCCCGTCCGCCTCGGCGTACAGTGCGTTCATCGTGAAGTCGCGCCGCTCCGCGTCCCGCCGCCAGTCGCGCCCGAACCGCACCACCGCGTGGCGGCCGTCGGTCTCCACGTCCTCGCGCAAGGTCGTGACCTCGAAGCTGCGTCCGCCAGCGATGACGGTGACGGTGCCATGGGCGACGCCGGTTGGGATGACCCGCAGCCCGGCGCGCAGGCAGGCGGACTCGGTCTCCATGGGCGTTGCGGTGGCGGCGAAGTCGATGTCGGAGACGGGCCGCTGCAGCAGCGCGTTGCGCACCGCCCCGCCCACCACGCGGGCCTCATGCCCGGCGGCGGACAGGGCCGCGAACACCGCCCGCACCCCGTCTTCGGCCAGCCACGGCGCGGCCTTTGGGCTTAAGCTCGGCGGCCGCTTGGACCCGCCCATGCGCGACGCCTCCCGCTATTCCGAGCGCCCCGGTTTCAGCACCCCGTCCTCGAAGCTCGGCGGAATGTAGCGCTGGCCCGGGGCCCCGCCGCGCTCCGTCTCGATGAGATAGGCGAGCGAGCCGAGCACAAGCAGCACGCCGAGAATGAGCAGCGTGACGAGTGGCGCGCCCGCGAGCGCCCCCTCACCGGTTCCGGAGCGCCGCAAATAGGCTACCGCCAGGTAGATCAACAACGGCAGCAGCAAGAGCAGCAAACTGATGACTAGGATTCTGGGCATTCCGGATACAGCCTTTCTCGGATGGCGAGCAGCATAGCGGCCGTCGCCCCCCAAATGAACCGCTCGCCGAACTCGACGGCGTGAAAGATGCGCGGGACGCCCTTCCATTCGATGCGGTGCTCGCGGAAGCGGCGCGCGTCCAGCACGAAATCCAGCGGCGCGGTGAAGGTCTCGGCGACCTCGCGCGGATCGAGGCGTAGTTCGTAACCAGGCGAAAGCGCGGCGAGAACGGGCACGATCTGGAAGCCGGTGCCGGTCAGATGCGGATCGAGGAAACCCAGCGGGCGGACGAAGGCCCGGGCGAGCCCGATCTCCTCCTCCGCCTCGCGCAGCGCCGTCTCGATGGGGGAGGCGTCGGACGGCTCAAGCTTGCCGCCGGGAAATGAAATCTGGCCGGCGTGGGCGCTTAAGTGATCGGCCCGTCGCGTGAACAGCATGCGCGCGCCTTGCGCGTCCTCAACGACGCCGATCAGCACCGCCGCGATGCGCAAGTCCGGGTGGCGCGCGGTCATCTCGGCCACGGCCTCGCGCGGCCAGGCCTCCGGCGGCGCAGCGCTGGTTGACGCCCGCGCCGCGAAATCCGCCAGCGAGTAGGGTGCGGAGGATGGTGCGCCGGCGGGGTGCAACGGAAAAGAAATCCTGGGTTTGAGGGCCGCGCAAGAAAACGTGACGTGCGCCGGGGCTGCAGTGTAAGCTAACCAAACGGTAATTTTGCAACAGGCAATCGAGGATATACCATCAAACGATGCTGACAGTAACCCAGTCCGAGGGCGACGTCGTCGCACGCGTCGAGGCGACCGCTCAGAAAATCGACAAGATCCGCTCCGGCGTGCAGTCGGTCATCTTCGGCCAGCAGGCGGTGGTGGATCTCACGCTCATCACTTTGCTGTCGGGCGGCCATGCGCTGCTTATCGGCGTTCCCGGTCTCGCCAAGACGAGCCTCGTCGAGGCGCTCGGCAAGCTCCTCGGCCTTGACGCCAAGCGCATCCAGTTCACGCCCGATCTCATGCCGTCGGACATCACCGGCGCGGAGGTGCTGGAGGAAAGCGCGGGCGGCGGACGCGCCTTCCGTTTCGTGAAAGGGCCGGTTTTCACCCAGCTTCTCATGGCGGACGAAATCAACCGGGCGAGCCCGAAAACCCAGTCCGCGCTGCTGCAGGCGATGCAGGAGCATCATGTTTCCGTCGCCGGGCAACGCTACGACACGCCGACGCCGTTTCACGTGCTGGCGACGCAGAACCCGCTTGAGCAGGAGGGCACCTATCCGCTGCCCGAGGCGCAGCTCGACCGCTTTCTGCTGCAGATCGACGTGGGATATCCGGACGTGGCGGCCGAGCGCCGCATGCTGTTCGCCACGACCGGCGCCGAGCAGAAGCAGCTCACGCCCGTGTTTTCCGGGCCGGAGCTGCTCGCGGCTCAGCGGCTGGTCCGCATGCTGCCTGTGGGCGATGGGGTGGTCGACGCGATTTTGCGCCTGGTGCGCGCGGCGCGGCCCGGCGGCGATGAAGCCACCGCGCGCGTCAACGAACTGGTCGCCTGGGGCCCTGGCCCGCGCGCCAGCCAGGCGCTCATGCTGTGCTGCCGCGCCCGGGCGCTGCTCGACGGACGCCTGGCGCCCTCCATCGACGACGTGCTCGCGCTGGCCGAGCCTGTGCTCAAGCACCGCATGGCGCTCTCGTTCGCCGCGAGGGCCGAGGGCGCCTCGATCCGCGACGTGATCGCCGATCTGACCAAAACGGTCGGATGACCGCCATGGGCCGGCTTTCTGGTTTGTTCGGTCAACAGGGCGCCGCGGCCGATCCGCCACATGAGGCGCACGCGCTCGCCAAGCGCATGCCCGCTCTGATGATCGAGGCGAAGCGCGTGGCCCAGACGGTCGCCTACGGCGTGCACGGCAGGCGGCAGGCTGGGCAGGGCGAGACGTTCTGGCAGTTCCGGCATTACGGACAAAACGACGCCGCCCCGCTGATTGATTGGCGGCGCTCCGCCAGTTCCGACCATCTCTATGTCCGCGAGCGCGAATGGGAGGCCGCGCACACCGTTTGGCTGTGGCTCGACCGGTCGCCGTCCATGCGGTTTCGCTCGCGTTTGTCGCCCGCGTCGAAGGCCGATAGGGCCATGGTGCTCACGCTCGCCGTGGCCGAGTTGCTCATCCAGGGCGGCGAACGGGTGGCGGCGGCGGGCCTTCTCGCCCCGACCGCTCAGCGTGGCGCCATGGAGCGGCTCGCGGCGGGGTATGCGAAGTCCGAGGACAAGGGCGCCGACGCAAGCTTGCCACCCGCGGTGACCCTCAACCGCTTCTCCGGCGCTGTGTTCGTGAGCGATTTTCTTGAGCCGCCCGGCGACATCCGCGCCGCGGTGGAAGCTTACGCGCGCCAAGGCGTGCGCGGCCATATGGTGCAGGTGCTCGATCCGGCCGAGGAGACACTGCCCTACGACGGGCGCACGGAGTTTCATGGGCCCGAGGGCGGCGAACGCTGGATCGCGGATCGCGCGGAGACGCTGCGGCCGCTCTACCGGGCGCGGCTCGAGGCGCATCGCGCTGCGCTCGGCGAAATCGCGAAGCGCATCGGCTGGTCGCTGCTGGTGCATCATACCGACCGGCCGGCGACCGAGCCGCTGCTGACGCTCATCATGCGGCTGCACGGCGAGGCGGGCGGATACCGCTGGCAGGGCCACGGCGGCAACGAACAGGCGGCGGGGAGCGCTAGCGCATGACGCTCGGCTGGCTCGCGTTCGCAAACCCGTTGCTGCTGGCGGCGCTCGTGACGCTGCCGATACTCTATTGGCTGCTGCGCACCGTGCCGCCGCGCCCGAAGCAGGTCGAATTTCCGCCGACGCGCATTCTCGTCGGGCTCGAGAACCGCGAGAAGACCCCGGCCAAGACGCCTTGGTGGCTACTCCTGATCAGGCTACTCGCCGCCGCGCTCGTCATCATGGCGCTGGCCGAGCCGATCCTGAACCCGACGCGCGAGACGGCATTGAAGGGCACCGGGCCGGTCGTCATAGTGGTCGACAACGGCTGGGCCGCCGCGCCGCGGTGGGCGGAGCGCATGCGCATGGTGGATCGGATCGTCAGCGAGGCGGAAGCCGGCGGACGGGCGGTCGTGCTGCTGCCCACGGCGAGCCCGGCCAAGGTGCGTGCGGTGAAGATCGAGGCGCCGCGGGACGCGCGCTCGACGGCAGCCGCGATGCAGCCGCAGCCGTTCATGCCGGACCGCGCGCAGGCGCTCGCCGCGCTGCAATCGGTGCTCGCCGCCGGCAACGCGGCGTCGCCGAGCGTCGTCTGGCTCAACGACGGCATCGACCACAAGGCGGAGGCCGGAAAGTTCGCCGACGGGCTCGCTCAAATCGCGCGCGACGGCACGTTCGCTGCCATCGACGACGCGGCCGGCACCGAGGCGATCGGCGTGTTTGCCGGCGTCGGCACCCAGGGCAAGCTCGAGGCGACGCTGTTGCGCTCCGGCGGGGGCTTGCGCTCCGGTACCGTGCATGCGCTGTCAGCCCGCGGTCAGCGGCTGGGCGAGGCGCAATTCGCGTTTGCGGCAGGTGCCGACACGTCCAAGGTCGTATTCGAATTGCCGCTCGAACTGCGCAATCAGGTGGCGCGGGTGGAATTGGGTGCGGAACAGTCGGCGGGCGCGGTCAGCCTGCTCGACGCACGCTCGCAGTGGAAGCGCATCGCGCTGATCTCGGGCGAGAACCGCGAGCAGGCGCAGCCGCTGCTGGCGCCGCTCTATTACATCCAGAAGGCGCTCGCGCCGTTCTCGGAGCTGGTGCAGCCGAAGGATTCAAACCTCGCCGCCGGCGTCGACTGGGTGTTGCAGCAGAACGCGAACGTGCTGGTGCTGGCCGACATCGGCACATTGACGGGCGCGGTGCGGGATCGCGTGGCGGAGTGGGTGAACAAGGGCGGCGTGCTGGTGCGGTTCGCGGGTCCGCGGCTCGAGAAGGGCGGTGACGACCTGTTGCCGGTGCCGCTGAGGATGGGCGGGCGGACGCTCGGCGGCGCGTTGTCCTGGTCGACGCCGCAGCCACTATCGGCGTTCGAGGATTCAAGCCTGTTCGCGGGCCTCGCCGTGCCTCCCGACGTGACGGTCAACCGGCAGGTGCTGGCAGATCCGGCCCGCCTCGGCGGCGATGTCGCCGTGTGGGCGCGGCTCAAGGACGGCACGCCGCTCGTCACCGCTGCGCAGCGCGGCGAGGGCAAGATCGTGCTGTTCCACATCACCGCAAACTCGGACTGGTCGAACGTGCCGATCTCGGGCCTGTTCGTCGAAATGCTGCAGCGGATCGCGACGCTCGGCACCTCGGCGCCGATCGTGACCGAGGGCGGAACCGGCGCCGACAGCAGCAGCGCGGCTGCGTCCTCCGACGCGTCGCAAGTGCTGGCGCCGCTGCAGACGCTCGACGGCTTCGGCGTGCTGAAACCTCCCCCGCCGACGGCGCAGCCGCTCACCGCCTCGAAAGTGCTGGAGCAGGTCGCAGACCTCGATCACCCGCCCGGCTATTACGGCCCGGC
>JANRIQ010000011.1:0-1689 GCA_033764775.1 Hyphomicrobiales bacterium | reverse complement strand
AGGAACGTATGTCCGACCTCGATCAGGGCATTCACGACATCATCAAGGGCCACGCGGTCGGCCTCACCGCTGACCCGACGCGCGACACGCTCATCACCGATCTAGGCATCGACAGCTTCGCGATTGTCGAGATCATCTATGAAATCGAGGAAAAGCTCGGCCTCGAAATCCCGTTCAACGCGAATGAAAATCCGCTCGAAGGCAAGAAGACGGTCGGCGACCTTGTCGATGTCGTCAAAGCGCTCGCCGGGAAGGCGTAGATGGCGCGGCGCGTCGTCGTCACCGGCCTTGGCGGGATTTGCGCGACGGGCGCTGATGTTCCTGAATTCTGGGCGAACGCGAAGCGCGGGGTCTGCGGCATTTTGCGGCGCACGCTGACCGCGGGCGATGAATACGCCATTACGCTGCCCATTGCGCCCATCGACGGGTTCGAGGCGCGCATTGAGGGCCTCGGGCGCGAGATGACGCGCGCCGACCGCTTCACGCAACTCGCCGTCGCCGCCGCCGACGAAGCGGTGAAGGACAGCGGCGTCGATTTCGCGAACGGCTTGGGCGGGCGCACCGCGGCGATCATCGGCACCGGCATCGGCGGCCAGACGACGTTCGACACCGCCTATCTCGCGATGCTGAAGCACGGGAAAAAGCCCCATCCCCTGTCGATCCTCAAGATCATCCCGAACGCGCCGGCGAGCCATCTTTCCATCCGCTTCGGCCTCAAGGGCCCCGCCTTCGCGATCTCCTCGGCCTGCGCGTCCGGCGCGCACTCAATCGGCGTCGCGGCCGACATGATCCGCCACGGCGCGGCCGACGCCGCGCTCGCCGGCGCGTCGGAGGCGCTGCTGACCTACGGCGCCATGGAAACGTGGAAGGCGATGCACATCATGTCGGATGAGCTCTGCCGCCCGTTCTCGAAAAACCGCAAAGGCCTCGTCATCGGCGAGGGCGCGGGCGTATTGGTGCTGGAAGAAATGGAGGCCGCGAAAAAACGCGGCGCCAAAATCTACGCCGAACTCGCCGGCTTCGGCATGAACGCCGACGGCAAGGACATGATCAACCCCGCGGTCGAGGGCGCGGCGGGCGCGATGAAAACCGCGCTGGCGGGCGTTTCGGGCGCCGATCCTGCGCGCATCTACATCAACGCCCATGGCACCGGCACGCTGTTGAACGACCCCACCGAAACAAAAGCGATACGCGAGGTGTTCGGCGCGGGCGCGGACGCGCTCGTCGTCTCGTCGACGAAGTCGATGCACGGGCACCTCCTCGGCGCCGCCGGCGCGATCGAGGCGATCGCTGCGATCAAGACCTTAGAGGAAGGCGTCATCCCCCCGACCATCAACTACGACGAGCCCGACCCCGCCTGCGACCTCGACTATTGCCCCAATGAGGCGCGGGAGCGGCGCGTGGATCTTGCGGTGTCGAACTCGTTTGCGTTTGGTGGGCTTAATGCGGTGGTGGTGTTTGGGAGGGTGTGAGGCGAATGATTTGGGAGCAAATCTCCCCCCCCCGCTCATCCCGGCGAAAGGCGGGATCCAGGAATGTCATTGGCGCTGATGTGAGCCCTTTGGCTCCCACGTTTATTCAGAGAGTCCTGCGGTTAAATACTTCATCGTTTCGGGTTTGGCGAGCGCGCCGTGCGCGGAGCCATCAACAAGCTCAAGCGCTCGGCGCGCGGACGCCGGTGTTCGTCCG
>JANRIQ010000009.1:0-4714 GCA_033764775.1 Hyphomicrobiales bacterium | reverse complement strand
ACGACGCCATGCCCTCAGAGCGATAGTTGAAATTCTCCTCCGGCACATATTCGCGGCCGGCGACCATATAGGGCTTTCCGACCCGGTAGACGCCGCCACCCTTGGGCACGGGTTGGCCGAACTCGACCACACGCGGGCTCGACGCCACACCATAGCGCGGGTCGACCTTTTGGCTCAGCCGGTCAGACGACGCGCAGCCGCCGAGCGCCAGCCCGGCAATCGCCAGGATCGCCAGCGTTGCGCCGCGCACGACCGTGACGCGAAAGTCGCTACCCCCCATCCGCGAAAGTGCCCCCAAAATTCCGACCGTCCAGGTTCAATGACCGGCGACGCCCCTCGGCGCGCGGCCCATTCACCATACCCGCTAACCTTACGCCGGGAAACGGGCCGATCGGACCTTGGTTAAGAGGTGAATAGGATTTGCCGGCGAATTTGTGGCGGGCCGCCGGAGGCGGCGCCGCGAATTGATGAGACTCGTGGGTTCGCTATCCCGCCACGCCAATCTAGGACCCCGCTGTCGCGGGTCTATCGCCCGCCCGAGGAGCCGGAATATCCCTTCCACGATCGAACCGTGCGGGTCACCCGCTGCGGACGAATCTTCATCGGCAGACGCAAGATCAATCTCAGCCAAGTCTTCACCGGCCAAATTGTCGGCATCCGCGAGGTCGACGACCAGATCTGGCTGGTCTGCTTCCTCCACTACGATTTAGGATTCTTCGATGGAGAAAACGGCCGCGTCGAACCCGCGACCAACCCCTTCGCTCCGGAGAAGCTGTAAACCATCTCTCCGGTATCCGGTGTAAACCATGTCCCCGGAATGGACCCTTCTCCGTTTGGCGGAAGGGGTGGGATTCGAACCCACGAGAGAGTTGCCCCTCTGCCGGTTTTCAAGACCGGTGCCTTAAACCACTCGGCCACCCTTCCTAATGTTCCGATTAGCAAACGGCGTTGGGGGGCGAAAGGACTAAGCCGGGGTCCGCTCGCGGCTCCGCTATGGGAAAGCGAAGTACGAATTCGCTCGACCGCCTGCCTGGTGACGTGGATCGGGAGATGACCAACGCGCGATACGAAGCGAGCTTGCTGCGCGCGAACGTCGCGCTCTCGTCTCGTTGGCGCGCACCATTGCGATGGAACCATGCGCCCCCAGCCCGGTTGATGCGGCAATGGAGGCGTCCCATGGCAACCAATGAAAAGATGCGCCCCAGCGCGGGGCCGATGTCGCCTGATTCGATCGGCGAACCGGATGGCGTTGACTATGACGCCGCCGGCGGCGCGACGCGAAGCTCGGGCGGCGCGTCGATGAGCGGGTCCACACATGGTGCGCAAGATCAGTTCTCGCAAGATCAGTTCTCGGAAGACCAGCTCTCACAGGACATCCGAGCGGCGGCGCGGTCCGCCACGGCGTCCGCGCAAGGGACCGCCGCCGACATGGCAGAGGCCGCTCGGCGCATGGGGAGCCGAGCCCAGGACGCGGCGGCGTCGCTCGCCGGGCAGGCGAAGGAAAACGTCAAGGGCATGCTCAATGAGCAGGTCTCCGCCGGTGCGGACGTCATCGAGCGAATTTCCGAGTCGACCCGCACGGCCGCCGAGACACTGAATGAGACCTCCCCTCACCTCGCGAATTTCGTGCGCGGCGCGGCTGATCGGATCGAGGATTTCTCGCGCGACATTCGCGATCAGACGGTGGACGACCTCGTGCGCGCCGCTTCCGATTACGCGCGCCGCCGCCCGGCCGTCGTGTTCGGCGCGGCCGCGGCGCTCGGGTTCATTGTTCTGCGCATGGTGAAGGTGAACGCCTCCGAAGGTCGGCAGAGCCGCTCGCAAGCGTCCTACGCCGGCGAGGAAGATTGGTCATCCCGCATGGGATCCACCGCGGGATATGGCGACGACTATGCACGGACGGACCAGTTCCATGGCCGATGACACCTTTCGCGATTCGGGCCTCACGCGCCTGATGTCGACACTCGCGGCTGACCTCAACAACCTCGTTCAGAAGGAACTGCGGCTCGCGCGCGCGGAGATGTCGGAGAAGCTCGGCAACATCATGAGCGCCGGCATCGGCTACGCAATCGCCGGCGTGTTTGCATTGCTCGCGCTCATGCTCCTCGCCCAGGGGGTCGTGTTGTGGATTGCGAGCCAGGGAATGGCTCTGCATTGGGCGAGCCTGAGCGTCGCTGCCGCCACCGCCGTCATCGCGCTCGCCTTCTACCTCTATGGCCGCTCGGCGGCCAATCAGAGCCTCGTCCCGCGGCGCGCGGTAAGGCAGCTCAATGCCGACATCAGAGCCGCCAAGGAGCAATTGTCATGAGTGTCTACGGCAGCAGTGAACAGCACGGGCTCGGATCTTCCGGGGGTATCGGCAACGGCATCCTGTCGACGATCGCGCGCAACCCCGAAGGGCTCCTGTTGATGCTCGCGGGTGCGGCGCTCCTCATGCGGACGGGACGGGGTACCTCGCAGCAGGAGCAGGTAGAGTACCCGTCGCGCGGCGTGGCCTCGGAGTACTATCGAAACACCTATGCGGAACGCGAGCGTGCGGGTCTGGGCGGCTTCGAGCGTGCCCGCGGCCAGGCGGAGGGCGTCGCCGATCAGGCGCGCGCCTATGCGGAGGCGACGCGCGAGCGTGTGGCGGAATATGGCGAGGCGGCAAGAGCCCGGGCGGCGCAAATGAGCGAGGAGGTGGCGCGAGCCGCCGAAGCGGCCGGCGAGTATATGTTGGAGGCCACCGGGCGAGCGGCCGGCGCGGCGCGCTCGACAGCCGACACATTGACGGAATACGCCGACACAGCCCGGCGGCGCATGACGCGCGCTCAATCAAGTGTTCAAGAAGGATTTGAAACCATGATGCGCGATCAGCCGCTCGCCATTGCGGCGGTCGGTTTCGTCGCGGGCGCCGCCCTTGCGGCCCTGCTCCCGCGCACGGAAGCCGAAGAGCAGGCGCTTGGACCGGCCCGCGAGGCCCTTGCCGGAACGGCCTATCAGGCCGGCGAGAACCTCCGGGAGGCGGCCAGCGAGGCGGGCGAGACCTTGCGCGCCCGCGCGGCGGAACGCGGTCTCGACGTGGAGGGGCTCAAGGACCTCGCCGGAGAGGTCGCCGGCGCGTTCAAGAGCGCGGTTACCGGCAAGGAACCGCAGGGCAGCCCGAGCGTCGTCCCCGAAAACGCCGAACCGATGACGGGCGAGAATCGATGAGCCAAGCTGAACTCAACATTCTGGAGCGCGAGGTCGAGGAGGCGCGCATCCGCGTCGTGGACGACATCATGCGACTGCGCTCGCCGCAGACCATCGACAGCGTCAGGCTCGACTTATCGAGGGAGGCTCGGCAGCGTCGGGACGAATGGGTTGGTCGCGCCCGCGACGCGGCCCTGGATCAGGCGCGAAGCGTCTGGGATGACATCCTCGACCGGGTATCCGCCAATCCCCTCGCGACGATGGCGATCGCGGCCGGGCTCGGGTGGAGGCTCTACCGTCATCCGCCGGTCGCGACCCTCCTGGTCGGCGGCGGATTATTTAGCCTCATGCGCACCAACCCCCGCGAACCGAGCCGGCAGCGAGAATTTCTCGCCCAAGCTGCCAACACCGCCGGGGCCGTGAGGCAACAGGTCGAAAAGAGCGTCGAGGGGGCGAGCCAGGCCGTTTCGGATATGGCCCGCCAGGCGAGTGATATGGCGACCTCGGTGACGCGCGATGTCCAGGAACGAGTGGCGCAAACCACCGAGGCGGCGCGACGCACCACGGGTCAACTCAGCGGTACGGCGGGCACGGTGGCCAAGCGCCTGTCGGGCACAGCAGGAAAAGTCGCCCCGAGCCATCGCGACGCGTATCTCCTCGGGCTGGCGACCCTTGCGGTGGCAACAGCGTTGGGCATCGCCTACAAAAACCGCATGGCGGGCCCGTCAGGAGCCGACAGCCGCCGCCGGGCGCAACCGTGACCGCACGATCGCCCCATCCATAGGGGACGCCTCCGATCTGGATACTCTCTTGCATCCGGCTCAGGCCTTTGCCCACCCCCGCTGCCCGGCGCGGGCGCTTAACGATAGCGTCCCGCGGGCCCTGCGCGAGGGAATATGTATGCGCATGAGGTGTTGGGGGTTGGGGGTCCTGCGTCGTGTGGGGCCTTCTTCATGGTCGGGCGGCTGCATCGGGTAGCCGCACCCCCCCGACATCCACCAAGGCTCGCCGGTATGGCGCGCCCGGCCATGACACTGGAGCGGCTTGACGCTCCAGCTCAACACAATGACTGGACAGGAGGTCGGCCGACGTGTCGGCTAGGCTTGTCACGACCTCTGCGGACCTCTCGGCAAATCCCCGTCCGTTCGCAACCGTCTGTCGCGGGGGCAGGCGACGCCTTATGTAGGACGGATGGAGCTTTCGACAGTGTCCGACCTCGCGCATCAGGCGAGGCTCGCCGCCCGCGCCCTCATTGAGTTCGGCGGGGGCTTGTTCAATCCAACGATCCGGCTCGGCGTCACCGGCCTGTCCCGCGCCGGCAAGACGGTTTTCATTACCGCGCTCGTCCACGGGCTTACGCGAGGCGGCCGGTTTCCTGTGTTCGAGGCATTGGCGGGCGGGAGGATCGCCATGGCGCGGCTGTCCCCGCAGCCCGACGACGCGGTGCCCCGCTTCGACTACGAGACCCATGTCCGCACGCTTGTGGCCGAGCGGCGTTGGCCGGATTCAACACGCCAAATCAGCGAATTACGCCTTATCGTGA